>JBGQEL010000005.1:0-95298 GCA_041496385.1 Methylomirabilia bacterium | reverse complement strand
CGGCCCCGGGCCCGAAGAGGCGCGGCGCTTCAACGAGACGCGCGCGTTGCTCGACTCCGTGGTCACGCGGCTGCCGCTCAAGCAGCGGCTCGCGTTCACGCTCAGGAAGGTCCACGAGCTCGAGTACGACGCGATCGGACGGAGCCTCGGCTGCTCGGCCGAGAGCGCGCGAGCGCACGTTTTTCAGGCGCTCAAGAAGATCCGCCTGAGCCTGAACGGTCACGACATTCACTTGATGGAGTCCCGCACATGAGTCCGAAGCCTTCGGTGTGCCGTGAGATCGAGACCGACCTCGTCGCGGCCGCGACGGGCGAGGCGGATGCCGCCTCCGCGCGACGCGTGCAGCACCACGTCGGCGGCTGCCCGCCCTGCCGCGACGACTTCGCGAGGTATCAGGCGATCGACGCCGTCACACGGAGCCTGGGGCGGGAGACCACGGAGCCCGCGCCGGAGGCTCGCGCGGGGCTCCAGGCGCGGCTGGCGGACCTCCGGCGCCGGCTCGTGACGTACGCGATCTTTCCCTCGCCGCTCGGCCACATCCTGATCGCGCGGTCGGAGGAAGGGATCTCGCTGGTCGAGTACCTCGGGAGCGCGACCAGCGTCGCGGCCTCCAGGCTGAGCCACGTGGCCGGCGTCGAGATCGAGCGGGACGGTGTCGAGATCGAGCGGTTCCACGGCGAGCTGCTCGACTACCTCGAGGGTCGTCGCGCCGAGCTGGGCTGGCCGCTCGACTGGCGGCTCGCGCGGAGCGCCTTCCACCGCACGGTGCTGGAGGCGACGGCGCGCGTGCCGTATGGCGCCGTGGCGTCCTACGCCGGGATCGCGCGGCGGATCGGCCGGCCCGAGGCCGTTCGCGCGGTCGCGCAGGCGCTGCGCTGGAACCCGCTGCCGATCGTGGTCCCGTGCCACCGGATCATCGGCACCTCCGGCGCGCTGACCGGCTACGCCGGCAACAAGGTGACGCTCAAGCAGCGCCTGCTCGCCGTCGAGGGTGTTCGCACGTTTCGGGGCGAGCACGACTTCCGCATCGAGCGCGCCGCAATGTACGTCCGCGCGCAGGAAGACACGGAGTACTGCGTGCCGACCTGCGGCTCGCTCGCCGAGCGTTCGCTGGCCGAGCTCACGCTCTTCGCCTCGCGCGCGCGCGCGGAGGCGGCGGGGCTCGCGCCCTGCACGAGCTGCCGGCCGGACCTCCACCCGATCGCCGGGTAGGCGGCGGATCCGCACGGCGCCCGACGTGGTCACCGAGGCGCTGGAGGACCCGGCGGTCTCCATCTCGCGGATTGAATCTCTCTCGACGCGTCAAACCACCGCGTGCGGCGCCGGGTCCATGGTGTGGCGGAGCTGGGGAGGGGGCCGGCCCCTGGTGCTGCTCCACGGCGCGAGCGGCTCCTGGACCCACTGGATCCGCAACATCCTGCCGCTCGCCGCCTGGTTCCGAGTGCTCGCGCCCGACATGCCGGGCTTCGGCGACTCCGAGACGCCGCCCGAGCCGCATACGGCCGACGGGCTGGCCGACATGGTGGCCGCCGGAATCGACGCCGTCGTGCCATCGCCGGCGGAGCTCGACATCGCCGCGTTCTCCTTCGGCGGCATCATCGGCGGTCTCGTGGCCGCACGACTCGGGAGCCGCGTGCGGACCCTCGCGCTCTTCGGGGCGGGCGGCTTCGGGCTGCCTCGCGCGCCGACGCGGCCGCTGGTCCGGATCCCCCAGGGCCTGGCGCCCGACGCGGTCCGCCACGCGCACCGCGAGAATCTGGCGATCCTCATGATCGCGTGCCCCGAGAAGATCGACGATCTCGCGGTCCTCGCCCAGATGGAAAACCTCCGGCGGACTCGCTTCAAGTCGGGGGCCATTCCCGAGTCCGACGCGCTCCTGCGCGCGCTGCCCGCGATCCACGCGCGCATCACCGGCATCTGGGGAGGGCGCGACGCGTTCGTGGGTGGGGACGTGGAGGCGCGCCGGCGAATCCTCGCCTCGGTCCAGCCCGATCTCGACTTCCGCGTGATCGACGACGCCGGCCACTGGGCGATCTACGAGGCCGCCACGGAGGTCGACGCCGCCCTGCTCGATATGCTCGGCGTCGCCGGCGCGCGCCCCGCCTGACGACCGAGCCGGCGTCTTTCACGCCGGCCTCCGCCCGGTGTCATACGAGGCGGAGGTGGATCATGGCAAAGCGAATCCTGCTACCCCTCGATACGCACGAACGCACGGAGGCGGTGCTGCCGCTGGTCGCCGCGATGGCGCGTGGCGGCGCGACGGTCAGGCTCCTTCACGTGGCGCCCCTGCCCGAGCTACGCACGAACGACGACGGCCGGGTCGTCGCGTACGCCGACCAGGAGAGCGAGCGGCTCGAGGGCCGGGCACTCGACTACCTGCGCACCGTCGAAGCCCGGCTCGAGGGCGTAACCGTCGAGACGCGCGTGCGCTTCGGCGATGCCGGCGAGGAGATCCCGCTCGAGGCCGAGGCCTTCGGCGCGGATCTCATCGCGCTGACGACGGCGAAGCCCCGCCGGCTCCTCCCGACCTTCGCCGGCGGCGTCGTGCGGCGCGTGAGACGGAAGACGCGCGTGGCGGTGATGCTGCTGTCGCCCGGGTCCGGCGCATGAGCGCGCTGGCTTCGCTCGCCGTCATGCTCACCCCCGTGCTCACGCTCGTCCTGATATTCGTGCTGGCCGGGCGCGCGCGGCGCGTCCGCGAGGGCGCCCTGGCTCGCCAGGTGGCCGTGACCGACGCGATCCATCGCGAGCTCGGCGCCATCGTCGCGCCCTTCGTGACGCGCGTTCGCGAGGGCGGGTGGCAGGCGCTGATCGCGGTACCCTTCGAGCGACCCGCCGTGGTCGAGCGCGTGATCGTGATCGCGCGGGCAACGCTGGCGCGGCTCGACCCGGCACGGGCCGACCATATCCGGATCGTGCTGATCCCTCAGGAGCGGTTGACGAGGTATATCCCCGCGGCCACCAGCACCATGGTCAGGGCGAGCGCGCCCGTCACCGCCTCGCCGAGGAAGAGCGCGCCTGCGAGCATGCCGAAGATCGGCGTCCAGAAGGAGAAGGCCGCGAGCGGCGCCGCGGGATAGCGCGCGAGCAGCCGGAACCACGCGAGGTAGCTCGCGAAGGCGACGATCACGATCTGGTACGCGAGCGCGCCCAGGGCCGGCTCGCCTTGATGATCACCGTCGTCGCGCCCCAGAGCACGGCCGCGAGAAGCTCCATGCCGTCGCCGAGCAGCTCGCGGTAGGTGGGCAGGCGGAGGCCGTCCGCGATGGCGAGGACCAGTCCTGCGAAGGCGCAGCCGAGACCGGCGATCCGGAGACCGCGCAGGCGCTCGCCGGGCAGGAACCAGTGGGCGCCGAGCGCGACCACGAAGGGCGACGTGTACAGGAAGAGGATGCCGCGCGCGGCCGTCGTGTAGACGAGCCCCCAGTAGAGAAAAACGAACTCGGCGGCGAACAGGGCCGCGATCGCGAGGCCGAAGCCGAGCGAGCCATCGCGCCGGAAGAGCGGGACGCCGCGCGCGGCGGTGTACACGCACACGAGCAGCGCAGCGCCCGCCGAGCGCAATCCGGCCTGGAGGAACGGCGGAAGGAGCAGGAGGGCCATCGCCCGCGCGTCGAGCGCGGGCCGCCCGGCCCCCGGGCTCAGGAGAGGCCGCGAACCGCGGGCCTGAGCACGGTGTAGAGGCTCTCGATCTGCTCGCCGCTGAGCGTCATGGCGGTCTCTCCCTGCTCGCCGTGGGTGCCCGCGCCGCGGCGCCGCGCTCGGAGTATAAGCGAGGTCGCGTCTCGACGAGGGGCTCGCGGCCGGGGCGGTGACGGGCTAGGATAGGCGGCGCGACGCCGATCACCATCTCCCGTCGAATCGAGGAGGAGCCCATGCGACGCCTGCCCCGGGTCCTGATCCTGTTCACCTGTCTCCTGTGGATCGCGGCGGTTACCCACCAGACCGCGCCCGCGGCGGACGTGCGCGAGGTGCTCATCGGGGAGCTCCTGCCCCTCACCGGGAACTTCGCGAGCCTCGGCCAGCAGTACCTCTGGGCCGGGCAGACGGTCGAGGACATCGTCAACAACGACTACCCGGACCTCACGGTGCCGCTCGGGCCGGGGAAGGGGTTTCCCGGACTCGGCGGCGCGAAGATGACGCTCGTCGTCCGGGACGACCAGAGCCGCGGGGATCTCGCGCGGACGCTGGCCGAGCAGCTCATCACCGTGAACAAGATCCACTGGCTGAACGGTGAGGGCACGAGCGGCAACACCTCGATCATCCAGCCGGTCGTCGAGGGCTTCGGCATCCCGATGTCGTGCCACCCGTGCGCGTCGCCGACCCTGACCGAGAAGGGGTTCAAGTGGTTCTGGCGCACGGGGCCCAACGACAAGACCATGGTCGCGAGCGTCTTCACGTTCCTCAAGGAGTGGCGTGAGCGGGGCGGGCCCACCGATCTCAAGACGGTCGCGCTCCTCACGTGCGACAACCTCTTCTGCCAGGACAATCGCAAGATCGCGGCCGAGCTGGCGCCGAAGTCGGGCTTCGAGGTCGTGCTGGACCTGACGACCAAGACCGGCGCGACGACGCTCGCGTCGGAGGTGCAGCGGCTGCAGGCGGCGAAGCCCGACGTCCTGTTCTTCGTGCAGTACCCCCCCGAGACCGCGATCTTCCAGGGGGACGCCAAGCGCGCGGGCTTCATGCCGAAGATGATCGCGACCAGCAACGGGGCGTACTCCGACCAGACCTGGCTCGAGGCACAGAAGAAGACGAACGGCGGCGCCGGCTGGCTCGGGCGCGATCCCACGGCGATCGACCTCGTGCACGACCGGCCGAGCTGGAAGAAGATCAACGAGATCTACAAGAAGTACAGCCGCGGCCAGAACATGGGCGAGCTGGCCATGCGTGAGATCACGGGCCTCCTGTGGATGGCGGACACGATCAACCGCGCGAAGTCCGTCGACCCGGCGGCGCTCGCGAAGGCGGCCATGGAGACCAACATGAGCCCCGAGCAGCTCATCATCGACTACAAGGGCGTGCGGTTCGACGCGAGCCACCAGAACGAGCTGGCGAGCGGCGTGGTCACGCAGATCGGCTGGGACGGCGAGAAGCACACGATCTGGCCGTGGGACCTCGCGAAGAAGGCGAACTTCAAGGTGCTCCACCCGAGCCCGAGCTGGCAGGAGCGGGACGGCAAGCCCAAGCCGGCGAACTGACCGGGCGCCGTGACGCTCCTGCTCCAGGCGGTCGTCAACGGGCTCGAGATGGGCTTCCTCTACGCGCTCGTGGCCGTGGGCCTCACGATCATCTGGGGCCTGATGGAGATGATCAACTTCGCCCACGGCGAGTTCCTCATGCTCGGCATGTTCGGCGCCTGGGGGCTCAGCGCCGGCTTCGGTCTCGATCCGCTCCTCTCGATCGTGCCGGTGGGGCTCGTGCTGTATGGGCTGGGTGTCCTGATCTACCGGCACCTGATGCGCCACGTCCAGCGGGGCGACCCCTTCACGCAGATCTTCGCGACCGTCGGGCTCCTCTTCCTGCTGCAGAACGGCGCGGTCGCGGTCTTCACGAGCGACTACCGGTATCTCTCCAACACGCTCCTGACGCGGCTCAGCGGCGCGAACCTCCACGTCCTGGGCATCACCGTCGGCGTCCCACTCCTGATCGGCGCGCTCCTCGCGCTCGTGATCTTCCTGGCGCTCTACCTCCTGATCGATCGGACGGAGTTCGGACTGGCGCTCCAGGCCACGGCGGAGGACCGCGAGGCCGCGATGCTCGTGGGCATCCGGCCCCAGAAGATGTTCGCCGTCGCCTGGGGCCTCGGCGCCGCCCTCGTCGCCGTCGCCGGCGCGATCCTCGCCAACTTCTTCGCGGTCTTTCCGCAGGTGGGATTCCCGTTCACGGTGCTGGCCTATGCGATCGTCGCCCTCGGCGGGTTCGGCTCGATTCTCGGCACGCTGCTGGCCGCGCTCCTCGTCGGCGTGGTCCAGAGCGTCACGACGATCTACCTGCCGCCCGCCTTCAAGGACGCGTTCGTCTTCGCCTCGTACATCCTGATCGGGCTGCTCCGGCCGCAGGGGCTCTTTGGGCGGTTCTAGCGGGCGGTCCTGGGCGAGGGCCGTCCTCGTGATCGGCGTCCTCCTGGGCCTCGCCTACCCGATCCCACTCCAGGTCGCCGGCTACACGTATTTCCAGACGGTCGGCTTCCTCGTCCTGCTCAACGCGATGCTCGGCGTCGGCTGGAACGTCATCGGCGGCTGGGCCGGGCAGTTCGACTTCGGGCCGCAGGTGTCCTTCGCGATCGGCGCCTACGTCGCCGCAATCCTCTTCGTGCACCTCGGCTGCAATCCCTGGCTCGGCATGCTGGCCGGCGTCGTCGTCGCGATGCTCGTCTGCGCGCTCGTGACCTATCCGCTGACGCGGCTCCGCGGCCACTACTTCGCGATCTCGACAGTCGCCGTCTGGATGATCGCGCAGCCCATCGGCGCCACCTGGGAGTTCATCAACGGGAGCCGCGGCCTCTTCATCCCGATGCAGACCGGGCAGGGCGCGCTCGGCGCGCTCGCGAGCCTGCAGTTCGCGGGCCGGACCAAGGCGCTCGGCTACTACTATGTCGCGTTCGCGCTCCTGGCGGTCACCCTCGTCCTGGCGCGGCTGGTGGAGCGCGGCAAGCTCGGTTTCTACTTCCGCGCGATCCGCGACGACCAGGAGGGCGCCGAGGGGATCGGGATCGACAGCCGCCTCTACAAGGTGTGCGCGCGCAGCATCACCGCCGGCGTGTTCGCGGCGGGCGGCGTGCTCTACGGGTTCTGGGCGCTCGCGGTCTTCCCCGATCAGGTGCTCGACCTGAACTGGAGCACGCTGCCGACGATGGCCACGGTCGTCGGCGGCATCGGGCGGCTCTGGGGTCCGGTGCTCGGAGCGGCCATCCTGATCCCGATCTCGCAGATCATGAGCACGACGCTGGGGACGGGGCCGCTGGCGGGCCGGGGCATCGACCTGATCGTCTACGGCCTCGTCATCGTCGTGATCGCGGCCCTCCGCCCGACGGGGATCCTCTCGCTGCCGTGGGGCCGCTGGACCCGGCGGCTCGCGCGGCGCGGCTGAGCGATGGCGCCGCTCCTGGAGCTGCACGGCGTCACGAAGCGCTTCGGCGGCCTCGTCGCCAACAAGGACGTCTCGCTCGCGCTCGAGGCGGGCGAGATCGTCGGGCTCATCGGGCCGAACGGCGCGGGCAAGACGACGCTGTTCAACTGCCTCACGGGCTACATGCACCCGGACGAGGGACGGATCGTCTTCGGCGGCGTCGACATCACGCGGGCGCGCCCGGAGCGTGTGTCGCGCCTGGGCATGGCGCGGACCTGGCAGCTCGTGCGGACGTTCGGCCGGATGACGGCGCTCGAGAACGTCGTCTGCGGCGCGCTCGCGCACACGAACCGCATCGGCGTGGCGCGCGCGCGCGCCCTCCGGCTCCTGGACTTCACGGGCCTCGCGTCGAGAGAGGACGTGCCGGCCGCGACCCTGACGCTCGCGGACAAGAAGCGGCTGGAGATCGCGCGGGCGCTCGCCACCGAGCCCCGCCTCCTCCTGCTCGACGAGGCGATGTCGGGGCTCACGCCCACCGAGACCGCGGCCGCCGTGGATCTCGTCCGCCGGATCCACGCGGAGCTCGGACTGACGCTCTGCGTGGTCGAGCACGTGATGGAGGTCGTGATGCCGCTCTCCGGGCGGGTGGTCGTGCTCGACTACGGCGAGAAGATCGCGGAGGGCACGCCCGCCGAGGTCGTCCGGAACGAGCAGGTGATCAAGGCCTACCTCGGCGCCCACTACCGTGGCCGGGACTGACCCGCGCCCGGGGCCGCCGGGCGACGCGCTGCTCGACGTGCGCGACCTGCACGTCGCGTACGGCGCCGGAGTCCTGGCGCTCCAGGGCGTCTCGCTGCACGTGCGCCCCGGTGAGATCGTCGCGCTGATCGGCGCGAACGGCGCGGGCAAGAGCACCCTCCTGAAGACGATCGCGGGGCTGGTTCCACCGGCGGGCGGCGAGATCCGGTTCGCCGGCCGATCCGTCGCGGACCTCGAGGCGGCCGATCGCGTCGGGCTGGGAGTCGCGCTCGTGCCCGAGGGGCGCCGGCTCTTCAGTCGCCTGACGGTCGCCGAGAACCTGACCCTCGGGACGTTCACCAACCGGGACGCGGGCCACCGGAGCGAGATGCTGGAACGGACCTACGCGCTCTTTCCGATGCTGCGCGCGCGCGCGGGCCAGCGCGCGGGCACGCTCAGCGGCGGCGAGGGGCAGGCGCTCGCGATCGCCCGCGCGCTCATGTCGCGGCCGCGGTTCGTCATGCTCGACGAGCCGAGCCTGGGGATCATGCCGCGCCTGGTGGACGCGATCATGGAGGCGCTGGCTCGACTCCACGCGGCGGAGGGGCTGGCCATGTTGCTGGTCGAGCAGAACGTGCCCGCGGCGCTGAGCCTCGCGACCCGCGGCTACGTGCTGCAGACCGGACGCGTGGTCCTCGAGGGAGCGAGCCGCGACCTGCTGGGGAGCGAGCTCGTGAAGAAGGCCTACCTGGGCATCTGAGGCGCGCTCAGGACCTCGCGCACCTTGCGCGTGAGCGCGTCGGGCGTGAACGGCTTGGGCAGCAGCATCGTGCCGGGATCGAGCACGCCGTGATGCACGATCGCGTCCGCGGTGTAGCCCGACATGTAGAGCGTCTTCATCTCGGGATGCTCGGGGCTGAGCCGCTCGACGAGGTCGCGCCCGCTCATCTGGGGCATCACGACGTCGGTGAGCAGGAGGTGGATCGGCCCGCCGTGCCGCCGGGCGACCTCCAGCGCCTCGGCCGCCCCCGACGCGGCGAGCACCTTGTAGCCGGCGGACGTCAGGATGTCGCGCGCGAGCTCGCGGAGGCCGTCCTCGTCCTCGACCAGGAGCACCGTCTCCGAGCCCGTCGGCGCCCGCCCCGCCGGCGCGCCGGGCTCGATCCGCTCCGGCGTCTCGTCGACCTGGCTAAGATAGATCCGGAACCGCGTGCCCTCGCCGGGCGCGCTCTCGACGGCGATGGAGCCCTCGTGCTGCTTGACGATGCCGTAGACCGTCGCCAGGCCGAGCCCGGTGCCCTTGCCGACCTCCTTCGTGGTGAAGAACGGCTCGAAGATGTGGGCCTGGACCTCCGGAGTCATCCCCGATCCCGTGTCGCTCACCTGGAGCAGCACGCTGGGCCCGGGCGCGATGCCGGGGTTGGCGGCGGCGAACGCCGGGTCCAGATCGATGTTGGTCGTCTCGATGACGAGCCGCCCGCCCTGGGGCATCGCGTCGCGCGCGTTGACGGCGAGGTTGAGGATGATCTGCTCCACCTGCGCCGGGTCCGCACGGACCGCGCCGAGGTTCGGGTCCAGCAGCGTCACGAGGTCGATGTCCTCACCGATGAGCCGCTGGAGCATCTGGGCCACGCCCGCGACGATCCCGTTCAGGTCGAGCACCTTGGGCTGGAGCATCTGCTTGCGGCTGAAGGCCAGGAGCTGCTTGGTCAGCAGCCCGGCGCGCTCGGCGGTCTTCTTGATCAGCTCGATGTCGCGGCGCGCGGCATCCTCCGCCGGCAGGCGGCGCAGGAGGAGCTCGCCGCGCCCGGTGATGACGGTCAGGAGGTTGTTGAAGTCGTGCGCGATCCCACCGGCGAGCCGGCCGACCGCCTCCATCTTCTGCGCCTGGCGGAGCCGCTCCTCGCTGTGCCGGAGCGCCTCCTCGGCCAGGCGACGCTCGGTGACGTCGCGCACGGTCGCGATGACGCCGATCGTCCGCCCGTCGGCGTCGAGGAGCGGGCCGTAGCGGCCCGCGACCCAGCCCGCCCGGCCGGTCTGGGGCACGGTGTAGCGGAAGTCGGGCGAGGACACGGTCTCGCCCGCGAGCGCCCGCGCGAGCAGGACGTCGACGCCCTGCTCGCGGAGAAAGGGGAAGACCTCGAGGCAGTGCCGCCCGACGACGTCGGCGGCGCGCACGCCGGTGAGCTCCTCCATGAGCGGGTTCCAGACGACGTAGCGCAGCTCGCGGTCGTAGACGACGATGCCCTCGCGCGCGCCGGCGATGACCTGCTTCTGGAACTCGCTCGACTCGCGCAGGGCCTCCTCCGCCCGCCGGCGCTCGGTGACGTCGAACCCCGCGACCTGGACCGCGGGCTCGCCGTCCCACACGATCGGCGACAGCTGGACCTCGGCCCAGATCAGCGTCCCGTCCCGCCGGACGGCCTGGAACTCGTAGTGGGAGGGCGCGGGCTCGCCCCGCTCCCGCGCGGCGCCGTAGCGCTCGATGCGCGGCAGCTCGTGCGGCGCGATCCAGCGGCGCGCGTCGACGCCGATGAGCTCCTCCTGGCTCGCGTAGCCGAGCATCGCGGCGAGCGGCCCGTTGGCGAAGAGGGTGAGCCAGTCGCGCAGGATCATGACCCCCTGGATCGAGCCCTCGACGAGCGTGCGGTAGCGCTCCTCGCTCGCGCGGAGCGCCTGCTCCGCGCGCGCGCGGTCGGTCATGTCGCGGTAGATCACCTGCCAGCCGGTGACCCTGCCGGCCGCGTCGCGCATGACGCTGATGCGCCCCTCGGCGATGACCACGACGCCGTCCCGGCGCAGGATGTCGACCTCAACGGTCGGCGGAACCTTCTCACCCGCGAGCGCCCGCCGCGCGCGGTCCTCCATCAGCCTGACGGTCGCCGGGGTCGCGAACCGGCTGAAGTGCTCGCCGATCAGCTCCTCGCGCGCGTAGCCGAGGATCCGCGCCATCTCGGGGTTCGCGCTCGTGATCGTGCCGTCGAGCGCGAACGTGGCGACCGGATCGTTGGCGTTCTCGAACAGGCTGCGGGCGCGCCGCTCGCTCTCACGCTCGCGGGCGTAGAGCTGGGCGTTCTTGATCGCGATCGCGGCGCCGTCGGCCAGCCTGAGCAGGACCGTCTCGTCCCCGTCGGTGAACGGGCGCGGCGTGCGGTTGGCCACGTAGAGCACGCCGACCACCCGCGCGTCCGTCCTGATCGGGACCACGATCGCCGAGACGACGCCGTCGCGCCGGATCGCGCCGAGATACTCCTTGCCGAAGCGCGCATCGGCGGCGTAGTCGTCCGTCCGGCACGGGAGGCCGGTCAGGAGGGCCATCCCGCCGAGGCCCTTGCCGGGCTCGATCGACAGCGCGCGGTCCGACGAGTAGCGCGAGCCGACGCGATAGCGGACCGTGACGGCCTCCGCGCCGCCCTCCCGGAACCCGATCATCGCCGTGTCGCCGCCGACGAGATCCTTCGCGCCGTCGGTGATGCGCTGGAGCACGGTGTCGAGATCGAGCGAGGCGCTGATCGCCCGCGCGATCTCGGCCGTGAACTCGGTCTCGCGCCGCCGTCGCTCGGCCTCCTCGTACAGCCGCGCGTGCTCGAGCGCGAGCGCCGCCTCGCTCGCGAACGCCTGCACCAGCCGGATCTCGTCCGGGGAGAACGTCCGGCCCGGCGCGTCCCCGGCGGCGAGGGCGCCGATGACCCGGTCCTCCACGATGAGCGGCACCGCGAGCGCCGACCGGTGGCCGGCCCGCTCGATCGCGGCGCGGGCGTCGGGCGGCAGCGTGATCCGCGGCTCCTCGAGCACGTTGCGCGTCGCGAAGGGCTGGCGGTCGCGCACGGCGGCGCCGCCCACGCCGACCCCCGGCGCCAGCTCGAACGCGCCGCTGCGGAAGGACCCCGTCTCGCCGGCGGCCGCGATCACCGCGAGCGCGCCGTCCTGCCGGAGCCGGTAGAGCACCGTGCCGCGCACGCGCAGCAGGCGGCGCGCGTTCTCCACCACGCGCTGCCCGACGACCCGCGGGTCGAGCGTCTCGCCGAGCGCGCGGCCGAGCTGCGCCAGGATCTCGGCGCTCCGTCGGCGCGCCGCCGACTCGGCGAACAGGCGCGCGTTCTGGATCGCGACCGCGGCGTGATCGGCGAGCCGCATCAGGACGGCTTCGTCACGATCGCTGAACGGCCGCGGCTCGCGGGTGTCCACGTAGAGGAGGCCCTCGATCAGGTCGGCGCTCCTGATCGGCACCGCGAGGTGGGCCACCATGCCCTCCGCCTGGGCGATGCGGTGGTAGTCGGTGGTGATCCGGGGGTCGGCGAGGTAGTCGTCGCTCCGGAACGGGCGCCCGGTCTGCATGACGAGCCCGCCCGAGCCCTTCCCGGGCTCGACGCGGAAGGCGCGGTAGCCCTCGTAGCGCGAACCCGCGCGCGCGCGGATCGTCATCGTGTCCGCGCCCGGGTCCCGCAGGGCGATCCGCGCCATGTCGCTGCGGGTGAGCTCGCGCGCGCTCTCGGCCAGCCGCTGGAGCACGGTGTCGAGGTCGAGCGACGCGCTGATGCTACGCGCGAGGTCGGCGATCACCTCGGCCTCGCGACGCCCGGCGGACGCCTCGTCGTACAGCCGGGCGTTGCGGATCGCGACCGCCGCCTGGGCGACGAAGCTCTCGAGCAGGTCCCTGTCCTCCGAGGTGAGCCGAAAGGGCTTGCGGGCGTTCAGCGACAGGATCGCGAGGAGCCCGCCGTCGAGGACGACGGGGACGCCGAGGTAGCTCGTGAACCCGTGCGCGCGGAGCCAGTCGGTGGCGAAGAACCGGCCGTCCTTGAGCGTGTCCGGGACGTTGAGCGGCTGGCGGTGGGTCGCGATCCAGCCCAGCGCGCCGTCGTCGAACCCGAGCCGGCGGCGCGGGAAGTCGGCGCCCACGGCCTCGTCCGACCAGGCGCGCAGGTCGATCGTCCGGGCACCCTCGTCCACGAGCGCGAAGGACGCGGAGGCGCTTGCCATCAGCGCGGCGGCCGCGCGCGCGATCTCGCGGAGGACGTCGTCCGTCTGGAGCGAGGAGGTGATGAGGCGGTTGAGGCGTGTGAGGGCGCGCAGGCGCGCCAGGTCGGACCGTGGGCGGCGCTCAGGCAATGTCGAAGACGAGGCGTGCGTGCGCCGCGCGGAGGGCGTGCTCGACCGCCTCCGGCGTGCCGGCGCGCGCGAAGATGAAGCCGAGGTACTGCCAGCCCTCCGGCAGCGGCACCAGCTCCTGACCGGCGTGCGCGGTGATCGCGACCTCCTCGACGCCCGCGACGGCCGCCGCCGCATCCTGGCCGCGCACGGTCTCGAGGCGGCCGGCGCGGGGGATCGGGATCATCATGACCCCCGCGGCGCGGCGCTCGCGGTCGAACGAGGCGATCTTCCAGCCGAGCGCCTGGCGCAGGATCAGCTCCTCGAGCGTCACGCCCGTGCCGAACCGCAGCGTGCGCGAGCAGAGGCCGCCGATCGAGCGCGGCGCGACCTCGAGCACCCAGGGTCCGGCCTCGTTCACGCGGAGCTCGGCGTGCACGGGCCCCTCCGTGAGCCCGAGCGCCGCGCAGGCGGCGAGGGTGACCCGCTCGATCCGCGCCTGCACGTCGCGCGGGAGGCGCGAGGGGGTCACGTAGATCGTCTCCTCGAAGAAGGGGCCCTCGAGCGGATCGGGCTTGTCGAAGAGCGCCAGCGTCTGGAGCCCGCCCGCCATCAGGAGGCCCTCGAGCGCGACCTCGATGCCGGGCACGAACGCCTCGACGAGCAGGTGCGTGGCCGCCTTGCCCTCGGCGCTCACGTCGTCACGGCGCAGGATCGCGGCGATGCGGTGGAAGGCGGCGACGAATCCGGCGGGATCATCGGCGCGGATGACGCCGCGGCTCGCCGAGAGCGCCAGCGGCTTGAGCACGCAGGGGTAGCCGGCGCCGCGCGCGAGCCGCTCGGGGTCGTCGGCGAGCCGGACCAGGCGGAACCGCGGGACCGGCACGCCGGCCGCGGCCAGACGCTCGCGCATCGCGTGCTTGTCGCGCGCCGCGTGGACGGCGGCCTGCGTGCTCGTCCTGAGCCCGAGCCGCTCGGCGATCGCGGCCGCGGCCTCGGCCGTGCGATCGTCGACACCGACGACGGCGCCGATCGGACGACTCTTCGCGAAGCGCGCGACGTCCTCCGCCGCGCGCGCGGGCTGGTCGAAGTCGAGGGTGATCAGATGCTCGGGGGCGTGCGCCTCGAGGGTGCTCGGGCGCTCGGAGGCGCAGACGAGGTCGACGCCGAGGCCGCGCGCCGCGTCGACGAACGCCTGGGTTCGGTAGGTCGTCGTCGGCAGCAGGAGGAGCACCCGGTCCATCGCACCTCCCGGGACGACGCGCTCTGGCTAGGCTTTGCCCGGCGTGTAGTAGGGGTTGGCGCCGGAGGCGTGATCGGTCGTGTCCAGAACCTCCGCCACCTCGGGGAGCTCTTCCTTGATCAGCCGCTCGATCCCCGCCTTCAGCGTCACGTCGGCCGCGCCGCAGCCCTGGCACCCGCCGCCCATCTGGACGTAGACGCGATTGTCCTGGACGTCGATGAGCTCCACGTAGCCGCCGTGCCCGGCGACCGCGGGGTTGATCATCGTGTCGATCAGTTCCTGGACCTTTTGCTTGAGTTCGTCGCTCATGGCTCCACCTCTTACACGGGTACTGTACCCGAAAGTCCGCTCAGGGCCAACTGGCCCTCTGTGGGCTCCGCTCAGCAGAACCAGGGCTCGGTGAGCCGCGGCGGGCGCGCGCGATCCGGCCGGGGTGCGGCGATCGGGTGCGGCGCGAGCCCGGCGGCCTCGTCGGCGAGCCGGCGGACGCGCTGGAACGTGAGCGCCGGGTCCTCGCGGCGGTCGGCGGCCTCCGCGATGAGCGCGCCGACGGCCCCGGCGAGCCGCTCCAGCCGCGGGTCCGGATGCGTCCAGCGGTAGTGGAAGGCCCCCTCGACGAGCGGGCCGAGGAACGGCCGCATGGCGGCGCTCTCGAGCAGGAGGGAGCCCGGCGGCACGAGCAGGCGGATCGAGTACTGCACCGGATCGATCGCGTCGACCAGCTCGTGGCGCTCGACGAACTCCAGGAGCTCCCGGTAGTCCTCGAGTGTCGTCCACGGCGTGAGCGGCACCCACGTCGGCCGGAGCGCGATGCCGGCCTCGCGGACCACCTCGAGCGCCGCGGCGACGTCGGCGCGCGTGTGACCCTTGGCGAGGTGTACCAGGACGGTGTCGCTCAGCGACTCGGCCGCGGTCACGATGAAGATGCAGCCCAGCCGGGCGAGCTCGGGGAGCCGGGCGCGGTGGCGGAGCAGGTGCTCGACCTTCGCCGTGAAGTCGAAGCTGAGCCGCGGGAATTCCGCGTGCAGGGCGCGGGCGACGCGGAGCGCGTGGCCCGGCCCGTTCAGGAAGTCGGGGTCCCCGAAGCTGACGTGGGTCGCGCCCGCCGCGACCTGCTGGCGGATGTCCGCGAGCACGACCGCCTCGGGCACGACGAAGAACCGCCCGCCGTACACGGGCGGGATGGGGCAATGGCGGCACAGGTGCCGGCAGCCGCGGCTCGCCTCGACGTGGCCCGCCAGCTCGAGCCGGCCGTGCTTCTCGACGTGCGCGTACTGCTTCAAGGCCGGAAGCCCGGCGCGACTGGGCACCGGGAACTCGAGCTTCTGCAGCACGGGCGGGAGGACAGGACGGGCTCCGCCGTGCGCGCCCTCGAGCGCCCGGGCCAGGTCGACGAGGGCGGCTTCGACCTCACCCGACAGGATGGAGTCGGCGCCCTGCGCCAGGAGGTGGTCCGCGTTGAGCGTCGCGTAGAGACCGTAGAAGGCGATGTGGCAGCGCGGGTTCGCGGCCCGCACCCGCGCCGCGACGCCGGCGCCGAGACGCAGCGCGGTGTGCATCGGGACCGAGATCGCGACGAGCCGGGCCCGGGCGACCTTCTCGCCGTCGAACGGCTCGACGGAGACGTCGAGGACCGCGGGCGCGTACCCGGCGCGCTCGAGGAACGCCGCCGGCCACGCCACCGCGAGCGGCTGACGGCCGAGCTCGTAGCAGGCGATGAGCAGGATCGCGCCCCGCGCTTTCACGCGAGCAGTCTACCGGGTGATGGTATCTTGTGGGGCGCTGGCCAATCCCCGAGGAGGAGCGAGCTCATGCCCGTCAAGATTTCGGTGCGTGCCAATGGTCCGGTCCTGGTCGAAGGCGAGTGCGAGGTGTTCGACGCCTCCGGCAAGAAGCTCGACACGGGCGGCAAGCCGTCGATCGCGCTCTGCCGGTGCGGCGGCTCGAGCAACAAGCCGTTCTGCGACGGCTCCCACAACAAGATCGGCTTCAAGGCCTAGCCGGCGCGCCCGCGCGCCGCGCTACTCGCTCGGCGCGTCCGGCTCGACGTCCGTCAGCAGCGTCCAGTCGTCCGGCGGCTCCGGATCGGGCCGCACGCCGGCCGGGGACGTCACCGTCCGGCCGCGGCTCGGCGAGAACCACTCCCAGACTCCAGGCTGAGCGCTCGCGTCCTGTGCCTCGCCCATCTCGGGGCCGGAGACGCCGGACTCCGCGCGCTCGGTCTTGCGGAGCCGCTTCGCCTCCTGCTTGGCCTTCTGAATGTCCTGCCGGCGTCTGCGCTCGAAGCCGTAGTGCCCGCGACGGCTCACCGTCTCACCATGGGGAGCATCGTACTCCCGGCGCGTGCCCCCGCGGGTGGAAAAGAGGGGCGCCGGGGACCGCCGCCGTGGCGCGGCGCGCGTTGACGCGCTTCCGTTGCGTGGTGGAAGATAGCGCGCCTTGAAGACCAGGGACGTCGTCGGACGCTAGGCCCGTGGGCGGTCGGTACGTCACGCGGCGGCTCCTGCTCTTCGTCCCGACGCTCCTGGGCGCGTCCATCCTGATCTTCGTGCTGCTGCGGCTCGTGCCCGGCGACATCGCCGAGATCCTCGTCTATCAGACGGGCAGCGAGTCGAGCACCGTGCAGCAGAAGCAGATCAGACAGATTCGCGCCGAGCTCGGGCTCGACCGTCCGGTCGTCGTGCAGTACCTGGACTGGCTCGGCGGCGCGCTGCGCGGCGACTTCGGGCAGTCGTACATGCAGAAGCGTCCCGTGGCCGAGATCCTGAAGGAGCGGGTGCCGCGCTCGCTCGAGCTGGCGTTCCTCACGATCCTGCTCGCCATGGTGTGGGCGGTTCCGCTCGGCGTGGTCTCGGCGGTGCGGCAGAACACCTGGGCCGACTATCTCGTGCGCGTGCTCTCGATCAGCGGCCTCTCGCTGCCGATCTTCTTCTCGGGCGTCCTCGTCCTGTACGGCCTCGTGCGCGTCTTCCAGTGGCTGCCGCCGCTCGAGTTCGTGTCGTTCACGGTGAACCCCCTCGAGAACCTCAAGCAGCTCATCTGGCCGGCGCTCGTGCAGGCGTACTACATCAGCGCGCCGATCACGCGGCTGACGCGCTCGCAGCTCCTCGAGGTCATCCGGCAGGACTATGTCCGGACCGCGCGCGCCAAGGGGCTGGGCGAGCGCGCCGTCGTCTACCGCCACGCGCTCGCGAACTCGCTCCTGCCCGTCGTGACGTTCGTCGGCTGGTGGGGCGGCCGGCTGCTCGGCGGCATCGTGATCGTCGAGATCATCTTCTCGGTGCCGGGGATGGGCTCGGCCCTCGCGAGCGCCGTGAGCCAGCGCGACTACCCGACCGTCCAGGCGATGGTCTTCGTCATGGCCCTGGTCTTCATGACGCTCAATCTGGCGGTCGATCTCCTGTACGCGTGGCTCGACCCGCGGATCAAGTACGCGTGATCCGCGGGGTGGTGCGGAGCCTCGGCCGCTTCACCGTCCGTCAGCCGCTCGGCGCCGTCGGCGCGGTGCTCGTGCTGGCGCTCGTCGCGACCGCGATCCTGGCCCCACGGCTGGCGCCGCACGGGCCCAAGGAGGCCGCGTTCGCGCCGTATTTGCCGCCGAGCGCCGAGTTCCCCCTGGGCACCGACCAGCTCGGCCGCGACGTGCTCTCGCGCGTGATCTGGGGCGCGCGCCTCTCGCTCTACGTCGCGCTCGTCTCGGTCGTCTCCGGCGTCACGCTCGGCTGGCTCTGGGGCGTGATCACCGGCTACCTGGGCGGCGTCGCGGACACGGCGAGCCAGCGGATCGTGGACACGCTGATGGCGCTCCCGCCGATCATCCTTGCGCTCTCGCTCATGGCCGCGCTCGGCCAGTCGGTCAACAACGTCATCGTCGCGCTCGTGATTCTCCTGACGCCCACCGCGTCGCGGACGCTCCGGTCGGTCGCGCTCGGCGTCCGCGAGAGCCCGTACATCGAGGCGGCGCGGGCGGTGGGCTGCCCGCAATGGCGCGTGATCGCGCTGCACGTCTTGCCCAACACGTTCGCGACCTATATCGTACTGGTCACCGTGAACATCTCGTACGCGATCGTCGTGGAGGCCTCGCTGAGCTTCCTGGGCCTGGGGTCACCGCCCGACGAGCCGTCCTGGGGCGCCATGCTCACGGCGGGGACGCAGGCGATGGAGCCCGCGCCGTGGATGTTCCTGTTTCCGGGGCTGGCGATCAGCCTCACGGTCTTCGGATTGAACCTTCTCGGCGACGCGATCCGGGACCTCACCGATCCGCGGCTCCGCGGGGGACTCGGATGAGTCGACGAGCCACGACACCACCAAGGGGAGCGTCAATGAAAGCCTCTCGCAGCCTTCGTTCCATGCTCGCGATCGTGCTGGCCCTGGCCGTCTCGGCGGCCGTGGCCGCCGCGCAGGACAAGCCCCGGTACGGCGGCATCCTCACCTGGTTCGACTACGGCGACCCGGGACGTCTCGACGTCCACGCGGAGTCGCCGCTCGTGGTCCAGCAGGCCACCGCCGGCGTCTGGAGCGGTCTCCTCCACTACGATCCGGACGACCCGTCGAAGATCGCGCCGGACCTGGCCGAGCGCTGGACGGTCTCGCCCGACGGCAAGACCTACACCTTCCATCTCCGGAAGGGCGTGAAGTGGCACGACGGACAGCCGTTCGGCGCGGCCGACGTGAAGACGAGCTTCGACCGCATGCTGAACCCGGACTTCAAGGGCCCGAAGTGCGGCGCCGCCCTCAAGCCGATGGTGGCGTCCGTCGAGCTGGTCGACCCGAGCACCGTCCAGTTCAGGCTGAAGTTCGCGGCGGCGCCGTTCCTCGGCAACATCGCCTCGGCCTGGTGTCGCGTCGCCGCCAAGCACGTGCTCGAGAAGTACGGCGACCTGAACCGGCCCGAGGCCCAGATCGGCACGGGGCCGTTCAAGTTCAAGCGCTACGAGCGCGGCAATCTGATCGAGTGGGAGAAGAACCCCGACTACTTCGTCAAGGGACTGCCGTACCTCGACGGCGTGCGCCAGTACATCCTCGTCGGAGGGCCGACGCAGCTCGCCGCCGCGAAGGCGGCGCGGGTCATGCTGTGGGACACGTGGCCGCCGATGCGGAAAACGCAGGCGGAGGAGCTCGGGCGGGCACGCAACGACGTCGACATCTACCAGGCGTCCGTGAACAGCCTCTGGGTGCTCTTCCTGAACTCGACGAAGCCGCCGTTCGACAACCCGGACCTCCGCCGCGCGGTGTTCCTGGCGCTCGATCGCCAGGAGCTGGTGGGCAAGGCGCTCGAGGGCGCCGGCGTGCCCTGCGCGCTGCTCGACCCGAAGCTCGTCGGCGACTTCGCGCTGCCGCTCGAGGAGGTCCAGAAGCTCCCTGGCTGCCGGCAGCCCAAGGACCAGGACGTCGCCGAGGCCAAGCGCCTCGTCGAGAAGCACCATCCGAACGGGCTCGACCTCGAGGTGGCCATCCGGATCGTCGGCAACTACACGGACCGGGCGCAGCTCGTCCTGGCCCAGCTCCGCAAGGTCGGGATCCGCGGAACGCTCAAGAGCTACGAGAGCGCCGCGGGCTACGCGGTCTTCGGCAAGGGCGACTTCACGATGATCGCGGCGCAGGACCGCGCGATGGACACGCCCGATCCCGAGTCGCTCTTCTCGGTCGTCTACGCCACCGAGGCCGGGAGCAACTACGGGCGCTACCCGGACGCCAAGGTGGATGACCTCGCCGTGCGCGCGCTCCGCGAAGGCAATCGCGACAAGCGCAAGCAGCTCTACTGGGAGCTCCAGCGCCACATCCTGACGAGCCCCATGGCGTCCGTGCCCGTCGCGTGGGTCGAGGGCTGGTATTTCAAGGACAAAAAGCTGATGAACTACAAGCCCGCGCTGACGAGCTACGACAACAACACGTTCATGAAGGTGTGGCTCAGGGAGTAGGGACGATCCGGATCAGCACCGATTCCCGGCTCGCGAGGCGCTTCCGGATGAAGCGCCCCATGAAGAGCGGGACGAGGAGGGGATACTTCCGCCGGTAGTTCGCCAGCACCGTCCGCTCGAGGTCGGGCCGTTCGTCCACCCACTCGGCGCGGCCGTCGAACGCCGGGCCGTCGCGAGCCCCGAGCGCCACGCGGACGCGGCCGGTCGCCTGGATCCGGCGCGCCTTGAGGCTCGCGCGGAGCGTCGTGAAGTAGAGCGCGCCGTCCTTGACCATGAACCAGGTCGGCACGGTGCCCGCCCGGCCGGTGGGCGAGTAGGTGGTGAGATACATCCGCTTGGCGGCGCCGAGCGCGCGCTCGACCGCCGGATCCACGCTAGCCTCGGGAGACCGACGTCAGGATGACCTTCCAGGCGGTCGCGCGCTCGCCCCGCGCGTGGGTGCGCACGGTGACGAAATCGCCCGGCTTGAGCGTCTCACGGGAGATCGGCTCGGAGACGAAGCCCGCGATCTCGCCGGTCGCGAGCGTCTTGCGGTGCGTTCCCTCGAACGCGGTCTCCTGGGTGATCCGAATGGTCCGGCGCGTGAGCTCCGTCGCACCGCTCCGGGTCCGCCACGGACCGACCTCCTCGACCACCAGCACGCCGGCGCGCCCGTCCACGGCCACGACCGTGCCCGAGTAGCTGCGCGCCTCAGTGCCCGTCACCGCCGGCCCGGCCGCGACCGACAGCGTGAACAGCAGGACCGATGCGATACCTTCCATGACCACCCTCCTCACGGTTCCTCGCCGCGAGGGGGGCGAGGGTGGCGCTCGTCCGCCACCCTTTCAATTATAACAGCGGCGTCCAGCCTCTCCGGGCCGGCCCGCGTCGAGCGGGCGGGCTACCATCTGGCGTCGCGGACGCCGAGCCAGTAGCCGATGTGGTTGACGAGGATGTGGCCGACGAAGCTCAGCGCGAGCACGATCGCCACGTCGCTCGCCGAAAGCGCCGCGCGGCGCCCGACGAGCAGCAGCGCGCCCAGCACAAAGTCGAGCTGATCGAACGGGATCCACGTGCCGCCCGGGGCGACGCCGCGGCGGCGCTTGAAGAAGCTCTTGACCGAGTCACCGAGCATCGCGCCCACGCCCATGCGTGCGCCCAGGTCGAGCCAGTCCTCGTCGGAGGCGATCGCACCGCCCCAGCCGACGCGCGACTGGGCGAACGCGACAAGGACCGCCGCGGCGACGCCAGCGGCGAAGCCCAGCACCGTCTTGTGGCTCCCCAGCCAGCGCGCGCTGATCGGCCGGTTCCAGCCCTTCCAGTAGCGGACGAACGGTGGCGCCATGTTGGCGACGTAGGCCGGCGCCATGAAGTAGACGAGCTCGAGGACGCGCACGGGCTCAGGCCCGCGGCGTCGAGGTGCGAGAGCGCTCGGGCATTGAGAGAGGATACTATCCGAGAAGGAGGGCCACGTGGGATTCCTGATCCGTGTGCTCGTCAACGGGTTCGCGATCTATCTCGTCGCCAGCGTCGTGCCGGGGATCGAGGTGGGCGGCATCCTGACCGCGCTCGGCGCCGGCCTCGTGCTCGGGCTCGTCAACGCGATCGTGCGGCCCATCCTCATCGTTCTCACGCTGCCGGTGACGCTGCTGACGCTGGGCCTCTTCCTCTTCGTGCTGAATGCGTTCTGCCTCTGGCTCACCGCCCAGCTCGTGAAGGGGTTCGAGGTTCACGGTCTCTGGCCGGCGCTCTTCGGCTCCCTGCTCGTGAGCGCCGTGAGCTGGATCCTCACCGCCTTCGTCAGCGACCGTGGCGGCGTCGTCGTCATCACACGCCGGGGCTAGGCCGCGAGCGCGTCGGGCTCGTCCGGTCCCCCGCGGCTGGTCAACGGCTCACCAATTCGCATGGTAAGAAACCGAGCGTCGCTCGAGACCATCGCCCGAGTTGGTGCATAAATTGTTGTTAAAGCACATGCTTACACGACGTTTCCGGATTGGTATCGGCCTTGCGTTAAACCTCCGTCAGGAGGTTCAACGACAATGATCAGCACGGTGGTTCGATCCCTTTCGCGAGTGCCGATTCCGCTCCGGACTCTCGCCGTCTGCGTGGCCTGCGAAGAGTGCTTCGAGCTCGGCGAGCCCACGTGTCCGTCGTGCGGCAGCGACGAGTACGTGCCGCTGCTCCACCTGCTCGAGGGCCGGATCCTCAACCTGACGGGGCGCAACTGATGCGCGCGCGTCGCGGCGTCGCGCTCGCCGTCCTGTTGCTCACCGCGGCGGTCCTGGCGCCCAAGGCCTGGGCTGGTGAGCCCGCCGATCAGCTGTTCGCGCAGATCGATCTGGTGTTGAAGGCCCTCAACGACCAGGAGCTCGGGAAGCCCGCGCACGCCCAGGAGCGGCGGCAGACGCTGCGCCGCCTCGCGGACGACATCCTCGACGTCGAGGAGATCAGCCGGCGCAGCCTCGGGCGTCACTGGCGCGAGCGTACGCCCGGTGAGCGCGAGGAGTTCATGAGGCTCTTCGGTGATCTCCTCGAGCGCGCCTATGTCAGCAAGGTCGAGACCTACAGCGGCGAGAAGGTGGCCTTCCTCGGCGACACCATCGACGGCGACCAGGCCATCGTGAAGACCCGGATCGTCACCAAGCAGGGCACCGAGATCCCCGTCGAGTACCGGATGCTGCGCCGGAGCGACCGCTGGCGCGCCTACGACGTGGTGATCGAGGGAATCAGCCTCGTCGCGAGCTATCGGGTCCAGTTCGACAAGATCATCCAGCGCACCTCCTACCAGCAGCTGGTGAAGCAGGTTCGCGAAAAGCAGTAGAATCCCCTGCATGTGGCAGGGGAGCGTCGTCTCGATCCACGTGTCCCCCAAGGCCTCGGCGCCGATGGACGTCGTGGCCGAGGCCCGCGCGGTGCCGGGCCGCGGGCTTGAGGGCGACCGGTACTTCCTCGGCACGGGCGTGTACTCCCCGAAACCGAGCCACGGCGGCCGCGAGATCACCCTCATCGAAGTCGAAGCTGTGCGCGCCCTCCTCGACGGCGTCCAGAACGCCGAGGGCCACCGTCTCGGCATCAAGCTCTCGCCCGCCGAGACCCGCCGCAACATCGCGACCTCCGGTGTGCCGCTGAATCACCTCGTGGACCGCGAGTTCTGGGTTGGACCGGTGCTCCTGTCCGGCACCCGGCTCTGTGAGCCGTGCAAGTACCTGGAGGGACTCACCCAGCAGGGCGTCATGGCCGGGCTCCTCCACCGCGGCGGTCTGCGCGCGCGGATCCTGACCGCAGGCGTGATCCGCGTCGGCGACGCCGTGCGGCCGAAGGCCGACTGAGGAGTCCGGCGGGTCAGGGCGCGCGGTAGCTGATCCGGTAGATCGTGTCGTCGGTCGAGAGGAACAGCGCGCCGTCGGCGGCGACCAGGAGTCCCACCGGCCGCCCGCGCACGGCGCCCCCCTGCAGCCACCCGGTCGCGAAGTCCTCCACGGGGCCGCTCGGCCGGCCGCCGCTGAACGGCACTCGCACGATCTTGTAGCCCGTCGGGACCGAGCGGTTCCACGAGCCGTGATAGGCCACGAAGAGGCTCTCGCGATACTCCGGCGGGAACTGCCGGCCCGTATAGAAGACGAGCCCGAGCGGCGCCGAGTGCGCCTGGATCTCGAGGGTGGGGAGCGTCATCCGCCGGCACGCCTCGCCGCCCGAGCCGAAGTCCTGGTCAGGGACGACGCTGCCGCGCGCCGCGAAGCACTGGGGCCAGCCGTAGAAGCCACCCTCCTTCACCTCGGTGACGTAGTCGGGCGGCAGATCGTCACCGCGCCAGTCCCGCTCGTTCACGGTCGCCCAGAGCGCGCCGCTCGTCGGGTGGAACGCGAGCCCGACCGCGTTGCGCAGGCCGGTCGCGAAGAGGCGCTCGCCCGAGCCGTCGCCCTCGTAGCGCGAGACCGCCGCGCGTCGCGGGTCCGACTCGCGACAGACGTTGCACGATGATCCGACGGACACGTAGAGCCGGCCGTCGGGCCCGAACGCGAGCGTCCGAGTCCAGTGACCGCCCCGCGGCGGCAGGGCCGGGACGACGACGACCGGCTCGCTCGCGCGGCGGGTCGCGGGATCGTACCGGAAGCGCCGCACGCGCCCGGTCTCCGCGACGTAGAGCCACCCGTCCCTGAAGGCGAGGCCGTGCGGGAGGTCGAGGCCTTCGGCGACGGTGAGCTCGCCGTCGCTGCGTCCGGTGCCGGCGCGCTCGGGAAGCGCGACGATCCGTCCCTGACGCGGCGTCGAGACGAGCAGCGTGCCGGCGAGGTCCTGCGTCGTGAAGCGCGTGCCGCCCACGCCGGTGGCGAACTCGTCGAGCCTGAAGCCCGGCGGCAGCGTGATCTGTTGCGGCTCCGCGGCGCCCATGGCGCCGACGGCCAGCAGCGCGGCGACGAGCGCGCGGATCAGCGCCCGCGCCACTGAGGAGTCCGCCGTTCGAGGAACGCCCGGACGCCTTCCTGGAAGTCCTCGCTGAGGTAGCAGGAGAGGATGAGGTCCTCGAGACTGCCGGGTGCCCGGGCGGCGAGCAGGCGCCGTGTCGCCTCCTTCGCGGCCGCCATCGTGAGCGGCGCGTGCCCTGCGATGCGGTCCGCGAGCTCCCGCGTCCGCGCGCCGAGCGTCTCCGCCGGGTGGACCTCGTCCACGAGGCCGATCGCCTTCGCCTCGGCGGCGTCCACCAGGCGCGCGGTGAGCAGGAGCTCGCGGGCGCGCACGGGGCCGAGCGTCGCGACGAGCAGCGCGAGGCTCGCCGGCGCCAGGAAGTTGCCGAGGGTCCGCGCCACTGGCGCCCCGAAGCGCGCGTGCGGCGCGGCGAGGCGGAGGTCGCACGCGAGCGCCATGAACATGCCGCCGCCGACCGCGTCGCCCTGGACCATCGCGATCGTCGGCTTGGTCATTCCCGCGATCCGGGAGAGCACGCGCCCGATACGCGCCTCGTAGCCGAGCGCGTCCTCCCGCGTCCGGAACGCGAGGAACTGGCGGATGTCGGTGCCGCTCGCGAACGACCGATCGCCGGCGCCCCGGAGGATCACGACGCGCACCTCGGGGTCGCCGTCGAAGCGGTCGCAGGCCTCGTGGAGCTGGTCGTACATCTCGAAGGTCATCGCGTTGCGCGCTTCGGGCCGGTTGAAGGTGACGATGGCCACGCGGCCGTCCCGCTCGAGCAGGAGGCTCATGCCCGGCGGGGGGCGACGGCGAGTCCCCAGTGCCGTAGGTCCTCGTCGATCTGCGCCCGCCGGCGCTCCGCCTGGCTGCGCTCCTCGGCGGAGGGGCCCGTCGGCGCGGACCGCTCGGCCTGGCGGCGGTCGAGGATCACGCTGATCCTCCGCGCGCCCGAAAGCTCCTGCGCGAGGAAGTCGAAGAGATCGGTGTTCGACCGCGCGACGATGAAGAGGTGACCGAGCTCCGCCACCTCGGTCTCGCCCTGGTCCTGCGAGGAGCGCATCTCGAGCTCGCGCAGGAGCGTCTCGGCCGCGCCGCAGTGCTCGCGGGCGCCCTCCGCGTCACCGAGCGTCGCGCAGACGGAGCTCAATCCGAGGTGGGTCTCGGCGAGCAGCGGCCGGAGCCCGAGCTCGCGCGCGAGGGCCAGCGCCGCGTCGTAGCGCGCGCGCGCCTCGTCGGGCCGCGCCGGCTCGCCGCGGGCGGCGATATCGCCGAGGAGCGCGAGCGTCGCGGCCGCCTGGCCCCGCTCGCCGCCCGCCGTGGCGAGCTCGAGCGCCTCCTCGGCGGCGGCGCGCGCGCGGGCGTACTGGCCGTCAGCCAGGTAGCCCTCCGCGAGATTCGCCACCCACCAGGGCAGGTAGGCGCGGATGCCCAGCTCGCGGCTCAGGCGCACGCCGTCCTCGAGGAGGTGGAGCCCCTCGGGCACGTGGCCCAGGCGGACGAACGCCAGGCCGAGGAGCGACGAGGGGATGGGCTGCCAGACCGTGAGGTTCCTGCGCCGGCACGCCTCGAAGCTCCGCTCGAGGGGCAAGACGGCGCGGGCCAGGCGGCCGCGCCTGAGCGAGACGAGGCCCGCCACGGTCCACGCGATCGTCTGGCTGTAGGCGTGGTGCGTCGCTTCGGCGGCGAGATGCCCGCGCTCGAGGACGCCGTAGGCCGTCTCGAACTCGCCCCGATCGGCCAGGCTCATCGCGAGCCACGCGCAGGAGGCGACGTAGGATGTGCCGGCGCGCGCCGCGTCGAGCGACTCGACGTTCTCGCGGAGGATCCGCTCCGCCCCCGCGAAGTCGCCGAGCGCGTGCCGGCTCTGGCCCATGTACTGGCGCGCGAGGGCCTGGAGCGCCAGGTCGTTCGTGGCCCGGCCCACCTCGAGACAGCGCTCGCCGTATTCGATGGCGAGGCCGGTCTCGCCCTTCAGGTAGTGGTGGTTGACGAGGTAGGCGTAGACGCGGGCGAGCCGCTGCTCGTCGCCGAGGTCGCGCGCGATCCGCTCGGCCTCGCGGGAGACCGCCAGCACCTCGTCGAGCCGGCCGAGTTGGAGCAACGGGGGCCGGAGGTCGAGCCGGAGGTCGATGACCCGCTCGGCGGTCTCCCGGATCTGGGGCAGGCGCGCCAGGGCCTGGAGCGCCACCTCGAACGCGCGCACCGCTTCCAGGTTCGCGGCGCGGCTGACCGCGCGCGCGCCGACCTGCTGGTTGTAGAGCGCCGCCTTCGGCCAAACCTCGCCGCGCGTGGCATGGTAGGCGAGCTGGTCCAGGTAGCTCGTCAGGCGGTCGCCGTAGAGCGCCTCGATCGCGTCGACGATGACCGCGTGGAGGGCCCGCCGCTGCTCCCGGAGCAGGCTCGCGTAGGCGACGTCGCGCGTGAGCGAGTTCCTGAATCGGTACTCGAGGTCCGGGAAGAGCCGCGTCTCGTCGAGAAACCCCGCGGCCACGAGCTGGGCGAGCGCGCTCCGGAGCGTGTCGCCGGGGAGCTCGGTGACCGCCTCGAGAAGCGCCTGCGGGACGTCGACGCCGATCACCGACGCCGACTGGAGCAGGAGCTTGGCGTCGTGGGGCAGGCGGTCGATCCGCGCCGCGAGGACCGCCTGGACGGTGGCCGGCACCTGGAGGCTGCCGAGGTCGCCGGCCGCCGTGTAGGCGCCACGCTCGCCGACGAGCACGCCGGTCTCGATGAGCGTCCGCACGATCTCCTCGAGAAAGAACGGGTTGCCCTGGCCGCGCTCGACCAGCAGCCGCCTGAGCGGCTCGAGCGACCGGTCGGAGCCGAGCAACGCTCGCAGCATCTCCTCGATGCTGGCCGGCGCGAGCGGCGCGATCGGGACCTCGGTGAAGCCGGGTCGGCTCCGCCAGTCGTGCTCGAACTCCGGCCGGTAGTTCAGCAGGAGCATGAGGCGCGCGGAGAGGACGGGCTCGAGCAGGCCGTCCAGGAAGGCCTGGGTCTCGGCGTCCACCCACTGGAGGTTCTCGAAGACGACGAGCAGAGGCTGGCGGTCGCTCTCCCTGATGATCACGCGCGTGACCGCTTCGAGCACGCGGCGGCGGCGCTCCCGGGCATCGAGCGCTCGGAACGCGTCGTCGGCGGGCAGCGCGTCGAGCAGTGACAGGATCGGGGCGACAGCATCGCCGAGGTCCGGATCGAGTCCGAGGAGCTGCGCCGTCACGGTCTCGGCGATGGCGGGCGCGCCGGCGACGGCGTCGAGCTCGAAGTACTTCCGGAGGAGATCGATGAGGGGCAGGTACGAGGTCGTCTTCTCGTACGGGACCGCGCTCGACTCGAGCACCCGCCAGTCGCCGGCGCCCGGCGACTGGACCAGCTCGTAGAGCAGGCGCGTCTTGCCGACCCCGGGCTCGGACGTGACCGCGGCCACCTGGCCACGCCCCGCCTGCGCGTCCGCCAGCATCCCCTGGAGGCGCTCGAGCTCCGCCTGCCGGCCGACGAACCGGGTGAGCCGGCGGGCGGCGGCTACGCTGAGGATCGAGCGCGCCGGCAGGGCACCGACGAGTTGGTAGACCTCGATCGGGGCGTCGAGGCCCTTGATCTGCCGGGGCCCGAGCGGGTCGACGCGGATCGCCCACTCCGCCAGCCGGAGCGTGGAGGGCGTGACGAGGATCGTGCCCGGCACCGCCATCTGCTCCATGCGGGCGGCGAGGTGCGTCGTCTGGCCGACGGCCGTGTAGTCCATGTTCAGGTCGCTCCCGATCGAGCGGACGACGACCTCGCCGGAGTTGAGGCCGACGCGGATCCGGACGGCGAGACCCTCGAGCCGCTGCACCTCGTCGGCCCAGCGGTTGACGCTGTCCTGCATCCGCAGGGCGGCGTAGCAGGCGCGCACGGCGTGGTCCTCGTGGGCGAGCGGCGCGCCGAAGAGCGCCATGATCCCGTCGCCCATGACCTGGTTCACCGTGCCCTCGTACCGGTGGACGGCCTCCATCATCCGCTCGAGGACGGCGTCGAGCAGGCGGCGCGCCTCCTCGGGATCGCGGTCGGCGAGCAGCTCCATCGAGCCCTTGAGGTCGGCGAAGAGGACGGTCACTTGCTTACGCTCGCCCACGAGCGAGGCGCGCGAGGTGAGGATCT
The DNA here is from genome assembly GCA_041496385.1 of Methylomirabilia bacterium. Classification (GTDB taxonomy): domain Bacteria; phylum Methylomirabilota; class Methylomirabilia; order Rokubacteriales; family CSP1-6; genus AR19. The sequence goes on along the minus strand of JBGQEL010000005.1, from coordinate 66,711 downwards.
TCTCGGCGAGGTGCGCGGGCGTGTAGGCGCGCGGCGGGAGCGCCGGGACCTCGGCGAGGCGCGCGCCGCATGCGTTGCAGAACCGGGCGCCCTCGGGATTGTCCTGGCCGCAGCGGGAGCACCTCATGGCGGGAAGCTTAACCGAGTCGGCCGCCCGCGGCCACCGGCCGCCGGCGGCCGCCGGAGGGCCCGCGACGACGGTTTCAAATTGACATCGCTTCGAGACTGCCGTTACGATCGGATTCGATGACGGACGGTACGCACACGTCGTGATGCGACTTCGAAGAACGAGTCGCTACTCCTGACGGTGTTCGACGGTCCGCCGGTCTCTTCGGACCTCGCGGGCTTCAGCGGTACTCCCCCCTTCGCCGGTTCTACCCAGGCGTCCACGCGGTGCTCGAGCGCGGCGGCGCATTCACACGAGGAGGCGAATGCTCCACTTCACGATTGACGGCTTCCAGGGATTCCGCTCCCGGTTCGACCACGTGCCGCTGATCCAGGAGGTGCTCGAGGAGATCCCCGTGCAGCTCGGCCTGAGGCCCGTGATGCCGGCCTTCGTGCTCCCCTACTACAACGGGGTCGTGGCCGAGGACTGCGGCGTGAGCGCGTTCCTCTTTCTCGCCGGCGGCCACCTCACGCTGCACACGTTCTCGTTCCGGGAGGCCTACTTCGCCGACCTCGTCTCGCCCGAGCCGTTCGACGCCGACCGCCTCCGGTCGGTCCTCGAGGCGGCCTTCCCGTGCGCGACGACGTCGGTCCAGACCGTCGAGCGGACGAAGATGAAGGACACCGACCCCGACGTGGAAACCGACTTCGGCCCGCATCTGTTCCTGAACATCGACGCTTACCAGGGCCCGCAGAGCATGGACACGCTCTTCGCCCTGTTCGACCGCCTGCCGAGCTCGATCGGAATGACGCCGATCATGCGCCCCTACGTCATCCGGGACACGCTGCCCGACGGGCGGCGGGTGCTCTCGGCCCTGACGATGATCGCCGAGAGTCACGTGAGCCTGCACGTCTATCCGGACGACGAGCGGGCGTACTTCGACATCTTCTCGTGCCGCTTCTTCGACCGGGACCAGGTGGTGCCGCAGCTCAAGGCGTGCTTCCCCGGCGGGACCGTCCACGAGGCGCTGATCGCGCGGGGCAGCCGCTACCGTTACCTCCGGACCGAGCGCGCCGACGAACACGCGAAGTCGCGCGCCTGGCTGGCCGGACGCTGAGGTGGTGCGAGGCTGAAATGAGGAGGATAGAGGGTATGGCGGGCATTCGCACGTACGAGGACCCGAGTCTCATCCGCGAGCCGATGACGGTGGTCGAGGGCGGCGGGACGCCCTCCGTCCTCGCCATGCTCGGAAAGATGCGGCGCTCCGCCTTCCAGGGCCGCGCGCTGGGCGACGCCTTCGAGACCTGGAAAAAGATGGTCGAGGGGCCGAGCCTCATCTGTCTCGGCTACGCCGCGTCCCTGTCGAGCGCCGGCATGTGGCCGCTCGTCACCTGGCTCATGGAGCGCGGCTACATCGACGTGCTCGCCTCCACCTCGGCCAACATCACCGAGGACCTGCTCGAGCAGATGGACGGCACGCGGGTCTACCGAGTGGACGCCGACCACGTGGACGACGAGGCCCTCTGGACGGAGGGCTACTACCGGTTCTACGACCACATCGTCTCGAAGGAGAAGTACGACCAGCTCGAGACGCTCGTGACGAGCGCGTTCATCGACGACCTCGCCGAGCGCTGGCGGAAGCCCTCGATCACGACGGTGCGATTCCTGCACGAGATGGGGCTCTGGCTCGAGACCAAGGGCTTCAAGCGCTCGATCCTGGCGACGGCAGCGCGCCGCCAGGTGCCGGTCTTCTGCTGCGGCCTGCCCGACGGGCCGATCGGTGAGGGCTACGACAAGGCCAAGAAGGCCGAGATGGCGCCGGTCGTCGACTTCTTCCGCGACTACAAGGTCGCGACCGACATGATGGACCAGGCGATGACGGCGGGGCGCGGCACCTCCGTCGTCTTCCTCGGCGGCGGCGTGCCCAAGGACTTCCTCCAGATCACGGCGACGAGCGTCTCGTCGCGCCACGGCAACGAGGAGGCCAAGCCCCACGTCGCGGCCATCCAGATCACGACCGACAACACCATCTTCGGCGGCCTCGGCGGCGCCGCGCTCAGGACCGAGTGCATCTCGTGGGGCAAGGAGGCCAAGGCCGGCGACAACGTCATGTGCTTCGCCGACGTGACGATCGCGCTGCCGCTGATCTGCCAGGGGCTGGCCGAGCACTTCGGCCCCGACCACCGCCGGCGCCAGCCCAGGCCGCTCAACCTGGCGGAGGTCTTCTAGCGGCCCGGAACTCCGTCGCGCCCGCCCGGTCTAACCCTGTAGACGCACCTACAGGGAGGACCGGGCCATGACGAAGCGCGAGTTTCTGGAGGTTCTGGGCGCCGCGACGGGCGCCACGCTGGCGCGCCCGCTCGCGGCGTGGGCCGATCGGCGCAGGATCCTGGGCGGCGAGCCCCCCATCCTCGGGGACCCGGGCGGCGCCGGCCAGGTCAGCGTCGAGCTCGGGAAGCTCGTCGCGGGCGTGAGCGTCGGCGCCCGGAAGTCACACGGCGGCCTCCACGTCCTCTGGCTCCACGCCGTGTCCGCCCCGGCGCCACTGCCGATCGCGACCTTCGAGGAAGCGCGCGACAGTGGCGAGCTCGTCATCGCCGAACGCGCGCGCGCCTCGGTACCCGGACTCGTCGTCGACAACCGCGGCAAGGCGCACGTCCTGCTGCTCGCCGGCGAGATCCTGCTCGGCGGCAAGCAGAACCGCGTGGTCGTGGAGGACGTCCTGCTGCCGCCGCGCTCCGGCCCCGTGGACCTCGAGGTGTACTGCGTCGAGCAGGGGCGCTGGAGCCAGGCCCCCGGCGGCGCCGACTTCGGCGGGCGCGGGGCGTTCGCCGCGCCCCAGCTGCGCTCCAAGGTGCTGGACAAGCGCGGCCAGTCCGAGGTGTGGGCCGAGGTGAACCGCTACTCCGCGCTGGCGCAGGCGCGGTCCGCGACGGGGAGCTACCAGGCGATTTACGACAAGCCCGAGGTCCAGGCCCACCAGACCGAGGTCGCGCGCTCGATGGACGCGCGGAGGGCGCCCGGCGCGCTCGGCGCCGCGGTGTTCGCGTCCGACGGCATGGCGGGGCTCGACCTCTTCCGGGACGCGGGCCTCTTCGCGCGCGAGTGGCCGAAGCTGCTGCGCGCCTACGCGCTCGAGACCTACGACCGCCCCGCCCTGTCGGACGTGGACGACTACGGGCTCAGGACCCGCCTCGAGGCGCTCCTGCGGCGCCTCGGGACCGTCGAGGGCACACTCAGGCGGAACGCCGGCGTGGGCCGGCTCTTCGAGTTCCGCCTGAGCGCGCACCGGGGATCGGCGCTCGTCGCCGAGGGGCGGGTGGTGCACGCCGCGGTCCTGTAGGACCGAGGCGGCGGAGGCGTCAGCCCTTGACGCTCCCGGCGGTGAGCCCCTCGACCATGTACTTCTGGAGATAGGTGTAGGCGGCGATCACGGGCAGGGTGGTCAGCACGGCCCCCGCCATCAGGAAACCCCAGCCGTAGACGTCGCCCGTGATGAAGGTCGAGAGCCCGACGGGCAGCGTGCGGAGCTTGACGTTCGTGATGAACACGAGGGCGTAGAGGAACTCGTTCCACGCCTGGGTGAAGGCGAAGAGCGCCGCCGCCAACACGCCGGGCGCCGCGAGCGGCAGGATGATGCGCCGGAAGGCGCCGAAGCGCGTGGCGCCGTCGATCATGGCTGACTCCTCCAGCTCCAAGGGGATCGATTCGAAGTAGCCCATGAGCAGCCACGTCACGAACGGCACCGTGAAGCTCGGATAGGCGACGATGAGGCCGGTCAGGCTGTCGGCCAGGCCGAGGTTCCGGATCTGCGCGTAGAGGGGGATGAACAGGATCGACGGGGGCACGAGGTACGTGATGAGCGTGGCGCTCGCCATGAAGGCGCGGCCGAAGAACTTGAGCCGCGCCAGCGCGTAGGCCCCAAGTGTCCCGATCGCGGTGGCCAAGAAGGTACTGCTGACGGCGACGACGATGCTGTTGCCATACCAGGCCGCGAAGTCGGTCTTGCCCAGGAGCTGGCGGTAGTTGTCGAGCACCACGGGGCTCGGCCAGAACATCGAGGCGAGGCTCCGCATCTGCTCCTCGCTCTTCAGCGAGGTGACGAACATCCAGTAGAAGGGGAAGACGACCACGAGGGCGAGCGCCAGGAGGACGGCGTACGCGAGCGGGGTCTCCGCGCGAGCGAGGATCCGGTTCCTCACGCGGCCCTGCCCCGGCGCATGTAGCGCGCGAGCACGATGATCACCGCGGCCATGGCGGGCAGCATGTAGAGCGCCACCGCGATGGCCTCGCCGAGGCGCTGGGCGCCGAAGGCGATCTCGTAGGTGAGCACGGGCAGGACCTGCGTCGCTCCGCCGGGGCCGCCCTTGGTGAGGATGTAGACGATCGTGAAATCGTTGAAGGTCCAGATCGTCGAGAGCAGCACCACGATGATCATGATGTTCTTGATCCCGGGCAGCGTCACGTGGCGGAAGCGCTGGAGCGCGCCCGCGCCGTCGACGGCGGCCGCCTCGTACGCCTCCCCGGGGATCGCCTTCATGCCCGCGAGGAAGGAGATGCCGAAAAAGGGAAAGCCGCGCCAGACGTTGACGGCGATGACCGACGCCATCGCCGTGCCGGGCTCCGAGAGCCAGCCCACGCCCTGGGGCAGGATGCGGAACACCTTCACCAGGAGGTAGTTCAGAACGCCGAGGCTGTAGTCGTAGATCCAGAGGAAGTTGAGCGCCGAGACGACGGTGGGCGCGACCCAGGGGATCAGGAGGACGCCGGTCCAGAAGCTGCGGAACCGGACGTGCGTCATCAGCACGAGGGCCATCGCCATGCCGAGCACGACCTTCACCGCGACCGAGCCGAAGGTGAAGACGAAGCTGTTGTAAACGGCGCGCCGGAAGAAGCCGTCCCAGGTCAGCTTCACGTAGTTGTCGAACCCCACCCACACGGGCGGCACGCCCACGTACTTCCGCGTCATGCTGAGGTAGATCGCGTAGCAGAACGGGTACGCGACCAGCGCCAGCACCAGGGCGATGATCGGCGCGACGAAGAGCAGGCCCAGGCGGTAGTCGCGCCCGAGCCACTGCGCGAGCCCGACCGCCGTCCTCTGGCGGCCGAGCGTCGCGCTGGCCGGGAGCCGTGCCGCCGGCGTGGCCATCGAGGTGTCTCCGCGCCGCCCCTACGCGCGGCGCATCTTGTAGATCTCCTCCACCCGCGCGTGTGCCTCCTTCAGGGCCGCCTCGGGTGAGAGTCCGCCCACGACGACTCGCCCGGCCATGTCCGTGAGGACGTGCTGGGCACGCACCTCGACCGCCGCCGAGGTCAGGGGCCCAGGATAGCCGTAGTTCACGCTGCGCAGAATATTCTGAACGATCGCCTCGAAGTTCGGGTCGGACTTCCAGTACGGGTTGTCCACGCGCCCCTTGTACACGGGTCCCGCCTGACCGACCGAGACTTGCAGGTACTCGTTGAAGTGCTTCTCGTCCTCGACCCAGCGGATCAGATCCTCGGAGAGGTCGGCGAGCTTGCTCTTGCTGAAGATGCCCCAGTTGTAGCAGCTTGAGCCGACGAAGCTGCCGCCAGGACCGCCCGGGGTCAACACCAGCTGAGTCTTAGGCGCCAACTCGTGCTTCTTCGTCACCATGGCGTAGTAGAGACTCGCCCCGTTGTTGGTGGTCACGAGCTTGCCCGCCATGTACGACTCGTTGTTCGAGACGTCCGTCCAGCCCATCACGCCGGGCGGCTGGATCTTGTGCTTCTGGATCGTATCCACCGCGAACTGGAGCGCCTTCAGATTTTGGGCCCTGAACGTCGTGCCGAGCGCGGGCTTGCCCTCCTTGTCCCACGAGCCCCCGCCGTAGTCCCAGAAGATGTTCTCCATGAAGCCGTCGCCGTCGTCAGAGCGATTGAGCGTTTGCCCAAAGCCGAAGAGATCCTTGGACGGGTCCTGGGTTTTTCTGGCGAACTCGACGACGTCGGGGTCGTAGATCTTGGGGGGCTTGAGCCCCTTGGCCTCCATGACGTCCTTGCGGATGAAGAACACCGTGGTCATGGAGTAGCGGGCCACGCCCAGGAACTTGCCGTCGATCTTCATCGCGGTCTCGGCGAACGGCAGCAACCCGCCCTTCGCGCGCGCGATGTCGCCCGCGAGCGCGGACACGTCGCGCAGCACGGCCTTGTACCGGGTGGGCCCCATGATGTGCATCTCCGCCAGATCCGGCGGATTGCCGGCCTCGATGGCTGCGACGAATTTCGGCTCGCGGTCGCCGAAGGTCGCCCAGTCCATCTCGACGTCCACCTTACGATCCTTGGCCCAGGCCTCGATCTGCCGGCCAAGGATGTCGTTGGCGTTGGTGACGAAGCTCTTGAAGAGCCAGGCCCGAAGCTTCGTCTTCGGTTGCGCGGAGGCCATCCGGCGCAGCGTGGCGAGCCCTGCGGCGGTGCCGCCGGTGACGACGGCGGCCTTTCTGAGGAACTCCCGGCGCGCGATGAGGCCCGCGTCGAGCTGTTCGGCGAGGTTGCGCAGCCGCTGGTCCATATCTCCTCCTCGGTGAGGTTCGCCTTCGTGAGTGACAGACGGCTCAGGTGGCGAGATTATATGGCGGCGCCGCGATCCGCGAAAGAGATGCAAACGACACAGGGACATAGGGAGAATGGATGAGCCAGGGAGAGATCGGATTCATCGGCCTCGGCCGGATGGGCGGGCCCATGGCCCGCAACCTCGCCAAGGCCGGCTACTCCGTTCACGTCTTCGATGTCGACCCGACGGCGGCCGCGCGCGCCGCCTCGGCGGCCGGGGTGACGGCGCAGCCCTCGCCGCGCGAGGTGGCGGCGCGCGCGCGCGTGCTCTTCAGCGCGCTGCCGAACGACGACATCGTCAGGGCGACCTATCTCGGGCCCGACGGCGTGCTCGCCGGTGGCCGGCCGGGGCTCGTGACCTGCGACTGCTCCACCGTGAGCCCCGGGGTCTCGCAGGCGATCCACGCCGCCGCGGGGCCGAAGGGCGTGACGCACATGGACACGCCCATGCTCGGCTCGTCGCCGCAGGCCGAGTCGGGCGAGATCTTCTTCATGGTGGGCGGCGAGCGCGACCGGCTCGCGGCGATCCAGCCGATGCTCGACGTCATGGGGCGCCTCACGATGTACGTCGGGCCCTCGGGAACGGGCAACCGGATCAAGCTCCTCCACAACGCGCTCGGCGCGGTCAACGCGGTCGCGGTCGCCGAGTCGCTGGCGCTCTGCGTGGGGCTCGGGGTCGATCCGCGGACGTACTACGAGGTCGTGAAGAACGGCGGCGGCATGGCCTACTCCACCTACTTCGACCGCCGCGCCCTCCGGGTCGTCGACGGCAACTTCGAGCCCACCTTCACGGCGGACCTGATGCTGAAGGACGTGACGCTTGCGGCGGGGATGGCGGGCGCGAGCCTCGCGCACATGCCGATCCTCCGCGAGACGCTCCAGGCGTTCGGAGAGGCCGCCGCGCAGGGCTGGGGCGGGCAGGACTTCTCGGCGGTCACCCACGTCGTCGAGGCGCGCCTCGGCCGTACGATCTCGGGGACGCGCGCGGGGGGCTGATGGGGCGCGGCGGCGCGTCAGCCGCGCGCGAGCTTCGCCGCGAGCTGCGCCAGCTCCCGCGCGTCCACGTCGGAGACGAGCGCGTAGCCGAGATCGCCCGCGCGCCAGAGCATCACATTGAAGCCGCGCGAGCTCGCCGTGTACGCGCTCGCCGCGCCGACGGGCGCCAGGCCGCGCCCGGGCCAGGGCAGCCCCTCGGCGCGGAACACGAAGAGCGAGACCGAATGGAGCCGCCGCTTGTAGACGAACACGGCGGCCTTGCGGTCCACGAAGTAGCCGACCGCGCCGCCCTGCAGGGGAAACTCCGCGTCGCCCTCGAAGGCGACGATCGGCGCGAAGTCCAAACGTCCGGAGAACCACGGCTTGACCTGGTGGAGGCCTCCGCTCTCGATGTCGAGCGGACGCTCGCGCTGCAGCACGCGCAGGTGATCGTTGACGGCCTCGGTGACCATGTTGCCGGCGCCGGGGGCGCGCGCGCCCGGCACCAGCTCCCGGTAGAGCGGGAGCGCCACGGCGAGGACGACGGCCGTGGCGAGCGCGGGGACGAGCGCGCGCCGCCAGCCACTCCACCACGGCCGCCGTGCCGGCGCCGCGGGCCACTGGGCCGCCAGGCGGCGCTTCAGCGCGAGCGAGCCGGGGTGCTGGGGCAGCTTGCGCTCGAGCACCTCGGTGAGCACGTGCCCGGCGGCCTCCTCGTGGGCGCAGGCCGTGCAGCGCTTGAGGTGGGCGCGGATCTCGCGGTCGGCATCGGGACCGACGTGCCCGCGCTGGTAGTCGTGCAGCTGAAGGCGGACGTCCTGGCAGTCCATCGCCGGCCCTATCGCGCGTAGTCCTTGAGCCGCCGCCGGAGCAGCGCCCGCGCGCGCGCCAGGCGCGACTTCACCGTTCCCACGGCGCACCCCATCACGTTCGCGACCTCCGTCTCGGTCAGCCCCTCGAGGTCCAGCAGGATCACGGTGCGCCCTTCCTCGGACAGCGTCAGCAGCGCCGCCTCGATCTCCTCGCCGACGAGCTTCCTGAGCCGGTCGAGCTCCACGTCGTCGCGGAGCCAGGCCTCGTCGGCCACGCCCTGCGCCGACGGGTCCACCGTGTCGAGGCCGCCCACGAGCGGGCTCGCGCGCTGGTGCCGGTAGAGGCTGAGGAACGTGTTCCTCAGGATCCGGAACAGCCACGCCTTGAGGTTCGTGCCCGGCGTGAACTGCTCGGCGGCCCGGAGCGCGCGCGCGTAGGTCTCCTGCACCAGGTCCTCCGCGTCGGTCTCGTTGCCCGTGAGGTACCGCGCGAGGTTGTGCAGGCCGTCGACATACGCGAGCGCCTCCCGTCCCAGCGCGGCGCCCCGATCCAGCACGTGCCGGCTTCCCATGCCTCCTGGAGTGTACCAGTCGGTCCGATCACCCACCGCAACGCGCCAGGGCGCGATTCGTTCCCCCGGAAATCTTCGCCCGGCGGTGGAACGCGCGCCCGCCCCGCGCGTTGGCAGGGACGAACGGAGGTGATGATCCATGAGGAAGAGGATCCGCGCGGCGGCCGCGTGTGCGGCCCTGCTGGTCCTGAGCACGACGCTCCCGGCGGCGCGCACGTCGGACGGCGCCGCACCCGAGGCGCAGATCGGTATCGAGCACTTCGCGTTCCGGCCCGAGACGCTGACGGTGCCCGCGGGCACGAGGATCACGTGGGTCAACCGTGACGAGGAGCTCCACACGGTGACGTCGTCCGCCGGGGCGTTCGCGTCGGCCGGCCTCGAGAAGGGCGAGACGTTCGCGTACACGTTCGCCGCGCCCGGAGCCTACGCGTATTTCTGCGCCCTGCACCCCTACATGAAGTCCACGATCACGGTGAAGTAAACGCCGCGCACACGCGGCAAGGAGAGCCACATGGCGGACATTGATCGTCGCGGGTTCCTCGAATGCATGGCCTGGGTCGGCACGGGGATCGTCTGGACCGCCGCCGGAGGCGTGCTGTCGTCGCGCACGCTCGCGCACGCGGGCGAGGCATCGGCCGGAGACTTCAGCTTCGTCCAGATCAGCGACACGCACGTCGGCTTCAAGGGTGAGGCGAACCCCGATGCGACCGCGACCCTGCGGGAGGCGATCGCGAAGATCAACGCGCTTCCGACGCCGCCGGCGTTCGTCCTGCACACGGGCGATCTCACCCACGGCCAGAAGCCGGGCGCGTTCGACAGCGTGGCCGAGATCCTGAAGTCCGTGCGGGCGGAGCGGGTGTTCTACATCCCGGGCGAGCACGACGTCTTTCTCGACGGCGGGAAGGAGTACCTCGGCCGCTACGGCGCCGGCACGGTGGACGGCCGCGGCTGGCAGAGCTTCGACTACCGCGGCGTGCACTTCGTCGGGCTCGTCAACGTGCTGAGCTACAAGGCGAGCGGGCTCGGCGGCCTGGGCGAGGAGCAGCTCGAGTGGCTCGAGAAGGACGTGCAGCGCCTCCCGAGCAGCGCGCCCCTCGTCGTCTTCACCCACGTGCCCCTCTGGGCGCTCTACCCGAAGTGGGGCTGGGCGACGGCCGACGGCGAGCGGGCGATCGGCTATCTGAAGCGGTTCGGCTCGGTGACGGTGCTGAACGGGCACATCCACCAGGCGATGCAGAAGGTCGAGGGCACCGTGACGTTCCACGCCGCCATGTCGACGGCGTTTCCACAGCCCGCGCCGGGCACGGCGCCCGGGCCTGGGCCGATGAAGGTGCCCGAGGATCGGCTGCGCGGCCTGCTCGGGCTCCGCGAGGTCGGCTTCGTCGAGGGGCGGAGCCCGCTCGCGGTGGTGGACCGGACGCTCGCCTCCTGAGCCCGCCGGCGGTCGGGGTGCCTGCTACACCTCGTAGCGCGCGCCCTGGCGCAGCGGCTCGATCACGCTGCCGACCGTGTCGAAGTCGTCCGGGTAGTGGATGAGGCGCATGCGCGCCCGGAGGTCGGCCGGGAGCGCGGCGAGCTTCGCGTAGGGCGTGTGGACGCCGTAGTTCGTCTCGTGGACGACGAGGTCGGCCTCGGCGAGCCACGCGATGAGTCCCGGGTCGAACGCCGTGTCGGCGCTCACGCCCAGCACGCGGCCCCCGCCGCGGATCCGCAGGGCCGTCGTCGGAATGTGGTGGATCGTCCGCCGGCACTCGACCCTGAACGGGCCGATCTCCACCGCGCTGGTCTCGGACAGGGGCGACACCTCGAAGTAGTCCTCGAGCCGGAGGTCGCGTGCGGCGCGCCCGTCGGGCTCGAGGAGACGCCGCATGCCCGCCGCGAGATGCCGATCCCAGACCTCCGCGAGGACGTCGCCGTGCGCGAGCAGCCGGGCGCGCCGCTTCAGCGCGAAATGCGAGAAGTAGCCGAGGCCCTCGAGGCCCGAGCTGTGATCGGCGTGCAGGTGCGTCAGCAGGACGCCTGACAGATCGCCCACGTCCAGGGGCACGCCGGCGGACTCGCCGGACTCGCGCAGGATCTTGCGGATCGGGTGAGGACAGTCCACGAGGAGCCACGCGCCCTCCGCGCCGACGGCGAGGCACGAGGAATAGTACCGGGCTGAGAACGCGTCGCCCACGCCGAGCGCGACGAACGCGAGGCCGCTCATCGGGCCCAGCATGTCACCGTCCGCGGGCGCTCCGCAAACCGCGGTCGCGGCGCTCCGGCGCAGTACTATGGGCGCATGACCGTCCGCCCGGTGAGCGAGCGTTGAGCGCGATGCGGGGGCGCGCCGATCTCGCGGCGATCGCGCGCCGGGTGATGCGCGCGCGGGGGCTCGAGCCCGACTTCTCACCGCCGGTCGTGACCGAGGTCGGCGCGATCGCGAAGGCGGCGACCGACGCGGGCCCGGGTGTCCGCGACCTCCTCGATCGGCTCTGGTGCTCGATCGACAACGACGACTCGCGCGACCTCGACCAGCTCTCCGTGGCGGAGCCGCTGGCCGGCGGGCGGGTGCGGATCCTCATCGCGGTCGCCGACGTGGACGCGCTCGTCGCACCGGGCTCGGCGATCGACGGCCACGCGCGGACCAACACGACGTCCGTCTACACGGCCGGCGGCATCTTCCCCATGCTGCCCGAGCGGCTCTCGACCGACCTCACCTCGCTCGGCGAGGGGGAGGAGCGCCTCGCGCTGGTCGTCGACATGACGGTCGGCGCGGACGGCGTCGTCGGGCCGGCGGACGTCTACCGCGCGTCGGTGCGGAATCGCGCGAAGCTGGCGTACAACGCCGTCGCCGCCTGGCTCGACGGGCAGGGCCCCGTTCCGCCCCGGGTCGCGGCGGTCCCGGGCCTGGACACGCAGCTCCGGATGCAGGACGCGGTCGCCCAGGCGATGAAGGCCCTGCGGCACCAGCACGGCGCGCTGAGCCTGGAGACGCTCGAGACCCGCGCCGTGTTCGACGGCGACGTCCTGACCGATCTCCGGCCGGACGAGAAGAACCGCGCCAAGGAGCTGATCGAGGACTTCATGATCGCGGCGAACGGCGTGACGGCGCGCCATCTCGCCGCCCACGGCTGCCCGTCGCTCCGGCGCGTCCTCCGCACGCCCGAGCGCTGGGACCGGATCGTCGAGCTCGCCGGCCGGCTGGACGACCGGCTTCCGGCGGCGCCCGACGCGCGCGCGCTGGAGGCGTTTCTCGCCCGGCGGCGCGCCGCCGACCCGCCCGGATTCCCCGACCTCTCGCTCAGCGTCGTGAAGCTCCTGGGCTCGGGCGAGTACGTCCTGGATCTCCCCGGCCGGCCACCGGAGGCGCACTTCGGCCTCGCGGTGCGCGACTACACGCACTCGACCGCGCCGAACCGCCGCTTTCCCGATCTCGTCACCCAGCGGTTGCTCAAGGCGGCGCTCGCTGGGCGCGCGGCTCCCTACGCCGAGGGCGAGCTGGAGGGACTCGCCCGCCATTGCACCGAGCAGGAGGATAATGCGAGCAAGGTCGAGCGCCAGGTCCGGAAGTCGGCGGCCGCGCTGCTGATGCAGGGACGGGTCGGCGAGCGGTTCGACGCGATCGTCACCGGCGCCTCCGACAAGGGCACGTGGGTCCGCGTCATGCGGCCGCCGGTCGAGGGCAAGCTCGTCCGCGGCGGGGAAGGGCTCGACGTGGGCGATCGCGTGCGGGTCGAGCTCGTCGCCACCGACGTCGAGCGCGGGTTCATCGACTTCGCGCGGGCGGGAGGGAGAACGCGATGATGCCAGCCAATTGCGCGTCGTGCGCCAGGGAGGTTCCCGCGGACGCGCGGGCGTGTCCGCACTGCGGCGCGGCGATCGCCCCGCCGGCGCCCGCCGCCCCGGTCGCTCCGGTCACGCCGTTGACGCCGGCCGCGGTGCCTCCGTCGGCCTCGGTCTTCAAGCCTCCCGCGCCGGCGGCGGCCCGACCCGCGCCGTCGGCGCCGATGCCGGCCCTCGAGGACGAGCTGCCGGCGCGCCGCAGCTTCTCGACGCAGGATGGGCTCCTGATCCTGGGCGGCGCCGTCGTCCTCGTGATCGTCTGGTACATGTCGCCGATGCTGCTCGGCCGGCGCGGGGAGGCGCCGCCCGCCCAGCAGGCCGCGCCGGCGGCGACCACGGCGCCGGCGGGGGCGCCGGGAGGGACGCCGGCGGCGCCAGGGCTCTCGGCCGGGGATCGCGAGGCGGCGGCCGCGATGGTCAAGCCGCTCAGGGCGCTTCAGGACTTCACTGGCACCTCGCCGAAGTACGCCGACTACGAGCCGCAGGTGCTCGACACGCGCAGACTGCTCGAGCCCTACTTCCTCGCGCGCGGCGGCGACGAGGACGTCAGGCGCAACCTCGGGCTGGCGCTCGATCTGCATCTGCTGGCGCTCTCGACCTGGATGCTCGGCTCGCGCAAGGAGTGGGCGGCGATCCTCGCCGACCCGCGTATCGGCCTGTGCGCGACCGTCAGGCAGGTGCGCGACGGGGCGCTCGCGGGCGGCGGCGGCCCGCGCGACCAGATCGAGACCATGGCGGCGGTCGCCGTCGTGAACAGCATCCCGCAGATGTGGGCGTGCGCGGGCAGCCACGTCGGCGCGGTCGAGCAGCTCCTCAGGGAGCGCTGAGGTAGCCCCGGAGGCGGTCGCGCGCGACGCGCGCGGGGTCGCGCCGGCGCGCCGGTCCCCAGCCGCCGCCGCCGGGCGTGCGCACGAGCACCACGTCGCCTTGTTTCAGAACGTGCTGGCGCCGGTTGTCGACGCGCCGGCCGTTGATGCGCACGTCGCCCCGGCCGCCGGGGCCGCCGCCGGCAAAGCCGGGCGCGGCGAACCGCGTGCGCTCGGCCATGAAGCTCACGAGCACCGGCGTCGCCGATTCGCACTCGATCAGGATGTCCTGGCCCAGGCCGCCGCGGTACCGGCCGCGCCCGCCCGAGCCGGGCCGCAGGCGCTTGGCGCGGAAGTAGAGCGGGCTGTTGCGCTCGGCCACCTCCACCGGGGTGGACGAGATGTTGCTCGGCCAGGACGTCGCGTGCTCGCCGTCCTTGGACGGCGTCGCGCCCATGCCGCCGTTGAAGAAGAAGACGTTGGTGTAGGGCCGGCCGTCGGCGTGCAATCCCGTCTGCTGGAGAGCCCAGAGCGGCGAGCCCGCGCCCGCCATGATGCGGTCCGGGATCACCCGGTGGAGCGCGCCGAAGAGGAGGACGGGCACGTAGTGGCCGGTGACGGCGCGGCTCACGACCGCGGCCGGGAACCGCGGATTGAGGATGCACTCCGCGGGCGCCCGGACGCTGAGGGGGCGGTACATGCCCTCGTTGTTGGCGAGACCGGGGAGCAGCGCGCACTTGATCGCGTACGCCGTCATCGCGTAGGTGTACGCGAGCACGCAGTTGATCGCGCGCGGCTGCTGCGGTGAGGTGCCCGCGAAGTCGGCGGCGATCTCGTCGCCCGCGACCGTCAGCGCCACCTTGAAGTCGAGCGGCGCGTCCACGCCGTCGGTGCGCATCGCGTAGCGGTAGGTGCCGTCCGGGACGGCGCGGATCGCGCCGCGCATCGCGCGCTCGGTGCGCGCGAAGAGCTCGTCGCCCAGCCCTTCCAGCGTCTCGAGCCGCCCGTCGTCCATCAGCGCGAGCAGGCGCCGCTCCATCAGCTCGTTGGCGCCGACCTGCGCCCAGATGTCGCCGACGGTCTGGTCGGGCGTGCGGACGTTGGCGCGGACCAGCTCGATCAGCGCGTCGTTCGTCCGGCCCTCCGCCCGGAGCTTCATCAGCGGGATGTGCAGCCCCTCCTCGAAGATCTCGCGCGCCTCGATCGCGCGGACGCGGCCGCCGATGTCGGGCATGTGCGACGTGGTCGCGGAGAATGCGACGAGGCGCCCCGCGCGGAAGATCGGCTTGAGCACACTCACGTCCGACATGTGCCCCGTCCCCATCCAGGCGTCATTCGTGATGAGCACGTCGCCCGGGTGGAAGCCATCGGCGCCCATCGCGCGGAGGAAGTGGCGGACGGTGGCCGGGAGCGTTCCGATGAAGGACGGGATGGAGCCGGTGTTCTGGGCGAGCGCCCAGCCGCGCGCGTCGGTCAGCATGCACGCGAAGTCGTTCGCCTCGTTCGAGAGCGTCGAGAACGACGTGCGCACGATGGCCTTCGCCGCCTCGTCCACGATCGAGACGAGGCGTGTCCAGAAGACCTCGAGCGTGACCGCGTCGAACGGCGTCGTCATTCGGCCTCCCGGATCCTGGCGTAACACCACACGTCGCGCGGCACCGGACCGAGCGTCGGCGCGACCAGCCAGCGGCGCAGCACGCCCTCGCGCGTCATCCCGACCTTCTCCAGCACCCGCTGTGACGCCCGGTTCTCGAGATCGACCGTCGCCCACACGCGATACACCTGGGGCTGGGCGACGGCCCAGTTCACCACCGCCCCCGCGGCTTCCGTCATGAGGCCCCGGCCCCAGTAGGGCTGCGCGAGGACGTAGCCAAGCTCCAGGCGCAGCCCGACCCGGCGGAGCTCGACCATGCCCGCCGTGCGCGCGCCGTCGTCCAGGCTGATCAGCCAGGAGAACGCGGTCCCCATCCGCCAGCCGGCCTCGCATTCCTCGAGCCACGTCCGCGTCACGTCCACGCTCGTATGAGGGGACCACGTCGTGTAGCGCGAGACCTCGGCGTCCTGGGCATACGACGCGAAGATCGACGCCGCGTCGTCCTGCACGGGCGCGCGGAGGCGGAGCCGCGGCGTGTCCAGGACGGCGGGCGCCCTCATGGCTTAGCGATCGCCACGACGATGTTGCCGCTCGGCTCGACGCGCGCCGCACCGCCCGGGCCGACGACGAGCGTCGAGCCCTCCTCCTCGACGACGGCGGGGCCGGAGAACTCATCGCCGACGCCGAGCCGGTAGCGGTCGTACACGGTCGTTTCGACGAAGCCGCCCGCCTCGGCGAAGTACGCGGGCCGACGGCCCTTGATCGCGCCACCGCCGGCGCGCCCGCTCGGGCCCCGGACCGCGACGTCGGCGCCGGCGACCGGCGCGCGGACGGCGACCCGGATGTTGATGAACTCGACCGGCACCTCGGGCGGGGTCAGCGAGAACTTCTCCCGGTACGCGGTCTCGAACGCGGCCAGGAGGCGGCGCCGGGTCGCCTCGCCGTCGTCGTAGGGTCCGTCGGGCAGCGCCACGACGAGGTCGAAGCCCTGCCCCACGAACCGCCCGTCGGCGAGCCGCCGCACCGACGCCGTCTCGAGCTTGAGCCCGGTGTCCGCCATGACGGCGCGCGCCGCGTTCTCGAGGCGGCGGAACGCCGTCTCGAGAACGCCGCCGGCGCCGCGATCGAGCCGGACGCCGACCGTCGCGACGCGGTCCACGCGCGCCGGCGCGACGAGCAGGCCGAGCGCCGAGGCGACGCCGGCGGAGGGCGGGCAGATCACCCGCCCGAGGCCGAGCTTGCGCGCGACGCCCCAGGCGTGGACGGGCCCGGCGCCGCCCGTCGCGAGGAGCGCGTAGTCACGCGGGTCGCGGCCGCGCTCGGCGATGTGGACGCGCGCGGCGCTCGCCATGCTCTCGTTGACGACGTCGTGGATGCCCCAGGCGGTCTGGGTCGGCGGGAGCCCGACGCGCGCGGCCAGTGAGCCGACGGCGCGACGCGCCGCCTCGAGGTCCACCCGCACTTCGCCGCCGACGAAATAGTCCGCGTTGAGGTAGCCCAGGAGGAAGTCGGCGTCGGTGACGGTGGCCTCCGTGCCGCCGAGGGCGTAGGACGCGGGCCCCGGGTGCGAGCCGGCGCTCCGCGGGCCGACCTTGAGGAGCCCGATCTCGCTCACGTCGGCGATCGAGCCGCCGCCGGCGCCGATCTCGATCAGCTCGATCGTCGAGATGCGGACGGGCAGGCCGCTGCCCTCGACGAAGCGCCGCTGGCGCGCGGCCTCGAAGGTGTACGCGGTCAGCGGCTCGCCGCCCTCGACGAGCGAGAGCTTGGCGGTCGTGCCCCCCATGTCGAAGGCGAGGAGGCCGCCGCCGCCGTCCTCGCGTCCGAAGAACGCCGCCGCCAGCGCGCCCGCCGCCGGCCCCGACTCGAGCATCTGCACCGGCGTCCGCTGCGCCTCGGCGACGTGGGTGAGCCCGCCGCTCGAGAGCATGAGGAGGAGCGGCGCCGGGATCCCGAGGCGCCCGAGCCGTTGCGCCATCAGCGCGAGGTACCGCCCGGCGAGCGGCTTGATGTAGGCGTTGATGACGGTGGTCGAGGTGCGCTCGTACTCGCGGATCTCCGGCGCCACCTCGTGCGAGGTCGTCACCGCGAGCCGCGGGCAGTGCCGCGCGATGATCCGCGCGGCCTCGGCCTCGTGGCGCGGGTTCGCGTACGCGTGCAGGAACACGACGGCGACGGATTCGACCCCCGCGCGCGCGAGCGCCCGCGCGCGGGCCGCCACCTGCCGGCGGTCGAGCGCCCGCGCCACGGCGCCGTCGGCCTTCACGCGCTCGGCGACCTCCAGGCGGAGCTGCCGTGGCACCAGCGGCTCGGGCCGCGCGATGTTGACGTCGTAGAGCTCGTACTTCCGCTCGCGCCCGATCTCGAGCGTGTCGGCGAACCCGGCCGTGGTGAGGAGCCCGGTCACGGCGCCCCGCCGCTCGATCAGCGCGTTGGTGAAGAGCGTGGTCGCGTGCACGACCCGCGTGACGCGGGACGGGTCGAGCCGTCCGGCGTCGAGGACCGCCGCGACGCCGGCGGCGACGGCGCGCGACGGGTCGTCGTGGGTCGTGAGGACCTTGCGGCTCCACTGCCGCCCGGTGTCGTGGTCGTAGACGACGAGATCCGTGAACGTGCCGCCGATGTCGATCCCGAGCGAGCAGGCGGGCACGGGACGCGCTACTTCCTCAGCCTGAGGTCCTCGAAGGGCGCCGAGTACGCGAAGCCCGGGATCAGGCCCGCGCCGCTCTCCTCGACGCGCGGCCCGACGCCCCAGATGAAGGCCAGCTCGTAGATCGGCACGTGCATGACGTGCTCGTGGAGGATCGTCTGGATCTGGTGGAGCTGCGCCTCGCGCTTCTTCGGGTCGGACTCGCGCCCCTGACGGACATAGAGGTCCTCCACCTGCGGCAGGTAGCCGTAGGCGTAGATCCCGTCCTTCGTCGCGTAGGGCTCGAGCCGCGTGGCCGCGTTGCCCATCGTGGCGGTGATGACGAGGATGATCCCGTGGAGCTTCTTCTCGCGCCAGGCCGAGAAGTACGCGGCGCGCTCCATGTTCCGGATGCGGCTCCGGATGCCGACGGCCTGGAGCTGGGTCGCGATCGCCTCGCCCATCGAGACGTAGGGCGGGAAGGGGTGGAAGTCGCCGGCGTCGAAGCCGTTCGGGTACCCCGCCTCGGCGAGGAGCTTCCGGGCCCGCGGCGGGTCGTAGGCCGGCGGCTCGAAGGGCACCGAGAACTGGAAGATCCGCGGCACGAGCGAGCCGGTGAGCCGCGAGTAGCCGAGCGTCTCGGCCTGGTTGACGGCCTGGCGGTCGATGGCGTGGCTGGCCGCGAGCCGCACGCGGCGGTCGGCCCAGGGCGACTTCGGGTCCCACTGGTCCGGCAGCTCGAGCCAGAACGCGCCGGACAGCAGGGGCGCCTTGAGCGAGAAGCCCGGCGTCCGGCGGATCTCCTCCGCGATCGGGCCCGCGAGCAGGTAGGCGAGGTCGACCTCGCCGTTCTTCAGCGCCGCCGCGCGCGTCGTCTCCTCGGGCAGCGAGCGCATCACGATGCGCTTGATGCTCGGCGGCTTGCGCCAGTACCCGTCGAAGGCCTCGAGCACCAGCTCGACGCCCGGCTTGAAAAGGACGACGCGGTACGGGCCGGCGCCGACCGGCGCCTGCTTGAAGCCGTCGTCGCCGACCTTCTCGACGTACTTCTTCGGCACGATCCAGCCGGCGCCGGACGCCGTCGTGCCGTAGAACGTCATGAAGTCGGGCCACGGCTCCTTCAGGACGAACCGCACCTGGTTCGCCCCGACCGTCTGGATCTCCCTGACCTTGTCGTGGAGGAGCCTGGCGCTGGCGCCCTTGTAGCGCTCGAACGAGAACCTCACGTCCTGGGGCGTCACGGGGTCGCCGTTGTGGAACCGCGCGTTCTTCCGGAGCGTGAACGTGTACACGAGCTGGTCCTTCGAGAGGCTCCACGACTCCGCCAGGCTCGGCGTCATGAGCCCCGCCGGCAGGGGCTTCACCAGCGCGTCGTGCACGGCGTACATGACCATGAACGGGGTGTTGAAGGCTTCCGTCTCGGCCGGGTCGAGCCAGCGCGCCGCGAGCGTCACGTGGAGCCCCCAGCGCATCTCGCCCTCGGGGGCCGCGAGGACCGCGCGGGGCCACGACATGATCAGGAGCGTGGTGACGAGGATCAGGCGTCGCATGGCGAGACCCTAGGGCGAAGTGCGGGCGAGGTCAAGCGCCGCGCGCCGCCCGGCTCACGACCCCCACGCGGGATAGGTCTGCGGCGAGAGCTCATCGGCGCCGCGCCCCGCCCAGTCGAACGTCGCCATGCGCGGCCACATGCGGTCGCCGCCCGCCTGCAGCGCGCCGAGGATCGCGCGCTCGTCCGCCGCGAGCACGCGTCCGCCCTCCACGACGAGGCGGCCGTTCACGTAGACGCGGTCCACGTCCTCGTCGGTCGCGTTGTAGACGATGTTCTTGACGGGATCGCGGAGCGGCGTCATGCGCCACGACGCCGCCTTCCAGAGGACGAGATCGGCCCGCGCGCCCGGCGCGATGCGGCCGAGGTCGTCGCGCCCGAGCGCCCGGGCCCCGCCGAGCGTCGCCGCGTCGAACACGTCGGCGGCCGTCGTCGCCTCCGTGTTCCGCTCCATCGTCTTCGACATCACCGCTGCCCAGCGCATGGCCTCGATCACGCTCTGCGGATTCGTGTCCGTCCCGAGCGACATGTTCACGCCGGCCCGGCGATAGCGGGCGAACGACTCCATTGCGACGCCGCGCCGCGCGAACACCCAGACCGCGTGCGCCACCGAGCAGCCGGCCTCGCCGAGGAGCCCGAGATCGCCCGCCGGGTAGTTGGTCCACGACGAGCCGCCGATGATGATCGCGTGGCCGAGGATCGTGCGGGGGCCGAGGAGTCCGAGCTCCTGCATCCAGGCGATCGGGGTCTTGGCGTGCCGCGCGAGCATCTCGTTGAACTCGACGACGGATTGCGAGGTGTGCACCTGGTAGGGCCGTGCGGCCTCGTCGGCGAGGCGCTTGGCGTCCCGCAAGAGCTCCGGCGTGCAGGTGTCGATCTGCGCGGGCGCGAAGAAGCATCGGACCAGGTCGCCGTGGGCGCCGTCGTACTTCGCGTGCAGCTCGACGGCCCGCCGGAGGCCCTGCCGTCCCTGCTCCTCGTTCCACTCCCACAGGACGCGCCGCCCGTCGGGCGTGCGCCAGACGCCGGAGCGGAACGAGAGCCCCATGTAGACGCGGAGCCCGTAGTGGGCGGCGCGCTCGACGACGTACTCGCCGAGCCCGCCGATCTCCATCACCGTGGTCACGCCACCGCGAAGCAGCTCGGCCATCGAGAAGTCCACGCACGCGCGCGACGCCTCTTCGTCTTGCGCGCCGCTCCGGACCGGGAGCATCTCGAAGAGCCCCGAGTACCAGAACTGCGGGCTGCCGCGGTCCTCGATGAAGGAGCGGTCGAGCGGCGAGCCGGCGAGGTGGGCGTGCGTCGAGATGAGCCCCGGCGTCAGCACCCGGTCGCGCGCGTCCACGGTCTCGTCCACCGAGCCCTCGAAGTGCGTGCCCACGTGGAGGATCCTGTCGCCCTCGAGCACGACGACGCCGTCGCGGAGGAGGCGGTGGCCGCGCCCGTCGAAGGCGATGATCCAGCCGGCCCGGAGGGCGGTGCGTCGCGATGCGGTCATCAGCGGCTCTCCACCGCGACCGTGCGCGGCCGGTCGCCGGCTATCGAGACGGCGAGGACGGGGGAGCGGGCGGAGCCACCGGCGCAGGCGGCGGCGCGGGTGGGTTCGGAATCCACACCCAGTGGTACGCGACAGTGACGCCGTCGCCGCGGAGCTCCTGGCGCCCGTGCGGGTACTCGATCACCGTGGGATACGTCCGCGGCGGGGGCGCGTAGGCCGGCGCGTAGCTGACGGGCTGCCGCGCGTACACGGCGTACGAGTACGCCGGCGTCGCGTAGACGGGTGCGGCGTACACCGGTGCCTGGTAGTAGACGGGTGCCGGGTAGACGGGCGGTGCGTAGGCGTACGCGAGCCCGCCGAGGAGCTGATTGAACACGGCGAACGAGGCGAGCCCGAGCGCGATCCCGACGGCGGCGCCACCACCGGCGTGCGCGGCCGGCGCCGCCAGCGCGATGACGAGAAGCAGGACGAGCAACCCCGCCGCAATCCGCCGCATGGCCCCACCTTCACACCGCCCCGCCGCGCTGTCAAGGGCGCGCGGCGGCCGGCCTACGTCCCGGGCGAGGCTTGCCCACGCGCGGTGGATGCGGTATCAGCGTGAGTCACGGGCGCCGCGACGCCCCGCCGCGAAAGGAGACGCACGATGGCGCGCTCGATCAAGGTCGCCGCAGCGCAGATGGGTCCCAACAACGAGGGCACGCCCCGCGAGGCGATCGTCGAGCGGATGGTGACGCTGCTCGAGGCCGCGATCGCCGACGGCGTCGAGCTGGTCGTCTATCCCGAGATGGCGCTCACGACCTACTTCCCGAAGAAGATCCGTCCGGACTTCGACCAGTTCTTCGAGACCGAGGTGCCGCCGAAGGCGCTCGAGCCGCTGCTGCGGCGGGCGGCCCGGGCCCGCGTCGCGGTGCACGCCGGCTTCTGCGAGAAGGCGGGCGGCGCGTACTTCAACAGCGCGCTCCTGACCGATCGTGACGGCCGGCTCTGCGGGACGTTCAGGAAGATCCACCTGCCGGGCACGAAGGCGCCCGACGGCTTCGCGCAGGTGTACGAGCCCTACTACTTCGCCCACGGTGACACGGGTTACAAGGTCTTCGACGCCGCCGGCGCGCGGGTCGGTATCGCGATCTGCCAGGATCGCCGCTATCCGGAGAGCTACCGGAGCCTCGCGCTCCAGGGCGCCGAGATCATCCTGATCGGCTACAACACGCCGATCTCGGCGCTGGCGCTCGACCTGAACGAGCTCTGCATGCGCGCGGGCGCCTACGCGAACCTCTGCTTCGTCGTCGGCGTGGCCAAGGCGGGGATCGAGGACGGCCTGGAGCTGATCGGCGGGAGCTGCCTGATCGACCCGCTCGGCCAGGTGCTCGCGAAGGCGGCGACCACGGGGGACGAGCTGGTCGTCGCGCGGCTCGATCTCGATCGGGCGGTCCCGGTGCGGAAGCGCTGGAACTTCCTCGGCCGGCGCCAGCCCCAGCACTACGCGACGCTGCTCCAACCGGTGACCGAGAAGGAGCCGAACCGGTAGGCTACCGCCCGACGCCCGCCGTCTCGTCCACGCCGGCGTCCTCGCGGAAGTGCGGCATGACCTCCTTCGCGAAGAGCTCCATCATCTCGAGCGTCGCCTCGTGGCTGCCGCCGTTCATCCCCGAGCAGACGATGCCCGCGCGGAGCTCGTCCGAGAAGACGCGCAGCTTGTCGCGGACGGTCGCCGGGCTGCCGTAGACGATGTAGCCCTCCCGGTCGGCCTCCTCGAAGGTCAGCTCGCTCGGGAGCTTCGGCGGATTCTGGAGGAGGCGTCGGAGCGACGCTTCCGTCATGTAGCCCGGCGGGCGCCAGAAGGGCGGGTGCATGCGGAGCCCCACGTTGAAGACCCACATGACGTGCTTCATCGCGATCGCGCGCGCCTTCGCGTCGGTCGTGGCGACGACGATCGGCACGTTGACCGTGAGCTGGTAGGGGCTCGCGGTGTAGCCGTTGCGCTGGCACGCCTCGCGGTACTCGCCGTAGATCTGCGCGATGCGCTTGACCGGCGTGAACACCATCAGGTAGGGGAAGCGGCGCTTCGCCGCCCACTCGACCGTCTCGCTCGAGCCCTGGGACGGGCACCAGACGGGCGGGTGGGGCTTCTGGAACGGGCGCGGCCACGGGTTCACGTAGTGGTAGCGGTAGAACTTGCCGTCGAACGCGAACGGCCCCTCCTCGGTCCAGGCCCTCAGGATCAGCTCAGCCGCCTCGTAGAAGCGATCGCGCGAGTGCGTCGGGTTGACGCCGGTGGAGAAGTACTCCGCGCTGATGCCGCGCACGAAGCCCGAGATCACGCGCCCGCCGGAGGCGACGTCGAGCATCGCGACCTCCTCGGCGATCCGGAGCGGGTTCTCGCGCAGCGGCAGCCCGTTGCCGAGGATCGCGATCTTGGCGCGCGAGGTGCGGCGCACGAGCATCGCCGCCATCACGTTGGGGCTCGGCATGGTGCCGTAGCAGTTCTGGTGGTGCTCGTTGACGCAGAGACCGTCCCAGCCGAGCTGCTCGGCGTACTCGAGCTGGTCGAGGTACTGGTTGTAGAGGATCTGGCCCTGCTTCGGGTCGTAGAGGCGGTTGGAGAGCGTCACCCAGGACGAAGGCTCGTCGTGGTCCATGACGTACGGCATCAGATGGAAGTAGTAGAACTTCACCGGGCGTGCTCCTTGCCGCGGCAGAACTCGAGCACGGCGCGCGCGACCGCCTCCGGCTCTTCGAGGTGCGGCACGTGCCCCGAGTCGGCGAATATCTGGAGTCGCGCCCCCGGAATCTCCCTCGCCCACGTCTCGCCGCACGGCGCCAGCGGTGCCAGGCGATCGTGGGCGCCCCAGCAGATCAGCGTCGGCGCCGTGATGCGCGCGAGCCGCCGGCGCAGGAGCGGATCGTAGAGGTAAGGGTTCCAGGCGACGCGCGCCAGCGCCGTGCCCTGCCGGTACTGGAGCGCGAGCGTCTCGACGGACTGATCGGGCGGGGCCAGCGCGAGAGCCGCCATCGGGTTGTGGAAGACGGTCTGGACGATCTCGGGGACGTCCATCCCGAAGAGGAACGGGTAGATCCAGCCGTCCACCTTGATGCCCACGGGATCGATCAGCGCGAGCGACGCGAGCCGGTGCGAGGCCATGGTCGCCATCTCGGCGGCGATCCAGCCGCCGAACGAGGCGCCGGCGAGGTGGACACGCTCGAGACCGAGCGCGTCGAGGAGATCGAGATAGTGGAACGCCAGGTCCGAGACGTGCTCGATCCACTCGGCCGCCGGCGAGCCGCCGTGGCCCGGATGGCTCGGCATCCGGACGTGGAGCTCCTTGGCGAGCGCCTCCTGGAACGGAAGCCAGTGGCCGGCGCCCCCGGCGCCGTGCAGGAACAGGAGCGGCGGGCCGGCGCCGTCCTCGAGGATCTGGACCGGCGTCCCGCGGACGTCGAATTCGCGGCGCTCGGGCATCAGCCGGTGAAGAGGCCGCCGTTCGGCGAGAGCCACTGGCCGGTGAAGAACGAGCTGTCGTCGGAGACGAGGAAGAGCGCGGTCGCGGCGACCTCGGCGGGCTCGCCGTGGCGCCCGAGCGGCGTCCGGGAGAGCGTCGCCTTCCGGAGGAGCGGCGTGATCGGCTCGGTCATCGGCGTGTCGATGTAGCCGGGGCAGATCGCGTTGACGCGGATCCCGCGCGAAGCGACCTCGCGCGCCACCGCCCGCGTGAACGACAGGATCGCGCCCTTCGCGGCGCTGTAGTGGGGCGCCCCCTCGAGTCCCATGAGCGCCGCGATGCTCGACATGTTGACGATGGCCCCGCGGTTCTTCAGGCTCATGAGACGGAGCGCCTCGCGCGTGCAGTAGAACGTCCCATGCACGTGGATCGCGAGCATCCGCTCCCACGCGGCGTCGGTCATGTTCTGCGTGATGTCGAGGTGCGTGGTGATGCCCTCGCCACCGAGCATCTCCATGATGCGCGTCTCGGCCTTCTGCTGCACCGCCGCGCGGTCGCCGCCGGTGCTGGCGACGCCCGCGTTGTTGACGAGGATGTCGAGCGAGCCGAGCTCGCGCTCGACGGTCGCGAACATCGCCTTCACGGCGGCGCTGTCCGAGACGTCCGCCTGGATGGCGCGCCCGCGCGCGGGCTCGGCCATCTGCTTCACGGTCGCCTCGGCCGCCTCGAGGTGGACGTCGTTGACGACGACGCGCGCGCCCTCCTCGGCGAAGCAGAGCGCGATCGCCCGCCCGATTCCCGAGCCGCCGCCCGTCACCAGCGCCACGCGGTCCTTGAGCTTCATGTCGTCACGTCCTTTACTTGTCTGGCCAGGCGCCCATGACCTGGTCCCCCGAGCTTCAGCACGTCGCGACGGGTCAGCATGGACAGGCTCCTGTCGAAGGATGTCGCCGAGCTTAGGGGAACGCGCGGGGGCGGTCAAGGACCGGCGGGGTCCGCGCGCTTGACGGACACGCGCCTGAGGCGCTAGGGTCGCCAGAGACAAGGAGCGTGACCTCATGAAAGACCTGAAGATCTGGATGAACGGCCGGATGCTCGAGCAGGCCCAGGCGGTGCTCCCGGTGAACAGTGCCGCGGTGTTCTACGGCACCAACGTGTTCGAGGGGCTCCGCGCCTACTGGAACGAGGCCGAGGGCGAGCTCTTCTGCTTCCGCCTCCAGGAGCACTTCGTCCGGCTGCGCGAATCGATGAAGATGATGCGGTTCACGGTGCCCTACAGCGACATGGACCTGTACGAGGCGGTCCGCGAGGTCCTCAAGGGCAACGAGATCCGCGAGGACGTCCACATGCACCTGGTCGCCTACGTCGTCGGCGTCGGCATGGACGCCACGTCCCCCACGGGGCTCTACATCAATCCGAGGCGCCGCGGCCGGATCTCCGACGCCGGCCTGCGCTGCTGCGTGAGCTCGTGGGTCCGCACCTCGGACAACGCGATCCCAATCCGGCTCAAGTCCGGCGCGAACTACCAGAACGGCCGGCTGGCGCTCCTCCAGGCCAAGGCCGACGGCTACGACGCGCCCATCCTCCTCAACGGGCACGGGCACGTGGCCGAGGGCACCGGCGCGACGATCTTCATGGTCCGCAAGGGCAAGCTCGTCACGCCGCCGATCTCGAGCGACATCCTCGAGTCGATCACGCGCTCCACGCTGATCGAGGAGATCTGCCCCGAGCTGGGTGTCGACGTCGTCGAGCGCGAGATCGACCGCACCGAGCTCTATGTCGCCGACGAAGCCTTCTTCTGCGGCAGCGGCTACGAGATCACGCCCATCGTCTCGATCGACCGCTTCGCGCTCGGCGACGGGGCCGTCGGGACGACCACGCGGCGCCTCCTGGCGGCCTACATGAGCGTCGTGCGCGGCGTGGACAAGCGCTACTCGGAGTGGCGCACTCCCGTCTACCGGCCCGTCACCGTCTGACGCCGGACATTCCCGCGGGTCCCTGAATCTCCGGGCGGCCGGCCACGTCTCATGGCGTGGTGCGGTCCGCCCTGACGCGCCGGCCGGGCCCTTTTTCGCTCGCGTCCTGTCAACCGCCGCCCCCCTGATTCGTCATTTCGAGGCGAGAGACGTGGAGACGTTGCAAGGCGACCGCCGGGCCAGCGTGGAGCGTCCACCGACCTACGAGCAGCTCTACGAGGCGCACGGTCGCCGCTTGGCGAGACTCTGTCGGCTGCTTCTGGCCGATCCCCAGGAGAGCCAGGAGGTCGTGCAGGACGTGTTTCTGAAACTTCTTCAGGCCTTCGGCCGGCCGGACCCGCCCTACGACTGGGGGGCCTGGCTCACACGCGTGACCGTCAACGCCTGCCGCGATCGGCGGCGGGCCGGGTGGTGGATGCGGTTTCGCCGGCACACCGACCGCGTCGAGGACGTGACGCTGCTGACCCACGAGGCTTCGCCCGAGGAGCGCGCCATCGGCGAGGAAACGTGGCGCCGGATCTGGGCGACCTTTCGAGGCCTGCCCGACCGCCAGCGCGAGGTCTTCGTGCTCCGCCAGCTCGAAGGATGGTCCACCCAGGCGGTGGCCGAGGCGCTCGGCATCAGGACGGGCAGCGTGAAGAGCCACCTCTTCCGCGCGATCCACCGGCTCCGCGCCGCCGCGGCGGAAGACCGGGCATGAGCCGCTGCCTGTCCGACCGGACGCTGATGCGCCTGCACGCGGGGAGCGGGCGCGACGCGCAGCGTGCGCATCTCACCGCGTGCGTGCGCTGCGCCGAGCGCTCCCGGAGGATCGCGGCCGAGCTGGAGACGGTCAGCTACATCCTGCTCCGGACCGCCGAGCCGCGCGCGCGCGTCGCGGTCCTCCGCCGGTCGCTCGCCCCGGTCGCGGCCATGGCCGCGACCCTCGTCGCCGTCCTGTCGCTCTGGGCCTACTTGGCCGTGCGGCCGCCGGTCGCGCCGCCGTCGGTGCCGGCCCAGCGGGAGGAGGCGATGGCATTCCTGCGGGACGCGTCCTTCACGATGTTCTCCGTCCACGGCCGCGCGACGTGGTCCATGCCCGACACGCTGGTCGCCGACCTCGGAACGCCCGTGGCGCGAGACCTCGGCTGCGAGTGGCCGGACTGGGCCACGACGACCGGGTGCGACGAGGACGCGCACATGGAGCGGCTGATGAACCTCTTCGAGCGGCCGGACATCGATGGCTGACGCCATCAGGAAGCGGCACGCCATGCGCGGACAGGTTGCGCTCGTCGGCCTCGCCGCCCTGCTCGCCTGCGCGGCCCCCGCGCGGGCGCAGTCGGCGTTGCCCTCCACGCTCATGAGCCCGGGCGAGGACGCGGGCCTGCTGCTGCCGCTCCTGATCCGCGGCGCCGCGCTGACGCCCGAGCAGGAGACGAAGGTGCGCGACATCATCGCCGCGCGCCGCGCGAGCACGCACGCGCTCCTCGCGCAGCTCCGCCAGGCGCAGCACGACCTCGCCGACAAGCTCTTCGCGCCGGGCGCGCTCCAGGAGACGGACCTCGCCGCCCACCTCCAGCAGATCGAGCAGCTTCGCACGCAGCTCCTCCAGGAGAGCACGCGGGTTGCGCTCGAGGTGCGCGCGATTCTCACGGCCGCGCAGCTCACCAAGGCGGCCCAGGTGAAGGACCGGATGCGCACGCTCCAGTCCGAGATGCGGCAGATCCTGCAACCGGTGCGGCCCTGAGTCGGGGCCGCGGGGAATCCCGACGAAAGGAGGTGACCCGATGCGAGGTTTCGTTCTGTCCGCCGCGCTCGTGACGCTCGTCGCGTTCGCGGCAGGCCCGGCGCTGGCATTCCAGTGCCCGAGCCTGATCAAGAAGATCGAGGATGAGACGGCGACCCGGTTCGACCCGGCCGCCGCCGACGCCAAGGCGAAGGCCGCCGAGGCGGCCGCCCTCCACGCCGAGGGCAAGCACGCCGAGTCCGTGAAGGCGGCGCAAGAAGGGCTGAAGGCCCTGGGCATGTAGCAAGGGCCGGGCGGCACCCGGGCGCGCTCGCGGGACTGGGGCGCGTCCGGGCGTTGCCGGCTCAATCTCTCCGGAACCGGCCCCGGCCGACGTACACTCGCATCGCCGATGGGACCCGAGGCCCGCCGTCTGCACGCGCCGTGGCTCCTCGCGGCCGGCCTCGGCCCGCTCGTGCTCGGTCTCCTTCTTCCACCGCTCTTCGCCGGCCTCCCGCTGCGCGGCCAGCGGGCGCTCCTCGTCACGTTGCTGACGATCGTCCTCTGGACCACGCGCGTGCTCGACTCCGGCGCCACCGCGCTCCTCGGCGTCGCTCTGCTCGCGTTCACGGGCGCCGCGGGCGGCTTCCGTCAGGCCCTGGGCGGCTTCGCGAACCCGGTCCCGTATTTCCTGGTGGGCGTCCTCGCGATGGGTGTCGCCGTCGCGAAGAGCGGACTGGCCGAGCGCGTCGCCCGGCGCATCCTCGAGCATGCGCGCGGGCGGGCCCTGCGCGTCTACGTCCAGCTCGTGCTCGCGATGCCGCTCATGACGCTGCTGCTGCCGTCCGCGACGACGCGGTCGGGCATCCTCGTCCACATCTACGAGGAGGTGTTCGGGCTCGCGGGCGTCCCCCGCGGCGCCGGCGTCGTCAAGGCGGTCATGCTCGCGCTGGCGTCCATCAACCGGCTCGCCTCGACCGCGCTCCTCACCGGCGGGATCACCCCGGTCATGAGCGCCGCGATCATCGGCGGCATGTCCTGGTCCGGGTGGTTCGCGCTCATGGCCGTGCCGTACTACGCGATCCTCGTCCTGGGCGGCGTGCTCACGTGGGCGCTCCACCGCCGTGAGTTCGCCCGCGTGCTGCCGGCGACACCCCCGGAGCGCCGCGGGCGGCTCGCTGCCCGCGAGTGGCGCACGCTCGCGGTCGTGCTCGGCGCCTCGCTCCTCTGGCTCACGGACGCGGTCCATCACCTCGACCCGGCGCTCCCGGCGCTGCTCGCCCTCGTGGCGCTCCTGATCCCGGGATTCGGACCCCTTGTCTGGAGCGACCTCGACCGCGGCGTCGGCTGGGGGAACTTCTTCGTGATCGGCGCTTCGATCTCGCTCGCCCAGGCCCTCGGCGAGACGGGCGCCGCGGCGTGGCTCGCGCGCGGGCTCGTCGGGGGGCTGTCGGGGCTGGGCGGGCACGCCCTCGGCACCGTCGTGCTGCTCATGCTCGGCGCCACGCTGCTCCGGGCGCTCATCCCGAACATCTCGGGGTTCCTGGCGCTGGCGCTGCCGATCGCGATGTCGGTGGGGCGCGAAGCCGGTCTGAACCCGCTGGTCTGCGCGCTCGTCGTGATGATCACCGGCGACGCCGTGCTCTACTACCCGGCGCAGAGCGCGTCCTCGCTCGTCATCCACGAGCGCGGCCACGTCTCGGCGGGCGAGATCCTCCGTTTCGGGCTCTGGATGACGCTCGTGGCGTACGTGACGATCCTGCTCGTCGCGCTGCCGTACTGGGGGCTGCTCGGCGAGGCGGTCACGCGGACCTCCGGCGTGGTATCCTCCGCCCCACGAGCGGCCCGATCCCGCGATCCGGTCATACCCACACCACGCTCATGAGGAGGACGCAGATGGCGATCAGAGTCGGCGACAGGCTGCCCGACGCGACCCTGACCGAGATGATCGAGCAGGAGACCCCCGGATGCACCATTGGCCCCAACAACTTCCAGGTCTCGGCGCTCACCAAGGGCAAGCGCATCGTGATCTTCGGCCTGCCCGGCGCGTTCACCCCGACGTGCTCGGCCAAGCACGTGCCCGGCTACGTCGCGAACCACGACAAGCTCACGGCGAAGAAGGTGGACGAGATCTGGTGCGTCTCGGTCAACGACGCCTTCGTGATGGGCGCCTGGGGGCGGGATCAGAAGAGCGGGGGCAAGGTCCGCATGATGGCCGACGGCAGCGCCGTCTTCGCCAAGGCCCTGGGGCTCGACATGGACCTGACGGCCCGCGGCATGGGCGTCCGCTCGCAGCGGTACTCGATGCTCGTCGACGACGGGATGGTGAAGGCGCTCAACGTCGAGCAGCCGGGCAAGTTCGAGGTGAGCGACGCCGAGTCGATGCTCAAGCAGGTCTAGTCCCGGTTTCGGCGCCCCGGGCGATTGACCACCTCTCGAGCGGCTTGTAGACTCGTCGTACCTGGAAGACCGTCCGGCGCGCCCGACGCGCCCATCGGAATCTCCGAATTCTCTGCATGCCCGCGGCGCTGCTCCGCAAGACGCGCGAGGTTCTGGACCGGTCGTGATCGGCGACCTCTCGGCGGAGCTCCGGTTGCTCCCGCTCGTGGGTGTCGCCGCGTACGTGGCGCTCCAGCACCTCTGGCTCTGGCTCGGACGGCGAAGCGAGCCGCTGCACCTTTGGGTCGTCGCCTGGTGCGCCAACACGGTCCTGTATCTCGTGAGCCGCTACATCCAGCACTCCACCGACGTGGCCGGCCAGGCGATGCTGGGAGCGCGATTGTCCTGGATGAGCGCGCTCCTGCTCGCGGTCCTGTCCGTCGGTCTCACCCACGCGATCGTCCAGCAGCCCCTCGCGCGTCGCCTCGTGGCGACCCTACTCGCCGCGACCGGCGCAGGGATGCTTCTGCTCTGGTTCGGCGACGCGTTCGTGACCCACGAGGCGTACGTGCGGACCGATCTCCTCGGCCACCGGTACCTCGCGCCTGTTCCCGGCCGCGTCCTGCCCCTGGTCGCCTTCTACGTGCTGATCGTGTTCGTCTATTGCTTCCGCCTGGTCTGGCGAACCTCGGCTCTGGACGGGTCGGAACGGAGGGTGCTGCTATGGGGCTTCGTCGGGTACGGCGGCTTCGGCCTGAACGACATTCTGCACTCCGCGCGGCTGATCCAGAGCGTGCCGGTCTTCGACGTCGCGTTCGTGGCCGTCGCGGTCGGGCTCACGTACGTGCTCGCCCGCCGGCACAACCGGCTTCACACCCACCTGTCCGAGGAGGTCGCGGCGCAGACGCGCATCCTCCACGGGCAGAAGGATGAGCTGGCGACGCTGGTGCAGGCGCTCCAGGAGAGCGAGGAGCGTTACCGGCTGCTCTTCGAGCGAAACCTCGCGGGCGTGCTGTGGACGCGGCGGGACGGCACCGTCGTTGACTGCAACGAGAGCTTCGCCCGTCTGATGGGCTACGAGTCGCGCGAGAGCGTCCTGCCCCACCACGTCGCGGATTTCTACATGGACCTGAACGACCGGAAGGCGGTGCTGTCGGGTCTCGAGCCGGGAGGGATGACCAGCGGGCGGGAGCTGTGCTGGCGGCGCCGCGACGGGACACCCGTCTGGCTCCGCGTCAACCTGCGCGCGACCGATGCCGGCCTGCTGGAGGGCATCCTCGTGGATATCTCCGACGAGAAGCGCCTCGCGGAGACCGAGCGCGAGGCCGCGGCGCTCCGCGCGGTCGCCGCCGTCGCCGGTGCCGCCGCCCACGAGATCAACAATCCGCTGACGGTCCTCCTCGGCCAGGTGACGCTGCTCGGCCGCGAGAACCCCGGGAGTGCCCGTATCGCGCGGATCGTCGAGGCGGCCGGCCGCATCCGGGACATCGTGGGCCGGATGGCGCGGATCACGCGCGTGGAGATGTTCGAGCACACGTCGGCGAACCTGCCGCCGATGCTCGACCTCCGGAAGTCGACCGACGAGGAACCCGGGGACCGGTGAGGTGCTGTGCCTAGAGGAACGACGTGTCCGGCGCGAGCCCGAGCAGGTGTTGCCCGACCGTCTCGAAGTGCGCCTGGCGACCCTGGAGCTGCTGGGTGACGGTATGGATGTCGCGGAAGCGGCGCTCGAATGCGCTGCTCGTGAAGACGGCGGTCGCGCCGGCGGCGTGATAGGCGAAGTCGGCGGCCTCCTTCGCCTGATGGATGGCGTAGGTCGCCGCCAGGCGGATGAGCACGCGCTGCTCGAGCGTCAGACGCCCGACGCGTCCGACCTCGCGCCAGATCTCCTCGAGTGAGGCCAGCAGGAACAGCCGGGCCGAGCGCAGCCGCGCCTCCGCCTGGGCCAGCTGCGACTGGACCACCGCGTTGTCACGGAGCGTGCGCGTTGACCCGCGGGGCGTCTTTTCCCGCGCCAGGCCGACAAACGCGTCGAGCGTGCTCCGGGCGATGCCGAGCGCGACGCCCGCGAATCCGGACGCGTAGAGGCTCCCGGTCGGGAAGCAATAGAGCAGGCCGGCGTGGCGTCGCTCCGCCGGGTCGTCTCGCGCGACCGACCGCTCGTGCGGCACGAACAGGTCCGAGACGGTGAAGGCGTCACTGCCCGTCCCTCTGAGTCCGATCACCTGCCAGACGTCGATCATCCGGGCGCGCGTCGCCGGGAACAGCATCGTGCGGTGTTCGAGGGCGTTGCCGTCGCGCCGGCGCGGCGTCCCGTCGGGCTCGTAGATGGGGCACTGGCCGCCGAGCCAGGTGGCGTGGCGCCCGCCGCTCGCGAAGCTCCACGTGCCGGTCACGCGGTAGCCGCCCTCGACCGCGACGGCCCGCGCGTCCGGCCCCGGGCCCCAGGCGAGGACCCCGCGAGGATCGCTCCCGAAGATCTCGGCGGCCACGTCGGGTCGCAGGTAAGCCGCGACCATCGAGCACCCGGCGGTCTGGCAGAGCACCCACGCGGTGCTCGCGTCGAGCTTGGCGACCTCCTCGATGACGTGCACGAAGCTGACCGGATCGAGCTCGCCGCCGCCGAGGGAGCGGGGCAGGAGCAGACGGAACAGCCCCGCGTCGAAGAGCGCGTCGAGCAGCGCCGATGGCAGCCGCCGCTCCTGTTCGATCTGGTCGGCGCAGGCCTCGATCCGAGGCCCGAGCCCCCGGACGCGTTCCAGGTACCCCCCGCTGGCACGGTCGTCGCTGATGTTCCCCATCGGTCCCGTTCGCCGATAGTAGGCGGTCACTCACGCGCCGCGCAAGCGGGCCCGACCCCGGCCGCGTCGCCACCCCGAAACCAGGGCGACGCCCGGGAAGCAAACGTGCCATACTACCGCGGTCTGGCCCGGTAGCCGGTTCATCGTGGACCTCGTCCTCACCAGACCACGACCCTGGCCCCTTCCGCGTTCCAGGGAGTGTCGTCAACAGCGGGCGGCTGATTCGGAGGTTCGCGATGGCGCACAAGCTCTTCATCGGAGGCCTGTCGTTCTCCACGTCCACCGAGCGGCTGCGCGAGCTCTTCGCGCAGGCGGGCGCGGTGGAATCGGCGGCGGTGGTGATGGACCGCGACACGGGCCGCTCGCGCGGGTTCGGCTTCGTCGAGATGTCCACGGCCGAGGAAGCCGACGCGGCGGTCAAGAAGTTCAACGGCCAGGAAGTCGACGGCCGGACGCTCAAGGTCGAGCTGGCCAAGCCCTCGGGCTCGGGCGGCGGCCGCAGCGGTGGTGGGGGCGGCGGCGGGGGCGGCTTCCGGGGCAGCAGTCGCGGCGGGAATCGCTGGTAGACGGGCCCAGGGATGCAGGTTGCCGCGTTTTCCACCCCCAACGATCCCAGCTGGCGCTGGCGCATCGTCAACTACGCCGGCGAGGTCGTCGAGGAGTCGCGCGAGACGTTTCCGACGATCGCCAGTGCCGTGGCTCATGGGACGAAGCGGCTCGTGCAGATGAACGTCGTGGACCGTTCGGTTGCCGTGCGTACCCATCGCTCGACGTCGCACCTGCGGAGCCGGTAAATGAAGGTCGAGGTCTTCGACAACCAGATCGAAGCGGCGCTCAAGACGTTGAAGAAGCAGATGCAGAAGGACGGCCTCTTCCAGGAGATGAAGCGTCGCGCGCACTACGAGAAGCCGTCGGTCAAGCGCAAGCGCAAGCAGGCGCAGGCCCGTAAGAAGCGCCGTCGGGCCCTGCAGCGCGCCCGTCCCTGGGGCGACGAGTGACGCGCCTCACGTGACGTCGCCCCCAAGCTCGTAACCACCCCCCCCCCGGTCTGCAACACCCTCGGTCGGGCCCGCGTCCGGCTTTGACCCGTCGGGGGCCGGCGTGGCAGGATCAAGGCCCGGAGGACACCCCATGCGCACCTACTACGACATCGACCTGAACGACCGCACGATCGCAAAGCGCGAGCTGGCCGGCGAGGCGATCGTCAAGGCCGGACGCTATCTGATCGCCAAGACGCTGCTGGAGCTGGGCGCGGCGACGATCGATCCGCTGTCCCCGCGGAACCCGCTGGTCTTCTCGGCCGGCCCCTTCGCCGGGACCAGCTGGTCCAACGCGAACCGGACGAGCGTCGGGTGCAAGAGCCCGCTCACCGGCGGCATCAAGGAGGCGAACGGCGGGGGCACGTTCAGCTACGGGCTGGGCCAGCAGAAGGTCGCCGGGTTCACGCTGCACGGCGCGTCCGCGGGCTGGGTGGTCATCCACTTCAAGAAGGACGGCGCCATCGATTTCGACGACGCGGCGCCCTATCTCGGCAAGGGCAATTTCGAGGCTCAGGGCATGCTGCACGCCCGCTACGGCAAGAAGGTGACGATCGCCCTCTGCGGTCCCGTGGGCGAGTACCAGGGACTCCTCGCGGGCATCGCCTTCAGCGACAAGGACGGACGCCCGGCGCGGCTGTCGGCGCGCGGCGGCGTGGGCGCGGTGATGGGGTCGAAGAAGGTCAAGGCCGTCGTGGTGGATCTGGACAAGATTCCGCCGTTCGAGGACGCCAAGAAGGTCAACGCCGCCATCAAGGACTACGCGAAGATGCTGCTGGCCGACTCGCTGGTGACGAACTTCTACGCGAAGATCGGCACCATGGGCATGGCCGATCTCCAGAACACCCTGGGCGGCCTTCCGGTCCGCAACTTCAGCGCCGGCCGGCTCGTCGACGTCTCCACCGGCGAGAAGTTCAAGATGGGCGGCGAGTACATCAGCCAGCTCAACGTCTCGCGCGGCGGCGAGCACACCCACGCCTGCATGCCGGGCTGCGTGATCCAGTGTAGCAACGTGTACCACGACGCGGCCGGCAAGGAAGTGGTCTCGCCGGTCGAGTACGAGACGCTCGGCCTGCTCGGCACGAACTGCGGGATCGGCGATCCGGACCAGCTCGCCCAGCTCAACTTCGTCGCGAACGACCTCGGCGTGGACACGATCGAGCTCGGCGCCATGCTGGCGGTGCTCATGGAGGCGGGCCTGGGCGCCTTCGGCGACGTGAAGTTCATGGCCGACTGCCTGGCCGAGATCCGCGCGGGCACGGAGAAGGGACGCCTCTGGGCACAGGGCACGGCGCGTGTCGGCGAGCACTACAAGGTGCGCCGCATCCCCGTGATCAAGAAACAGGCGATCAGCGCCTACGATCCGCGCGTGGTCGAGGCGACGGGCATCTCGATGATGGCCACCGCGCAGGGCGCGGACCACACCGCCGGAAACCTGCCGCGCCTCAAGACGCGCGAGATGGACGCGGCCACGATCGTCGAGCAGAGCCTCGCCCACCAGGCGCGCGTGGCCGCCAACGACTCGCTGGGGCTCTGCATCTTCGGCATGAGCGTGACCAACCCCAATACCGAGTTTCTGACCGCCGCGCTCAACGCCGCGCACGGCACGAGCCTCACCAAGGACTTCTTCGAGGCGCTGGGCCGGGAGACGCTGCGCCTGGAGGCGGAGTTCAACCGCCGCGCCGGCTTCACCGAGAAGGACGACGAGCTGCCCGCGTTCTTCTACGAGGAGCCCCTGCCGCCGACCAACCACGTGGCGCGCTTCCACGGGGCCGACGTGCACGGCATGTACGACCGCCTGCCCGCCTGAGGGGCTAGCGCGCGGTCGACTTTCGCTTGAAGCGGACGGCTGTGTAGCCGAGCGAGAAGGCCTGGCCCTGCCGGATCCGCCGCCGCTCGCGCCGGCGGTCGTCCCCAAGCGAGCGCCCTTCGCGCCGCCGATCACCCTGACGGCGCTCCATCATCACCTTCACGCCGCGCACGCCCGCAAAGGCGCGCTGGAGGTACTCGTACAGGTCCGACTCCTTCGGATGGATCACGATGAGGAGATCGAGTTCCGGAAACGATCGCGAGGGTAGGGACTCGAGGATCTCTTCCTGATGGCGCCCGCAGACTCCATGCGTCGACGAGGGATCGTCGAGCGGCTCCCGCTCGCCGAGGTAGCCTTGCTTGCCCTCGCTGCGGCACCACGAGCAGATGACCTTCATTCGGTCGGGACTCCTTATGCCGCCTATAATTCCGGAAATGCACCACCGCAATGACGCGGAGTCCTGAAACTTTATCATCACTCGGCCTCGGCGTGCGTGGTGGCGACCATGCCCGTCTTTTGACTTTCCCGGCGCGCCTGTGCTTCTCTTGTTCGAGTATGGCTCAGCTCCAAGTCGGTGCCATCGTCCGGCTCCGCGCGAATCCCGACGAGCAGGGGATCGTGCGCCACATCCTCGACGACGAGGACGCGCGGTGGGTCCTGGTGAAGTGGATCCGGGGTCGGCCCACGGCGCACCTCGAAGAGGACCTCGAGCTGCTCGAGCAGGCCTAGCGCGCGCGCCGCCGCCGGCGGCGGACAGCGGCTACCGCTAGTACAGAACTGTAGGTATCATGACGGCATGACCCGCCCGCGCCGCGTGCTCGTGGTCGACGACGATCCGAGAATCACCGCGCTGCTGCGCGACTACCTTGCGGGCGCGGGCTACCAGGTCGACCTCGCCCAGCACGGCGGCGACGCCCTGACGCTGATCCAGCACGATCCGCCCGACGTGGTGCTCCTCGACATCGAGATGCCCGGGATGAACGGCTTCGACGTGCTCCAGCGGCTGCGCGCGGGCTACCCGTCCGTCCCGGTGATCATCGTGACCGCGAATTCGGACATTGCGGTCACGGGGCAGGCGCTCGCGAAGGGGGCGTTCAACTGCATCACGAAGCCCTTCGAGCTCTCGCGGATCGCCGAGGCCGTCCAGGCCGCGGTGGGGCTCCACGGCCGATCCTGAGGAAGAAAGCGCGCCAGAGAAGGCCTGTAAGCCGGGTTGTCGTAGTCGAGACAAGGTGTCGAGCGATTCCGCGGAGATAAGCGCGGAGTGCTCTGACTCACTCGCCGAGGCCAATAAGGCTCACGCCATCGGGCTAGTATGGCTTGCGCGCCTTCTTGCCAACTCGGAGCCGCCAGACCAGATACTGCCTTCCCTTGTCCGTGATTGTGAAGGCGTGGTCGGCTTCGGTAACGAAGCCTTGAGTCTTGAGGAAGTCCATGTAGTTCTCGAATGGGTATTGTGCGAATGCCTCAGGCGCTTGAGGCCTGGCCGCTTCGTAGAATGGGTGGAGTTGAGCGGCGGGGAGTGTGGCCGAGGAGTTGAGTTCCGCAAGGATCTGGAGCTGGCTGCCCCAGATGGCTCCCTCAGCGCGTTCGTACTCTGTGACGACAAAGGCCGCCGCAATGAGGCGAGGGAAGAGTCTAAGTTTCTTGTTCGTATCGTTGATACCTCGATTGTTGAGTTCAACGAGAAGCTCCTGCTCCTTTTGTCGGATATAGGAGTCGTCCAGGGTGACGAGGATCGCGTCGGCGGGATCGATTGCGGCGGTCGTGGCTGCTGGCGCGCCGTCCGTCGGCGGAGGCGCTGGGACCGCCAACACTGGCGAAACGTCGGCGGCCGCGTGAGCCTGGGTCTCTTTGCTCGGGGTGTCCGATACGGTGAGTCCAGCTGGACCGATCCGAGTGGTTCGGCTGAGGAGGTTCTTGATATCGGATCGGAACATGAAGATAAACACAATGGCGAGGACGAAGATCCAGAACGGCCAGGACGTGGCGATGGTCTTGAGGAGTTCCATTGTCCCGAATTATAGCAGGCAAGACTCTTAAGCGATCGAGGTGGGTGCCCTTGTTTCGCGCCCTTCTGTCGGAGCGTGAGCCGTGAGGTCGGCAGGCGAGCTGGTGCATGAGGAAGTCCAGGCGCGGATCGAGCGCATGCGGGATCTGGCGGAGTCGCGTGGCCGCCCAGCCGGGGGTCGGACGCCTTGGAGCCGTCAGCAAAAGCGTATCTATCACCGGGTTCAGACGTGTCTGTTGAGGTGGGAGTCGCAGGGCTACATGGTCGGCTGGGTGATGCTCTCATCGTCGTCGAGTCCGGAGTGTCTGGCGGCCAATCACGCACGCCTGCTGCGGAGGATCGGGCGGAAGTTCGGCTACCGGGAGGTCGAGTACATCGTCATCGAGACAGGTGAGGGTGAGAACGTCCCGGAGGAGCACCGTGGCGTATTGCACGCGTTGTGGGCGTGGAAGGTGCCCCCGGGGTGGCGCGGTAAGCACTTCTATGTGCCCCAGGCGTGGCTGTCTGAGGGCTGGGAGGCCCTCCACGGCGCGAGCTACGCGTGGATCGCACCATATCGGCCGGGTCACCGATCAAGGGGCAAGGTGAGTCGTTACGTCGTCACTCAGTACCTCAAGGATCAGAGCGCGCTGAGACGTTTCTTCTGGTCCTGGCGACGAACCTTTGGCGTGCCGATCGTGACGATGTGGCGGCGGTTCATCCGTGCGTATGGGTCGGACGGGATGGCCGGAGTTCTCGAGCGGTGGCAGGCGTTCGTTCGGGGCGAGGCGGTAGTAGTGCCGGGAGGCGAGGTCTTGCGTCTGTTTGGGAACGCGCATGCGTGAGCGCAGTTTTATTTGGGTCTATCACTGTATTGCGTGCCCGAACGTGCTTGTGGTGCAGGTGTGGGGCAGTTATCCGCCGCCACCTATGCGGGCCTGCGACGAGTGTGGGGACGGAGTGATGCCGCTCGTGGAGGGGTTGGCGACGCGCGCGGCTGAAGTTCGACGGCGATCGGGCGAGGGGGATTCGTTCGGAGGAGGGGGGCCTTCACACTGACCGAGGCCCCACGACCATCGAGGGGCGCGCGAGGGATGAAGCGCCTGCGCGGGGAGCAAGGACCATGCTCCGCGTCACCCGTGGAGCGTCGCACCCGGGCGGAGTCGCGGGAATGGCCCTTGCCCCCGGAGGAGCCCCGCGGGCTGGGGCAGGCAAGTCGTCGCGCGGATAGTACGGCGGCGTCTTGTCAGTTCCGCAGATCTTGTGGACGGGGAGTGGCTGCGGTAGTCTTTTCAAGGCAGACCTCTAGCCCTCGCCTCTATGGGCGGTTAGGGTGAGCTGCACACAGTCACGTCGGCCGCCCGCCTCGCAAGGGTAATGGGCGGTCGTCGTGCGTCTAGGCCGTTACTTCACGAATTCGTATGTGCTCGGCGCTACTCTCCTGACCCGACCCTTCTGGACGAAACGGACGAGGTGGCTGACAAGCGTGACCTCCTTGGCTGTCGGGACCTTCCGTCGCACCGCCTCAACGATCTGGGGGACTAGCATTGGACGTCCGGCCTCGACAAGGGTCTGGAGGACTAGCTCCGTGAGTATGGGCGTGGGGGCCGTGGGCTCCGCCGTGCTCGGGGGAGATAGCTTCACGCTGGCCTTTTCCGAGAACCCGATCGTGACGCTGTCGTGGGCGTGCGCGGCGAGGTCTCGGGCTCGGCGGAGCGCGGCGAGATCTGACGAGAGGGCGGGAATCATGTCCGCGAAGCGCTTGGCCTCGCCGAGCCGCCGCTCCGTGTCGGCTATCATCTTGTCGAGCGTCGGGATCATCTCGGCGGTGTTCTTCATGTCGATGTTGTATTTCATGCCGCCAGCTTAACGCGGCAGATGGCCAATGTGCAACTGGGCCATATGCCATCTGGATGCAATGCCAGAAAGCCCGGCGAGTAGGGCTGGTGCGCATAACTGCTGCTGCTGCTGTCGGCAGAGGCCGCCGAGCGGAGCGAGGGTACGAGCGCGGCGGCGCGCGGCCGCGCGCCGCCGGCCCGAAAGGGCCGGGGGTGTCGGCGCGCTCGCCTCTTTCAGTTCTTCACTACGGTCAAGAGTCTACCCGGGCCAGATCCAATGGCGGACGCGCCAAGGATCAAGCGGCCAAAGTATGTCCCGCGACCGTTCGACAACGATGAGCGCGACCGTCTGATGGCGTTAGAGTTGCCGCCAATCGAGGTGGTCATGCGTTCCTTATTCGTGTGATTCAGGTTCTGCTCGGGCGCGCGGATATTGCAACGACCGCGCTGTACACGAAGGTTGCCGATGCCCGGACGGTCGCGGCTGTGGGTCTTCTGCCATCGTTCGGGAGCCATGCCGTCCGGGGAGCCGGTGCGGCGGGTTCCGAGGGTCAGGGGAATGAGCAGTAATGCACGGCTTACAGGCCCGGGTTATGCGCCAGCTAGGGTAGGTGCTGCGCAAGTATTTAAAACGCCAGAGAAGGCCTGTAAGCCGGGTCCTGTCTCCCCGAGCAGTTGCCTGCCCAGGGCGGCGGTCATTTCTCTAGGACGCCGGTTGCCCGGCGCCTCCAGCGGCCTAACCCGAGAGCGCGGGCGGGCAACCCGATAGCTCTCCTATTCGGCCTTGCTCCGGGTGGGGTTTGCCTAGCCGGCGCGGTCACCCGCGCCGCTGGTGAGCTCTTACCTCACCGTTTCACCCTTACCGCCCTTGCGGACGGCGGTCTGCTTTCTGTGGCACTGGTCCGTGGGGTTTCCCCCCCTGGGTGTTACCCAGCACCCTGCCCTGCGGAGCCCGGACTTTCCTCCCGCCACGTTGCCGCGGCCGGCGACCGTCCAGCCTTCTCTGGCGCGGGACCAAGTATAGCGCGCCGGCAATCGTCGGCGCGCGCGCGTCCCAGCGCCACGCGGGGTTCGAAGACGCGGAGGGTGGCGTCGCCGTTCAGGACGTGCAGCACAGCTGGCTCGGGCTCAGAGGGTCTCGATGGCCTCGCGGGCGAGCACGTCGGCACGCTCGTTCAGCGGATCGCCCGCATGCCCGCGGACCTTGTGCCAGGCGACGTCGAGACGGCGCGTTTCGTCGAGGATCCGCTCCCAGAGGTCGCGGTTGGCGACCGCCTGCTTCTGGCTGTTCTTCCACCCGTTCCGCTCCCACCGCTCCCACCAGCGCTCGCGGAAGCAGTTGACGATGTAGGCGCTGTCGGAGTGGACGTGGACGCGACGCCGGCCCGGGATCGCCGCGAGGCCCTCGGCGACCGCGCTGAGCTCCATCCGCTGGTTCGTCGTGTGGGGCTCCGCCCCGGAGACGATGCGCTCGGTGTCGCCGTCGAGGATGATCGCCGCCCAGCCGCCAGGCCCGGGGTTCCCGGCGCAGGCGCCATCCGTGTAGAGCGTGACGTCGGGGAGCGGGGGCGGCTTGCCGGCCGGAGCCGTCAGGCGGGCTCCTGCCAGTAGAGGTAGCGGCCACAGTTCTCGCAGAGCATCAACGTGCTCGCCGCCTTGAGCTCCTGGATCGCCTGCGGGCGGATGCCGACGCGGCAGCCGCCGCAGATGGCGGAGCTGTTGACGGACGCGATGGCGACGCCGCCGCGCGCTTTCAGGATCTTCTCGTAGTCGGCGAGCAGCCCCCTGGGGAGCTCGCGCGCGCGGGACTCACGCTCGACGCGCAGGCCCTCCAGCTCCCGCTCGACCTCGGCCAGCTTCTTCCGCACCACCGCCTCGTCCTGCTGCGCCTGAACCTCACGCTG
Organism: Methylomirabilia bacterium; assembly: GCA_041496385.1. Classification (GTDB taxonomy): domain Bacteria; phylum Methylomirabilota; class Methylomirabilia; order Rokubacteriales; family CSP1-6; genus AR19. Next base: position 24,895 of record JBGQEL010000005.1, on the reverse strand, counting down.
CTTGAAACGCCCCTCGGCGTCGCGGATCTCGACGGCGAGACGCTCCTGAATCTCCATCAGCGCCAGGATTTCCTCCTCGCCCTTGGCCTTGTCCTGCTTGATGGCCTCGATCTCGGCGAGGACGGCGGAGTACTCGGTGTTGTTCTTCACTTCCCAGAGCCGGGTCTCGGCCTTCTGGCGCTTCGCCGTGACGACCTCGAGGTCTTGTTCCTTCGAGCGGAGTTCCTTCTTCGTCGTGTCGGCCTTCGTCTTGGCGGCGTCGAGGGTCTTCCGGGCGTCGGCGACGGCGCCGCGTATCGATTCGATCTGCTTCGGGAGGCGGGCGGCGTCGGCCTCGAGTGCGGCGATGCGCGTGTCCTGGGCCTGGAGGTCGATCAGCGTCTGGAGTTGAGCGTCCACGATTTCTCCCGGATGGTGGGCCCACCTGGACTCGAACCAAGATCTAACCGGTTATGAGCCGGCTGCTCTGCCATTGAGCTATGGGCCCTCGACGTCATGGTCCACACTCACGACTCGAGGAAGCTCCGCAGCTTCTTGGAGCGCGACGGGTGTCTGAGCTTGCGCAGCGCCTTCGCCTCGATCTGGCGGATGCGCTCACGGGTGACCGCGAAGTCCTGGCCGACCTCCTCGAGCGTGTGCTCGCACCCGTCCGAGAGGCCGAACCGCAGGCGTAGCACCTTCTCCTCGCGCGGCGTGAGCGTGTTGAGCACCTTGTTCGTCTGCTCGCGCAGCGAGAGGCCGATGATGGAGTCGACGGGCGAGACGACCTGCTTGTCCTCGATGAAATCGCCCAGGTGGCTGTCCTCTTCCTCGCCGATCGGCGTTTCGAGCGAGATCGGCTCCTGCGCGATCTTCAGGACCTTCCGGACCTTGTCCACGGGCACGTCCATCTTCGTCGCGATCTCCTCCGGGGTCGGCTCGCGGCCCAGCTCCTGCACGAGCTGCCGCGAGGTCCGGATGAGCTTGTTGATCGTCTCGATCATGTGCACGGGAATCCGGATCGTCCGCGCCTGGTCGGCGATCGCCCGCGTGATGGCCTGGCGGATCCACCAGGTCGCGTACGTCGAGAACTTGTACCCCCGTCGATACTCGAACTTGTCGACGGCCTTCATGAGGCCGATGTTGCCCTCCTGGATCAGATCGAGGAACTGCAGGCCGCGGTTCGTGTACTTCTTCGCGATCGAGATGACGAGACGGAGGTTCGCCTCGACCATCTCCTTCTTCGCCTGCGCCGCCCGCACCTGTCCCTGCTTGATGATCGTCATCACGCGCTTGATCTCGTCGGCCCGTGCGTTGGCGCGCTGCTCGGCGAGCTTGATCTCCTGCTGGGCGACCCAGATCTGCTGCTGCTTGGGCGACTGGAACTTCTTCGCGGCCTTGAGGTGCAGGTCCCCGATGGGACCGTTGGCGCCGGCGCCCGGATCCCGGAACGAGACGTAGATGAGATTCTGGACCTCCTCCGGCGACGGTCGGCGGCCGTTGGTCCAGAGGTGGATGACGCGCTCGGCGCGCTCGATGTCGTCGAGCAGGTCGCGCAGGCGCTGGACGAGGCCGCGCCGGCCCGCGTCGGCGTCCTCGCGGTCGATGATCTGGTTGCCGATGCTGAGCTTGCGGAGGTTGTCGAGGACCTTCTGCTGGCGCTGCTGGGCCTGGGCCTCGAGCTTGCGCCAGGCCGGATCCTTGCCCTTCTTCGTCTTCTTCTTGCCCCCGGTCTTGGCGCGGAGCTTGCGGACCTTCTCGACGAGCTTGTCGCGCTCGCGGAGGAGCCGGTCCACGGTGGCGAAGGCCGCGACGACCTGGCGCGTCAGCTCGATCTCCTTCTCCTCGGTGAATTCCTCCTCGTTGACGTCCACGACCTCCTTGACCGAGATGTCGGTGCGCTTGAGCTGCTCGCGGAGTTCGCGGAAGCGCTCGAGGGCGAGGTTGGTGGAGAGGATCGCGACGGTGACCTGGTTCTTGCCCTCCTCGATGCGCTTGGCCAGCGCGATCTCGCCCTCGCGCGTGAGCAGCGCGACGCGGCCCATCTCCCGGAGGTAGAGCCGGACGGGGTCCTCGGTCCGGCCCACGGGCCCCGGCGTGAGGTCGATCGCGTCGGCCGGTCCGTCGTCGTCGTCGGCCTCGGCCGGCGGCTGCTGCTGGCGCTCGCGTCCGACCTCGGAGGGGAGCCGCCCGGCTTTCGCCGAGTCGACGACTTCGATGTCCATGGCGCCGAACATCATCATGATGTCGTCGAGCTGGTCGAGCGAGACGATGTCCGACGGCAGGGCGTCGTTGACCTCGTCGTACGTGAGGAAGCCTTTCTGCTTCCCTATCGTGATCAGCCGATCCAGCTCCTCGAGCTTCGGCTCGTCACTCATTCGCTTGGGCTCCTTTGTCGAGCGACTGGGCCACGCCCCCCGTGATGCCGTAGACCGCGGCGCTCTCCTGGTGGAGGGCCCGCAGCTCCTCCGTCACCGACGCCGCCGCACCGGTCTTCGCCTGGACCTCCGCGATGGACTGACTGACCTCGCGCGCCCGCCGGAGCCGCTGGCTGCGCTCGAGGCGCGTCCGAAACTGTTCGATGCTAACCCGGACGTCAAGCGGGAGAAACTCTTCGACGAGCATCGCGGCCAGGACCGAGCGCGCCTCGTCGGTGGGGATGTCGGTCATGAGGCTCTCGGCCGGCGCGCCGGCCCGCTGCTTGAGCGTCGCCACGATCGTCCGGAGCCCCGCGTGGCCGAGATCCTCGGCCTCGACGACCATCGTGAGCAGAGTCTGACGCGCCTCCTCGGAGTGGAGCAGCAGCATGACGAGGTCGCGCTCGACGGCCGGAGGCCCGGAGGCGGGCGGGGTCGCGCGCGCGCGCGCCGGGCCCAGCGGCTTTCGCAGCGCCGTCTGGAGCCGCTGCGCCTCGATCCAGAGCTGGGTCGGGTCCACACCGAGCTTGCCGGCGGCCTCGCGTGAGAGCGCGGCCGCCTCCTGGGAGTCCCCGACCTTGGCGAGCAGCAGCGCGGCGCGGGCGAACGCGTTGGTCCGCGCGCGGGGACCCGCCGCGCCCTCGGGGTCGGCGATGGCCCGGTCGAGGGCGTAGGCCAGGAGGCTCCGCGCCGCGGCGATGCGCTCCTCGAAGGCGACGGCGCCCTGCGCGCGCAGGAACGTGTCGGGGTCGTGGCCGGCCGGGAGCAACGCCACGCGGAGGCGGAGCGCGCTCCCGGCGTCGAAGGAGCCCGTGCGGTTGACCGCCCACGCGATCCCGCTTCCGGTCGGCTCCAGCAGCTCCTCCGCGCGCTCGGCCGCCTTCCGGCCGGCCGCGTCGGCGTCGAAGAACAGCACCGCGTCGTCGCAGTAGCGCTTGAGGAGCCCGAGCTGGGCCGGGGTGAAGGCCGTGCCGAGCGCCGCGATCGTCTCGCCGAAGCCGTGCTGATGGGCCATCAGGCAGTCCACGTACCCCTCGACGACCAGCGCGCGGTTCTTGGCCTGGATGGCGGGCCGCGCCAGGTCGGCGGCGTAGAGGAGGTTGCCCTTGGTGTAGAGCGGCGTTTCCGGCGAGTTCAGGTACTTGGGCTGCTCCTCGCCGAAGGCGCGCCCCCCGAAGGCGACGACGCGGCCCTGGAGATCGCGGATCGCGAAGAGGAGCCGGCCGCGAAAACGGTCGTAGACGCCCGAGCGGCTCTCGCGCTGGATCGCGAGACCCGCCGCGACGAGCGCCTCCTCGGCCACCTGCTCGCCGCGCATGAAGCCCAGGAGCGCGTCCCAGCTCTCGAGAGCGTAGCCGAGGCTGAAGCGCCGCGCGACCTCGGCGTCGATCCCGCGCTCGGTGAGGTAGGCGCGCGCGCGCGCGCCGGCCGGCTTCCAGAGCTGCTCCGCGTAGAAGCGCGCCGCGAGCTCCATCACGCGGTAGAGCTCCTCCCGCGAGCCGTCCGCGAGCGCGCCGTCCCGGCTCTCGGCCAGCGCGACGCCGGCCTGCTTCGCGAGCGCCCGGACGGCCTCCGGGAAGGAGAGCTTGTCCTGGCGCATGAGAAATCCGAAGACGTCGCCTCCCACGCCGCAGCCGAAGCAGTGGAAGATGCCCTTCTTGGGGTTGACCATGAACGAGGGCGTCTTCTCGGCGTGGAACGGGCAGAGGCCCTTCCAGTTCGCCCCGGCCTTCCTGATGTTGACGTACCGGCCGACGAGGTCCACGACGTCGACGGCCGCCCGGATGTCGTCGAGCACCGCCTGCGAGTAGGACGCCATCAGCCGACCCTCAGCGCGGCCACGGTCGCCCCCGTGCCGCCCTCCGCGGACTCGCCGTCGCGGAACGATTCGACGAGCGGGTGGGCCGCGAGGAGGTCGCGCACGGCTCGCCGGAGCGCCCCGCTGCCCTTGCCGTGGACCAGGCGGACGCTCGCGAGCCCCGCGAGAAACGCGTCGTCCAGGTACTTCTCGACGGCATCGCGCGCCTCGTCGGTCGTGCGTCCCAGCAGCATCAGCTCGCCGGCGATCGGCCGGGGCGCCGGGCCACCCTCCTCCGCTCGGAACGACACTCGCCCGGAGGGCGGCCCCGCGCCCCGGCCGATCTTTCCCTCTTGCGTAGCGGGGCGCAGGGCGGCGAGGGGGACGCGCACCGTGATCGCCCCGGATTGCACCGTGGCGGCGTCGCCGACGATCGCGATCAGCTCGCCCCGGATCCCGAGATGCTCGGCGGCGACGGTCGCGCCGGGCGCGAGCGCCCCGGACGCGTCGGCGGCCGGCGCCGCCGGCGCGGCGAGCGCGTCGACCCGCTGGGCCAGCTCGTGCACGCGCTGCCGGCCCTGCGCGAGCTTCGGGCGGGAGCGCTCGGCGCGCCGGAGCGCGTCCCACTCGGCCGCCAGCGCGCGGCGGATCTCGGTCAGGAGCAGGGTGGCGTCCGCCTTCGCGCGCTCGAGAAGCGTCTTCGCCTTCCGCTGGGCGATGGCGTCCGCCTCGCGCGCGGCGGCGAGCCGCGCGGCGGCCTCGCTCTCGCGGCGCTCCAGGGCCAGAGTGCGCTCGGCCTCGTCGCGCGTCTGCGCGTCGAGCCGGGCGATGAGGTCGCTCAGGCGCGCCGCGTCCTCGGAGCGGTGCGCCTCGGCGCGCGCGATCAGCTCGGGCGCGAGCCCGAGCCGGCCCGCGATGGCGAGCGCGTAGCTTCGCCCGGGGTGGCCGTAGCGCAGCCGGAACGTCGGCGCGAGCGTCGTGGTGTCGAACTCGACCGAGGCGTTGCGGGCGCGCGGATGCGTCGAGGCGAAGGCCCGGAGCGGCTCCAGGTGGGTCGTCGCGATCACCAGGGCGCCCCGCTCGGCGAGCGTCTCGAGAATCGCCTGGGCGAGGGCCGCGCCCTCGTCCGGATCGGTGCCGGCGCCCAGCTCGTCGAGCAGGACGAGCGAGCGCTCGCCCGCCACCTCGAGGACCTCGCGGATCTGCTTCACGAAGGCCGAGAAGGTCGAGAGGTTCTCGGCCACGGACTGGTCGTCGCCGATGATCGCGTGGAGGTCGGTGAAGACGGGGAGCCGCGAGCCGTCGTCGGCGGGCACGTGGCAGCCGACCTGCGTCATCAGCGCGAGCAGCGCGGCGGTCTTGAGCGCGATCGTCTTGCCGCCGGCGTTGGGCCCGGTGACGACGAGCAGCGGTCGTTCGGGCGTGAGCTCGATGTCCACCGGGACGACGGGCCGCGACGGATCCCGCCAGCTCTGGGCGAGGAGCAGCGGATGGCGCGCATTCCTGAGGGCGACGGTGCGCGCGCCGTCGACGAGGGGGAGGGTCGCGCCCATGCGCTCGGCGGCGGCGGCGCGGGCGAAGATCCAGTCGAGCTCGCCGATCGCCTCGACGAGCCGGACCAGGTCCTGCGCGCGCGCGCGCACGGCGTCGGTGAGCTCGGCGAGGAGGCGCACCGTCTCGTGCTCCTCGGCGCGCACGGCCTGGACCAGGTCGTTGTTCGCCTCCACGGCGTCCTCGGGCTCGACGAAGAGCGTCTGGCCGCTCTGCGAGCGGTCGTGGACGATGCCGCGGACGCGCGCCTTCGCCTCGGCGCGGACGGGCAGGACGTAGCGGCCGTGGCGGATGGTGACGTAGCGGTCGGCGAAGAGCCGGTCGGCGTCGCTCGTGTGGAAGGCGCGCTCGAGGTCCGCGGCCAGCCGCCGCCGCTGCTCGCGGACCTGGCGCCGGAGGCGGCGGAGCTCGGGACTCGCGTCGTCCACGACGGCGCCCGTGTCGTCGAGCGTCGCGCGGAGCCGGCCGGCGAGCTCCGGCAGCCGCGGCAGGTCGTCGGCGAGCGTGGCGAGGTCGGGGCACCCGGCCCGGACCGACCGGCCGTAGGCGACGAGCCTCGGCCCGGCCTCGACGACGGGAACGATCTGCACGAGCTCGGCGCCGTCGAGCACGCTGCCGGCCGCGCGGCAGCGCTCGAGGAGCGGGCGGATGTCGGGGACGCCCTCGAGGGGGATAGCGCCGGAGATCGCGAGCGCGAGCCTGGCCTGACGGGTCAACTCGAGAGCGGACTGGACGGCGAGGAGATCGGTGAGGGGGGTCGCCGCCATCGCTCGTTCTCGGCCCATCGCGCTGCGCGCTTCCTGAGCCAGGAGCGCCCGCACCGCGTTCCACTCCGTGCCGCGCTCCCAGATACGACCTGCCTCCACCCTTCGCCTCATTCGCTCCCGGTCCGGGTCACGGGAGTGCCGGCGGTACCTCTGGGAGTCGTGCGACTAATCGGACATCCGTTCCCGCCGCTTGGCCTTTTTGCGAGCGGCGAGGGCTTTGCGCTTCCGCCGGACGCTGGGCTTTTCGTAGTGCTGGCGCTTCTTGAACTCGGACAGGAGCCCGGCTTTCTCGCACTGCTTCTTGAAGCGCTTGAGCACGCTTTCGAAGGACTCGTCGGGCTCGACGATGACCTTGGTCACTCCGCTCCCCCCTCCGGGACACTACCGTGGGACCAAACATCACTGTATACCACGCGACCCAGGCCCCGGCAATCCAAGTCCCGACGTCGCGGGCTGCTACACTGGGCGGCCGTGACGACCGCCGGCGCGCTCCCCGCGTTCACCGTGCTGCCGTTCGTGCTCATGCTCCTGGCGATCGCGATCTGCCCGCTCTGGGTCGCCCACTGGTGGGACTCGAACCGCAACAAGCTGCTCGTCTCGGGCGTGCTGGGCCTGCCGGTCCTGGCGCTCTACCTGGTCCGCGAGCCCGGCGCGCTCCTCCGCATGGGCGAGGAGTACGTGTCGTTCATCATCCTGCTGGCGACCCTCTACGTCGTCTCGGGCGGAATCCTCATGCGCGGCGATCTCGTCGCGACGCCGCTCGTGAACACCGCGTTCCTGGCCGCCGGCTCCGTGCTCGCCTCGCTCGTCGGCACCACCGGCGCCTCGATGCTCCTCATCCGGGCGCTGCTGCAGACCAACCGCGAGCGTACGCGCGTCAGGCACACGGTCATCTTCTTCATCTTTCTCGTGTCGAACATCGGGGGCATGCTCACGCCGCTCGGCGACCCGCCGCTCTTCCTCGGGTATCTCCAGGGTGTGCCGTTCGTCTGGACGTTCCGGCTCTGGCCGCAGTGGCTGCTGATGGTCGGCGTGCTGCTGCTGACGTACTTCGTCTGGGACACGCTGATGTACACGCGCGAGCCGCTGGCGGCGATCCGCCGCGACCGGGCCCAGCTCGAGCCGCTCCGGGTCCACGGCCTCCTCAACGCCCTCCCGCTCGGGGGCGTCGTGCTCGCCGTCCTCGTCCTGCACGAGCCCTGGCGCGAGGCCGTCATGGTGACCCTGGCGGGTCTGTCCCTCTGGCGGACGCCGCGCTCGATCCGCCGCGCGAACGGCTTCACGTCCGCGCCGATCGTGGAGGTCGCGGTCCTCTTCTTCGGGATCTTCCTCACGATGATCCCGGCGCTCGAGCTGCTGCGCCTGCGCGGGGGCGAGCTCGGCGTGCGCGCGCCGTGGCAGTTCTTCTGGGCGAGCGGGACGCTCTCGTCGTTTCTCGACAACGCGCCCACGTACCTCGCGTTCCTGGCGCTCGGCCAGGGCCTGGGCCTCGCGCGCGAGGTGGTCGACGTCCCGCACGCGATCCTGGCCGCGATCAGCGTGGGCGCGGTCGCGATGGGCGCGAACTCGTACATCGGCAACGCGCCGAACTTCATGGTGAAGTCGATCGCCGAGGAGCAGGGCGTGAGGATGCCGAGCTTCTTCGGTTACATGCTCTACAGCGGGTGCGTGCTGCTGCCGCTCTTCGTCGTCGTCACGTTCGTGTTCTTCTGAGGGCGGCCGTCAGCCGATCAGCGCGAGCACCCGCTCCGCCGCCTCGGCCACGGCGGCGTCCACGGCGGGCAGCTCCGTCTCGTCGAAGGGCGTCAGCACGTGGTCGGGCACGTCGTGCCTCCGCTCGGGACGGCCGACGCCGACCTTGACCCGCCGGATCTCCGGGGTGCCGAGGCTCTCGATCACCGAGCGCACGCCGTTGTGTCCGCCGTGGCTGCCCTTCATGCGCAGGCGGACGGCGCCGAGGGGAAGATCGATGTCGTCGTAGACGAGGATGAGATCCTCGGGACCGGCCCCGGCGTGGCGCAGCGCCCTCGCCACGGCCGGGCCCGAGACGTTCATGAACGCCAGCGGCTTGATGAGGTGGACCGTCTCGCCGCGCCACTGCCCCTGGGCCACGAGGGCCGACCCCTCGCGGCGCCAGGACCGCCTGAGCATCCCGGCGAGAAGGTCGAGGACGCGCTGGCCCACGTTGTGGCGAGTGTCCCGGTACTCCGCTCCAGGGTTGCCCAGCCCCACCACCGCGTGGGCCACGCGGCCGGCGCTCCGCTACTTGTCCTTCTCGCCCTTCTCCGGCCGGCGCGCGGGCTTCTTGCCCTCCTCGGGCGCGGCCTCCTCTTCCTTCGGCTTGCGCTCGGTGAGGACCTCGGGCTCGGTGACCGCCGCGGGCGCCGCCACGACCGCCGCGACCTCCTCGGCCATCGGCGGCACCACCGTCGCCACGGCCTGGTTCGCGGGCGTGAGGATACGCACACCCGCGGGCGCCACGAGGCTCGCGACGGTCAGCACGTCGCCGATCACGAGCGCCGCGACGTCGGCGTCGATCCGGTCGGGGATCGCGGTCGGCAGGCACGAGACCTCGAGCTCGTGCAGGACGATGTTCAGGATGCCCTTCTGATCCCTGACGCCGGCCGCCTCGCCCACGGTACGGACGGCCACGCGCACCGTGATCGCGCGGTCGGCGGAGACCTCCTGCAGATCCATGTGCACGAGGTTGTCGCTGACGGGATCGAACTGGAGATCGCGGATGATCGCGAGCCGGGACCCGCCGGCCTTCTCGCCGTCGAACGTCAGCGTGAGCAGCTGCGTCGTGCCCTCGCGGCCGTGGATCATCTTCATCACGGCCTTCGGGTCGACGCTGATCGGCTCGGGCTTGGCGCCCCCGTACAGGATCGCCGGGACCGCGCCCGCGCGGCGCATGCGCTTGGCGAGCTGCTTGCCGGTCCCCTCGCGCCGCTTGATCGTCAACTCCTGCATCTCCATGTCGTGCGACTCCCTTTCTGCCTCGGGTTCAGACGAACAGCGTCGAAACGGATTCCTCGTCGTGGATACGGCGGATGGCCTCACCCAGGAGCGGCGCCACGCTCAGCACCGTCACGCGCGCGGCGCGCTTGTCGGGTGACACGGGGATCGAGTTCGTCACGACCACCTCTTCGAGCGGCGAACCCGCGATGCGCTCCACCGCGGGGCCGGACAGGACCGGATGGACGCCGCACGCCAGGATCCGCCGGGCACCCTCGCGCGCGAGGGCGCCGACCGCCTGGATGAGCGTGCCCGCCGTGTCCACCATGTCGTCGATGACGACGGCGTCGTGGTCCTTGACGTCGCCGATCAGGTGCATCGCGACCGCGTGGTTCGGACCCTCGCGCCGCTTGTCGATGATCGCGAGCCCGGCGTTCAGGCGCTTGGCGATCGCGCGGGCCCGCTCCACGCCGCCCGCGTCGGGGGCGACGATGACGGGGTCGCGCAGCTCCTTCTTGCCGAGGTAGTCGATCATCACCGGCGCGGCGAAGAGGTGATCCACCGGAACCTTGAAGAAGCCCTGGATCTGACCGGCGTGCAGGTCGAGCGCGAGCATGCGGTCGATCCCGGCCGCCTCGAGCAGGTCGGCGACGAGCTTGGCGCTGATCGGCATGCGCCCCTGCACCTTGCGGTCCTGACGCGCGTAGCCGTAGTAGGGGAGCACGGCCGTGATCCGGTGGGCCGACGCGCGCTTGAGCGCGTCGATCATGATCAGCAGCTCCATGAGCGTGTCGTTCACGGGCGGGCACGTCGGCTGGACGATGAAGACGTCGGTGCCGCGCACGTTCTCGTTGATCTGGACGAACACCTCGCCGTCGGAGAATCGGCTCACCTCGGCGTCGGTCAGCGGCACGCGGAGGTACTGCGCGATCTCTTCGGCCAGGGGCCGGTTCGCGGTGCCCGTGAGAAGCTTCAGCTCGTCTTTCATCTGCGCCTCTCGCTCAGACGTTGGTTGGGGCGGGAGGATTCGAACCTCCGAATACGGGATCCAAAGTCCCGCGCCTTGCCGCTTGGCCACGCCCCAGTGTTCAAGACCCCCTCACGCGGATCGCGGGTCCCGTCAGCGTCCGCACCGCCCAGCAGTCCCACGAGCCCCGCGTCATCCGTGCCCGGATCTGACGCGCATGATCGAGCGAGCGCGCCACGCCGAACACCGTGAGCCCGCTCCCCGACATCGCCGCCCCCAGCGTGCCGGCCGCCAGCAGCGCGGCCTCCATCTGCCGTATTTGCGGATACCGCGCCGCCGCGACGCGCTCGAGCCCATTGTAGAGGCTCCCGGCGACCATCCCGACCCGCCGGTTCCGCAGCGCGCCCGCGACTTGGCGGGCGCGGCTGCCGTCAGAATACATCTCGGGGGTGACGCCCCCGTAGATCTCCGCGGTGCTCGCACCGGCGCGCGGGTGCACGAGCACCAGCGCCAGCGCGCCGCCCCCCAGGGGCTCGAGCCGCTCGCCGCGACCCGTCCCCAGCGCCGCCCCGCCGCGCAGGAAGAACGGGACGTCCATCCCGAGCGTCACCGCCACCTCCCCGAGGCGCGCCGCCGGCCAGCGGAGCGCCCAGAGCCGGTTCAGGCCGACCAGTGTCGCCGCCGCATCGGTCGAGCCGCCGCCGAGCCCGGCCGCCACCGGGATGCGCTTGTCGAGCGTCACACGCACACCGCGCGTGATCCCCGCCGCCTCGCGGAGCGCCCGCGCCGCGCGCAGGACCAGATTGGTCCCGTCCGTCGGCACGTCGGGAGCGCTCGCGCGCAGCTCCAACCCTTCGGCGTCCTCGAGGAGAAGCCGGTCGGAGAGGTCCACGGTCTGCATGACCGTGACGATCTCATGATATCCGTCGGGCCGCTTGCCCAGCACCTCGAGGGCCAGGTTGACCTTGGCCGCGGCGCTGAGTACCAGCCGACGGACACCGCCCGACCGCTTCGACAAGGCAGTGCAGCCTAGCACGCTCGGGACGCGCGTTTCAACGGATGGTCTGTATTTTCGCCGCTTTCGGGAGCGCCAGCGTAAAGCGCTCAGAGTCGATGCCGGCACCCAGCACGACGTCTCTGTAGGTCACGGATCCAATGACGTAGTCGCGGGCGTTGAAATCGAAGCCCCGAGGGGTGTCGCCCTCGCGGCGGTACGTGATCATCACCGGCACGCGTCCACCACCGATCTCGACCTGGCGGATCTCGCCGGTCCGGAGATCCAGCCAGACGCGCGCGCGCTGGTCGCTGCCGATCAGGTTGAGCGACGGCCCCGCGGCGTCGGGCGGCAGCAGCTCGGCGACGCGCAGGTCTCGGGGCGATGTCGCGCGGCCGGCGAGCACGGCGACCAGGTCCTCGGCGTCGAGCGGCAGGCCCAGCACGCGGCCGATCGTCTCGGCGGTCGCCGGACCGACGAGGGCCTCGTTCCTCGCGGCGTCGTACGCGGTGATCTGCCCGGCGTGGACGACGACGAGGTAGTAGGGCTGGCCGAACGGCGACAGCGCCTCGAACCGTATCGAGTCGGGTCCCCTGACGAGGAGAACGCCCGTGAAGCGCTGGCTCTCGCCGCCGCGCTGGACGGCGACGTCGGCGAGCGCGCGGAGGTCCGTGAACGCGCGGCGGCTCGCCTCCAGCAGGTCGATCGCGCGCCCGGCCTCGGTGTCTATCGGCTGGGGCGGCGGCACCGTGGCGCAGCCGCCCAGCAGCGCGAGCGCGCCGAGCAGGAAACTACTGAGAAGCTTTGGGGCCACCCTTGACCCGGCGACCCTTGAGGTCGTCGATCTTCTTCTTGACCCCGTCGAGGGCCGGGTCGAGCTGGAGGGCCTTCTCCCACGCCGTGAGGGCATCGTCCTGGAGGCCGTTCTTGAGGTAGGCGTCGCCGAGGTGCTCATAGATGACCGGGTCGGGCTCCTTCGCCTTCTCGACCGCGCGCTTGAGCTCCTGGAGCGCCTCCCCGTAGCGACCCTGCTGGTAGTACGCCCAGCCCAGGCTGTCGATGAAGTAGCCGTTGTCGGGCTCGAGCGTGAGTGCCGTGTTGATGAGCCGGACCGCCTCGTCGAGGTTCTGGCCCTTCTCGGCGTACATGTAGCCGACGTAGTTGTAGGCCTCGGCGTGCTTGGGGTCGAGCGCGATCACCTGTCGGAACGCGCGGACGGCGTCGTCGAACTTCGCCTGCTTCTCGAACACCACGCCGAGCTGGAAGTGGAGCTCCTTGTGCTTCTCGTCGAGCGAGAGGCCTTCCTGGATGCTCTCGACCGCCCGGTCGTACTGCTTTGCGCGGTAGTAGGCGGTCCCCAGATAGAGGAAGAGCTCCGGCCGCTTCGGCTCGATGTTGACGGCCTCGCGGAGCACCGCGATCGCCTCGTCATACCGCTTGGCGCGGCCGTGCAGGAAGCCGAGCTGGACCCGCGCATCGATCGAGCGCGGGTCCACGCGGAGGATGCGCTCGAGCTCGGCGCGCGCCTCGGCGTCCTTGCCGGCGTCCATGTAGGTCGTCGCCAGGAAGTAGCGCGCACGGAGGTTCGACGGCTCGAGCATGACCGCGCGCCGGAACGCGTCCCCCGCCTTGTCCCAGAGCTTCTGCTCGTAGAAGACCGCGCCGAGCTTCATCCAGACGCGCGCGTCGCGCGGGGCGACCTCGGCCAGCGCCTCGATCTCCGCCTGCGCCTCCTTGAAGCGGCCGAGCCGGATGAGGAGGTCGCCGAGGCGCTCGACGAACGCCGGGTTGTCCGGGTTCGCCTTCATCGCGCTCCGGTAGATCTCGACGGCCTCCTCGCCCTTCCGGCGCGTCTCGTAGACGTAGCCGAGCGCGGTCCAGGCGCCGTCGTGGTCGGGGTCGAGCTCGACCGCCGTCTGGAGTCGCTTGATCGCCTCGTCCCAGTTCTCCGTCTCGATCGCGAGGCGCCCGAGGAGGAACTGGGCCTGCGCGAGCCGTGGCTGCTTCTCGATGAGGCGGACGAGCGTGCGCCGGGCGCGGTCGTAGGCCTTCTGCTCGACCTGGTAGCGCGCGAGCGTCAGGTATGGATCCTCGGCGTTCGGGTTGAGCGTGATGACCTTCTCGAGCTCGGCCTCGGCCTCCGTGTACTTCTTCTGGGCGCGCAGCAGCTCGGCGAGCGTGACGTGCGGCGCGATCTGCTCGGGCGCGATCTCGAGCGCGCGCCGCGCGGCGGCGACGGCCTCCTCGAGCTGCTCGGTGCGGACGAGCCACTGGGCCAGCGTCGTCCAGAGGAAGGCCGAGTTCGGGTCGCGCTTGAGCGCCTCACGCACGGCGGGAATCGCCTCGTTGAAGCGGCCCGCTTGCGCGGCCATCTGGGCCGCCGCGAAGTGGTAGTACGCCTCGGCGGTCGGATCGGGGGCCGCCGCGGCGGCGGCCGGCGCGCGCCGGGCCTCGTCCGGGGCCACCGCCACCGTCCCGCCCGTCGCGCAGCCCGCGAGCGCCGCGCCTGCCAGGACGCCGGCCACTCGACCGAGCACTCGCCGGATCATCGGCCTACCCCTCGCTCCCGCGGAAACCGCCACGCCTTCGTCAGGAGGCGTCGTGCGGCGGCCGCGAGGGTCTCGTCGTGAATGGCGGAAGCCGCCTCGTCGATCGCGCGCCGCGCCTCCGCGTCGAGCGGGACCGCGGTCTGCCCGCGCTCCCGTGGCGCGGACTCGGGCGCTTCCAGCGCGCCGAGGGTGAAGCGCAGCGAGTGGATCTGGGGATATCGCCCGCGTAGGCGCTCGGCGAGCTGACCGGCGCGCAGCGTGAGCTCGTGAAGCCAGGGGGAATTGTCCACGACCACGGTGAGACAGCCGGCGGCGAGCGATTGCGGGCGGGACCGGCGCGCGACCTCGGCGCCGGCGACCGCGGACCACGCGCGCCGCACCTCCAGCTCGAGCAGCCGATCGCGAAGGTCGGGGACGGCGGTGACGAGCAGATCGGCGACGGCGCGCGGCGCTCCGACCCTCATGAATCAGTATCATACACCTCCCCGTGCGAGCGGCGAGCGCGGCCCCAAGCCTGATATAGTGGCAGGAATCATGGCGAAACCGCGCTGCGGCGACACCCTCGAGCTCGCGATCGACGACCTCGCGTTCGGTGGCGAGGGCGTCGGCCGGGTCGACGGCTACGTCGTCTTCGTGCGCGGCGGGATCCCGGGCGACCGGCTCCGTGTGCGGCTCGTGGAGGCGCGCTCGCGCTTCGGGCGCGCGACGCTCGAGGCGGTCGAGACGCCGTCGCCCAACCGGGTCGAGGCGCCCTGCCCCTACTTCGGACGCTGCGGCGGGTGCCGGCTCCAGCACGTCGCGTACCCGGCGCAGCTCGCGTTCAAGGCCAAGCAGGTGCGCGACTGCCTGGAGCGCATCGGGGGTCTCGGCGTCTTCGAGCTACGGCCCATCCTGGCCGCCCCCGAGCCGTACGGCTACCGCAACAAGATGGAGTTCACGGTCGCGGAGGACGCGGGCGGGCCTGTGCTCGGCTTGCACCAGGCCGACCGCTACGACGTGGTCCTGGACATCGGGCACTGCCTGCTGCAGTCGGAGACCATGAACCGTCTGCTCGACGAGCTCCGCGCCGCGACGCGGGCGCGCGGGCTCTCCGTCTACGATCAGGCCTCGGGCCAGGGCCTGCTCCGGTTCGTGTCGCTGCGCGAGGGGCGCCGCACGGGCGAGGCGATGGTCAACATCGTGGCGGCGACGCCCGACGTCGAGACGCTCGGCCCCGTCGCCGAGGGGCTCCGCGCGCGCGTGCCCGAGACGGCGAGCGTCGTGCTGAACGTCAACGCCAAGAAGGCGTCGGTCGCCGTCGGCACCGAGGAGCACCTGCTCCTCGGCCGCGACCACATCCGGGAGTCGCTCGGGGGGCTCACGTTCCAGGTGTCGGCGAACTCGTTCTTCCAGACCAACACCGTGCAGGCCGAGCGCCTCTTCGGCGTCGTCGAGACGGCGTGCGAGCTCGGTGGCGCGGAGACGGTGATGGACCTCTACTCCGGAACGGGCGCGATCAGCCTCCTGCTCGCGCGCCGCTGCCGCTGGGTCTACGGGATCGAGGTCGCCGCCGCGGCCGTGGCCGACGCCGTCAGGAACGCGCGGGAGAACGGCATCGACAACTGCACGTTCCTCGCGGGCGAGGTGCGGCACGTGCTGCCGACCCTGACCCGCGACGGCATCCGGGCGGAGGTCGTCGTCGCCGACCCGCCGCGCGCCGGCTTCCACCCGAAGGCGCTCCACGCGCTCGCGATGCTCGGGCCCGAGCGGCTCGTGTACGTGTCGTGCAACCCGGCGACGCTCGCGCGCGACCTCGCGGATCTCGTCCGTCAGGGCTACCGCCTCGAGTGGGTCCAGCCCGTGGACATGTTCCCGCAGACGCCGCACATCGAGGCGGTCGCCCGCCTGCACCGCGCTCGATGAGGATCTTCCTGCTCCGCCGGCTGCTCCAGTCGCTGGTCGTGCTGCTCGGCGTCTCCTTCGTCGTCTTCTTCATCCTGCATCTCACCGGCGACCCGGCGCTCGTCCTGCTGCCGCCGGACTCGACCGCCGAGGACGTCCAGCGCTTCCGCGAGGCGATGGGCTTCAACGACCCGTTCCTCGTCCAGTACGGCCGTTTTCTCGCCGGCGCGATCCGCGGCGACTTCGGCCAGTCGGTGCGCCACGGCGAGCCCGCCTTTTCGCTCGTCGTCGAGCGGATGCCGGCGACCTTCGAGCTCGCCGGCTCGGCGCTCCTGATCGCGCTCGCGCTCTCGATCCCGGCGGGCATCGTCTCGGCCGTGCGGCGCAACACGGCCGTCGACTACGTCTCGACGATCATCGCGCTGCTGGGCCAGTCGATGCCCACCTTCTGGCTCGGCATCATGCTGATCCTCGTCTTCTCGGTGCAGTTCAACCTCCTGCCCTCGTCCGGGCGCGGCGGGATCGAGCACCTCCTGCTGCCGGCGATCACCCTCGGGCTCTTCACGACGGCGCGGATCACCCGGCTCACGCGCTCGGGCATGCTCGAGGTGCTGGACCAGGACTACATCCGGACGGCGCGCGCCAAGGGGGTCTCGGACCCTCCGGTCGTCTGGAAGCACGCGCTCAAGAACGCCGCGATCCCGATCGTGACGATCGTGGGGATCGAGCTCGGCACGCTCCTCGGCGGCTCGGTGATCACGGAGACGATCTTCGCGTGGCCGGGCGTCGGGCGGCTCTCGGTGCAGGCGATCTACAACCGCGACTACCCCGTCGTCCAGGCCGCGGTGTTCCTGCTCTCGTCCACGTTCGTGCTCGTCAACCTGGTCGTGGACCTCCTCTACACCTATCTCGACCCGAGGATCCGCCTGCGATGAGCGTCCCGGCCGAGGCCCTGGCGCTTCCCGCCGAGCGCGCCGCCGCGCGCCGCGAGTGGGTCGTGTTCCTTCGCCGGCTCGCCCGCCGTCGCACCGCGCTCTTCGGCGTTCTCGTCATCGCGGTGGTCGTCGTCGCGGCGCTCGGCGCGCCCTGGCTCACGACCTGGGATCCGATCGAGCAGGACATCACCAATCGCCTGAAGCCGCCGGGGTCGCCGGACTCGGCCGGGCGCGTCCACGCCCTCGGCACCGATCACCTGGGGCGCGACATCCTCGCGCGGATCCTCCACGGCGCGCGACCGGCGCTGCTGGTCGGCCTCGCCGCCGTGGCGATCTCGGGGCTCCTCGGCATGGCGGTCGGGCTCCTCTCGGGCTACTTCGGGGGGCGGATCGACGACGTGTTCATGCGACTGGCGGACATCCAGCTCGCGTTCCCGTTCATCCTGCTCGCGATCGCCGTCATCGGCGTCCTCGGTCCGAGCCTGCCCGTCATCATCGTCGTGATCGGCGTGTCGAGCTGGGTCGTCTACGCCCGCATCGTCCGCGGCACCGTCCTCTCGCTCCGCGAGCGTGAATTCGTCCAGGCCGCGCTGGCGCTCGGCAGCCGCGACGGCCGCGTGCTGCTGCGCCACATCCTGCCGAACGCGCTGACGCCCTGGCTCGTCGTGGCCACGCTCGACATGGCGCGCGTCATCGTGCTCGAGTCCGCGCTGTCCTTCCTCGGCCTGGGCGTGCAGCCCCCGACGCCGACCTGGGGCGGGATGCTCGCGGACGGCCGCGTCTACATCTCGACGGCGTGGTGGCTCGCGACGTTCCCCGGCCTTGCGATCCTCGTGACGGTCCTCGGGATCAACCTCTTCGGCGACGGCCTGCGCGACACGCTCGACCCCCGCCTGAAGGTCTGACGCGTCCGTCACGGCGCCGAGGTCGCCGGCCGGCGGCACCGGAGACGCCGGCGGGCGAGCAGACCGAGCAGGGCGCCCGGGGTGGTGAGCCAGAGCCACCCGGAGGCGATGCCGGCCCAGGCGTCGACGGCGAGCGCGACGGCGCCGCCCGCGAGGGCGAGCCAGAGGAGCACGCCCGTCACCGCATCGATCGCCGCCCACCCGCCCGCGCGCGCCACCGCGAGCGCGGCGACCGAGCCTGCGCCGTCGAGCGCCACGTCGGCGGCGCTCCCCGTCCGCGTCGGGAGCGTGGACTGGTGCCACTCGTCGAGCACGGCCCAGCCGAGGCTGATGCCGAGGGCGAGCCAGGAGCTCGCCGCCGCGCCGGCCGCACGCCCGCGGCGGAAGGCCCGGAACCAGAGCGCGGCGAGCATCGCGTACTCCGAGACGTGCGCGGCCTTGCGGGCGAGGCCGTGCAGCGCGTCGAGCGCGGCCGGCGTCGCCCAGGGAGCGAGCCAGCGGAGCAGGGGGATGAGCACGCCCTTCGTGTGATCGGCGCTCCCGAGGTCGGACGAGAGCCAGAAGATCACGGCCATCCAGACGACGGGAGGCACCCAGTAGGCGGGGCGCATCGCGCTGTTATGATACCCGCATGGCGAGAGTGGACTGGAGCTATCACCGGAGGGGCTGAACCTCCTGCGGCCGCGCGCAAGAGTTTCTTGCGAAGAAGAAGGTCACCGTCGTGGAGCAGGTGGACACGACCCGTTCCCCCATCCGAGGCGAGGCCGCGCTGGCGGTCACGCGCGACGTGGACGAGGTGTGGGTCGCCCGGGGGAAGAAGGTCGTCCGCCTGGATCTCAGGAAGGCGAAGCCGCCGAAGGCGGAGCTGCTCGCGCTCCTGCTGGGACCGACCGGGGGTCTCCGGGCGCCGACGCTCCGCGTGGGCCGGACGCTGCTCGTCGGATTCAACGAGGAGGCGTACGCGACGGTCCTGAAGTGATAGAGTGGTCGCGATGCTCGGCGCGATCCTCGACGATCTGCTGACCTCACCGTCGACGGGACCGTGCATCACGGCGACGCGTCACTTCGCCGCCCGACCCCCCGTCCTGGCACCGTTCCCCTCGTCGCTCGACCCCCGGATCGTGGAGGCGTTGCGCGCGCGCGGGATCGACGCGCTCTACTCGCACCAGGCGCGCGCCTGGGAGCTGGTCGAGAAGGGGCACAACGTCGTCGTCGTCACGCCGACCGCCTCGGGCAAGACGCTCTGCTACAACCTGCCCGCGCTGCAGTCGCTTCTGCTCCAGCCCGCCGCGCGCGTCCTCTACCTCTTCCCGACGAAGGCGCTCGCCCAGGATCAGCTCGCCGAGCTCGAGGAGCTGGCAAGGCGCTTGCCCGAGATGCGGATGTTCACGTACGACGGCGATACGCCGCAGGACGCCCGGCGCGCTGTCCGCGCGCGCGCGAACCTGGTCCTGACGAACCCCGACATGCTCCACTCGGGGATCCTGCCGCACCACACGAAGTGGGCGACGCTCTTCCAGAACCTCCGCTACGTCGTCATCGACGAGCTGCACGCCTATCGGGGAGTCTTCGGCAGCCACCTGGCCAACGTCCTGCGCCGGCTCCATCGCATCTGCCGGCACTACGGGTCCGCGCCGCAGTTCATCATGGCGTCCGCGACGATCGCGAACCCGGGCGAGCTCGCGCGACGGCTGACGGGCGAGGCGGTCGAGGAGATCGCCGAGAGCGGCGCGCCGACGGGCGACAAGACCTTCGTCTGCTACAACCCGCCCGTGGTGAACCCCGAGCTGGGCATCCGGGCGCCGTATCTCGGCGAGGCCTCGAAGCTCGCGGTGCGGTTCCTCAAGGAGCGGATCGCGACGATCGTCTTCGCCCAGAGCCGGCTCGCGACCGAGGTCCTGCTCGCGTCGATCAAGAGTCGCGTCGCCGACAAGACGGGCGACAGCGGCATCGTCCGCGGCTATCGCGGGGGCTACCTGCCGACGCGCCGGCGGGCGGTCGAGAAGGGGCTCCGGGAGGGGGAGGTGCTGGGCGTCGTCTCGACGAACGCGCTCGAGCTCGGCGTGGACATCGGCCACCTCGACGTCGCGGTCCTCGCCGGATACCCCGGCGCGATCGCCTCCCTCTGGCAGCAGGCCGGGCGCGCGGGCCGCCGCTCAGGCTCCTCGGCGGCGATCCTCGTCGCGACGAGCGCGCCGCTCGACCAGTTCATGGCGACGCATCCCGAGTACCTCTTCGGGACGCCGCCCGAGCACGCGCGCGTGAACCCCGACAACCCGTTCGTCCTGGTGAGCCACCTCAAGTGCGCCGCCTTCGAGCTGCCCGTCGCGGACGAGGAGCGCTTCGGAGACCTGGACGTCAGGAAGCTCCTCGCCGCCCTCGAGGACGAGGGCGTGCTCCATCACGCGGGCACCCGCTGGCACTGGGCTTCGGAGACCTACCCGGCCGACCACGTCTCGCTCCGCTCCGTGACGAGCGACAACTTCCTCGTCATCGACACGACGTCGCGCGACGAGACGCAGACGAAGCGCCGTCAGATCATCGCCGAGGTCGACTGGGGGAGCGCGTTCGCGACGATCCACCCGAAGGCGATCTACCTCGTGGAGAGCGAGCCCTACGAGGTCCAGGAGCTCCGCTTCCGCGAGGACGAGGAGAAGGTCGCCTACGTCAAGCGCGTGCAGGTGGACTACTTCACCGACGCGATCAGCGCCAAGGGTGTCTGGATCCTCCAGCGACTCGC
Organism: Methylomirabilia bacterium; assembly: GCA_041496385.1. GTDB lineage: Bacteria > Methylomirabilota > Methylomirabilia > Rokubacteriales > CSP1-6 > AR19. Next base: position 4,457 of record JBGQEL010000005.1, on the reverse strand, counting down.
CGACCAGGCGCAGCCGGCGTACCTCGCCGAGCAGGGCGAGGTGCTCGTCGCCGAGAAGGTCGTCGGCTTCAAGAAGATCAAGATGGGAACGCTCGAGAACGTCGGCTCGGGCGAGGTGGAGCTGCCGCAGCAGGAGATGCAGACGACGGCGGCCTGGCTCACCGTTGCGCCCGAGACGCTCGCGCGGGTGAGCCCCGCGCGCGAGGATCTGATCGACGGCCTGCGCGCGGTGACGTACCTGCTCCATCACCTGGCGCCGATCTTCCTGCTGTGCGACATCCGCGATCTCGGCTCGTGGCTCGGCGACACGACCCCGGCGGCGCCCGGCGCCGTCGCGACACGCGAGTCCACGAAGCGGCGGCTCCTGAGCGCCGAGCGCTTCAACCCGACGATCTACCTCTACGACTCCCACGCGGGCGGGATCGGCCTCGCCGAGCGCCTGTTCGAGATCCTGCCCGAGCTCCTCCGCCGGGGACTCGAGACGCTGAACGCCTGCGCCTGCGCGTCCGGGTGCCCCTCGTGCGTCGGCCCGGTCAACGAGGTCGGACGCCGGGCGAAGGCGACCGCGCAGGCGCTCCTCCGCGCCCTCACGGCCTGACGAGACCCCGGTGGCGGGGCAGTCGCTCGACGACCTCCGACGCATCATCCGGCGCATCGAGACGCGGCGGCCGCCGCGCCCCGCTGCCGCGCCGGCCCACGAGGTGCTCGGCGGTGAGCTGCACGACACGGGCGAGGGCCAGGTGCTCGTCGTGCGCCGGGAGTTTCCGCTCACCCACCGGCACGGGCGCCAGGCGCTGGGCCCTGCCTTCGAGGCGCCCCTGGATCTGCTCGGCGCCCTCGCGCGCGCCGAGGCGCCGCTCGGCGACGCGCGGCGGCTCCTCTTCCTCGACACCGAGACGACGGGCCTCGCCGGCGGGACCGGGACCTACGCGTTTCTCGTGGGCACGGGCTGGCTCGAGGCCGACCGCCTGGTGCTCGCGCAGTACTTCATGCGCGACTTCGACGAAGAGGGGGCCCTCCTCGCGGCGCTGGCCCCGCTCGTCGAGCGCGCGAGCGGCATCGTCACGTTCAACGGCATGGGCTTCGACCTGCCGCTGCTCGAGACGCGCTTCATCCTGGCGCGCCGTCGCTGGCCCGCGCCCCTGCCGCACCTCGATCTCCTGCGTCCCTCGCGCCGGGTCTGGCGGGCACGCTTCGCCGACTGCCGCCTGGCGACGCTGGAACGCGAGGTGCTCGGCCTCGCGCGCGCGGACGACGTGGCGGGCGCGCTGATCCCGTCGCTCTACTTCGACTATCTGCGATCCCGCCGCGCCGCACCGCTCGAGCGCGTCTTCGCCCACAACCGCGACGACATCCTCTCGCTCGTCGCGCTGCTCGGCTGGCTCGGCCGGGCGCTCGCCACGCAGGATCACCTCGAGGCCGAGGAGCTCGCCGGGCTCGGCCGTCTCTGGGAGCCCGTGGACTTCGCGCGCGCCCGCGCCAGCTACCGCGCGGCGCTCGCCGCCGGGCTGGCGGGCGCCGCCGCGCATCGGGTGCGGTTGCGGCTCGCGCGCTGGGAGAAGCGCGAGGCGAGCTGGGATGCGGCCCGCGAGCTCTGGGAGGTCGCGTCGCGGCACGGCGCATTCGATCGGGAGCCGTGGGAGGAGCTCGCGAAGTTCCACGAGCACCGCCGTCGCGACCCGGCCGCCGCGCGCTCGGTCGTCGAAGAGGCGCTCGCGCTCGCCAGTGCGGCGGACATGCCGCCCGCGGTCCTCGAGGCGTTGCACCACCGTCTGGCGCGTCTCGGCCGCCGCCTCGCGCGGCTCGGCTGAGGGCGGAACGACCCGGCGCGCTACTCCGCGGGAAACGTCACGACGTGCAGCACGTGCGCCTCGGGGCGCACGCGGGTGCCCGTCGCGAGCGCGGCCGACGAGGGCTGGGACGAGTGGACCCGATGTCCCGAGGGCAGGCCGAGGCAATACAGATTCTCCGAGCCGCGGAAGTCGCGGCGGACGATGACCGCCTCGCCCCCGACGTCGGGCACGAAGGTCACGTCGTCCGGGCGGATCATCACCCGCACCTTCTCGCCCGGCGCGCGCCTCGCGGCGTTGTCGAAGAGGCCGATCTCGGTCACGATGCCCTCGGGGGTCACGGTGCCCGGCAGGAAGTCCGCGGCGCCCACGAACTCGGCGACGAACGGCGTGGCGGGCTGGTGATAGATCGTCTCGGGCGTGCCGAGCTGCTCGAGGCGGCCGTGGCTCAGGACACCCACCTGGTCCGCGATCGTGAACGCCTCCTCCTGGTCGTGGGTGACGAAGATCGCCGTGGTTCCGGTGCCGCGCAGGATCTTCTCGACCTCGTCGCGCATCTGTGCCCGGAGGTCGGCGTCGAGGTTCGAGAACGGCTCGTCCAGCAAGATGACGGCGGGCGAGGGCGCGAGCGCCCGGGCCACGGCGACGCGCTGCTGCTGGCCGCCCGAGAGCTCGTGCGGGTAGCGGCCGGCGAACTCCGCGAGCCCGACCAGGTCGAGGATCCGCCCGCCGCGCTCCCGCCGCGTCTCGCGCGCCAGGCGCTCGAGGCCGAAGGCGACGTTCTGCGCGACGGTGAGGTGGGGAAAGAGCGCGTAGTCCTGAAAGACGACGCCCACACCGCGCGCCTCGGGCTCGACGTGGATGCCGGTGTCCGCGACGGGGCGGCCGTCGATCGTGATCCGGCCGGCGTCGAGCCGTTCGAAGCCCGCGATGAGCCGGAGCGTCGTCGTCTTGCCGCAGCCCGACGGCCCGAGGAGCGCCAGGATCTGTCCGTGCTCGACGGCGAACGACAGGCCGTCCACCGCCGCCCGGCCGGTCGCGAAGCGCTTGGTGACGCGCTCGAGACGGAGGAGTCCCATCAGGGCACGGGCGTGATCGGGGGCTTGCCGTCGAGCACGTCGAGGCAGTTCCGCACCGCGAGGGAGGCCATCGCGATCCGCGTGTCCCGCGAGGCGCTCGCGATGTGCGGCGCGAGGACGACGTTGCGGAGGGGCAGGAGCCCGGGGTTGATCCGGGGCTCCTCCTCGAAAACGTCGATCCCGGCGCCGGCGATCCAGCCCTCCTCGAGCGCCCGCACGAGCGCGGCCTCGTCGACGATCGGACCGCGCGCGGCGTTGACCAGGATCGCCGTCTTCTTCATGAGGCGCAGCGTCCGCTCGTCGATGAGGTGGCGCGTCTGGGGCAGGAGCGGCGTGTGGAGGCTCACGAAGTCCGCCTCGCGGAGGATCGTCTCGACGTCCGCGTAGTCGGCGCGCAGCTCGCGCTCCACCGCCGGCGCCGGCCGCACCGCGTCGTGGTAGAGGACGCGCATGTCGAAGCCCGAGGCGCGGCGCGCGACGGCCCGGCCGATCCGCCCGAAGCCGAGGATGCCGAGCGTCTTGCCGTGGACGTCGGCGCCCCAGAGAAGATCCCACTGCCAGCGCTGCCACTGGCCGGAGCGCGCGAACTGGTCGGCCTCGACGACGCGCCGGGCCGCCGCCATGAGGAGCGCCCAGGCGAAATCGGCGGTCGTCTCGGTCAGCACGTCGGGGGTGTTCGTCACGACGACGCCACGGCGTCGGGCCGCGGCCACGTCGATGTTGTTGTAGCCGACCGCGACGTTGCAGACGACCTTGAGCGTCGGCGCCGCGGCGAGGACGTCGTCGTTGATCGTGCTGATGATGTGGCAGATCAGCCCGTCCTTCCCCTTGAGGCGCGCCCGGAGATCGTCGATCGGCAGGGCGACGTCTCCCCCGTTATAGTCCACGCTGACGTCGACCGGGATGAGGTCGAGCGCTTCCTTCGGTAAGACGTTGGAAATCAAGACACTTTTCGCCATCGCGATCCTCCAGGATTTCCGCTTGATCTGGCGCTGGATTCCGGATATGTTAGCACTCGACTTGACAGAGTGCTAACAGGCTGGTTAGGTACACAGCAGGGCCGCCAGGCCAAACAGTGACCGCCAGGAAGCCCGGTTCAACACAACACGTAAGGAGGCAGAGGAGCCATGAAGATTCGTCCGTTGCATGACCGCATCCTCGTCGAGCGGCTCGAGGAGAAAGAGGTCAAGAAGGGCGGGATCATCATTCCCGACACCGCCAAGGAGAAGCCGCAAGAGGCCAAGGTCATCGCCGTCGGTAACGGCAAGGTCGGCGACGACGGCAAGAAGATCCCGCTCGACGTGAAGGCCGGCGACAAGATCCTGTTCGGGAAATATTCCGGCTCGGAAGTCAAGATCGACGACAAAGAGTACCTCATCCTGCGCGAGGAAGACGTCCTCGCCATTCTCGAGTAAGGAGGGACGCGATCCATGCCGAAGCAGCTCAAGTTCGAAGAGGACGCCCGCGCAGCGCTGCTGAGGGGCGTGAACATCATGGCCGAAGCGGTGAAGGCGACGCTGGGGCCCAAGGGCCGCAACGTCGTCATCGACAAGAAGTTCGGCAGCCCGACGATCACCAAGGACGGCGT
>JBGQEL010000004.1:0-105126 GCA_041496385.1 Methylomirabilia bacterium | reverse complement strand
TGTCTTTCCGCGCGGGCGCCTCTCGCGGGGCTATCGTCACCTCTTCCCGCTGCCCTCGGTCGGCGGGCCGTGCAAGCGCCTGAACCTGTTCCTGCGCTGGATGGTCCGGCGGGAACCCCCGGACTTCGGCCTCTGGACGTCCGTCTCGCCGGCGCGCCTGCTGATCCCCGTGGACACGCACATCGAGAACATCGCGCGGGCCATCGGGCTCACGCGTCGCCGCTCGCGCACCTGGAAGATGTCCGAGGAGATCACGGCGCGGCTCGCGGAGGTCGATGCCGCCGATCCGGTGAAATACGACTTCGCCCTGTGCCACAAGCGCATGTCGGGCGATTGCCTCGACCGGCGCGACGCGCGGGTGTGCGCGCCCTGCGGCTTCCGCGCCGTCTGCCGGCACTGGAAGGGGCGGCGTGACCGCTGAGCCCGCGCTCGTCGTCGGGCTCCTGGCGGCGGCCGCGGTTCTCGCGGGGATCCTCGTGTGGCTGGTGACGCGTCCGCGCCGGGCCGCGACCGGCCAGGCCGAGCGGCAGCAGCTGCAGCAGCGCGTCGCCGTGCTGGACTCCCAGGTGGCCGAGCTGCGTGGCCAGGTCGCCACGCGGGAGCGCGAGCTCGGAGACTCGCGTCGCGAGCTTCTGGCAGAACGAGCGCAGCGCGCGGACGCCGACGCGCGCCTGGACGAGGCGCGCAAGGGCCTCGACGAGCAGCGCCGGGCGTTCGATGAGGCTCGCGAGAAGCTCGAGGAGACGTTCAAGGCGCTCAGCAGCGACGCGCTCCGCGACTCCAACGCGGCCTTCCTGCAGCTCGCGGACGAGTCGTTCGGCCGGCGGCAGCAGGCGCTCGAGGCGAGCGTCAGACCGCTGGAAGACGCCCTGGGTCGCTACGAGAAGGCCGTGCAGTCGCTCGAGACCGCGCGCGAGCGCGCGTACGGAAGCCTCGATGCGCAGCTGCAGGCGCTCGTGACGAGCAGCGCGGATCTGCAGCGCGAGACGGGGAACCTGGTCACGGCGCTGCGCGCGCCGCACATCCGCGGGCGCTGGGGAGAGCTGACGCTCCGCCGGGTCGTCGAGCTGGCCGGCATGGTGGCGCACTGCGACTTCGACGAGCAGGTCACGGTGGAGGGGGAGGCGGGGCGCCTGCGGCCGGATATGGTCGTGCGCCTGCCGGCGCGCCGCGAGATCGTGGTGGACGCGAAGGTGCCGCTCGCGGCCTACCTGGACGCGATCGAGGCGCCCACCCCGGAGGCGCGGGCCGCGGGCTTCGCCCGGCACGCCGCGCAGGTCCGGCAGCACATGACGGTCCTGGCGGGGAAGGCGTACTGGGAGGAGTTCGGTCAGGCCGCCGAGCTGGTCGTCATGTTCATCCCGGGCGAGGCGTTCGTGTCGGCCGCGGTCGAGTTCGACGCCGCGCTCATCGAGGACGGGATGGTCAAGCGGGTCGTGGTCGCGACGCCCACGACGCTGGTTGCCCTGCTCCGGGCGATCGCCTACGGCTGGCGCCAGCAGCAGCTGGCCGAGAACGCGGCGCAGATCAGCGAGCTCGGCAAGCTGCTCTACGACCGGCTCCGGACGCTCGGCGAGCATTTCAACGACGTCGGTCGCTCGCTCCAGCGCGCGACGGCGGCCTTCAACAAGGCGGTGGGCTCGATGGAGTCCCGCGTGCTGCCCGCGGCGCGAAAGTTCAAGGACCTCTCCGCGGCCACGGGCGAGGAGATCCCGCGGCTCGAGACCGTCGACGAGCAGCCGCGGGAGCTGACCGCGCCCGAGTTCCCGCAGCAGCTCTCCACGGGCGATATCCCGCGCGAGGATGGGCGATGATCCCGCGGTCCGTCCGGGGCGATTCGAGGCCCGAAATCGGCGTGATATAGTGGCAACGATGACGCCAAAGCCTATTCCCATCCAGGTTTACGGAATCAACCTGCTGGTGAAGCTCATGGCGGAGGGGCCGGCCGACGTCCGCGTGCACTGCCCGAAGGGCTCGCCGATCCGTTACGGCGAGGTCGTGGCGCGCGGCGACGGTTTCGACGAGGGCGCCAACGCTTTCCGGGACATGCCCGATCTGAGCACCGTCGTCGCGTTCGAGGAATCGGCCGAGGAGGTCGAGGGCCACTACTTCTACATCGCGGGCGAGGAATACCGCGTCATCCGGCTCGACTCGGTCATCCTGTCCTTCCCGCACGAGTAGCTCGCCGTGGCCCGCAGCCGTGATCTCCAGGCTGCGCTCGCCCGCCTGGATCCCGACGAGCTGATCGCGCTCACGCGCGATCTCGTGCGCATTCCCAGCGTCATCCGGCCCGGCGACCCTTCCGGAAACGAGGCGGCCGTCGCCCGGCACGTCGAGGCCTGGTTCCGGCGCGAGGGCTTCGCGCTCGAGGTGCAGGAGGTCGCGCCGGGCCGCCCGAACGTCGTCGCCTGGCTCGGCGAGAAGGGAAGCGGACGGAGCCTCCTGCTCGAGGGCCACACCGACGTCGTCACCGAGGGCGACGCCAGGGACTGGACGCATCCGCCGTTCGGCGCCGAGCTGGTCGACGGCCGCATCTACGGCCGCGGGTCCGCCGACATGAAGAGCGGCCTCGCGGCCGCCATGGTCGCGGCCGCGGCGATCAGGCGGAGCGGCGTCGCGCTGCGCGGGAAGCTCGTCGTGGGCGCGCTCGTGGACGAGGAGGGCGACATGCTCGGCGCCAGGCACCTCTGCGCGACGCCGATCGGCCGCGAGCTGGACGCGGCGATCATCTGCGAGCCCGAGCAGAACGAGCTCTGCCTCGAGCAGCGCGGCGTCGTGTGGGCGCGCGTGGCCCTGCACGGGCGGATGGCGCACGGGGCGATGCCCGAGGCGGGCGTGAATCCGATCAGCGCCCTCGGCGCGCTCCTCGACGAGATTCCGCGGCTCGAGAAGCGGCTCCGGAGGCTCTGCCGCCGCAGCCCGCATCTGCGCCCGCCGACGGTGACGCCGACCGTCGTGCGCGCGCCCGTGGAGGGTGTCCCCCAGTCGAACGTGATCCCGTCGGCGGCCCACGCGGTGCTCGACGTGCGGCTCACGCCCGGCCCCGACGAGCGGACGGTGGCCGCGGAGATCGACGCCGCGTGCGCGGCGGCGCGCGCGCGAGTTCCGGGTGTCACGATCGAGTGGCAGCCCATCAACGGCTACCGGCTCGCCACCCGCGTCGAGCGGAGCGAGCCGCTGGTGCGCGCCATGGTCGCCGGCGTCCGGCAGGCGACGGGCAAGGCGCCGCGCTTCGGGGGGGTGCCGGGCTCGACGGACGGCACGATCCTCCGGATGACGCTCGGGATCCCGATCGTCACCTGCGGCCCGGGCAACCGGCTGATCCCTCACCAGGCGGACGAGTACGTCGAGGTCGCCGAACTCGTCGATGCGGCCCGGATCTACGTCGCGTCGGCTCTCAACTTCCTTGCATAATGGCGGCAATGCTCCCGCGTCTGCGCCGGATCGACGCGTTTCCCGTCGAGCACAAGGGCCAGCCGTGCATCGGACTGCGCGACCCCGCGGGCTACACCGACGCGGTCGTGCTCCTGCCGCGCCGGCTCCTCGCGATCGTCTCGCTGTTCGACGGCACGCACTCGATCGCCGACATCCAGGTCGCCCTCATGCAGCGGCACGGTGAGCTGGTGCCACCCGAGCGGATCGAGGCGATCGTCGAGGCGCTCGACGCGCAGGGGTTCCTCGAGAGCCCGCGCTTTGCCGAACGTCGCGCCGCCACGGACCGCGCGTTCCTCGACGCGCCCGCGCGGCCCGCGTCGCATGCGGGCGGCGCGTACTCCCGTGAGGCCGGCGACCTCAAGACGGCCCTCGACGGCTTCTTCACGGCGCCGGACGGTCCCGGTCCCGTGGGCGGGCCGGGTGCGGCGGCGGCGAGCGCGCCGGTACGAGGCGTCGTCGCGCCCCACATCGACTTTCATCGGGGTGGGCCGGCGTACGCCTGGGCCTACCGCGACGTGGCCGAGCGATGCGACGCCGATCTGTTCGTGATCTTCGGGACGTGCCACGCCGGGATGGAGCATCCGTTCGCGATGACGCGGAAGGACTACGAGACGCCCCTCGGCCCCGCCGTCGTGGCGCGCGATTTCGTCGAGGCGCTGGCCCGCCGGGCCGGGCAGGACTGCTTCGGCTCCGAGATCGCGCACCGCTCGGAGCACTCGATCGAGTTCCAGGCGGTCTTTCTGCGCTATCTCCATGCCGGGCGTCGCGACATCGAGATCGTCCCCGTGCTCACCAGCTTCGCCCACGAGGCCCTGGCGCGGGGCCGGGGACCGGAGGACGACCCGCGCGTGGCGCGCTTCCTGGACGCGCTCGTCGAGACGATCGCCGCGAGCGGCCGGCGGGTCGCGCTCGTCGCGGGCGCGGACCTCGCCCACGTGGGGCCGCGCTTCGGCGACCGCGAGCCGATCTCGCCCGAGGATCTCGAGCGGATCGGCGGGGAGGACCGCGCGATGCTCGCCGCCGTCGAGGAGGGGAGCGCCCGGGCTTTCTTCGAGTCCGTCGCGCGCGACGGCGACCGGCGGCGCATCTGCGGCCTGTCGCCGATCTACGCGCTCCTGCGCGGGCTCGGCGGCGTGCCTGGGACGCTGCGGCGCTACGCGCAATGGCCCGATCCGCAGGCCGTCGTGACCTTCGCGAGCGTGGTCTTTTGAGCGTCGAGCGGCGGATGACATGACCGAGGATCTTCCGAGGCTCCGGATCGACCTCGACGGCGACTGGTTCGACGACGAGGTGGCGGTGACGCACCCGGGCGTCCTCGCCAACCTCCGCGCGGGCCTCCAGAAGGACGCGCGGGGTCACTTCATCCAGACGCGGGTCCGGATCCCCGTGGAGGTCGCCGACGCGCCGTTCGTCGTCACGCGCTTCGAGCGCCGCGGCGACGGCTACGTGATTCTCCTCAACGACGGCACCGAAGAGCCCGTGGATCCCGCGACCCTGCGCGTCGGCGACCACGAGGTGCCGTACTGCGCCGTGAAGGACGGGCGGTTCGAGGCGCGCTTCAGCCGGGCCGCCGCGCACCAGCTCTGGGCGCTCGCCGAGCACGACGAGGCCGCGGGGCGGAGCGTGCTGCGCCAGGGCGCGCGCGCGTACTCGCTGAGGCGGGGCCGGTGAGGCCGAGGGCGGTGGTCGCCGGCCTGGCCCTCCTGGCCGTCCTGGGCGCGGCCGCGTGGTGGGTGGCCGCCGCGCAGGAGGTCACGGTGGACTCGATCGGGGACCGCATCCAGACGCTGGCGCGCGGGCGCCTGCCGATCTTCGCCGAGCAGGGCGACCTGCCGCGCCTCTACGCCTTCGCCGCCGAGGACACGGACACGCTCAGGTGGATGCCGTGCACCTGCGGCTGCGGCGACCTCGGGCACACCTCGAACCGCTCGTGCTACGTCAAGGCCGAGTCCGGGAACCGCGTCACCTTCACGAGCCATGCGGCGACCTGAGGGCTCTGCCTGGACATCACGCGGGACGTGATGCGCATGAAGGCGGAGAAGAAGTCGCCCCGGCAGATCCGTGAGGCGATCGACGCCAAGTACCTGCGCTTCGGTCCGCCGACGCCGACGCCCCGACCGCGCCCGTAGTATCCTCGCCGACGTGAAGGTCGCGGCCGTCCTCATGGAGATCTTGAAGTCGGCGGGGGTCCGGTATCTCTTCGGCAATCCCGGCACGACGGAGCTGCCGTTTCTCGACGCGCTCCCCGATTCGGGCCTCGAGTACGTGCTGGGGCTCCAGGAGGCCACCGTGGTCGGGGCGGCCGACGGCTACGCGCAGGCCTCGGGCGCGGTCGGCGTCGCCAACGTCCACGTCGCGCCGGGACTCGCCAACGGGATCTCGATCCTCCACAACGCGGCGCGGTCCCGGACGCCGCTGCTCCTCACGGCCGGCCAGCAGGACACGCGCTTTCTCATGGACGAGCCGATCCTGGCGGCCGATCTGGTGCGGATGGCGGAGCCCTTCACGAAATGGGCGTACGAGATCCGCCGCCCCGAGGAGGCGCCCGTCGCGTTGCGGCGCGCGCTCAAGGTCGCGCTGACGCCGCCGACGGGACCCGTGTTCCTCTCGCTGCCGATGGACCTCATGGGCGCGGTCGTGGAGGACGCAGGGGAGGGGCCGCCCACGATCGCGACACGCGCGCGCCCGGACGCCGCCGCCGTGGGCCGCGCGGCGGCGCTGCTCGCGGGGGCCAGCGCTCCGCTCGTGATCGCGGGCGACGGCGTCGCGCGTGCCGGCGCCGTCGCCGAGCTGACGGCCCTGGCCGAGCGGCTCGGCGCCCGCGTCCACGGCGAGCCCGTGTACCGTCGGACGAACTTTCCGGGGAACCACCCGCTCTGGCGGGGCGGGCTCTTCCCGGCGCCGAGCGGCGTGCGCAAGGCGCTCGACGAGGCCGACGTCGTCCTGATCGTCGGGGCGAACGTCTTCACGTGGTTTCTCCACACCGAGGGCACACCGTTTCGCCGCGGCCTCACCGTCCTCCAGGTCGACGAGGGCGCCTGGGAGATCGGGCGGAGCTATCCCGTCACGCTCGGCATCGTCGCGGACCCGCGCGCCACGCTGGCGGAGCTGACGCAGGCACTCGTTGCGTGTCAGTCGGACGCGCAGCGCCGGGCCGCGGCGGAGCGCGTGGGCACGCTGGGGAAGGCGCGCGGCGAGCTGGTGACGCGCGCGCGGGCGGCGGCCGCGGCGGAGGCTCAGCGGGCGCCGATCGGTCAGGCGCACCTCATGCACACGCTCGCGTCGCTGCTCCCGGCCGACGCGGTCATCGTGGACGAGTCGGCGACGTCGCTGCCCTTCGTGCTCCGCTACATGCCGTTCGCCACCCCCGGTTCGTTCTTCGGCGGCAAGACGGGGACGCTCGGCTGGGGGATGGGCGCCGCGATCGGCGTCCAGCTCGGCTCGCCGGGGCGCAAGGTGGTCGCGACGATCGGGGACGGCTCTCTCATGTACGCGCCGCAGGCGCTCTGGACCGCCGCGCACTACCGGCTCCCGATCACGTACGTCGTCCCGAACAACACCTCGTACGCCATTCTCAAGTCGGGCATGCTCAGCCTCGATCTGGAATCGGCCAAGCGCGGGATCTATCCCGGGATGGACCTGGTGGATCCCGAGATCGGCTACGCCGGCCTGGCCCGGGCGCTCGGCGTGCGCGCCGAGCGCGTCGAGAAGCCGGGCGAGCTGCGCGATGTTCTGGCCTCATGCCTCGCCCACCCGGGGCCCGCGGTCGTGGACGTGGCGATCGACCGCGGCTTCAAGGCGATGCTCTAGTGGGGGCCGAGCGCACCGGCGGCGAATGGGTCGTCGAGGCCCTCCGGGCCGAGGGTGTGACGCACGTCTTCGGCGTTCCGGGCGTGCACAATCTCGCGATCTACGACGCGCTCCTCAGACAGTCGGCGATCACCCACGTGCTGGCCCGACACGAGGCCGGCGCGGCGTTCATGGCCGACGGCTATGCCCGCGCCACCGGCAAGCCCGGCGTGGTGATCGTGACCACGGGGCCGGGCGCGACGAACACCCTGACGCCGCTCGTCGAGTCCTACGCCGGCTCGATGCCGGTCCTGGTCGTGATGTCGGACGTCGCGTCCCCGCTGGTCGGGCGCGAGCTCGGCGCGCTGCACGAGGTGCCGAACCAGATCGAGTGCTTCCGGCCGGTCACGCGCTGGGCGGAGGCGGTGACCGAGGCCGTCGCGATCCCGCTGGCGCTGCACGGCGCCTTCGATCTCCTCCGAACGGGCCGGCCGGGGCCGATCGCGATCTCGATCCCCAACGACTTCCTGACGGCGCGCGTGGACGCGACGCCGCGCGGCGGCGGCCACGGGCGGCGGCCGCCGTGCCACGTGACCGAGATCCGCGAGGCCGCGCGGCTGCTCGGCGGCGCTGCCAGGCCGCTGATCATCGCGGGCGGCGGCGTGATCGCCGCGGGCGCCGAGGGCGAGCTGCGCGCCCTCGCGCGGCGGCTCGACGCGCCGGTCCTGACGACCGTCATGGGCCGCGGCGCCGTCAGCGAGCGCGATCCGCTCTGGCAGGCCGTGCTGCCCAACCGCCGCGCGAGCGAGGCCGTGATCAAGGCCGCCGACGTGGTGCTCGCGGTGGGCTGCCGCTTCGCGCATCGATCGACGCAGGGGCTGTTGCTCAACCTGTCCTTCGACCCCGGACAGACGCTGATCCACCTCGACCTCGATCCGCGGGTGATCGGCGCCCTCTTCAAGCCCCAGCTCGCGATCGTGGGCGACGCCCGGGACGGGCTCGCGGGCCTGGGCGAGGCGCTCGGGCCCGGCCCGGCGGCGAGCGCGTGGGACCACGAGTGGCGTCGCCGCTTCCGCGCGGCGGCGAGCCCGCGCTACACCGCGGAGCTCGCCCGCCTCGTCGAGACGCTGCGCGGGGCGCTGCCCGACGACGCGATCGTCGTCAACGATCAGACCGGGCTCAACTACTGGATGGAGTGGCGCTTCCCCGTCCTGGCGCCTCGCACGTTCCTCTATCCGGTGGGCTCGGCCACGCTCGGCTACGGCGTGCCCGCGGCGATCGGCGCCAAGATCGCGCGGCCCGAGCGCCCGGTCGCCTGCGTCGTCGGCGACGGCGGCTTCATGTACTCGGTCAACGAGCTGGCGACGGCGGTGAAGTACCGGCTGCCGATCGTCTTCCTGGTCATGAACGACGAGCGCTACGGCGCGATCAAGTGGCTCCAGGAGAAGATGTTCGAGGGGCGCTGGGGCGAGACGGATCTGGCGAACCCCGATTTCCCGGCGCTCGCGCGCGCCTTCGGCGCCCACGGAGAGCGCGTGGCGAGCGTCGACGCGCTGGGCGCGGCGATCTCCAGGGCGCTCGCGGCCGACCGACCCACGGTGCTCGAGTTTCCCGCGACCGGCATCGAGCCGCCCTGGGAGTTCTAGAGTCGTCTCGCGCTGATCATGTCATTCTTCCTGTGCTCCGCTCAGGGGGACACAGGACTCCGGCGCGACCGCGACTCTCGCCCGCTCGCCCGGATGGCAGCGCGCGGGCGGAGGCGCCGTCACGCGCAGGACGACGTCGCTCCCGCTCACTCGGATCTGGTAGTCGAGCGCGTCGCCGAGATAGCTGACCCGCTCCACCGTGCCGTCCAGGACGTTGTGGCCGGCCGGCGCGCTCCCGTCCGGCGCCAGCAGCTCGATCTGGTGAGGTCGGATCGAGAGGACGACATCGGATCCGGGCGCGAACCCGCCGGCGGCCACCCGAAGCCGCAGGCTGCCGCGCGCGACGACGTCCGCCGCGGCCGCCACACCGTCCAGGAGGTTGGTCCTGCCGACGAACTCGGCGACGAAGCGGGTCCGCGGCCGCTGGAAGAGATCCTCGGCGCTTCCGACCTGGGCGACGCGGCCGCGGTGCAGGACGGCGACGCGGTCCGAGATCACCATCGCCTCGGCCTGATCGTGAGTCACGTACAGCGTGGTGATGCCGAAGGTCTCGTGGAGCCTCCTGATCTCGAAGCGCATTTCTTCCCGCAGGTTTGCATCGAGATTGCTCAGAGGCTCGTCGAGGAGGAGGATCTCGGGCTCGACGACGAGGGCGCGCGCCACCGCGACGCGCTGCTGCTGGCCGCCCGACAGCTCTCCCGGGTAGCGTGACTCGTAGCCGGCGAGCTGAACCACGCGCAGCATCTCGGTCACGCGAGCCTGGCGGTCGGCCTTCGACGTGCCCGCCCTGAAGCGGAGACCGTAGCCGACGTTCTGCGCCACCGTCATGTGGGGCCAGAGGGCGTAGCTCTGGAAGATCATCGCCATCCGCCGGCGCTCGGGCGGGACCACGGCGGTCACCGAGGACAGGCAGCGCTCGCCCACGTGGATCTCGCCGGCCTCCGGCCGGAGAAATCCGGCGACCAGGCGGAGCGTCGTCGTCTTGCCGCAGCCCGAGGGTCCGAGGAGCGAGACCAGCTCGCCGGGCTGCACGTGGAGATCGAGTCCGTCCACCGCGGCCACGTCGCCGTACCGCTTGGTCAGCCCCTCGAGCCTCACGCCGGGCATCGCGCCCGCCTCACTCCTTGACCGAGACGAAGTCCCGGCCGAGCAGCTTCTGCATCGCCACGACGACCGCGAAGGTCATGGCGAGCATGAAGATGCCCAGGACGGCGATGGCGCCGAACTGGCCTTCTTCCTTCAGGTCGAAGATCACGACCGAGAGGACCTTCGTGTTGGGCGTGAAGAGGATGATGGAGGCCGACAGCTCGCGGATCACGCCGATGAACACGAAGCACCAGGTGGCGATGATACCGCTCCGGGCCAGGGGCGCCGTGATCTCGGCGAGCACCCGCAGCCGCCCGGCGCCCAGGATGCGCCCGGCTTCCTCCAGCTCGGGATGGATGCCCTTGAACGTGGCGTCCGACTGCGAGTAGCCGACGGGCAGCTCCTTCGTCAGGTACGCGACGAAGAGGATCCAGAGGCTGCCGTAGAGCATGAGGGGCGGCCGCGTATACGCGACGAAGAGCGCGACGGCCAGCACGATACCCGGGATGGCCACGGGCGCCAGCGTCAGGAACGCCAGGAACTGATGACCCGGGATGAGACGCCGGTTCGCGGTGTACGCGAGCAGCGCGGCCAGCCCCGCGCCCACGCAGGCCGTCATGACGCCGAGCTCCAGCGTGTTCCAGATCGCGGCGCGGGTGCCGTCGTGCCCGAAGGTGAGTGCCAGATTCCCGAGCGTGAGGTTGTCGAGCGTCAGGGGCTGGGCCCAGGCGCGGGCGGCCGCGGCCTTGGCCAGGATGGCGTAGGGCAGGAAGATCGAGCACGCCATGACGGCCAGGCAGCCGGCCAGGGCCGGCCAGCGCCAGGGACCGAGCGGGAGCCGTCGCCGCTGGCCGCCCTTGCCGCCGACCGTCGCGTAGCCGCGCCGTCCGAGGAGGCGCTTCTGGAGCAGCAGGAGCAGTGCTGTCGCCAGGAACAGCGGCACCGAGAACGCCGCGGCCATCTCGACCTTCGGCGGGTACTGGAACATGGCCCAGATCTGCGTCGTGATCGTGTGGAACCCGGCCGGCAGCGCCAGAATGGCGGGCGAGCCGAAGAGCGCCAGCGCCTGGAGGACGGCCAGGATGAACCCGCTGGCGATCGCGGGCAGGACCATCGGGAGCGTCACGGTCAGCGCGACGCGGAGCCGGCCGGCGCCCAGGATCGACGCCGCTTCCTCGAGGTCGGAGGCGATCAGCTCCAGGGTGTTGGCGATCATGATGAAGACATAGGGGAACGTGTAGATCGAGACGACGAAGATCAGCCCCGGCATGCTGAACACGTTGACGAGCGGCTCGTCGGCGCCGGTCAGACTCCGGTAGATCTTGTTGAGCAGGCCGGCATTGGGGCCCGCCAGCATGACCCACGCGAAGGCGCCGAGGAACGGCGGCGTCACGAACGACGCCAGGATGAGGCCGCGGATCAGTCGCGTGCCAGGCAAATCGGTCCGCGCCGTGAGCCAGGCCATCGGCGCGCCGAGCAGGAGCGACGCGAGGCCCACCCAGAAGGCGAGCACCACGGTGTTCCAGAGGGCCTTCTGCAGGGGTGGGTCCGTGAACACGCGCCGGTAGTGGGCGAGGGTGGCCCCCTCCACGCCGCTCACGCTGACGTACGCGAGCCAGCCGAGCGGCAGCGCCATCAGGACGACGAGGGCCACCGCCGCGAGCACCCAGACCGGGAGGGAACGATCCACGCCGCGCCTACGCGCCGAAGAATTCCACGAACCGCGTCTTGATCTCCTCGTTCCGTTTCTCGAGCTCCTCGGCGTCCACCTGGAGCAGCTTGAGCTCGCCGAGCTTGGGCTTGTCGGCCGGGTACGTCACGCCGGGATGACCGGTGTAGAGCCCCTCGGTGTCGGCCAGCACCTGCTGGATCTCCCTGCTGAAGGTGAAGTCGGTGAAGAGCCGGGCGGCGTTCGGATGCGGCGCCCCGGCGGCGATCGCGGTGGGGGAGACGACGAGCGGCACGCCTTCCCTCGGATAGACCATCTCCACCGGGTTTCCCTTCTTCTTGACCTGGTAAAAAGTGTAGTCGCCGCCGTTCACCGCGACCGGCCGCTCGCCGGAGGCGACGACGCCCGACGGATCCACGGCGGACTGCACGAGCATGAGCCGGTTCTGCGCGAGCTGCCTGAAGTAGTCCCAGCCGTAGAGGTGGACGAGGGCCAGCACGTGCGTCGCGGTGACGCCGCTGTAGCCGGGATGGGCCGTGACGAGCTTGCCCCGCCACTTCGGATCGAGGAGATCCTTCCAGGTCCGCGGCGCCTCGCTCGCCGGGACGAGCTTGGTGTTGTAGGCGATGACGTTGACCGTCGCGCGCAGGCCGTAGTAGTAGCCGTCCCGGTCCTTGAACCCCGGCGGGAACGCGTCCACGCCGGCGGGCGTGTACTTCAGCAGGAGCTTCTTCTCCTTGAGCAGCACGTAGTGGCCGGCGTCGGAAGTGTGAATGACGTCCACGATCTTGAGGTTCGCCTGGAGCTCCTGCATCACCCGCTGGAGAATGCGCTGCGAGCCGGTGCGCTGGACCTCGACCTTGATCCCCGGGTACGCGGCCTCGAAGAGCCGGGCGACCTTCTCGGCGCTCGAGAGGGCGAGCGACGTGTACCAGACGACCTTGCCTTCTTTCCGCGCGGCCTCCAGGCGCGCGTCCTGCGCCGAGGCCGGGCCGGTGAGCAGGGCGAGCGCGCAGACGAGCGCGGAGAGACGACGGCATCGTATGCCCATGGTTCGCTCCTTCATGCCGCGAGGGACTCCACCAGCCCGTGGAGCCCGACGCCGGTCGTGAGCGCGCCCACGGCGCGGATCACGAGCGCCGCCCGCTCGGCCGGCATCACGAGGCCCGCGTTGCCCCGGAACTTCGCCTCGAGCTCTTCCCGGGTCATCGGGAAGTCGGCGCCGCCGCGCGGATGGTCCTGGCGCTCCTCGAGCACGCGCCCGTCGGCCGCGCGGATGCTGACGTGGCCGACGAACTGGCGCGGGTAGTCGATGCTCGGATCCAGCTCGTAGCCGACGCGCGACGCGACGGCGCGCACCGCCGCGTCGCCCACGGCCTCGTCCTCGAACTCGGCGAGCCCCGCGCGGCCCTTCACCAGCATCACCGCCACCAGATACGGCAGGCTGAACTTGGCGGCGTAGCCGTTCTGCGGCGCGCGCTTCGCCGCCAGCGGCTCCCAGAGGCGCGGCACCGGACCCGCGGCGGTACGGCACGTGATGTCCGCGATCTGATCGGGCACGAGCCCGTGGCGCTCGCGGAGACGGAGCGCGCAGTCCATGTAGGGATGCGCGATCGAGCCGCACGGGTACGGCTTGAACGTGAGTCGCTCGAGCTCCCACACGAGGCCGAGGCTGGCCAGCTGGGCCTCGAGCCGAAGCGGCTCCCAGTCGCCCGCGAACGCGCGATAGAAGCCGTGCTCGCCCTCGAAGACCGTCCCGGGCCCGGAGAAGCCGAACCGCGCGAGCAGGGTAGCGACG
Organism: Methylomirabilia bacterium; assembly: GCA_041496385.1. Lineage (GTDB taxonomy): Bacteria > Methylomirabilota > Methylomirabilia > Rokubacteriales > CSP1-6 > AR19. Next base: position 91,703 of record JBGQEL010000004.1, on the reverse strand, counting down.
ACCCCGGCGTGCGCCGCCCAGCCCGGATGGAGCCGCTTCGTCCACGAGCCGTCGGCCAGGTACTCGATGATGCCTCCGGCCTGGCTGCCGCAGATGCCGAACGCGTGGACGAGCTCGTCCTCGGTGAGGCCGTGGAGCTTCCCGGCGACGGCCGCGGCGGCGAAGGACCCCGTGAGCGACGTCGGGTGGTAGTGGCGCGCGTGGAACCGGCCCGGAACGGCGAGCCCGACGCGGCACATCACCTCGACGCCGGCGATCACGGCCTCGAGCGCGGCGCGGCCGGTGGCGCCGAGCGCCTCGCCGACGGCGACGGCGGTCGTGACCGCGACCGAGCCCGTGTGGACGATCGCGTCCTCGCGCGTGTCGTCGAAGTCCAGCCCGTGCGCGAGCGTGGCGTTCGCGAGCACGGCGTTGGCCGCCGCCACGCGGACCGTGCCGCCCAGGAGCGTGCTCTCGGGGGGGCCGCCGAGACGCTCGGCGGTGCGCAGGACCGCCCGGCCGAAGTCGTACCGGGTCGAGGCCAGGCAGCTGCCGAGCGTGTCGAGCGCCAGCAGGGTCGCCTTCGCCACGACTGGCTGCGGCACGTCGTCCAGCCGGAGGCCGAGGACGAAGCGGGCCAGGCGGCGCGAGGCGGTGGTCGGCACGTCAGGCCCGGACCTCCTCGAGCACGGCGAGCAGCGCGTCGTGGATGCGGCCGTTGCTCGCGACGAGGGTGGGCGCGTCGATGTCGAGCGGCCCGCCGCGCAGGTTCGTGACGCGGCCGCCCGCCTCCTCGACGAGCAGGCCGCCCGCCGCGACGTCCCAGGGGCCCAGCGTGAGCTCCCAGAAGCCGTCGTAGCGGCCGGCGGCGAGCCAGCAGAGATCGAGCACGGCCGAGCCCATGCGGCGCACGCCGCGCGAGCGCACGGCGAAGGCCGCGTACTCGCGCAGGTTGTTGTCGGCCGTCTCGGCGACGTTGTAGGGGAAGCCGGTGGTCAGCAGGCTCTCGCGGAGCGTCGCCGCCGACGACACCGCGAGCCGCCGGCCGTTGAGCGTGGCGCCCCCTCCGGGTTCGGCGACGAAGAGCTCGTCACGGTTCGGATCGAAGGCGACACCGAGCTCGACGCGGCCGGCCACCTCGAGCCCGATGGAGACGCCGAAGACGGGAATGCCGTGCGCGTAGTTCGTCGTGCCGTCGAGCGGGTCGATGATCCAGCGCCGGCCCGAGCGTCCGGCCTGGGCGCCGCGCTCCTCGGCGAGGATCGCGTCATCGGGAAACGCGGCGGCCAGGCGGCGCACGATGAGGTCCTCGGCGCGCGCGTCCATCTCGGTGACGAGGTTGGTGGGCGTGCCCTTGTATGCGATGCGCCTCGATCCCTCCAGCTCGCTCACGAGGAGCTGGCCGGCGGCGCGCGCGGCGTCGATCGCCACGTGGCGTTCGAGCGATGCCATGCGTGTCCGCAATGTATCATACGTGCCATGCACGTCGTGGTCATGGGGGCCGGTGGGGTCGGCGGGTTCTTCGGCGCGAAGCTGCTGCGTGCCGGCGAGACGGTCACGCTGGTCGCCCGCGGCGAGCACCTCGAGGCGATCCGGCGCGACGGCCTCACGATCCGGTCGGCGATCGAGGGGGAGTCCGTCGTGCGTCCGCAGGCCGTCGAGGACGTGCGGGGCCTGCCGCCGGCCGACGTCGTCCTGTTCTGCGTCAAGTCGTTCGACACCGAGCGCGCGGCCGGCCAGCTCCGGCCCGTGGTCGGCCCGGCGACCGCGGTGCTCTCGCTCCAGAACGGTGTCGACAACGAGGACACGATCGACGCGGTGCTCGGCGCGGGGCACGCGCTGGGCGGCGTCGCCCAGGTGTTCGCGGTCATCGACCGCCCGGGTGTCATCGCGCACCACTTCGCCGGGCGGATCATCTTCGGCGAGCTGGACGGACGGCGGAGCGTGCGTGCCGAGCGCCTGCTCGGGGCGTTCGAGCGCGCCGGGGTTCCGGTGGAGCTGACGGCGAACGTCCGGCGCGCGCTCTGGGAGAAGTACGTGCTCATCTGTGCCGTGGCCGGCATGACCGCGCTCACGCGCTGCCCGATCGGCGTGGTCCGCGACACCCCCGAGGCGTGGGCGATGTTCCGGCGCATCGTCGAGGAGGTCGCCGCCCTCGGCGCCGCGGCCGGCGCCGGCCTGCCCGACGACATCGTCGACCAGACCGTGAAGCTCGCGGCCGGGATCGCGCCGGGCAACCGCGCTTCGCTCGCCCAGGACCTGAGCCTGGGCCGGCGCCTCGAGCTCGAGGCTCTCCACGGGCACGCGGTGCGGCTCGGGCAGCGCCTGGGCGTCGCGGTGCCGACGAACTTCGCGGTGTACGGGGCACTCAAGCCGCACGTCGCGGGGAGCCGCGGCTGACGTCTCCCGCCCGGGCCCTCTGGCGTCGCGTGGCGCGCTACCGCGCCCGCTACGCCGCCGGCGCATTCTGCCTCGCGGCCGCGACGCTGGCCTCGCTCGCGATTCCCTGGACGGTGCAGCGCGCGATCGACGCCCTGCGCGCGGAGACCGGCGCCGCCGGGCTCGGCCGCTACGTCGCCGTGATCGTCGCGCTGGCCCTCGCCAACGGCCTCGCGCGTCTCGGGTCGCGTTTCGCGATCATCGGCGGCGGCCAGCGGATCGAGTACGATCTCCGCAACGACCTGTACGCGAGCCTGCAGGGGTTCCCCCCGGCGTTCTACGCGACCCACCCGACCGGAGAGTTGATGTCCCGCGCCTCGAGCGACGTCGCCGCCGTGCGCGCGCTCGTCGGCTTCGGCGCCGTGAGCCTCTTCGGCACCGCGTTCGCGTTCGTCGGTGCGCTCGGGGCGATGCTCGCCGTGGACCCCTGGCTGACGCTCTGGGCGATGGCGCCGTACCCGGCGCTGGTCTTCCTCGTCAAGCGCTTCAACAGCGTCGTGAACGAGCGGGCCCAGGCGGCGCAGGAGCAGCTCGGCGTGCTGTCGGCCAAGGTCCAGGAGTACATCGCCGGGATGTCCGTCGTGCGGGCCTACACGCTCGAGCCGCGCGCCGCGGCGGATTTCGCCCGCGAGAACGGCGAGTATCTCGCCCGGAGCCTGGCGCTGGCCCGGACGCAGTCGTCCGTCGCACCCCTGATGGGGCTGATCGCCGGCGTGGGGACGCTCGTCGTCCTCTGGGCGGGCGGCAAGGCGGTCGTGGAGGGGCGGCTCAGCCTGGGCGCGCTCGTCGCGTTCAACGGCTACCTCGCGTATCTGACCTGGCCGACGATCGCGCTGGGCTGGACGCTGTCGATCCTCAGACGCGGCCTGACGTCCATGCAGCGGATCCACGAGATTGTCGGAGCGGGGAGTGTTGGCGCGGAGGTGGCGGGGGCCGCGGCGGGCTCGGCGGCGGCGAGGGCGTTTGGCATCAGGTTCGAGGACCTGACGTTCGCGTACGAGGGGCGGGCGCCGGCGCTCGCGAGCGTGAGCTTTGCGGTCGCCCCCGGGGAGACCGTCGCGATCGTCGGACCGACCGGGAGCGGGAAATCCACGCTCGGCCTCCTGCTGGCGCGGCTCTGGGAGCCGCCGCCCGGCACGACCTTCGTCGGCGATCGCGATGTGACCGCGATCGGGCGCCAGGAGCTGCGCGCCATGGTGGGCTACGTCCCGCAGGAGGGCTTCCTCTTCTCGCGCGCGCTTGGCGAGAACGTCGCGCTCGGCCGGGAGGGCGTGGACGAGGCGCGCGTGCGCGCGGCGACCGCGGCCGCGGGCGTCGCCGGCGAGATCGAGCAGTGTCCCGCCGGGTACGACACCGTCGTCGGCGAGCGCGGGCTCACGCTCTCCGGCGGCCAGCGCCAGCGCGTGGCGCTCGCGCGGGCGCTCGCCGGCGCGCCGCCGATCCTGGTCCTCGACGACGCCTTCGCCTCCGTGGACTCGGCGAAGGAGGAGGAGATCGTGGGGAGTCTCAGGCGGTTCGTGTCGGGACGGACGGTCCTCCTGATGACGCACCGGCTCCGCGCGGCCCAGCTCGCCGACCGGATCGTCGTGCTCGCGGAGGGTCGCGTGCTGGAGACGGGCCGCCACGCCGAGCTGCTGGCCGCGGGCGGGCTCTACGCCCGCCTCTGGCGGATCCAGCAGCTCGAGGAGGAGATCGCCCGTGCCTGACGCGCACGAGGCGGAGGTCGACGCGCGGCTCGGTCGCGTCTTCGACCGCCGCCTGGTCGCGCGCCTCTGGCAGGCGGCGCGCCCCCACCGGGCGCTCATCACGGGCTCGGCGCTCCTGTTCCCCCTCATCGCGGCGGCCGAGCTCGCGCAGCCGTATCTCCTCAAGATCGCCATCGACGAGCACATCCTGCGCGCCGACTGGCTCGGCCTCACCTGGGTCGCGGCCCTCTACGTCGCGGTGCTCGTCCTCCTCTATGCGCTCCGGTGGGTCGAGGCCTACCTGATGCAGCTCACGGGCCAGCGCGTCATCCACGACCTGCGCGCCGAGATCTTCGCGCACCTGTTGAAGCTCGAGGCCGCGTTCTTCGATCGCAATCCGGTCGGCCGGCTGATGACCCGCGTCCTCTACGACGTCGAGGCGGTGAGCGAGGCGTTCACGAGCGGCCTCTTCGCGATCCTGGCGGACGTGATCACGCTCGTGGGCGTCGTGGGCGTCATGCTCTGGCTCGACTGGCACCTCGCCCTCGTCACGTTCTCCATCGTGCCCGCGCTCTTCGGCGCCGCCGCCTACTTCCGGATCCGCGCGCGGGACGCCTACCGGCGCGTGCGCCAGCGCCTGGCCCACCTGAACGGTGTCCTGCAGGAGGCGCTCCAGGGCATGACCGTGATCCAGCTCTTCGCGCGGGAGCGCCACGAGTACGAGAGCTTCCGCCGTGCGAACGCGGGGTACCGGCGCGCCCTGTTCAATTCGACGCTCTACGAGGCGTCACTCTACGCCTCGGTCGAGGCGCTCGGCTCGATCGCGCTGGCGCTCCTCATCTGGTATGGCGGGGGCGAGATCGTCGCCGGCGCCCTCACCTTCGGCGCGCTCGTCGCGTTCATCCAGTACACCCAGCGATTCTTCCTGCCGATCCGCGACCTGGGCGCGAAGTACACCGTCATGCAGGCGGCGATGGCGTCCGCCGAGCGGATCTTCGGCCTCCTCGACCGGGCCCCCGCGATCGTGTCCCCGGTGGGGCCGGCGGGCCGCGCGCGCCCGCGCGCCGCGGAATCGTCGCTGGAGCTCGCCGGCGTCTGGTTCGCATACGAGGGTGAGGCGTGGGTGCTGCGCGACTGCGCGTTCCGGGTGGCGCCGGGCGAGCGCGTCGCGCTCGTGGGCGCCACCGGCGAGGGGAAGTCGACCTGCGCGCGGCTCCTGACCCGCGCCTACGACGTCACGCGGGGACGGGTCCTCGTCGGCGGCGTCGACGTGCGCGAGTGGGAGCTGGCGCGTCTGCGGCGTCACGTCGGCGTCATCTTCCAGGACACGATGCTGTTCACCGGGACGATCGAGGAGAACCTGAGGCTGGGCGCGGACGGGACGCTCCAGGCCGCGGAGCTCGCGCGCGCGATCGAGACGGCGCGCGCGGCGGCCTTCGTCGCGGCGCTGCCGCGCGGGCTCGGCGAGGTCCTCACCGAGCGCGGCGGCAACGTCTCGCACGGCCAGCGCCAGCTGCTGGCCATCGCGCGGGCGCTCGTGTACAATCCCGCCGTTCTGGTGCTGGACGAAGCGACGTCGAGCGTCGACGCGGAATCCGAGGCGCTCATTCGACAGGCGATGGCGGAGCTGTTGAAAGACCGGACCAGCATCACGATCGCGCACCGCCTCTCGACGGTCCAGAACGCCGACCGGATCCTCGTCCTGCATCGGGGCCGGATCCACGAGGAAGGGAGCCACGCCGACCTGCTGCGGCTCGGCGGGCTCTACGCGCGGCTGTGGGAGCTCGGGGCCGGATCGCCGCCGCGCTAACGTTCCGGCGGGCCGTGCACCGGCTCGTGCGACGGATCCCGCGCGGGAGCGTGGCCACGTACGGCCAGCTCGCGGCACTCCTCGGCCGCCCGCGCTCGTCGCGGGCGGTCGGTCGCGCGTTGCGGGTGTGCCCCGCGGATATGCCGTGGCACCGGGTGGTCAACGCGCAGGGTGGGATCAGCGCGCGGGCGCGCGTCGCCAGCATGCTGACGCAGCGAATTCTGTTGCAGCAGGAGGGCGTGGCGTTCCGCCGGGGTCGGGTGGTGCTCCGCGTCCACCGGTGGGAGCGGCAACGCACGTCGCGGACCTGGGGAGGGGCCACATGAAGCTCGCGCTGGCGCTCAACTATTCCGGCGCGCGGATATCCCTCGATCTCGAGTCGATCCTCGAGCTCGAGCGCCTCGGGTACGACTCGGTCTGGTCGGCGGAGGCGTACGGCTCCGACGCGGTGACGCCGGCCGCCTGGATCGCGGCCCGGACGACGCGGATCCACGTCGGCACCGGCATCATGCAGATGGCGGCGCGCACGCCGGCCGCGACGGCGATGACCGCCATGACGCTCGACGCGCTCTCGGGCGGGCGGTTCCGGCTGGGTCTCGGCGTGTCGGGGCCGCAGGTCGTCGAGGGCTGGCACGGTCAGGCCTTCGGCAAGCCGCTCGGGCGCACACGCGAGTACGTGGAGATCGTGCGGGCGATCTTCCGGCGTGAGAAGCCGCTCGAGCATCGCGGCGACTACTACGAGATCCCCTACGCGGGCGCGGACGCGACCGGCCTCGGCAAGCCGCTCAAGTCCATCCTGCACGGGCGGCCCGATCTCCCGATCTACCTCGCCGCGGTCGGGCCGAAGAACGTGGCACTCGCGGCCGAGATCGGCGACGGCTGGATTCCGACGATCTTCTCCGCGCGGCGGGCCGCGATGTTCCGCGGGTGGCTCGGCGAGGGGTTCCGGCGCGCCGGACGATCCGGCGCGGGATTCGACGTGATGCCGATGGTCTCCGTCGTGGTCGGCGACGATCCGACCGCCTGCCGGCGGCCCGTGAAGGCCAAGCTCGCGCTCTACGTGGGGGGGATGGGCGCGCGCGGTCGCAACTTCTACAACGAGATCGCGCGCCGCTACGGGTACGAGGAGGCCGCGACGACGATCCAGGATCTCTACCTCGCGGGGCGGAAGGCCGAGGCCGAGGCCGCGGTGCCCGACGCGCTCGTGGACGAGGTGGCGCTCTGCGGGCCGCCCCCGCTGATCCGGGAGCGTCTCGGCGAATGGCGGTCGGCCGGCGTCACCACTCTGATGGTCGCCGGGGACCGCCTGGCCGCGCGGACGATGGCCGAGCTCGTCCTGTAAGGGCGGTCGCGAAAATGGGAGGTCGACGATGAGACTCGAGGGGAAGGTCGCGGTGATCACGGGCGCGGGCTCGGGCATCGGTGCCGCGGCCGCGCTCGCCATGGCGCGCGAGGGCGCGCGCGTGGTGGTGGGCGATCTGAACGAGATCAGCGCCAAGGCCGTCGTCGAGCAGATCGAAAAGGCCGGCGGCAAGGCGCTCGCGGTCCGTGCGGACGTCACGCGGGCGGCCGACAACCAGGCCATGGTCGAGAAGGCGCTCGCCGCGTGGGGGACGCTCGACGTGTTTCTGGCCAACGCCGGCGTGCCTCAGTTCCCGACGCCGATCGAGGAGCAGGACGAGGCCGTCTTCGACCGGATCTTCAGCGTCAACGTGAAGGGCGTCTGGCTCGGCGCCCGGTGCGCGCTCGCCGTCATGAAGAAGCAGAAGCGCGGGGTGTTCATCGTGACCGCGTCCACCGCCGCGATCCGGCCGCGCCCGGGCGGGCAGACGTACGCGGCCTCGAAGGGCGCCGTCGTCACGCTGACGAAGAGCCTCGCGCTCGAGTGCGCCCCCTACGGCGTGCGCGTGGTCGCGCTGGCGCCGGTGGCCACGGAGACGCCGATGCTGGCGACCTTCATGGGCAAGAAGGAGATCGACGCGGAGGGCATGGCGCGCTACGTCGCGACCGTGCCCCTCGGCCGGCTCAACAAGCCGGAGGACCTCGCACACGCCGTCGTGTTCCTCGCCTCGGACGAGGCGGCGATGATCACGGGCGCGTGTCTCGAGGTCGACGGCGGGCGCTGCATCTGATGAAGGTCGTGCCGCTCGCCGCGGAGTCTCTCGGGGTCCGATCGATGGCGACGTACGTCGAGGCCGGCCGGACCGGGATCCTCATCGACCCCGGCGCGACGCTCTCGCCGGCGCGCTTCAACCTGCCCCCCTCCGACGAGGAATGGGAGGCCCTGCGGCGGGCCAACGACCGCATCTCGGCGTACGCGGCGCGCGCGGAGATGATCTTCGTGAGCCACTACCACGAGGATCACTTCCGCTCCGATCCGGCGACCTACGCCGGACGCACGGTGCTGGTGAAGGACCCCCGGCGCATGGTCGCGGGGCTCCAGGCCAAGCGCGCGGGCGAGCTGTGGACGGCGCTCTCGCCGGTGGCGCGGCTGCACAGCGCGGACGGCTGCCGGCGGCGGACGCTCGACCTCGAGCTCAGCGTCTCGCCGCCGCTCCCGCACGGTCTCGACGGCACGCCGCTCGGCTACGTCCTGGTGCTGACGCTCGCGGACGCGGCCGAGCACGAGCGGTTCGTCTTCGCCTCCGACGTCCAGGGACCGCTCTCGCCGGTGGCCGCCGCCTACCTCATCCACCAGCGGCCGACCCTGCTCTACGTGTCGGGCCCGCCCTCGTACATCGAGCGGGAGATCGGCGCGTCGGTCGTCGAGCGCGGGATCGACAACCTGCTCCGCGTGATCGACAGGACGGGCTGCCGTGTGATCATGGACCACCACGCGTTGCGCGACACGCGGTTCGTGGAGCGCTTCGCGCGCCTGTGGGAGACGGGCGCGGTCGTGACGGCCGCGGGCCACCTCGGTCTCGCGGAGGCGCCGCTCGAGAGCCGGCGCAGTCGCGCGTGGGCGGCGGTCCGCAAGCCACCGGCGCGCGCCGGCGGGGAGAGGCCGCGGGCGGCCGCCACGGGCGAGGCGCGCCGGATCGCGAAAGGAGGATTCCGCAGGTGAGCACCGAGAACGAGACGCTCGACGTGGGGGCCACGGCTCCCGACTTCACGCTCAAGACCATCGGACTGAAGGAGGTCGGCCTGCGGGAGTTCCGCGGGAAGAACGTGGTGCTGCTCTTCTATCCGCTCGACTGGACGCCGGGCTGAAGCACCTGCATGCCCGCCTTCGACAAGCGCATCGGCGACTTTCAGGCGGCCAATACCCAGGTGTTGGGTATCAGCACCGACAGCCCGTTCAGCCACGAGAACTGGGCCAAATCGGTCGGCATCAGCCACTATCCGCTCCTGTCGGACATCCACCGGAGCGTCGTGAAGGACTACGGGGTCTACTGGCCGGACTGGAACGCCAACGTCCGGGCGACCTTCATCGTGGACGCGCAGGGCAGGGTGCGCTTCATCGAGCGCTACGCTAGAGGCGAGCTCCCGGCGCCGGACAAGATTCTCGCGGAGATCAAGAAGCTCGGCTGATCGCGGCCGCCTGTGTGGTGAGGGCGACGCCGGCCAGGACGCACGCGGTCCCGAGGATCTGCCAGAGGCCCACCCGTTCGCCGAGCAGCGCCGCCGCCAGCCCGATGCCGACGATGGGCTGGAGGTTCATGAAGACCGCGGACCGGCTGGGTCCCACGACCTCGACGGCGCGGTACCACCAGACGTGCGCCACGGCGCCGACGAGCCCCTGGTAGAGGACGACGGACCAGCCGGCCAGAGAGGCGAGGCGCGGTGCGGGGAAGAGCGGCGCGGCGACGAGCGCGGTGGGGAGGATCATGAGCGTGCCCGCGACGTAGGCGCCCGTCGTCGCGAGCGCCGGCGAGAGCGGGCCGAGGACGCGCTTGCCGTAGACGGTGTAGACCGACCAGCCGGTCAGCGTGGCCAGCGTGAGGAAGTCGCCGCCCCGCAGCTCCTCGAGCCGCAGCGCGGCGAGCCGCCCGCTGGTCACGACGAGCAGGACGCCGAACGCCGAGACGGCCACGCCGAGCCACTGGACGGGCCGCAGACGCTCGCGGAGGTAGAAGCGCGCGGTGAGCGCCACGATGACCGGCGCCGCGGCCTGGAGGATCACCGCGTTGGCGGCGGTGGTGTAGCCGTACGCGACGTAGCTGAACTGCATCGAGCCCCAGATGCCCGCGACGCCGAGAACGAGGAAGACGCGGACGGCACGCGGCGTGAGCCCGGGCGTCGCGTCCGCGCCCGCGCGCACGAGCAGGTACACGAGGAAGCACGACGCCAAGGCGCCGCGCACCGCGGCGAGGAAGAACGGCGGGAAATCCTCGAGGGCGAGCTTGGCGGTGGCCGGATAGCTCGCCCAGAGCACCACGATCGCGACCAGCGCGACGTGGGCGCGCGTTTGACTGAGTCGGGGCACCTCCCTATCATATGCCGCGCGTCATGGCCGATCACATTCTGGAGTCGCGCGTGTGGCTCGCGCGGACGCGCGCCGAGGTCTTCGAGTTCTTCGTCGACCCCGCCAACCTCGCGCGCATCACGCCGCCCGCGCTCCGGCTGCGTCTCGTCTCGCGGCGCGCGCCCATGACCGCCGGCAGCGTCTACGACTTCCGGGTGTCCTGGCTCGGCATTCCGATGGGCTGGCGGGCGTTCATCCGCGAGTTCGATCCACCCTATCGCTTCGTGGACGTCCAGGTCCGCGGCCCCTACGCCCGCTGGGAGCACCGCCACCGTTTCCTCGAGGATCGCGGCGGCACGTGGGTGGAGGATCGCGTCACGTACCGGCTGCCCTTCGGGCCGCTCGGCCGCGCGGCCCATGCGCTCGTCGTGGGCCGGCAGGTCGCGGCGGCGTGGGCCTACCGCGACCGGCGACTCGCGGAGCTGGTGGCGCCCCTCAGCTCGACGGCAGGGTGATGCCGAGCTTCTCGAGGCGCGGCCGGACGCGCTCGGTCAGGAGTCCGAGACGGGTGAGGTTCTGGATCATGGACTGGTGCATGTCGCGCTTGAAGTGCTTGCGGAACGGCGCGTAGTCGTTCCGCGCCGCCGTCTCCCGGCGGTACCGCCGGACCTCCTGGATCTCGGCGTCGCTGAAGCCCATGTCCTCGTACGCGGCGAGCGGGAAGAATCCGGTCAGGGTCTTCTCGAGGGCGAAGCAGGTGTAGTCCTCGAGCTCCCGGCGTTCCGAGGCCGACGCGCCGTCGACGACCGCGGGCAGGGCGAGCATGCCGAAGCCCATGTGCCGGGCCTCGTCCTGGAGGATGCGCCGACACATCGTCCCCAGGACCGGGTCGCGCGCGCTCTCGGCCATCATCTTGAAGAGGGCCACGGCGAACGTCTCCGCCACGAGCTGGAGCCCGATCGTCTTCAGGTACCAGCGGCTCTCCGAGAGGATCGAGTCGAAGATGTCCCGCGCGTTGGCCGGAATGGGATACTGGCGGTTGTCGAGCCGCTCCCGGATGTAGCGATCGAGGACCTCGTTGTGCCGGGCCTCGTCCATGACCTGGCTGGCCTGGAAGAACTTCTCGTCCGCGCTCTTGACGATGTCGACGAGCTGGCTGCACGCGAGCAGCGCGCCCTGCTCGCCGTGCATGAGCACCGACAGCCGCCAGGCGGCGACGCGGCGGTTCAGCTCGACGCGTTCCTTCTCCGAGAGCCGCTCCCAGAGCGGGCTCCCGTAGATGTCGATCAGCTCGTCGGCGATCGCGCGGCCGTCGGAGGTCTGCGGGGTGTCCCAGGGTATGTCGCGCGAGGCGTTCCACTGGTCACGCTTGGCGTTCTCGTAGAGGCGGCGCATGTCGGCCTCGGCGGCCGCGTAGTCGTAGATGAACGCGGTGGGGAAGGACGAGGGGATCGAGCGCGTTTCCATGCGTCGCTCCTTGAGGAAACCGTTGAGTTCAACTACCTGACTATCCAGTTTTATCATCCGGCCGCTCGACCGGTCAAGCGTCGTCGTCAGCGCGTTGTGGTGACGCCGACGCGGCGGCAGCGCGTGTTGACCGGGCAGATCGAGCAGCGCGGCGAGATCGGGGTGCAGACGTTCTGTCCGAACGAGACGAGCAGGTCGTTGTAGCCGATCCAGTAGCGCCTCGGAAGTCGGGCGCGGAGCGCCATCTCGGTCTCCTCCGGGTTCCGTGTCTTCACGTAGCCGAGGCGGTTCGAGATGCGGTGCACGTGGGTGTCGACGCAGATCCCGGGCTTGCCGTAGCCCATGGTGACGACCAGGTTCGCCGTCTTGCGGCCGACGCCCTTGAGGGTGAGGAGCGCGTCGATCTCGTCCGGCACCCGCCCGGCGAAGCGGTCGAGGAGGTCCCGGCAGATGCCGAGGATGACGCGCGCCTTCGTCCGGTAGAAGCCCACGGGAAAGATGAGGCTCTCGATCCGGCTGGGCGAGAGCCCGAGCATGGTCGGGGGCGTGTCGGCGACGGCGAAGAGGCGCTCGGACGCCGGGCCGGTCGTGGTGTCCTGCGTCCGGAGCGACAGGATGCACGCGATGAGCACGCGGAACGGATCGCGGTCGCGCTCGGCGATGGCGGCGAGGGCCGTGGGGTCCCAGCGCGCCGCCGTGCGGCGCAGGCGCCCGATGACCACGCCGATCGCTAGCGATTGTCTTTGATGGACTCGAGGAGCTTTCGGGCGCGTGGCAGATCCTTGACGGCCCAGTCGGCGACGATCGTCGGCGCGGCCTCGTCGATCACGTGCTGGAGCTCGCGCCGCGCCTCGGCGTAGCGCCCGGTCGCGATGTAGACGCGGGCCAGGTCCACACGGAGGACGGTGAAGCGGGGGTCGACCGCGAGTCCCTGCTTGAAATGGTCCTCGGCCTTCTTCTTGTCGCCGCCGACGAGGCCCGGCACCTCGAGGAGAACGTTGCCGGCGAGCGAGTGGGCGCGCACGGAGCGCGGGTCCAGCTCGAACAGGACGTCGAGCTCCCCGCGGACCGTGGGCAGCAGGAAGAGCGAGCGCATCACGCCCTTGGTCTGGCCCCAGCGCCCGGTGTTGATGGCGTACCAGAGGTGCGCGTCGTGATTCTTCGGGGCGAGCTCGACCGCGCGCTTGCCGAGCTGACGGCCGCGATCGTACGCGGCGAGGCGCTCCTCGTCCGTGGTGGCGCGGACGTCGCCCCAGAGGAACCAGACGTACGAGGCCATGATCATCGTGTCGACCTGGCTGTCACGCCGGAGCGCGTCCTCGAGCAGGTCCCGGGCGCGGTCGAGGACGGTGCGATCGTCGTGGTAGCGGGCGACGAGCGCGCGCGCCGTTTCGGCCGGCGTCTGCGCGGGGGCCACGGCGGGGATCGCGAGGAGAACGAGCGCGAGTGCGAGGCGGGCGAGCATCGTCGCGCGCACTCTAACGCCGCACCGACGGGCCGTCAAATCTTGACACGACCGCGGACCATCACGGATGCTCGACCCGTGGTCACGGTCGGCGTCCAGACGTGGGGCACAGACGCGTACGGGCTCCGGCGCTGCTGGGAGGCGGCCGACGCGCTCGGCTACGCGCGCGTCACCTACGGTGACGGCCTCGCCGGCTTCACGCACGACGGCTGGACGATGCTGGGCGCGCTCGCCGCGTGGTCGCGGCGCGCGCGGATCGGCCCGGCCGTCACGTACGCGTTCGGTCCGGCGGCGCACCACCCATCCTGGCTCGCGAAGCGCGCGGTGACCGTCGATCATCTCTCGGGCGGGCGCCTCGATCTCCGCCTGGCCGTCGGCGCCGGCGATGCGGCGACGGCGGCCGCGTGGCGGAGCCACGGCATCGCGTATCCCGGGGCGGGGGATCGCGTGACGCTGCTGGAAGAAACGCTCGAGATCATCGAACGGCTCTGGAGCGGCGAGAGCGTGGACCACGTGGGACGCTGCTACACGCTCCGCGGCGCCCGCCTCGAACCGCTTCCCCTCCAGAAGCCCGGGCCGCCGATCTGGATCGCCGCGATGGGCGCCCGCGCGCTCGGCCTGGCCGCGCGCCGCGCCGCGGGCTGGGAGGCCTCGTATCTGACGCCGGCGGTGTTTGCCGAGAAGTGCGCGGTGGTCCGGCGCGCGGTCGAGCGCGCCGGGCGGCCGTGGGGGGACTTTCGCCGCTCCGTCGAGGTGGACGTGATCCTCGGCCGCGACGAGGCCGAGGCGCGCGCGGCGACCGGCAGGTTCTGCACCGCGCGCGGGATCGGCCGCCACCACCCGCTGCTCGGGACGGCGCTCGCCGGGACGCCGGAGACGGTGCTCCAGCGCATCGGCGAGTACGCCGCCGCCGGTGTGACCGACCTCATGCTGGGCTTCGCGGACTTCCCCGAGACGACCATGCTCGAAGCGTTCGCCGGGCGCGTGCTGCCCGCGCTGTGACGCGCTCCGGCGGCTTCCCCACAGCCCGCCCCCACGGCATCCCGCAGGCAGTTCCATGGAGGATCCCAATGACGAGACTGCGATCGGCGGCCTTGAGCCTCTTCCTCGCGCTGAGCCTTCCGGCGATCGGGCACGCGCAGGCTTCGGCGCCCCGCGAGCCGGCGCCCGCCGTCGTCGGTCGGTTCCTCACGATCGACGAATGCGTCGCGCGCGCGCTCGAAGCCCAGCCGCTGATCCAGGCGACGCTCTACGACTACGCGGCCGCGCGCGCCCAGGTACGTGAGGCGTTCGCGCCGCTCCTGCCGCAGCTCACGGGCTCGTCCACCGCCACGCGGAGCCACAGCACGCTCGTCTCCACGTCGTCGACGACGGGCCAGACGTCGACGACCGCCATCAGCCGTCAACCGCGGGACACGTTCCAGGCGCAGGTGCAGCTGTCGCAGCTGCTCTTCGACTTTGGCAAGACCCTGGCGACCACCCAGGTGGCGCGGAAGCTCGCCGAGGTCGCCGCCGAGGGCGTCGAGCTCCAGCGCCAGCTCATCACCCTCACCGTGAAGGAGGCGTACACCAACATCCTGCTCGCGCACCGCTTGATCCGTGTCCAGGAGGAGGCGGTCGGCCGCGCCCAGCTGAACCTCACGTCGGCGAAGGGGTTCGTCGATGTCGGCACGCAGCCCCTGTCCACGGTGGTGCGCGCCGAGGTCGACGTCGCCAACGCCCGCGTCGACCTGATCAACGCCCGGAACGCCCTGCGGACGGCCCGCGTCGCGCTCAACACGGCGATGGCGGTCGACGCGAGCACACCGACGGAGGTGCAGGGCACTCTCGACTACGGGCCGGTCACGCTGGATCGGGCCGCGCTCCGCGCCGAGGCACTCCGCCAGAGTCCCGAGCACCGCCAGTCGAAGCTGCAGGTGGCCGCCGCCGAGGCCGGCGTCCAGGCGGCCTCGCGCGCGTTTCTGCCCAGTATCAGCGGGACCGGCTCCTACGGGGGAAGCCAGACCCAGCTCAATCCGAACTGGACGATCGGCCTCGCAATGACCTGGTCGATCTTCGACGGAGGCAACCTGATCGCGGCGTACGACCAGGCGAAGGCCAGCCTCGGTGCCGCGGGCGCCCGGAGCCGGGCGAGCGAGCTGACGATCCTCCAGAATCTCGAGCAGGCGGAGATCGCCGTCGAGGGGACGCAGGAGCGAATCCAGGCGGCCCAGGCGTTGATCGCGTCGGCGCAGGAGAACTTCCGGCTCGCGCAGGGCCGCTTCGACGTGGGGGTGGGGACGATCCTCGAGCTGACCGACGCGCAGCTCGCGCTGACGCAGGCCCAGAGCACCGAGGCCCAGGCGCTGGCCGACTACCGCATCGCGCTGGCGCAGCTCGATCGAGCCGCGGGACGGCGCTAGGCGGCGTAGGATGTCGAGGAGATGACAATGCTCCGCGCGCTCGGACTGATCGCGACGGCGGCCTGGCTCGGCATCATGATGTTCTTCTCGTTCGGCGTCGCGCCGACCGTCTTCCGCGCGATCGATCGCGCGGTCGCCGGTCAGGCGGTCGCGGCCGTGCTCCCGCGCTACTACCAGTGGGGCATCGCGCTCTGCGCCGTCACGCTGGTGGCGTCGGTGATCCGGGCGGTCTCGGGACGGGACGGCCGGCTGCGGCCGCTGGCGAGCGCCGCCCTCTGCGGGGCGATGCTCGCGCTCCTCGTCTCCGCGTCCACCGTCGTGCTGCCGCGGGCCGAGGCGGCCCGGCGAGGCCGCGACGACGTCGCCTTCGCCCGGGCGCACCGGGCGTCGGTGCAACTGAACGGCGCGGCGATGGCGGCCGGCGCCGCCATCCTCGCGCTCGAGATCCTCATCCCATCGCGGCGCCGTGGCCAGTGAGCTCGAGCAGCGCGCCCGCGCGCTCGGCCACGGCCGAGGGCGGTTCGTGCGCGAGCGCCACGCAGGCGGCGAGCAGGATCCAGGCGAGCGTGTCGGGCGGCGCGTCGATGCGGCCACGCCGGTCCCTGGGGGTCGCCTCGACGACCTCCTGGAGCGAGAGGCGTACCTGCTCGCGGGCCCACGCGAGCGCGAGCGCGGCGGTCTTGTCGCCGCGGCTCTTCAGCCACGCCAGCGCCACCTCGCGCGGCAGCGGCGCGTTCGGCGCCCACGCGGATGCGAGCTGCTCGAGGGCGGCCGGGAGCGGCAGGCGGGCGATCTCCCGCGCGAGCGCCAGCAGACGCGTCTCCGCCGCGGTCGGGCGGGGTCCGCTGGCGCGTGGACGCCGGGCGGCCGCCGTACGTTTCCGGGAGCGCGCGCGAGCGCGGGCCATCGCGCCTAGAACATAGCAAACGAACGGGGAGGGGCATGCACTTCAAGCTGGGGACCGACGACCAGGCGTTTCGTGACGAGCTGCGCGCGTGGCTCCGGACGAACTGGCGTGAGGACTGGGCGCGCGTGCGGCGGCGGTTCGCGACGCAGGACGCGATGTTCGCCTTCCTGCGCGACTGGCAGCGGCGGCTCTGCGACGCGGGCTACATGGGCCTCTCCTGGCCGCGCGCGTACGGCGGCCGGGGCGCCACGATCATGCAGCAGGCGATCTTCTACGAGGAGCTCGCCCGGGCGCGGGCCCCGGAGCTTCCGAACGTGATCGGCCTCGACATGGCGGGCCCGGCGCTCATCGCGCACGGGACCGAGGCGCAGAAGCGCGCGCACCTGTCGGCCATCCTGTCCGCCGAGCAGATCTTCTGCCAGGGCTTCTCCGAGCCCAACGCGGGCTCCGACCTCGCCGCCGTCGAGACGCGCGCGGTCCGCGACGGCGGCGCCTTCGTGCTCAGCGGCCAGAAGGTGTGGACGACGTACGCGCAGTACGCGGAGTGGTGCATCCTGCTCGCCCGGACCGATCCCGCCGCTCCCAGGCACAAGGGGCTCACGTTCCTCCTCGTGGACATGCGCACGGCCGGCGTCGGCGTGCGACCGCTGCGGCAGATCAGCGGCGAGGCGGAGTTCAACGAGATGTTCTTCGACGGCGCGCGGGTACCCGTGGAGAACGTGGTGGGCCGCGTGAACGGAGGCTGGGAGGTCGCGATCACCACGCTCATGTTCGAGCGCGGCCCGCGGACGATCTCGCGCCAGCTCCACCTGCGCCACGCTATCGACGCCGCCCGCGAGCTCGCGCGGACGACGCTCCGCGGCGCGGCACCCGCGGCGGCCGATCCCGTGATCCGGCAGCGACTCGCCCAGCTCTACATCGACGCGGAGGCGCTGCGGTTCTCGAACCTCCGGGCGCTCACGCGGATGCTCCGCGGCGAGCCGCCGGGCGCCGAGGGGTCGGGGGCCAAGCTCTTCTGGAGCGAGGCGGTCCAGCGGGCGCTCGAGCTGATGCTGGAGATCGAGGGGCCCTACGCCGCGCTGACGCAGGGGAGCGGCCGGGCGGTCGAGGACGGCTACTGGCAGCAGCGCTTCCTGCGCTCGCGCGGCGATACGATCGCGGCCGGGACGTCGGAGATCAACCGCAACATCCTGGCCGAGCGCGTGCTGGGACTGCCGAAGGACTAGGCGCTACTCGTAGCGGAGCGCGTCGATCGGATCGAGGCGCGAGGCCTTCCGGGCCGGATAGAATCCGAAGAAGATCCCGATCGCGGCGGCGAAGCCGAACGCCAGCACGATCGACTCGGGCGCGACGAGGGTGCGCCACTCGGCGAAGTAGCTGATCAGCTCGGAGCCGCCGACGCCCAGCGCGATGCCGACGATCCCGCCGATCAGCGAGAGCGTCACCGCCTCGATCAGGAACTGGAGCAGGATGTGCCGCCGGCGGGCGCCGACCGCCATGCGCAGGCCGATCTCGCGGGTGCGCTCGGTGACCGACACGAGCATGATGTTCATGATGCCGATCCCGCCGACGAGCAGCGACACCGAGGCGATCGCCGCGAGCAGGTACGTCATGACCCGCGAGGAGTCCTCCTGTGTCTGGAGAATCTCGGAGAGGTTGCGGAGCCAGAAGTCGTCGTCCTGGAACGGCTGGAGCCGGTGCCGCTGCCGCAGCAGCCCGCGGATCTGGTCCTCGGCCTCCGTCATGTCCTCGCCGGGACGGATCTTGATGGAGATCGAGCCGACGGCGCGTGGATTGGCCTGGCTCGTGCCGATCACCTTCTTCTTCGCGGTCGAGATCGGGATCAGGATGATGTCGTCCTGGTCCTGGCCCCAGGAGTTCTGGCCCTTGCGCGTGAGCACGCCGATGACGGTGAAGGGGACCTTCTTGATCCGGATGATCTGGCCGAGGGGCTCGGCCTCGCCGAAGAGATTGAGCGCCGTCGTCTGGCCGAGCAGCGCCACCTTGGTCGCGCCGTCCACGTCCTCGGGGCCCACGTGCCGGCCGTCCATCACCGGCCACTCGCGCGCCTCCGCGTAGTCGGGCGTCACCCCCTGGATGGCGGTCGACCAGTTGAGGTTTCCGTAGACCACCTGGGCCGAGCCGCGCACCGACGGCGCCGCGACCTGGACGCTGGCGACCTCGCGCGCGATCGCCGCGGCGTCGTCCTCGGTGATCGTGAGCTGGCTGCTGTTCCCGAGGCGGACGCCGCCCGAGGTCGTGCTGCCCGAGAGCACGATGATGAGGTTCGACCCGAGGCTCTGGATCTGCTCGGCGACCCGCGCCTGGGCGCCGGCGCCGACGCCGACCATCGCGATGACGGCGCTGACGCCGATGATGATCCCGAGCATCGTGAGGGCGCTCCGGAGCTTGTTCACCCGGAGGGCCCGGCCGGCGATCCGGACGCTCTGCCAGACGCTCACGCGGCTTCCTCGTCCTCGGGCATGCTCGCGAGCGCCGCCCCCGCGTCGACGGGCGCGACGACCCACTCGTCCGTCTTGAGCCGCCCGTCGCGGAACACGAGGTGGCGGCTCGCGTAGGTCGCGATGTCCGGCTCGTGCGTGACGAGCACGATCGTGAGCCCCTCGCGGTTGAGACGCTGCATGAGCGCCAGCACCTCGACGCTCGTACGGGTGTCGAGGTTGCCGGTGGGCTCGTCGGCGAGGATCATCGCCGGGTCGTTGACCAGCGCGCGCGCGATGGCCACCCGCTGCTGCTGGCCGCCCGAGAGCTGGCTCGGGTGGTGGTCCTCGCGGTCGCCCAGGCCGACCGCCGCCAGGCGCGCCCGGGCGCGGGCCCGGCGCTCGCGCGCGGACAGGCCCGCGTAGAGCAGGGGCAGCTCGACGTTCTCGAGTGCCGTCGTCCGGGGCAGCAGGTTGAACTGCTGGAAGACGAACCCGATCTTGGCGTTCCTGATCCGCGCGAGCTCGTCCGCCGAGAGGCCGGCCACGTCCTCCCCGTCGAGCGTGTAGCGCCCCGAGGTCGCCGAGTCCAGACAGCCCAGCAGGTTCATGAACGTGGACTTGCCGGAGCCCGAGGGACCCATGACCGCCACGAATTCCCCGCGCGCGATCGTGACGGAGACCCCGCGGAGCGCGTGCACGGTATGCGGGCCGAGGTGGTAGTCCTTGGTGAGCGCCTCGGTCAGTATGATCGGCGGCGGCACGGCTAGAGCCTTAGGCGCGGCGCGCTCTGCGGCTGGGTGCCGCGAGCGCCCGCGAGGCCGACGATCACGTCCTGACCTTCCTTGATCTCGCCGCGCAGGACCTCCGTGGCGCTCCCGTCGCTCAGCCCCAGCGTGAGGGCGATCACGCTGGGCTTGCCGTCGGGTCCCACGATCCAGACGCGACCGGCGATCCCGGCTCGCCCGGCCTCGCCGCCCTGCGCGGCCACGATCTCGTCATAGCGTGTCTTCTGCGCGTCGGTGAGGAACTCCCGGATGCGCGCGCGCTGGGCCTCGCGGATCTTCTGCGCCTGCGCCCGTCGGTCGCCCTCCGGCAGCCCCTGGAGCGCGCGGAACTGCTCGCGGCCCTCCTGGAGGATCGGCTCGAGCTTCTTCTGCTGCTCCTCGCTGAGCTTCAGCTCCGTCACGAGCCGCTCGCGCACCTGCTCGAGCGACGGCTGGCCGCCGCCTGCCGCGCCGCCGCCGCGGCCCGTGCTCGCGCCGCCACCCGGCGGCGCCGCGCCCGGACCGGCGGCGTCGGCGCCGGCCGGGCGGAACCGGAGCGCCGCGTTCGCCACCTTCAGGACGCTCGGCTTCTGCGCGACGACGAGCTTGACGTTGGCGGTCATCCCTGGCAGGAGCTTGCCCGAGGGATTGCCCACGGCGACGATCACGGTGTAGGTCACGACGTTCTGGACGATCTGGGCGGCCTTGCGGATCTGGGTCACGGTGCCCACGAACGTCTCGCCCGGGAACGCGTCCACCGTGAACGCCGCGCGGTCGTCGAGCTTGATGCGGCCGATGTCGGCCTCGTCCACGCTCGTCTCGACCTGCATCTTGGTGAGGTCCTGGGCGATCGTGAAGAGCACGGGCGCCTGAAGGCTGGCGGCCACCGTCTGGCCCACGTCGACCTGTCGAGAGACGACGACCCCGTCGACCGGCGCGAGGATCGTCGTGTGGTCCAGATCGAGCTGGGCCTGCTTGAGCGCGGCGTCCTTCTGCTGCACCTGGGCGCGCGCGGACTCGAGCATGGCTTGCACCACGCGGAGCTGGGCGACCGCGGACTGGATGGCGGACTCGAGCGCCTGGTCGTGCGCCTTGGCCGAATCGAGCTGGGCGAGGGCCGAATCGTGCGTGGCCTGCGAGGAGTCGAGGTCGCTCTTGGCGATCAGCTTGCGGGCGAACAGCTCGGTCTTGCGATCGTAGTCCCGCTTGCCGTCGACCACGGCGACCTGCGCCTTGGCGGTCTGGGCCCGGCCCTCGGCCGCCGCCGCGCGCGCATTCTCGAGATCGGCGCGAGTTTTTTCGACCAGCGCCTGCTGGTTGAGCACGGTGGCCTTGGCGGAGTCGACGTCGGCCTTCGCCTGGTTGACCTTGGCCACGAAGATGTCCGGGTCGATCCGCGCGACGACCTGGTTCTTCTTCACGACGGAGTTGAAGTCGACGAGCAGCTCCTTGATCTGGCCGGACACCTGGCTGCCCACCTGGACGGTGATGACGGCGTTCAGGTTGCCGGTGGCCGAGACGGCGGCCGTCAGGGCGCCACGCTCCACCTTCACGAGTCGGTACTTCGGCGCGTTGCCCCGGCTCTGCGTGTAGAGAAACGCCCAGACACCAGCGCCGACCAGGCCCGCGACGATCACCACGGAAAGGATTCGTCGCATCATCTCTCTAGACGTCCGGCGAGTCGTGAATGTTTACAGGGCGTTCAGCGCCGACCCAGCGCCCGCTCGAGCCGCGCCAGGGCGATGCGGTAGTCCGCGAGCGCCTGTGTCTCCGTGCTCTGCGCCTGGGTGAACGCCAGCTGCGCGTCGGTCAGCTCCAGGATGGTGCCGACTCCCGCGTCGAAGCGGCCCTGGGCGAGACGGAAGTTCTCCTGCGCCGAGGCGACCAGCGCCTGCGCGGCCTGGATGCGTTCCTGCGTCTCCTCGACGGCGATCTCCGACTGCTCGACATTTTGGAGGATGTCGAGCTCGGCGGACCGCACGCGGGCCTTTGCTCCCTCGAGGTTGGCCTTGGCCTCCTGGTACTTCGCGATGCGCCCGCCGCCGTCGAAGAGCGACCAGGTGAAGGTCAGCCCGAGCGCCCAGCTCTCGTTGAACTGCGGCTGGCTCCCGCCGTAGGTCCCGGTGCCGCTGACGTCGGGGAAGAAGTTGCGGAAGGTCTGCCGCTCGGTGGCCTCCGCCGCTCCGACGCTCAGCCTGGCCTGGCGGTACTCGGGCCGGTTCTTGAGGGCCTCCGCACGGTGCTGCTGGCGGTCGATCGTCACCGTCTCGAAGATCAGGTTGTCCTTGATCTGGGTCGGCGTGTCCACGTCGATCGCCATCGCGATGTTGAGCGCGACGATCGCGGTACGCAGGGCGTTGCGTGCCTGGATGAGCGCCAGCTTGGCGTTCGCCACGTCGACCTCGGCGCGCACGACGTCGGACTTCGGGCGGGTGCCGACCTCGAAGAAGCCCTTGCTGGACCTGAGGTTCAGGTCGGCGCGGCTGAGCGCCTCCTGGTTCACCTTGATCAGGCGCTGGGCGAACAGCGTGTTGGTGTACGCCTCTTTCACCGCGAGCGCGATGAGCTGCCGCTGGAGTTCGATGTTCTCGACGGCGATCTCCGCGAGCTTCCGCGCGGCTTCGGTGGCCGCGAGGTTCTTGCCGAAATCGAAGAGGAGCTGGGAGAGCTGGACCTGGGCGAGGAAGGTCTGCGAGAGCGAGCGGGTCTGAACGAACCCCGTCGTCACGCCCGTCGTCGGCGAGGTGCTCAGCAACGTCCCCGAGTTCTGCGCGGCCGACACGGAGCCCGTGAGCTGCGGCAGCAGCGGCGCGAACGCCTGGTTTACGCGATAGCGCGCCGCGGCGTAGTCGAAGAGCGTCGCCTGGATCTTGGGCTGCGACTCGAGTGCGATCGCGATGCACTCGTCGAGGACCAGCACCCTGCCGGCGATGGGCGTCCGAGTCGGTGACGCTTGAGGCGCGCCGGGCGTCGCCGGAGCTGGAGACGGCGGAGTCTGTGCGAGTGCGACCGCAGCGTGGCAACTGAGTGAGACCAGCGCGAGAATAAGGAATGTCGAGACCGATTTCATACGGCCCCGAGAATAACACGAGCCGGTGGACAGACAGGTGGAACCCCTGTGGAGAACGGTGGACACCTTTTTTCTTGACGGCCGCTAGATTCAGCGTGCTAGGCTCGCGCTCACCACTAGATATCGTGTCTGATCGGGAGGAGGCCCCGTATGTTGTCTGAGACCCGTCCGCCGAAAGTCGGCGCATGGACCGAGCCCGCGTTGCGTGTTTTGCGGGAGCGCTACCTGATGCGCGAGGGTGGCGAGGTGATCGAGACGCCGGAGGAGATGTGCTGGCGGGTCGCGCTCTCCATCGCCGCGGGCGAGGCACGCTACGGACGGAGCCAGGCGGCCGTCCGGGAGATCGCGAGCGCGTTCTACGAGATGATGGTCGACGGCTACTTCCTGCCGAACTCGCCCACCCTGATGAACGCGGGAAAGGGAAACGGGCTGCAGTACTCGGCCTGTTACGTCCTGCCGGTGGGCGACTCGATGGAAGAGATCTTCGATTCGGTGAAGGCCGCGGCGATCATCCACAAATCGGGCGGCGGCACCGGCTTTGCGTTCTCGCGGCTTCGCCCCAAGGACGACATCGTCGCCTCCACCGGCGGCCGGGCGTCCGGGCCGGTGTCCTTCCTCCGGGTGTTCAACAGCGCCACGGAGGCGGTCAAGCAGGGCGGAACGCGGCGCGGCGCGAACATGGGGATCCTGAAGGTGGATCATCCCGACGTCCTCGAGTTCATCGACTGCAAGCTCGACGGCGGGATCACCAACTTCAACATCTCCGTCGCGGCCACCGACACGTTCATGGACGCCCTGGCGGCGGGCGCCGAGTACGACCTGATCAACCCGCACACCGGGGAGCCGACGGGCCGGCTCTCGGCCCAGCAGGTCTTCGACCGGATCGTGCGGGCCGCGTGGCGCACGGGCGACCCGGGCATGGTGTTCATCGACCGCATCAACGCGAGCCCGGCGAACCCGACGCCCGAGATCGGCGTGGTCGAGGCGACGAACCCGTGCGGGGAGCAGCCGCTCCTGCCCAACGAAGCGTGCAACCTCGGCTCGCTGAACGTGTCGAAGTTCGCGCGGCGCGGCGAGGACGGGGAGTGGTCGATCGACTGGGACGAGATGGAGCGCGTCATTCGGCTGGCGGTGCGCTTCCTCGACGACGTCATCGAGATGAACCCGTACCCGCTGCCCGTGATCGACGCGACGGTGAAGGCCAACCGGCGGATCGGCCTCGGCATCATGGGCTGGGCCGACCTGCTGTTCACGATGGGCATCGCGTACGACAGCCAGGAGGCGATCGACCTCGCCGACCGGCTCATGGGGTTCGTGAAGGAACAGTCCCACGACCAATCGGCGAAGCTGGCCGAGGAGCGGGGACCGTTCCCGAACTGGAGCCTCTCCATCTACAAGAACGAGCGGCCCTTCCGGAACTCCACGGTCACGACGATCGCCCCGACGGGGACGATCTCGATGATCGCGGGCTGCTCGTCCGGCGTCGAGCCGATCTTCGCCCTCGCCTTCGAACACCGCGTGAAGCAGCCCGACGGCGAGCGGGTGCTGACCTTCGTCAACGAGACCTTCGAGCGGATCGCGAAGGAGCAGGGCTTCTACTCCGACGCGCTGATGCGCGAGGTCGCCAAGCGCGGGTCGCTCCACGGGATCCCCGGGATCCCCGAGGCGGCCGCGCACACCTTCAAGACGTCGCACGAGATCGGCTTCGAGTGGCACGTGCGGCATCAGGCGGCGTTCCAGCGCTACACGGACAATGGAGTATCGAAGACGATCTTCTGCCGAACGACGCGCCCGAGGCCGATGTCGCGCGCGCCTACACGCTCGCCTGGGACCTGGGCTGCCTCGGGATCACCGTGTTCCGCGACGGCTGCAAGGGCGAGCAGGTGCTGAACGTCGGCGTCGGCAAGAAGGAGAAGGCGGGGTCCGCGTCCAGCGCCACTCCCGCGGTCATCCGGCCGCGGCCGCGGAGCCTGAACGGCTCGACCTACCGGACCGAGACGCCGATCGGCACGGCGTTCATCACGGTCAACGAGACCACGGACAGCGACCCGTTCGAGGTGTTCGTCCAGGTCGGAAAGGGCGGCTCCGACACGATGGCGGTCGCGGAGGCGCTCGGGAGGCTGATTTCGCTCGTCCTGAGGCTGCCTTCGCCCCTCACGGCTCAGCGGAGGCTCGAGGAGGTCATCAGCCAGCTTTCGAGGATCGGAGGCGGCCAGCCGACCGGCTTCGGCCCGGCCAAGATCCTGTCGCTGCCGGACGCGCTCGCGCGGACGCTCGCCGAGCACATCGGGCAGGTGAAGCCCGCGGCGGAGCCGCCGGCGGCGGACGCGAACGGCCGCAAGCAGATCGGCGACCTTTGCAAGGAGTGCGGCCAGGCGACGTTCATCTACGAGGAAGGCTGCAAGAAGTGCCTGTCGTGCGGCTTCAACGAATGCTAGGGGAGCGGTCGGCGTAGTCTCGGCGGCCGGCGG
Source organism: Methylomirabilia bacterium (assembly GCA_041496385.1). Taxonomy (GTDB): domain Bacteria; phylum Methylomirabilota; class Methylomirabilia; order Rokubacteriales; family CSP1-6; genus AR19. The sequence goes on along the minus strand of JBGQEL010000004.1, from coordinate 66,395 downwards.
CATGTCGTCGCGAGGGGCTTTGCTACAATGCCGCCATGTTTTCGGGTGGCTCATACGACGAGGTCGGCCGCTGGCTCTGGAACTTCCTCACCTCGCACGCCAAGCGTGTGAGCCCGCGCGTCGAGGTCGAGGTGGCCGCCGGCGATGAGCGCGAAGGCCGGTCCTACGACGCGCGGCTCCGGGTCGGCACGCGCGTGAGCCCGCCGCTGGGGTTCGATTTTCGTGAGGTGGCCGCGCAGCGCGGGAGCCTCGCCTGGTGCGCCGAGCTCGCGGAGCGAACCAAAGCCCTCGCGCGCGACCTCCTGGCGGAGCGTGGAACGGCCGACGCCCGGGCGCGCTAGCCGGTTCCCGAGGTGGATCCGGCCCGGAGACCTCAGCGGGTTTCTGGGCCTGGCGCTCGACAACGTCACGCAGCTCGTCATTCTGGCGAGCCTCCTGATCGGCGTCTTCAAGTTTCCGTCCGATCTCGTCCTGCACCGGATGGTTCCCGGCACGGCGCTGGGCGTCCTCGTTGGAGACCTCGTCTACACCTGGCTCGCGGTGCGCCTCATGCGCCGGACGGGCCGCGAGGACGTCACGGCGATGCCGTTCGGCATCGACACACCCACGCTGTTCGCGATGGTCTTCGGTGTGCTCGGACCGGTCATGGTCGCCACGGGCGACCCGGTGCTCGCCTGGAAGGTCGGCATGGCGACGACCGTCGCCATCGGCCTCGCCAAGGTCGGCCTCGCCTTCGGCGGTGACTGGGCCCGGCGGGTCGTGCCGCGTGCGGCGCTGCTGGGCTCAATCGCGGGCGTCGCGATCCTCCTGATCGCGTTTCTGCCCATGCTGAAGATTCTCCGCGATCCGCTCGTCGGGCTCGTCGCGCTGGCCGTCCTGCTGCTGGCGCTCGTTGGACGGGTGAGGATGCCGTTCGGTCTCCCCGGCGCGTTCGCCGCGGTGGTCGCGGGGACGGCGCTCTTCTGGCTCCGCGCCTGGCTCGGGACGGGGCCCGAGGCGCCGCTCGCCGTCGGCACGCTCCGTCTCGCGGTGCCGTGGCCGACGCTGGCGTGGCTCGATGCGCTCCCGGCGACGCTGCCCTACCTCTCGGTCGCACTGCCGTTCGCGCTGGTGACCATCATCGGCGGTATCGACAACACGGAGAGCGCGGCCGCGGCGGGGGACGAGTACCGCACGCGCGACATTCTCCTGACCGAGGCGGGGGCGACCGTGCTCGCGGGCCTGGCGGGTGGCGTCATCCAGAACACGCCCTACATCGGCCACCCGGCGTACAAGGCGATGGGCGCGCGCGCGGGCTACACCCTGGCGACGGGCCTCGTGATCGCCGCCGCCGCCGCCGGCGGCGCGCTCTCCGTGCTCGTGTCCGTTCTTCCGGAGGCGGCGATCGCGCCGATTCTCGTCTACATCGGTCTCGAGATCACGGCTCAGGGGTTTCTCGCGTCGCCGGCGCGCCACGGGGCCGCGGTGGCGCTCGCCTTCGTTCCCGTGGCCGCGGCTGTCGTCCTGATCGAAACGGCTGGCCTCCTGTCGGCCCTCGGACTGTCACCCGCGTCGCTGACGGGGGAGGCGGCTCGGGCCCACGAGGCGCTGCGGGTGCTCGGGAACGGCTTCATCCTGACGGCGGTGCTCTGGGCCTGGGCGCTCGTCGGCATCATCGAACGGCGCCTCGGCGTCAGCGGCGCGCTGTTCGCGTTCGCGAGCCTGGCGACCCTCGTCGGCGCCATCCACTCGCCGCTCGCGAGCGGCGCGCTCTTCTGGCCCTGGGCGGCGCCGTCGGCGATACCGGCGCGCCTGGCCGGAGCCTACGGCGCCGTCGCCGCGATCTGCTGGCTGGCCGCAGCGCGGCGCGACAGGGCGGACCGAATACGGGCTTGACCCGCTTCGTCACACGAGTGTTAAATGATCACGTTGTGAACAGTGTCACGACCAGTCGTCCAAGAGGAGGCGCCATGAGCGCGTTCGGGAAGTCGGTGACAGCCACCATCGCGGGCCTTGCCTTCGTCGTCGGGGGCATCGCGGTGGCCTCCGCCCAGGGCCCGTGGGTCGCGCCGGCGGATGCGAAGGCAACGAAGAACACGGTGCAGGGTGTCGGCGGCGCGAAGAAGTCGGCCGAGACGAACTGCGCGTCCTGCCATGGCCCGATGGGCAAGGGTGACGGGCCGGCCGCCGCCGCGCTTCCGCCGCCCAAGCCGGCGAACTGGACCTCGGACGCGGTGCAGAAGCAGACCGACGGCGAGATCTTCTGGAAGATCTCCAACGGGCGCGGGGCGATGCCGCCCTGGAAGCACCTGCCCGACAAGGAGCGCTGGGAGCTCGTCAACTACATCCGAACGCTGAAGGGCAAGTAGACGTCGGCGTCCGCTTCATCACACACGCCCCGCCGGACCCTCCGGCGGGGCGTGCGTGCGTCGTGAGGCATGCGCGTCGCCACCATTGATGTGGGGACGAACACGGTTCGCCTGCTCGTGGCGGACGTCGAGGCGCCCGGCGCCTGGCGCGTGGTGGAGCAGGACCAGACCGTGACGCGTCTCGGCGAGGGACTCACGACGGCGGGCATGCTCGGCGAGACACCGATGCGGCGCACGCTCGCGGCGGTCACCGGGTACGCGCGCCGCGGGACGGAGCTCGGCGCGCGACACGTGAGGATCGTCGCGACGAGCGCCGTGCGCGAGGCCGGCAACGGCGGGGCGTTCGCGGCGGCGATCGAGCGGGCCACGGGACACGCGGTCCAGGTGGTCGGCGGCGAGGACGAGGCGCGGCTCATGCTGCGCGGCGTGGAGGCGGGCCTCGGGCCGCTCGCCGGCACCCTCGGCGTGTTCGACATCGGCGGCGGCAGCACCGAGTACGTCCTGGCCGAGGGCCGGCAGATCCGCTCCGCGGTCAGTCTGCGGCTGGGGGTCGTGCCGCTCGCGGAACGCTTCCCGTTCGCGGAGCGTGTGGATCCCGAGGGGTGGGCCGCGCTCCTCGACGAGGTGCGGAGCCGGCTCCGCCGCGAGCTGCCCGCCGCCATCCGCGGCTCCCGGCCGGCCTGCCTCGTCGGCACCGCGGGCACCGTGACGACGCTCGCCGCGCTCGATCTCCGTCTGGCGCGGTACGACGCGCGGCGCGTCCAGGGCCACCGGCTCGGACGCGCGGCGATCGAGCGCCAGCTCGGCCGGCTCGGCGCGCTCGACCTGGCGGGACGCGCGGCCCTGCCGTGCCTCGAGCCCGGCCGTGCCGACCTCATCGTTCCGGGCGTCGCGATCGTGCTGGCGACGCTCGACGAGGTCGGCGCCGACGAGGTGGTCGTGAGCGACTACGGGCTTCGGGAAGGGATCCTGGCCGCGGCCGCGGACGCCGGGATTTGACTCTCCCGAGGGCGGCGTCTATGCTTAAACGTCAATATGGACGAGGTGGCCGTCCTGGTCCTCAACTTCACCTTCGAGCCGTTGCACTTCACGAACGCCCGCCGCGCGATCACGCTCCTGATGAGCGGCAAAGCCGAATCGGTCGAAGCCTCGCCACGGGTGGTGAGGTCACCATCCGTGGCGTTCCCGCTGCCCGCCGTGATCCGCCTTGCCATGTACATCCGGAAGCCCTTCCTCGACCGCGTCGCGTTCAACAAGAAGAACATCCTGCGGCGCGACGGCTACGCGTGCCAGTACTGCAACCGTCGCGGCGAGCGCCTGACGGTGGACCATATCGTGCCGCGCTCGCGCGGTGGTGAGACCACGTGGATCAACGTCGTGGCTGCGTGTCTGCGCTGCAACCTCAAGAAGGGGAACCGCCTGCCCGACGAGGCGGCGATGCGGCTGATCCGCGAGCCCGTGCACCCGAAGTTCGTCTTCTCGACGCACATGCTCCGGCACCCGCACGCCAGCTCACTCCTCGATTCGTGGCGGAAGTACCTGATCGCCGTCCCCACGCTCTCCTGACGCCGCCGAGGGCCGTGTTCCGGCTCGCCTCCGACTACTCGCCGAGCGGCGACCAGCCCCAGGCCATCGACGCGCTCTCCCGTGTCGTCGCGGAGGGGCGGCGTCACGTCGTTCTGCGGGGCGTCACCGGCTCGGGCAAGACGTACACGATCGCCAACGTGATCGCGAACGTGGACCGCCCGACGCTCGTCATTTCGCCGAACAAGACGCTGGCGGCGCAGCTCTTCGGCGAGTTCAAGGCGTTCTTCCCGGACAACGCGGTCGAATACTTCGTGTCCTACTACGACTACTACCAGCCGGAAGCGTACATTCCGCAGTCCGACACCTACATCGAGAAGGACGCGCTCGTCAACGACGAGATCGACCGGATGCGCCACTCGGCGACCAAGTCGCTCCTGGAGCGGCGCGACGTGGTGGTCGTCGCCTCGGTGTCCTGCATCTACGGCATCGGCGAGCCCGACACCTATCAGGGCCTGCACCTGGAGCTCCGGGCGGGGGAGCGGATCGACCGGGACGAGATCATCCGCCGGCTGATCGCCGTCCAGTACGAGCGGAACGACTACGACTTCCACCGCGGCACGTTCCGCGTGCGCGGCGACGTCGTGGAGATCTTTCCGGCGAACGAGGATTCGCGCGCCCTGCGCGTCGAGCTCTTCGGCGACGAGGTGGACGCCCTCCACCGGATCGATCCGTTGAAGGGGTCGGTCCTCGAGCGCCTCGATCACGCCCACGTCTACCCGGCCAGCCACTACGTGACCGAAGCCGGCCAGCTCGAGCGCGCGCTCGGGACGGTGCAGGAGGAGCTGGGGGAGCGGCTGGCGTTCCTCCGGCCGCGGAACAAGCTTCTGGAGGCCCAGCGGCTCGAGCAGCGGACGCTCTTCGACATGGAGATGCTGCGCGAGCTGGGCTACTGTCACGGGATCGAGAACTATTCCCGCCACCTGACGGGACGGCGCCCGGGCGAGCCGCCGCCGACGCTCATCGAGTACCTGCCGAAGGACGCGCTCGTGATCATCGACGAGAGCCACGTCGCGGTGCCGCAGATCCGCGGCATGTACTACGGAGACCGGTCGCGCAAGGAGGCGCTGGTCGAGTACGGCTTCCGGCTTCCGTCGGCCTTCGACAACCGGCCGCTGACCTTCGACGAGTTCACCCGCGTCACGGGCCAGACGATCTACGTCTCGGCGACGCCCGGGCCGTACGAGCTCGAGCTGGCCGGCGACGCCGTCGCCGAGCAGGTGATCCGGCCCACCGGCCTCATGGATCCGAAGATCACCGTGCGGGCCGCGAAGGACCAGGTGGACGACCTGCTGGCGGAGATCCGGGCGCGCGCCGAGCGCGCCGAGCGGGTGCTCGTGACGACGCTGACCAAGCGCATGGCGGAGGACCTGACCGAGTACTACCAGCAGGTCGGGCTCAGGGTGCGCTACCTGCACTCGGACATCGACACACTGGACCGGGTCGCGATCATCCGCGACCTCCGGCTCGGGAAGTTCGACGGCCTGATCGGCATCAACCTCCTGCGCGAGGGCCTCGATCTCCCGGAGGTCTCCCTCGTGGCGATCCTCGACGCCGACAAGGAGGGCTACCTCCGCTCGGCGACCTCGCTGATCCAGACGGCCGGGCGCGCGGCGCGCAACGTGAACGGCGAGGTCATCATGTACGCCGACCGCGTGACCGGGTCGATGGCCGCGACCATCCGTGAGACCGAGCGCCGCCGGGAGCTCCAGGCGGCCTACAACCGCGAGCACGGGATCACGCCCGAGACGATCCGCTCCTCCATCCGCGAGCTCTTGCAGACGGTCTACGAGCGCGACTACTACACCGTCGACGTGGAGACCGCCGCGCCCGAGACGTTCGACTCGCCCGCGGCGTTGCAGAAGCGGCTCGTCGAGCTGGAGGCCCAGATGAAGGAGGCGGCGCGCCGCCTGGACTTCGAGCAGGCCGCCGACCTCCGGGACCGGATCAAGGCGCTTCGCCGCCTCGAGCTCCGCTGATGCTGGACGAGAAGCTCGCGCGGCTGCCCGATCGTCCCGGCGTCTACATCTACCGGGACGCGAAGGCCCAGGTGCTCTACGTCGGAAAGGCCGCCTCGCTCCGCAGCCGCGTGCGTTCCTACTTCCAGGAGTCGCGCCCGCGCGACGCGAAGACCGACGCCCTCGTCCGCCAGATCCGCGACCTCGAGTACATCGTGACCGACAACGAGCTCGAGGCGCTGATGCTCGAGGCGAACCTGGTGCGGAAGCACCGGCCCCGTTACAACATCATCCTGAGGGACGACAAGCACTATCCGTTTCTCAAGCTCACGACGAACGAGGAGTTTCCGCGGCTCCTGGTGGCGCGACGCGTCCAGGACGACGGCGCGGTGTACTACGGCCCCTTCTACCCGGCGACGGCGATGCGGGAGACGCTGCGCCTCACCCGCCAGCTCTTCCCGCTGCGGACCTGCTCGATCACGATCGACGGGCGGCTGGAGCGCCCGTGCATCCAGTACGCGATCCACCGCTGCAACGCGCCGTGCACCGGCTGGGAGACCCGCGAGGGATACGCGAAGACCGTACGCGAGGTGATGCGCTTCCTCGAGGGCAAGGACGAGGACCTCGCGCTCCGGCTCACGAAGGAGATGGAAGCCGCGGCGGACGAGATGAAGTTCGAGCGCGCCGCGGTGCTCCGCAACCAGGTCCAGTCGCTCAACAAGGTGCGCGAGCGCCAGAAGATCATCTCGACCGACGAGGTCGACCAGGACGTGATCGGCGTCGTCCGGCAAGGGGCCGAGGCCTGCGTCGAGCTCTTCTTCGTCCGCAAGGGGCGACTCGTCGGGCAGGAGCCGTTCTTCTTCGACAAGGTGTCCGGCTGGAGCGACGGCGAGATCCTCTCGGCGTTCGTGCGGCAGTTCTACGGGAAGGCGGTCACGCCGGCCCCCGAGCTTCTGATCTCCGAGGAGCTCCCCGAGGCGGCGCTGATCGGCGAGTGGCTCGGCGGGCTCGCGGGCCGGCGCGTGCAGATCGTGGCGCCGCAACGCGGCGGCCGCCGCGAGTTCGTCGCCATGGCCGAGGAGAACGCCGCGCTCGCGCTCCAGAATCACCTCCTGTCGCGCGACGACCGCCAGCAGGTGGTGCTGGAGGAGCTGCGGCGCGTGCTCAACCTCGCGGGCCTGCCGAACCGCATCGAGGGATACGACATCTCGAGCATCCAGGGGACCGAGCAGGTCGGGTCGATGGTCGTCTGGGAGAACGGGGGCATGAAGAAGGACGACTACAAGCGCTTCCGCATCCGGGGCGTGCCCGGTGCCGACGACTTCGCCTCGCTCGCCGAGGTCCTGACGCGGCGGTTCGCGAAGGCGCTGGAGCAAGGGGCGCCGCTGCCGGATCTCGTGCTCATCGATGGCGGCCGGGGCCAGCTCAACGTCGGGCTCAAGGTGCTCCAGGACCTCGGTCTCGACTACCTTCCGGTGATCGCGCTCGCCAAGCGGCAGGAAGAGGTCTACGCCGGCGACAGTCTCCACCCGCTGCTGCTCGACCCGACGTCGCCGGGCCTCCACACGCTCCAGAAGATCCGCGACGAGGCGCATCGCTTCGCGGTCACCTACCACAAGAAGCTCCGCTCGAAGCGCACGCTGCAGTCCGTGCTCGACACGATCCCGGGCATCGGTCCCACGATCCGGACGAGCCTGCTCAAGGCGCTCGGCTCGGCCCGCCGCGTCCGGGGATCGTCGGTCGCCGAGCTCGCGGCGGTTCCCAAGGTGACGCCGAAGCTGGCGCAGAAGATCTACGATCACTTCCACGAGAGCGGATCTCCGGAACCCGTCCGACGCGACGGCAGTTAACAATCAGAGGCAACCTCACACATGAAGGAGGTGAGTCACGCATGAAGAAGATCATGGCGACGATCGCGGTGATCGTGACGCTGGCGCTCGCCGCCGGCGCCGCGCAGGCGTTCCAGTGCCCGACGCTCATCAAGCAGGGCCGGGACGCGGCGGCGAAGATGGACGCGAAGGACGAGAAGGTGAAGAAGGCGGTCGCGCAGCTCGACCGTGCGGAGGCGCTTCACAAGGAAGGCAAGCACGCGGACTCCGTCAAGGAGGCCAACGAGGCCCTCGGGATGCTCGGCGTGAAGAAGTAGACGCGCCCGCGGGGATTGGGCCCGACGGCTTCGGCAGGACACTCGCCGCCGGACCCGGTCCCCGCGGGCGATGCCCCTCCCGGCAGGGAGCATCCCGAGGCCGTTTCTTGCTCCCCTCAGCTAAGTATGTAAAACTCTGATGGAAATATGTCGAGCGATCGCTACCCGTTCCGCGAGATCGAGACGAAGTGGCAGAAGGTCTGGGAAGACCGAAAGCAGTTCCGTGTCGCCGAGGACCCGAGCCGCCCGAAGTTCTACTGCCTGGAGATGTTCCCGTACCCGTCCGGCCGCATCCACATGGGCCACGTCCGCGTCTACGCCATCGGCGACCTCCTCGCGCGCTACAAGGGGCTGCGGGGCTTCAACGTGCTCCACCCGATGGGCTGGGACGCGTTCGGCCTGCCCGCCGAGAACGCGGCGATCGAGCACGGCGTCCACCCCGCCATCTGGACCCACGAGAACATCGACTTCATGCGCTCGCAGCTGAAGAAGATGGGCATCTCCTACGACTGGGAGCGCGAGGTCACGACCTGCGAGCCCGCCTACTACAAGTGGGAGCAGCTCATCTTCATCCGCATGCTCGAGCGTGGGCTCGCCTACCGGAAGCGCTCCACCGTCAACTGGTGCCCGTCCTGTCGGACGGTGCTGGCGAACGAGCAGGTCGAGGACGGCCGCTGCTGGCGCTGCGACTCCGAGGTGACGCCGCGCGAGATCGACGGCTGGTTCTTCAAGATCACCGCGTACGCGGAGGAGCTGCTCGCGTGGTGTGACCGGCTACCGGGCTGGCCCGAGCGCGTGCTCACGATGCAGCGGAACTGGATCGGCAAGAGCGAGGGCGCGGAGTTCGACCTGCCCGTGGCCGGCCGCGCGGACCTCCGCATCCGGGTGTTCACGACGCGTCCGGACACCGTCTTCGGCATGACCTACGCGGTGCTCGCGCCGGAGCACCCGCTTGTGGATCGGCTCGTCGGCGACGAGCGCGAGCGGGCCGCGGTCGCCGCCTTCCGCGCCGAGGTCGCAAAGCAGTCCGAGATCGAGCGCCTCGCCGCGGACCGGCCCAAGCGCGGCCTTCGCCTCGCGGCCCGCGTGGTCAATCCGGTCACCGCCGCCGAGATCCCGCTGTTCCTGGCCGACTACGTCCTCACGGGCTACGGCACGGGCGCGATCATGGCGGTCCCCGGCGAGGACCAGCGCGACTGGGACTTCGCCAAGCAGTACGGCCTGCCGATCGTCGAGACCGTCAGGCGTCCTGACGGCTGGGTGGGTGAGGCCTACGGCGGCGACGGCGTGAAGATCAACTCGGGATTCCTCGACGGCCTGACGGTCGCCGAGGCCAAGCGTAAGGCGATCGACCGGCTCGTCGCGCGGGGCCTCGGCGAGGCGAAGGTCAACTACCGCCTCCGCGACTGGGGGATCAGCCGGCAGCGCTACTGGGGGGCGCCCATTCCCGTGCTGTACTGCACCGCGTGCGGGTTGGTGGCCGAGGCCGAGGAGAATCTGCCAGTGGTGCTCCCGCGCGACGTGCAGATCAGCGGCAAGGGGGGCTCGCCCCTCGCCGACGCCGCCCACTTCGTGAACGCACGCTGTCCGAAGTGTGGGGGGCCGGCGCGGCGCGAGACCGACACGATGGACACCTTCGTGGAATCCTCCTGGTACTTCCTCCGCTACTGCTCGCCGCACTACGAGGCCGGCATGTTCGAGCGCCAAGCGGCCGAGTACTGGATGCCCGTCGATCAGTACATCGGCGGCATCGAGCACGCCGTCCTGCATCTCCTCTACGCGCGCTTCTACACGAAGGTCCTGCGCGACCTCGGGCTCGTGAAGGTGGACGAGCCATTCACCGCGCTCCTCTCCCAGGGCATGGTCATCAAGGACGGCGCCAAGATGTCGAAGTCCAAGGGGAACGTGGTGGATCCCGACGAGCTGATCCACGCCTTCGGGGCCGACACCGCCCGGCTGTTCTCGCTCTTCGCGGCGCCGCCCGAGAAGGACCTCGAGTGGAACGAACACGGCGTCGAGGGTGCCTCGCGCTTCCTGAACCGCGTCTGGCGCTTCGTCCTCGCGCACGCCGACGAGCTCCGGGCCGGGGGCGGCCCTCCGCTCCACCCCTCGTCCGAGGACGGGCGGGCCTTCCGGCGCACGATCCACGAGACGATCCGGCGCGTGACCGACGATCTGGAGCACGACTTCCATTTCAACACCGCGATCAGCGCGATCATGGAGCTGATCAACGCCCTCTACGCCTACGAGGCCGCCTCGCTCGACCGCGTGCCGGGCGGCGAGCGCGCGCGGCTGCTCCGCGAGGCGGTCGAGTCCGCGCTGCTCCTCCTGGGCCCCTTCTGTCCCCACATCGCGGAAGAGCTCTGGTCGCAGCTCGGCCGGCCGGAGAGCCTCTTCACGCAGACGTGGCCGAGCGCGGACGCCGAGGCGCTCAGGCGGAAGGAGGTGACGGTCGTCGTCCAGGTGGACGGCAAGGTCCGGGGCCGGATGACGGTGGACGTGGATTCGGGCGAGGAGCGGATCCGCGAGCTGGCGCTCGGCGACGAGAAGGTCAGGGCCTGGGTGGCCTCGCGACGAATCGAGAAGATCGTCGTGGTCCCGAACCGCCTCGTCAACATCGTGACGCGGGCGTGAAGGGCCGCGCGCTGGCGCTCCTGGTCGCGGCGGCGGCGCTGGCCGGCTGCGGGTACTCGCTTCGCGGCAACCTTCCCGATCACGTCCGGACGGTCGCCGTGCCCGTCTTCGTCAACCGCACGCCCGAGCCCGCGGTCGAGAACCTCCTGACCCAGGCGGTCGTCGAGGCGTTCGCGACGAATGGCCGGCTCCGGGTGGTGAAGCCGGAGGAGGCCGACGCCCTGCTCGAGGGCGAGGTGGTGGGCTACGAGATCCAGGCCCTCGCGTTCGATCCGCGCGCGTCGATCCGCCAGTACCGGCTCGTGGTCACCATGAACCTCCGGTTCCGCGACGTGCGAAAGAACACGTTGCTGTTCGAGCAGCCGCGATTCCAGGAGCGGGCGGATTTCCGCGTGATCGGCGCGGTCTCCCAGACCATCTCGCGTGAGGAGTCGGCGCTGCGCGCGGCCGCCGTGGACATCGCCCGGTCGATCGTGAGTCTCGCGGTCGACCGCTTCTGAGCCCGAGAGGTGGACTATGGGGGATTCCTGCGCCTCGCCGAACACGGCGACCTGCCGCCGGTCCTCCTGCTTCACGGCGCCGACGCCCAGCTGCTCGACGACGCGCTCGAGCTCGTGACGCGGCGCTCGTTTCCCGAGCCGGCCCACGCCGCGCTCGGCCGCGAGGTCTTCGACGGCGGCGAGGTGAGCGCCGAGACCGTGGTCAACACCGCGGCGACGCTGCCGCTGATGACCGGCATGCGCCTCGTCGTGGTGCGGCGCGCCCAGGCGATGGCGGCGAAGCAGGCCGACACGCTGGCCGCCTACGCGCGAGACCCGAACCCGACCACGCGCCTCCTGCTCCTCGCGGACGAGGGGCTGCGGGCCTCGCGCGAGCGCCGCACCGACCACTGGCTGCTGGGCGCCGTGCCGGCCTCCGCCGTGGTGGATCTCCCGTCCCGGCAGGGGCGCGAGCTCGCGACGTGGCTGCGGCAGCGCGCGGCGCTCGAAGGGCTCGCACTGAGCGACGAGGCCGCACGGATGCTGGTGGACTGGGTCGGCGACGACACCGGGGCGCTCCTCGGCGAGGCGCGCAAGGCGGCGCTCGCCGGAGGATCCGACAACCGTACGGTCGGCGTGAAGGAGGTCGGCGCGGTCGTCGGCGAGCATCGCGTGGCCGGCGTCTTCGAGCTCGTCGGCGCCGTGGAGCGGCGCGACGTCGGACTCGCGCTCCGCACGCTCGACCGGCTCCTCGCCACCGAGGAGCCGATGCGCGTGCTGTCGCTGCTCACGCGCGACGTACGCCTGGCCTGGACCGTCCGCGTCGGGCGCGAGCGCGGTGAGGCGCCCGAGCAGATCGCGCGCGCCCTGCGCGTGCCGCCCTCCGTCGTCGAGGCTCTGGCGAAGGGCGGCGGCGCGGACCGCCTCGCCGCCGACCTCGAGCGTTGCTGGGAGGTCGAGCGCCGGCTGAAGTCGAGCGGGGAGCCGCGGGCGGAGCTCACGGCGCTGGTCGCCGCGCTGTGCGCGAGGTGAGGCGTCCCCGACTCGCCGCCGCGATGCTCGCCGCGCTCGCCCTGGCTCCCGCGGGCGCCACGGCCGACGGGCTGCGCGCGGGCGCGGCGACGAGCGCCTTCCGGGTGCCCGACGGGACCCCGCTGGCCGGCTACGGGAGCGTCCATCGCCGGCTCCTGTTCCCCGATCTCTTCGGCCGCCAGCCGCACGCGTTCTGGTTCAGGCCGCACACGGGCCAGCTCGATCCCGTCGCAGCGCGCGCGCTCGTCGTCGAGACGCGCACGGCGCGGCTGGCGTGGGTGACGGTGGACCTGCTCGCCGTGGACCGCGCGTTCACGCACGCCATCGAGCAGCGACTCGCGGCGGCCGGTGTCGCGCCGGCGACGGTGATCGTCTCGGCCTCCCACACGCACTCGGGGCCAGGCGCCTTCATGGAGTCGCGCCTGGCGGGCTGGGTCGCGGTGGATCGCCTGGACGACGGGGTCCGCGCCGCGCTCGTCGAGACCGTCGTGGCGGCCATCCGGGCCGCCGACGCGGCCAAGGTGGAGGCGCGCGTCGCCGCGGCGAGCGCCCGCGCGCCCGCGGTCACGGCGAGCCGGCTCGACCAGGCGCTCGACCCTGACATCGTCGCGCTTCGGGTGACGTCCACGTCCGGCGCGCCCGTCGCGCTCGTCTGGAACTTCGCGATCCACGGAACCGTGCTCGGCCCGAAGAACCTCCAGCTCTCCGGGGACGTCATGGGCGTCGCGACGCGCGAGCTGGAGCGCGCGCTCGGCGTTCCGGTGTTGTTCGTGAACGGGGCCGTCGGCGACGTGAGCCCCGCGGGCCACGGTGAGGAGGCGCTCGCCCGGCTGGGCGGGGAGCTCGCGGGCGCGGCGCGGGCGGCGTGGGCCGGCGCCGGCGCCGGTACGAGCCCGGAGCTGACGGTCCGGCGAGCGCGGGTCAAGCTCCCCCGTCCCCGGCTCGCCGTGCGGAACTGTGTGGGGCGCTGGATCCCTGGGTTCGTCGGGGTGCCGCTCGGCCGGCTGCTGCCCTCGGAGGCCGAACTCGTCGGCGTCGCGCTCGGCGACGTCGCCTGGGTCGCGTTTCCGGGGGAGCTCCAGACCGCGCTCGGCCTGGAGATCAAGCGCGAGGCGCGGACGCTGTTCGCCCACGCCTTTGTCGCGGGCGTGTCCAACGACTATCTCGGCTACTTCGTGACGGCCGCCGACTACGACCGTCCGGCGTACATCACCTGCGCCACGGTCTACGGCCCCCGGGCGGGGGCGTGCCTCGCCGCCGAGGCACGGCGCCTCCTCCACCGGCTGCGCGACGGGGACCGGACGGACGCGCCCGCGCCGTCGGCGTGTGATACCCCGCCGGACGACAGATGACGCGGTGCCGGGTCGCGGAGCTAGGAGGCGGGCGCGAGGCGGCGCGCGAGCGCGGACTTCTTGCGGGCCGCGGTGTTGTGGTGGATGACACCCTTGGTGACGGCCTTGTCCAGGGCGCGGATCGCCTCGCGGATGGCGGCGACCTGGACCCCGCCCTCGCCCGCGCGGGCCATCTTGATGGCGTTGCGCACCTTCGAGCGGACGGCCCGGTTGCGGAGCCGCTGCCGCTCGTTCTGACGGATGCGCTTCATCGACGACCTCGTGTTCGCCACGTCGATACTCCTTTCGTCGGAGCCGCGCGCCCGCGGCCCGCGCGGATGACCCGCGAGGGACGCGCGCGGCGATATCCCGTCCGCGCTGCATCATGCCCGAAGGGTCGCGGGATATCAAGGTGAGCTCGACGGAGCGGCAGGTCGTCCGGGCGCTCGGCTCCATCGGCTGCGCGACGCTGGTGTCGCGGATCGCGGGGTTCGGGCGCGACATGCTCGTGGCCCTGACCTTCGGCGCCGGCCCGGTGACCGACGCGTTCTTCGTGGCGTTCCGGATCCCCAACATCCTGCGGCGACTGCTGGCCGAAGGGGCGCTCTCGACGGCGATGGTCCCGGTCTTCAGCGAGTACACGGTGAGGCACTCGCGGGCCGAGCTGCTCAGGATGCTGCGGGCCGTGCTGGCGCTCGCGCTCGTGACCCTCACCGCGACGACGCTGCTGGGAATGCTCGCGGCGCCGTGGCTCCTGCGGCTGATCGCGCCGGGCTTCGCCCAGGATCCGGCGCAGGCCGCGCTGGGCGCGTACCTGACGCGCGTGATGTTCCCGTACCTGATCCTCGTGGGCCTGGCGGCACTCGCCACCGGCGCGCTGAACGCGCGTGGGAGCTTCTTCGCCGGCGCGATCGGCCCCGCGGTCCTGAACGTCGGCATGATCGCCGCGGTGCTCCTTCTGGGCGGGCGCCTCGAGCCACCGATCCTGTCGCTGGCCATCGGTGTCCTCGCCGGTGGGCTGGGCCAGCTCCTCGTCCAGGTCCCGAGCCTCAGCGCGGCCGGGCTCCTGGTCGGGCCCTCGACGGAGCTCGGACACCCCGCGCTCGGCCGCCTCACGCGCCTGCTGGTCCCCGCGGTGTTCGGTCTCGCCGCCGTGCAGGTCACGGTGTTCGTCAACACGCTCCTGGCCTCGCTCCTGCGCCCCGGCTCGATCTCGTATCTCTACTACGCCGACCGGGTGATGGAGTTCCCGCTCGGCGTCTTCGGGATCGCGCTGGCGTCCGCCTCGCTGCCCGTCATGGCGCGCCAGGCGGCGGCGGGCGAGACGCGGGATCTGGCCGCGACGCTGAACTTCGCGCTCCGGCTCGCGCTCTTCGTCTCGGTGCCGGCGACGGTCGGGCTCGTCCTGCTGCGCACGCCCATCGTGCGGATCCTCTTCGAGCGCGGGCGCTTCGGGCCCGCCGAGACCGTCGCGACGGCCGACGCGCTCGCCTGGTACGCGCTCGGCCTCGCCGGGTTCGCCGGATCACGCATCGCCGCGCAGGCGTTCTACGCGCTCGGCGAGGCGGGCACGGCGGTGCGGTGGGGCATCGTCTCGGTCGTGGCGAACGTGCTGGCCGCCCTGCTCCTGATGGGCCCGCTGGAGCACGCGGGGCTGGCGGGAGCCTCCTCGCTCGGCGCCTACGTGAACCTGGTCGCGCTCCTCTGGGTGGCGCGGCGGCGCCTGGGACCGCTCGGCGGCCGCACGCTCGTGCGGAGCGGACTCAGAACCACCGGCGCCACCGTGCCGCTGGCCCTCTGGTGCGGGCTCGCGCGGGCGACCTGGCCCGCACGGGCGGATCTCCTCCACGACGCGGTCTGGCTGGCGGTCGCGATCGCAGGCGGCGCCGGGATCTTCTGGGTCGCGAGCCGCGTGCTCGGGATGTCCGAACGGACCGCGCTTCTCCGGGTGCTTCCGGGACGCGAGCGCGGCGCCGGAGCCTGAGCCGCGGCGGTGCGAGTTTCTCGATTTCGCGGCGGCGTGATAAGATCCGACGTGGTCACTCTATGACCAATGCGGTGGTTGAGTATCTCGGGGCCCTGCAGACGGAGCAGGGGGCATCCCGGAATACTCTCGCCGCGTACCGCCGCGATCTCCACGACTTCACCGACTTCCTGCACGACCAGCGGCGCGCCCTGCCCCAGACCGGCCCGGACGACATCGTGGACTACCTCGAGCGCCTGCGGAAGCGGGGCCTTCGGCCGTCGAGTGTGGCGCGGCGGATCTCCGCGCTCCGTGGCTTCTATCGGCATCTCCTGCGCGAGGGCGAGCTCACCCGTGACCCGACCGAACACCTCGAAGTGCCGCGCCGCGGCCGGCCGCTCCCGCGCACGCTGTCGCGCGACGTCGCGACGGCGCTCGTCGAGGCGCCCGACGTGAGCCGGCCTCGGGGCGTCCGCGACCGGACCATGCTGGAGCTGCTGTACGCGACGGGCATGCGCGCCTCCGAATGCCTCGATCTGACACTGGACGACGTCAACCTCACCGCCGGCTATGTCGTCTGCACCGGCAAGGGGCGCAAGCAACGGCTCGTGCCGGTCGGCGCGGAGGCGACGAAGTGGGTGACGCGCTACCTCAAGGAGGTGCGCCCTCTTCACACGCGCCGGCGCGACTCGGGCCGGGTCTTCGTCAACCCGCGCGGTGGGCCGCTGTCCCGCCAATCCCTCTGGCTGATCGTCCGCCACGCCGCCGCGCGCGCCGGGGTGCGCGCACGCGTGTCGCCCCACGTGCTGCGCCATTCGTTCGCGAGCCACCTGCTCGAGGGCGGCGCCGACCTGAGATCCATTCAGGCGATGCTGGGACACGCCGACATCGCCACCACGCAGATCTACACGCACCTGCCGTCGTCCGCGCTGACGCGGATGTATCGGCGCTTCCACCCGAGGGCGTGAGCATGGCCAAGCGCGCCCAGGCCTATCCCCAAGTTCAGGTTGCCGCCGCGGACGTCGTGGACCTGGGCATGGTGACGGCGCCGCCGTCGATCGGCGTGCGGGCGGCGCTCGCGCTGCTGCGGAAGCGCGACGCGGTCGCGCTCGCCGCGGGTCCCCGGTACGTGCTGCGCGAGGATCTCGCGCGCGCGAGCCTGCTGGACCTCGGTGATCTCCCCGCGTCGTCGGTGGCGCGCCCGCTGCCTGCGATCGAGGCGGACGCGGGCGAGGTCGCGGCGCGGCGGCTCCTCGCGGCCGGCGCTCCGCTCGTCGTGGTGCGCGCGCGCGGACGGGCGCTCGGCGCCATCGCCGGGCCGCGTCCCGGGCGCGAGGGCGCGGTTTCCGCGGCGGCGCGGGTCGCGCGCGGGCTCCCGGCGGACACGCAGGCGCTCTGCGCGACGATCGGACGACTGGCGGGCGAGCACGACGCGCGGGCCTACCTGGTCGGGGGACTGGTGCGCGACGTGTGGCGCGGGGCACCCGTCGCCGGCCGCGATGTCGACGTGGTCCTCGAGGGTGACGGCCCCGGCATCGCGCGGCGGCTCGCGCGGGAGCTCGGCGGCGCGCTGCGGGAGCACGAGCGATTCCTCACCGCGTCGGTGGAGACACGGGACGGCGTCAGGATCGACGTCGCGACGGCACGCGCCGAGCGCTACGAGACACGGGGCGCGCTGCCCCGGGTGCTGCCCGCCTCGATCGACGAGGACCTGCGGCGGCGCGATTTCGGCATGAACGCGATGGCGATCGAGCTCGCGTCGGGCTCCTGGGGTCTCCTCGATCCTCTCGGCGGCCGCGAGGATCTCGCCGCGCGGCGCCTGCGCGTGCTCCATCCCCTGTCCTACGTCGAGGATCCCACGCGCCTGTTCCGGGCGGCACGCTACGCGGCGCGGCTCGGCCTGCGGCCCGATCGCGGAACGCGGGCGGCGGCGCGTCTCGCGCTCAGCCTGGCGCCCTATCCGGCCCTCTCGGGGCAGCGCATCGTCAACGAGCTGGCGCTGATCCTGGCCGAGGCGCGTGGCGAGGCGGCGCTCGCGATGCTCGGCGCCTCCGGGGTGTTCCGGCTGCTCGATCCGCGGTACCGATTCACCACGCCGACGCGGCGGCGGTGCCGGGCGCTGCCCGCCGCCCTCGCGTGGGCGGCCGCTCGGGGACTGGACGTCTCGCCTGTGGAGCTCGCCGCGCTCGTGCTCGTCGGCGATCAGACGCGCGAGGTGGCGCACGCCGCGCTGGCCCGGCTCGCGTTCACGGGGGAGCCGCTCGCCCGTCTCGCGAAGAGCCTCGACGACGACGCGGGGGCGCGGCGCCTCGCCGCGGCCGCGGCGCCGAGCGCGCGTGCGCGGGAGCTCAGGGGGCGCGCGCCGCTGGGGCTCGCCTGGCTCCGGCTCCTGGGCGACGCGCGCACGCGCGGGACGCTCGACTGGTACCTGGGCCTCGGCCGGTCCGCCGTGTCCCTCACCGGGGACGACGTCGTGGCGCTCGGGGTTCCGCGGGGGCCCGCGGTGGCCCGCGTGCTCGCGGAGCTGCGCGACGGCCGCCTGGACGGTCGCCTGAAGGACCGCACGATGGAGACGGAGCACGTCCGACACTCGATGACGAAGGGAGGATGAGTTGGCCCCGAAATACATCTTCGTGACCGGCGGCGTGGTGTCGTCCCTGGGCAAGGGGCTCGCGGCCGCCTCGATCGGCGCACTCCTGGAGGCGCGGGGATTCAGCGTCACGCTCCAGAAGATGGACCCCTACATCAACGTGGACGCGGGGACGATGAGCCCCTACCAGCACGGGGAGGTCTTCGTCACCGACGACGGCGGCGAGACCGACCTCGACCTCGGTCACTACGAGCGGTTCACGTCGGTGCGGGTGACCCGTGACCACAACGTGACGACCGGAAAGGTCTACTTCTCGGTCATCCAGAAGGAGCGGCGCGGGGACTACCTCGGACGCACCGTCCAGGTCATCCCCCACATCACCGACGAGATCAAGGCCTCGATCCGGCGCATCGCGCGGGGCGCCGACGTCGTGATCGTCGAGGTCGGCGGCACGGTCGGTGACATCGAGGGGCTGCCGTTCCTCGAGGCGATCCGCCAGTTCAAGAAGGACGTCGGGAAGGAGAACGTCATCTACGTGCACCTGACGCTCGTGCCCTTCATGCAGGCGGCGGCGGAGCTCAAGACGAAGGCCACCCAGCACTCCGTGAAGGAGCTGCGCGCGATCGGGATCCAGCCCGACATCCTGCTCTGTCGCACCGACCGCTACCTCCCGCCCGGCATCAAGTCGAAGATCGCGCTCTTCTGCGACGTGGAGGAGGAGGCGGTCATCACCGCCAAGGACGTCGAGACCGTCTACGAGGTGCCCCTCGTCTTCCACAAGGAAGGTCTCGACGACATGATCGGCAAGCTCCTGGGCCTCGAGTCCCGGCCGGGGGACCTCTCGCGCTGGGAGGCCGTCGTGAAGCGCGTGAAATCGCCGCGTGCCGAGACGCGGATCGCGGTGGTCGGGAAGTATGTCGAGATCAAGGACTCCTACAAGAGCCTCGTCGAGGCGCTCGCGCACGGCGGCATCGCGAACGAGGCGCGCGTCGACGTCCGCTGGGTCGATGCCGAGCAGGTCGAGCGCGAGGGCGCCGCCCGTCACTTCGCCGACGTTCACGGCATCCTCGTGCCGGGCGGTTTCGGCGACCGCGGGATCGAGGGGAAGATCCAGGCCGTCCGCCACGCGCGCGAGCAGCGCGTCCCGTACTTCGGGATCTGCCTCGGCATGCAGTGCGCGGTGATCGAGTTCGCGCGCCACGTGTGCGGCCTCAGCGGCGCGAACTCGACCGAGTTCGAGCCGGACGCGGCGCACCGGGTCATCGACCTCCTGCCCGAGCAGCGCGAGGTCGCCGACAAGGGCGGCACGATGCGGCTCGGCCTCTACCCGGTCGTGCTGGGCGAGGGGAGCCTCGCCTCGCGGCTCTACGGCCAGGGCATCATCCAGGAGCGCCACCGGCATCGCTACGAGGTCAACAACGACTACCTCGCGAAGCTCGAGAAGCACGGGCTTCGGATCTCGGGCATCTGGGCGGAGAAACAGCTCGTCGAGATCGTGGAGATCCCGGAGCACCCGTATTTCGTCGCCGCGCAATTCCATCCGGAGTTCCGCTCGCGTCCGTGGGACCCGCACCCGCTCTTCGCAGGCTTCGTGCGGGCCGCCCTGGAGTATGGCCGTGCGTGCTGAGGCCGTTCGACGGCCGAGGCGAGCGGTGAAATGACATGACGCCGACCGCCGAGGTCCAGGTCGACACGATCCCCATCGGGGGCGGCCGGCCGCTGGTCCTGATCGGCGGGCCGTGCGCCATCGAGAGCGAGAAGCACGCGCTCATGACGGCCGAGCGCCTGGCGACGATCGCCGCCGAGCAGCGGGTGCCCTTCATCTACAAATCGTCCTACGACAAGGCCAACCGATCCTCGATCAACGGCTACCGGGGGCCCGGTCTCGTCGAGGGGCTACGGATCCTCCGAAAGGTGCGCGAGACGCTCGGGATCCCCGTGCTGTCGGACGTCCACCAGGTCTCGGAGGTGGAGCCGGCCGCGGCGGTCCTCGACGTGCTCCAGATCCCCGCGTTCCTGTGCCGGCAGACCGACCTGATCGTCGCCGCTGCGCGGACGGGAAAGCCCGTCAACGTGAAGAAGGGCCAGTTCCTGGCTCCGCACGACATGCGGAACGTCGTGGACAAGATCGTGTCGGCCGGGAACCGCCGGGTCCTCCTCACGGAGCGGGGGACCTCCTTCGGTTACCATAACCTCGTCGTGGACATGCGCGGGCTGGCCGACATGCGTGAGCTCGGGTTCCCGGTGGTGTTCGACGCGACCCACTCGGTGCAGCTCCCGGGGGGCGCCGGCGACCGGTCGGGCGGGGAACGGCGGTACGTTCCCGCCCTCGCGCGCGCGGCCGTCGCGGTCGGCGTGGACGCGCTGTTCATGGAGATGCACGAGGACCCGGACCGCACCCTGCCGGACGGCCGGCCGCTGTCCGACGGGCCCAACATGCTTCGCATCGACGATCTGCCGCACCTCCTCCGTGAGCTCCGCGCCATCGCCGCGGCGCTGCGCCCATGATGACGCCGGACCTGCGGCGGCTCGCAGAGCGCGTGTTGCGCCTCGAGGCCGAGGCGATCCTCGGCCTTCTCGCGAAGCTCGACGACCGCTTCGACCGGGCGGTCGAGCTGCTCCACGGCTGCACCGGTCGCGTGATCGTGACCGGCATGGGGAAGTCGGGACTGATCGGGCGCAAGGTCGCCTCGACCCTCGCCTCCACGGGGACCCCGGCGTATTTCCTGCACCCCGCCGAGGGCGTCCACGGGGATCTGGGCATGGTGGCGCGGGGCGACGTCGTTCTGGCACTCTCCAACTCGGGCGAGACCGACGAGGTCCTCGCGATCCTGCCGCCCCTCAAGCGGCTCGGTGTCGCGATCGTCCTGCTGACCGGAAGCCCCGGCTCCACGCTCGCCCGCCAGTGCGACGTCGTGCTCGACGTGAGCGTCGCAGAGGAAGCGTGTCCGATGAATCTCGCGCCGACCTCGAGCACCACCGCCGCGCTGGCCGCGGGTGATGCGCTGGCGATGGTCCTGCTCGAGCTACGCGGCCTTCGCCCGGAAGACTACGCGGCGCTCCATCCGCGAGGGGCCCTCGGCTGGCGAGCCCTCGTGCGCGTCGCCGACCTCATGCTCACCGGGGACGCGCTGCCCATCGTCGGGGCGCGGACGCCGCTGACGGAGGCGATCGCGGAGATGACGACCAAGCGCAAGGGGATGACGATCGTGGTCGACGCCGACGGAAGGCTCGCCGGTGTCGTCACCGACGGCGATCTCCGCCGGCTCCACGTGCGGGACGTCTCGCTCCACACCCTCACGGCCGGCGAGGCCGCGACGCGCGACCCCAAGCTCATCGGCGGCGACGACCTCGCCGCGAAGGCGCTGGAGGTCATGGAAACCTGGCAGATCACGAGCCTGGTGATCGTCGATCAGGATCGTCGGCCCGTCGGCCTGATCCACCTACACGACATCCTGAGGGCCAAGATCGTCTGACGCCCGGTTTTCGCTTTCCCCCTTCCTCCTCTGTGTGGTAGTGTGGTATCGAAATTGCAAAGAGAGCGCGTCCCGACCGAGAAGATTGTGAGCCATCGGTGAAATCAGGCAAATCCGGAATTCGAGACACCCGGCGGATCGCCAGGGCGATCCTGGCCGTGGTCGTGCTCTTCATCGTGGTGGTGGCGGTCACCCTCACCGTCAGGAGTCGCGCGACACGCCTGGAGCCCGCCGGGCCGGCAACGGTGAGCGCCGACCTCCGGATCAAGGAAGTGGAGCTCGAGGAGGAGTCGGGGGGCGTCCGATGGCGGCTCAAGGCCGAGCAGGCGCTGGTGTTCGACGAGGAGGGGCGCACCGCCCTCAAGCGCATCTCGGTCAACGTCTTCGAGCGCGACCGCACCTGGACGATCGTGGGCGACGAGGGTGACCTCTTCCAGCGGACGAGCAACGTCGAGATCCGGCGCAACGTGGTCCTGACTTCGAGCGACGGCCTCAGGCTGGAGACAAGCGTGCTCCGCTGGCAGGGCGCCGAGAAGCGGCTGTGGACGGACGCGCCGGTGCGCATGTCGCGCGACGGTGCGGTCGCGGACGGAACGGCGCTCGACGTCCGGATGGCGGAGGAGACGACGACGATGGCGGGACGAGTGCATGCGGTGTTCGCGAAAGCCCCGGGTCGATGAGGCGGGTCGCCGGTCTCGCGGCGGGTCTCGCGGCGGGCGTCCTGTGTCTCTCGACGGGCGCCGCGCGGCTCCACGCGCAGACCGCGCCCGCCCCGGCGCCCGGCGCGGCCAAGGCCAAGGAGCGGGACGACCGGAGCCAGCCGCTGACCGTCGACGCCGACCGGATGGAGCGCTTCGGCAAGGAGAACCTCGTCATCTTCACCGGCAACGTCGTCGCCCGCCAGAACAACTCGGTCCAGTACGCCGACCGGACGGAGGTCTACTTCGACGAGAAGGGCGATCGCGTGCTGCGCGCGATCTCGACGGGGAGCGTCCGGATCATCACGCGCGACTGCAACACCGGGACGGCGAAGCGCGCCGAGTACTACGACCTGGAGCAGCGCATCGTGCTCATCGGCAACGCCCGGGTCTGGCAGGACGACAACGTGGTGAGCGGCGACAAGATCACGATCTACCTCTCGCAGGACCGCTCGGTCGTCGAGGGCGGCCGCGTCAAGGGGATCTTCTACCCGCGCGAGGACGGCAAGAAGGACGGGCAGAAGGACGCGCAGCCGCGGAAGGCGGGCGAGCCGTGCCGGAACTGAGCGGACGGGACTGAGCGATGGAGGGGCTGGTCGCCCAGGGGCTCGTCAAGTGGTTCAAGAGCCGCAAGGTCGTCGACAACGTGTCGCTCGACATCCAGCGCGGCGAGGTCGTCGGCCTCCTCGGCCCCAACGGCGCCGGGAAGACGACGTCGTTCTACATGATGGTCGGGCTTCTGCCCACGGAGGGTGGGCGCATCTTTCTGGAGGGTGACGAGATCACGCGACTGCCGATGTACCAGCGCTGCCGGATGGGGGTAGGGTATTTGCCGCAGGAGTCGTCGGTGTTCCGCAAGCTCACGGTCGAGGAGAACCTTCTCGCCATTCTCGAGACGCTCGACCTCTCCGGCGGTGAGCGTCGGGTCCGCGCCCGGCAGCTCCTCGCGGAGCTCGACCTGTCGTCGCTGGCGCCCTACCCCGCCTACACGCTCTCGGGGGGCGAGCGCCGGCGCCTCGAGATCACCCGCGCGCTCGTGACGTCACCCCAGTACCTGCTGCTGGACGAGCCGTTCACCGGCATCGACCCGATCGCGATCGCCGACATCCAGCAGATCGTCAGCCGGCTGCGGGAGCGCGGCATCGGCATCCTGATCACCGACCACAACGTGCGCGAGACGCTCGCGATCACCGATCGCGCCTACATCCTGTACGACGGCAAGATCCTCGTGTCGGGCACCGCCACGGAGATCGCCAACAACCCGGTCGCGCGCGAGATCTACCTCGGCGACCGGTTCGCGCTCTAGGCCCGGCGGGGAGCCACGCCATGGCGATGGAAGCGCGCCTGTCCCTGAAGCAAAGCCAGCGGGTCGTCATGACGCCGCTGCTCCAGCAGGCCATCCAGCTCCTGCAGCTCTCCACGCTGGAGCTCCAGGAGGTCGTGCAGAAGGAGCTGCTCGAGAACCCGCTGCTCGAGGAGGTCCCGACCGACAACAGCGAGGCGCCCGAGGCGCCGACGACACCCTCCGAGCCCCCGGCCCCGACCGTCGAGCAGGTCGCGGCGCCGGAGCCGCCGCCGACGACGGAGGGCAAGACGGACGACCTGCCGTACGATCCGTTCGAGGTGATGTTCGACAGCCGCGAGGAGCGGTCGCTGGTGGCGCAGGAGGAGCGCGAGGATCTTCCGTTCGAGAACATGCTCCGCTCCACCTCCTCGCTGTCCGACCACCTGGACGAACAGCTCCGATTGGCGATCGAGGATCCGCGCGATCGCCGGATCGGCGAGGAGATCATCGGCAACATCGACGAGGACGGGTACCTCCGCGCCGAGATCGCCGAGATCGCGCAGCGCTGCCAGACGACGCCCGAGGAGGCCGAGCGCGTCCTGACCCAGGTGATCCAGCGATTCGAGCCGGTCGGCGTCGGCGCGCGTGGGATCCAGGAGTGCCTGCTCCTCCAGCTCCGCGCCAATCCCCCGGTGGACCCGCTCTCCGAGGAGATCATCGAGCACCACTTCGACGACCTCTCGCGGCGGCGCTACCCCGACATCGCGCGCGCGCTCAAGCAGCCCCTGGATCGGGTCATGGAGTCCATCGAGGAGATCATGGGGCTCGAGCCGAAGCCGGGACGCAGCTTTGGCGGGTCCGACGCCCGCTACATCGTGCCCGACGTCTTCGTCTACAAGATCAGCGGGGAATACACGGTCGTCCTCAACGAGGACGGGATCCCGCGGCTGCGCGTGAGCTCGCTGTACCGCTCGCTCCGCAACTCACAGGACGAGGGCGCCCGGCAGTACGTCGACCAGAAGCTGCGGTCGGCACTCTGGCTGATCAAGTCGGTGGACCAGCGGCAGCGCACGCTCCGCAAGGTGACCACGTCCATCGTCAAGTTCCAGCGCGAGTTCCTCGACAAGGGGCTCGCGTACCTGCGGCCGCTCTCGCTCCGCGATGTCGGCGAGGACGTCAGCATGCACGAGTCCACGATCAGCCGGGTGACGACGAACAAGTACGTCGAGACTCCCCAGGGACTCCTCGAGCTGAAATATTTCTTCCACAGCGGCATCGCGTCCGGCGACGGCGAGATGGTCTCCTCCGTCTCGGTCAAGAAGATGATCCAGGATCTCCTCGCGAACGAGGACGCGGCCAAGCCGCTCTCCGACCAGGAGGTGGCCGCCATCCTCAAGGGGCGCGCCCTCACGATCGCTCGCCGCACCGTCGCGAAGTACCGTGAGGAGCTCGGCATCCTGCCCTCGCACCAGCGCCGGCTGGCGCCGCGCAAGCGGTGATGGACGAGCGCCTCTCGTTCGTCATCATCACGGGGCTGAGCGGCGCGGGCAAGAGCTACGCGATCAAGTCCTTCGAGGACATGGGCTTCTTCTGTGTCGACAACCTGCCGACGACCCTCATCCCGACCTTCGCCGACCTGATCGCGCGCTCGGGACAGACGATCCGGCGCGTCGCCCTCGGCGTGGACGTCCGCGAGGGGCAGTACCTCTCGCACCTCATCGAGGCCATCCCCGAGCTCCGGGCGCGCGGCCACGCGGTCGAGGTGCTCTTCTTCGAGGCCGGCGAGGAGGCGCTCGTCCGGCGCTACCGCGAGACCCGCCGCCGGCACCCGCTCGCGGCCGACGGGAACGTCCTGGAGGGCATCCGCGCGGAACGGAAGGCGCTGTCGAACATGCGCGAGATCGCCGACCGGATCGTGGACACGTCGGCGCTGACCGTCCATCAGCTCAAGGAGCTCCTGGTCGAGCTCTACGTGGCGCCCAAGGCGCGCCTCGGGCTCGCCACCTCGCTGGTCTCGTTCGGCTTCAAGCACGGTCTGCCCATCGACGCCGACCTCGTGTTCGACGTCCGGTTCCTGCCGAACCCGCACTTCGTGCCGGCGTTGCGCCCGCTCGACGGGCGCGACCCGCGCGTGCGCGAGTACGTCATGAAGGACACGGCGTCGCAGGCGCTCCTCGGACACTTCAAGGAGTTTCTCACGTTCCTGCTGCCGTGTTACGAGCGCGAGGGCAAGGCCTACCTCACCGTGGCGATCGGCTGCACCGGCGGCCGCCACCGCTCCGTGACGCTGGTCGACGAGCTCAAGCGCTTCCTCGACGAGCTCGGCTACGCGCCGAGCGTCGTGCATCGAGACCTGGACCGCGAGTAGCGAGCGGTGGGTCGTGACCG
The DNA here is from genome assembly GCA_041496385.1 of Methylomirabilia bacterium. Lineage (GTDB taxonomy): Bacteria > Methylomirabilota > Methylomirabilia > Rokubacteriales > CSP1-6 > AR19. The sequence goes on along the minus strand of JBGQEL010000004.1, from coordinate 40,483 downwards.
GCTGGTGTTCTGCTTCGGGACTCACAACCACCAGCCGATCGGAAACTTCGATCACGTGCTCGTGGAGGCGACCGAGCGCGCCTACCGGCCGTTCCTCGAGCGCCTGCGCGCGCGCCCCGAGATCCGCCTCTCCGTCCACTGCACGGGGAGCCTCCTCGAGTGGCTGCGGGCGCGTGCGCCCCGCACCTTCGAGCTCCTCGGCACCCTCGCCGCGCGCGGCCAAGTCGAGCTGCTGACCGGCGGATTCTACGAGCCGATCCTCGCGGTCTTGCCGGACGCCGACAAGCGCGGCCAGATCGAGCGCCTGAGCGCGTTCCTCAAGACCCACTTCGGTGTCCGGCCGCGCGGCATGTGGCTCGCCGAGCGCGTCTGGGAGCCGCACCTGCCGAAGATCCTCGCCGCCGCCGGGGTCGAGTACGTTCTCGTGGACGACAGCCACTTCGCGCTGACCGGCCTGGACGTGGACGCGCTCGGCGGGTACTACCTCACCGAGGAGCAGGGCGCGGTGATGCGCGTGTTCCCGATCAGCCAGCGGCTCCGGTACCTCGTCCCGTTCGCCGAGGTCGATGCGACGCTCGAGCATCTCGCCGAACGCCGCGGCCGCGTGGCTGCGCTCACGATGGTGGACGACGGCGAGAAGTTCGGCGTGTGGCCGGGCACCCACGCGCACGTCTACGAGAAGGGCTGGCTCGACAGCTTCTTCGACCGGATCCTCGCGACCGACTGGCTCGAGCTCGCGACCCTCGGCGACGTGGTCGATCGGCTGCCCGCGAGCGGGCGGGTCTACCTGCCGACGGCCTCCTACCGTGAGATGGGCGAGTGGGCGCTCCCGGCGGAGGCCGCCCAGAGGCTCGAGCATGCCAGGCAGGAGATCGCCGCCCTCGGCGAGGGGGAGCGTTTCACCGGCCTCCTGCGGGGAGGCTTCTGGCGGAGCTTCCTCGTCAAGTACCCGGAGATCGCCGATACCCACTGGAAGATGCTCCGGCTCTCGCGCGCCGTGCACGCCGCCCTCGACGCGTCACCCGACGACGCGCGGCTTCTGGAGGCGCGTGAGGCGCTCTGGCGGGGCCAGGCGAACGACGCGTACTGGCATGGCGTGTTCGGCGGCTGCTATCTGCCGCACCTGCGACGCGCCGTGAAGAGCGCGCTGCTCGACTGCGAGGCCCGCCTCGCCGCCGCGCTGGGCGACGCCGGCGTCTGGTGGGCGAGGGAGGACGGAAACGGAGACGGCCGCCAGGAGGTCTTCGCCCGGACCGGCGAGCTCGCGGTCACGCTCAATCCCGAGCTCGGCGGCGCGGTCACGGAGATCGGCTATCTTCCGAAGGCGCTGGACCTCGCCGACGTGCTCGCCCGCCGGCCCGAGGCGTATCACGAGCGGGTCCGCACCGCGGGGCGGCCGGGCGCGAGCGGCCAGGTCCGGACGATCCACGAGGCGCCGGCGGTGAAGGAGGCCGGGCTCGAGGCGCTGCTCGACTACGACGAGTTTCGTCGTGCGTCGCTGCTCGACGCCTGGTTCGACGGTCCCGCATCACCGCTCGATCCACTGGCACCCTGGGGCGGGGCCCGGCTGACCCTGGCGCGTGAGCGGCTCGACTGCTCCGTCGTCGTCGGCGACGGTCGTGTCACGGCGACCCTCGTGCATTCGCCTCGTGCGGGCGAGCCCGTCGCGATCCGGAAGGTGGTCAGCGTCCACGGCGCGACGCTCGAGGCGCGCTACGGCCTGCGGGCCGCCGGGGGGCGCGGCGTGACGGGCCGCTGGGCGGTGCAGTGGAATCTGGCGCTCACCGCGGGCGACGCGCCCGGACGCTACCTCACGCTGGAGGGCCGCCCCTCGCTCGGCAGCAGCGGGCGGGTGCCGGACCTGAGCGCCGTGGCGCTCGTGGACGAGTGGATCGGAGTCGCGGCGCGGCTCGCGTGGTCGCCCGCGGCGGAGCTTGCCTGGGCGCCCGTGCAGACCGTGTCCGTCTCGGAGGCCGGCTTCGAGCGCATCTACCAGGGGATGGCCCTGCTGCTCGTCTGGCCCGTGGCACTCGAACCGGGCGACGAGCGGGAGATCCGGGTGACGCTCGGCGTGGGCGGGCCGTGACCCTCGACGATGCCCGGGTCTTCGAAGAGCGGGACCCGCACCGGGTCCGCGACGTCTTCGCCGCCTTTCCCCTGCAGTGCCGCGAAGCGCTACGGCTGGAGGCCGAGCCGGCCGTCCTGCGACGCCGACCCTCCCTCGTCGTCGTGGCCGGCATGGGCGGGTCGGCCGCCGGCGGCGATCTGCTGGCCGCGTGCGCCGGCGACCGGCTCGACGTGCCGTGTCTCGTTCACCGGGGTTACGGCCTGCCGGCCTCGGTGGGCGCGCACGCGCTCGTCATCGCCGCGTCCTACTCGGGCGACACCGCCGAGACGCTCTCGGCCGTGGAGGTGGCGCTCGCGCGCGGGGCGGCCGTGGTCGTCCTCACGTCGGGCGGCCGGCTGGCGGGCCTCGCGACGGCGCACCGGTTGCCGCGCGTCACCCTGCCGCCCGGCTTCATGCCGCGCATGGCCCTCGGGCACCTCTTCTTTCCCATGGTGCGGGTCCTCGCGGGCCTCGGCCTGCCCGTGGCGAGCGACACGGAGCTCGTCGAGACGGTCGACGTCCTGGGCGCGATGGCGGGCGAGCTCGGACCGGAGAGCCCGCTGGCCGGAAACGAGGCCAAGCGCCTCGCGCTGGCGCTCGAGGACCGGATGCCGGTCATTTACGGCGGTCCCGGGACGGCGTCGGTCGCGTACCGCTGGAAGACCGACCTTGAGGAGAACGCCAAGCTCCTGGCCCTCGCGGGTGCATTGCCGGAAATGAACCACAACGAGATCGAGGCCTGGCGCGCGCCGGCGGCGCGCGGGCTGCACCTCGTCCTGCTGCGCGATGCGGAGGAGCCTCCGGAAATCGCGCGGCGCTTCGCTCTGCTCCGCGAGCTCGTGGCGCCCGCCGCGGGCGGTATCGGCGAGTGCCGCGCGCGCGGCACGGGGCACGTGGCGCGCCTGCTGTCGCTGACCTACGTCGGCATGTGGGTCAGCTACTACGCCGCCATCGCGCGCGGGGTGGAGCCCTGGTCGGTCCCGCTCCTGGACGAGCTGAAGCGGCGGCTCGGCTGACGCCTCTTCGGGTCGATCCTTGAGGCGCACGGAGCGGACGTGCTAGAGTGACGGCATCACGATCGTCTCGAGCGAGACGACGACATGCGGAGGAGCCCGATGGCGCGTGACGAGTATCTGTTCACGTCGGAGTCGGTGACCGAAGGTCACCCCGACAAGATCGCCGACCAGATTTCCGACGCGGTCCTGGACGCGATTCTCGGCCAGGACCCGACGGGGCGAGTGGCGTGCGAGACGCTCCTGACGACGGGCCTCGTCGTGGTCGCGGGCGAGATCACGACGTCGTGCTACGTGGACATCCCCCGCACCGCCCGGGACACGATCCGCGAGGTCGGCTACACACGCGCCAAGTTCGGCTTCGACTACGAGACGTGCGCCGTCATCACGGCGATCGACGAGCAATCGGGCGACATCGCGATGGGCGTCGACAAGCTCGGCGCGGGCGACCAGGGGCTCATGTTCGGCTACGCGTGCACCGAGACCCAGGAGCTCATGCCGCTGCCGATCATGCTCGCCCACAAGCTCGTCATGAGGCTCACCGAGCGCCGGAAGTCGGGTGCGCTCGACTACCTGCGCCCCGACGGGAAGTCGCAGGTGACGGTCCGCTACGTGGACGGCGCACCGCGCGCGGTCGAGACGGTCGTGATCTCCTCGCAGCACAGCCCCGACGTGACGACGGAGAAGCTCCGCCAGGACATCATCGAGCAGGTCATCATCCCGACGATCCCCGCGGAGCTGCTCGATCGAAAGACGTGCGTCTTCCACGTCAACCCGACGGGCCGCTTCGTCACGGGCGGCCCGATGGGGGACACGGGGCTCACGGGACGCAAGATCATCGTGGACACCTACGGCGGGTCGTGCCCGCACGGCGGCGGCGCCTTCTCGGGGAAGGATCCGACGAAGGTGGACCGCTCGGCCTGCTACATGGCGCGCCACGTGGCCAAGAACATCGTGGCCGCGGGCCTCGCCGGGCGGGCCCAGGTCCAGGTCGCCTACGCGATCGGGGTCGCCGAGCCGGTCTCGATCATGGTGGAGACCTTCGGCACCGGCAAGGTGCCGAACACGGTGCTCGAGGGACTGGTCAGGCGGCACTTCGATTTCACGCCGGCCGGGATCATCAAGTACCTCGACCTGCGCCGGCCAATCTACAAGAAGACGGCGGCCTACGGCCACTTCGGCCGCTCGGAGGCCGACTTCACCTGGGAGCGGACGAACCGGGTGAAGGATCTCCGCGACGACGCCGGAGTGTAGTCGAAGCGCCACGTATCGACGGGCCGGGCTCCGGGGCGTCCCGCGCGGACTCCCCGGGGCCCGGTTCTTTGTCACGCCAGACTGAAAGGAACGCATCCGATGGTGACGCACGACGTGAAGGACCTCTCGCTCGCCGCCGCGGGCAAGCTCAAGATCGAGTGGGCGGAGCAGTCGATGCCCGTCCTGCGCCAGATCCGTGAGCGGTTCACCCGGGAGCAGCCGCTGAAGGGGATCCGGCTCGGCGCGTGCCTGCACGTCACCACCGAGACCGCGGTGCTGATGCTCACGCTGAAGGCGGGCGGAGCGCAGCTCGTCCTCTGCGCGTCGAACCCGCTCTCGACGCAGGACGACACGGCCGCGGCGCTGGTCGGCGCCTACGAGATTCCCGTCTACGCCCAGAAGGGCGAGGACAACGAGCGATACTACAAGCACATCGAGGCGGTGCTCGGGACGCGGCCGCAGGTCACGATGGACGACGGCGCCGACCTCATCTCGCAGCTCCACGGCGCGCGCAAGGATCTGATCGGCGACGTGCTCGGCGGCACCGAGGAGACGACGACCGGGGTGGTCCGCCTGCGCGCGATGGAGAAGGACCACGTCCTGGCGTTCCCCGTGATCGCGGTCAACGACGCCGACACGAAGCACCTCTTCGACAACCGCTACGGCACGGGCCAGTCGACGATCGACGGTATCCTGCGCGCGACGAACATCCTCCTCGCGGGCTGCACCCTCGTCGTGGCGGGCTACGGCATGTGCGGCCGCGGCGTCGCCGCGCGCGCCAAGGGCATGGGCGCCCACGTGATCGTCACGGAGGTCGAGCCGATGCGGGCGCTCGAGGCCGTCATGGACGGTTTCCAGGTCATGCCGATGGCTCGCGCGGCCGAGAGGGGCGACGTGTTCGTCACCGTCACGGGCAATACCACGGTCATGTCGAGCGACCACTTCACGCGACTCAAGGACGGCGCGATCCTGGCGAACTCCGGCCACTTCAACGTCGAGATCGACCTCAAGACCCTGGGCGGGATCGCCCGCGGGAAGCGCACCGTGCGGCCGTTCGTCGACGAGTACACGCTCCAGAACGGGCGCCGGGTTTACGTCCTGGGTGACGGGCGTCTCATCAATCTGGCCTCCGCCGAGGGACACCCGGCGGCCGTCATGGACATGAGCTTCGCGAACCAGGCGCTCTCGGCCGAGCACGTGGTCAAGCACGGCCGGACGCTGGAGAAGAAGGTCTACGGGGTGCCGCGCGAGATCGACCTCGAGATCGCGCGGCTCAAGCTGGCGGCGCTCGGTGTCCACATCGACGAGCTGACGAGCGAGCAGCGCACCTATCTCGCGTCCTGGACCCACGGCACCTAGCCGTCACCGTTCCCCGCCATGAACCGCGGTCAGCCGGTGATCGTGCTGCTGGTGATGTTCCTGGCGCTCGGCGTCGTCGCCCAGCTCGTCCCCCTGTACACCGACTGGCTCTGGTTCCAGGAAGTCGGCTACGTGGAGGTCTTCACCAAGATCCTGGCGCTCCGCGGCTCCCTGTTCACGGCGCTGGCCCTCGGGGTCCTCGTGTTTCTCTATCTCAACCTCACCTTCGCCGTGCGGACGGCGGCGCCCGACGTGATCTGGGAGCTCGAGGATCAGCTGGGCCTGCCGGGGCGCGTGGTGATCGAGCCGCTGATCCGGCGGTTCCTGCCGATCGTGGTGGCGGCCATCGCGCTCGTCTCGGGCCTGCGCGCGACGGGGCAGTGGGAGACGGTGCTCTCATACTTCAACGCGGTGCCCTTCGGCAGCGTGGACCCGCTCTTCGGCCGCGACCTCGCCTTCTTCGTCTTCGTTCTGCCGTTCTGGCGGCTCCTCCAGGGCTGGGCGCTGACCCTCGTCATCGGCACCCTCGTGCTGACCGTCGCGGTCTACGTGCTCCAGCGGAGCCTCGTGCTGACGACGCGGGGCCCCCGGCTCGCGACGGGCGCCCGCGCGCACCTCCTCGTGCTGGGCGCCCTGGCGCTGGCCCTCACCGCGGTCGGCTTCTGGCTCGATCGCTTCGAGCTCGTTTTCTCCAGCCGCGGGGTGGTCTTCGGCGCGTCCTACACCGACATCTATGCGTCGCTCCCCGCGCTCGGTGTGCTGGCCGTGCTCGCCGCGGTCGCGGCCGCCCTCTGCCTGGCGCAGATCGCGCGCCCGGGGCTGCGGTTCATGGCGGGCGGGCTCGTGGTGCTCGGGCTCGTGTGGATCGTGGGCCTGGGCGTCTACCCGGCGCTCCTCCAGCGATTCAGCGTGACGCCGAACGAGCTGGTCGCGGAGCGCCCCTTCATCGGCCACAACATCCGCATGACGCGACAGGCCTACGGCCTCGACCGGATCGAGGAGCGCAGTTTCCCGGCGGACGAAACGCTCGACGCGCGGGCGCTGGAGCGCAACGCGCTGACCATCGAGAACGTCCGGCTCTGGGACCACCGGCCCTTGCTGCGGACCTTCGCCCAGCTCCAGGAGATCCGGACCTACTACAAGTTCACGGACGTCGACGTCGGCCGGTACACGATGAATGGCGTGTACCGGCAGCTGATGCTCTCGGCGCGTGAGCTGTCCTACCCGCATCTGCAGTCGCGGATCTGGATCAACGAGCACCTGACCTTCACCCATGGCTACGGCGTCGTCGTCGGGCCGGTGAACCGGATCACGCCGGAGGGGCTCCCCGAGTTTTTCGTGAAGGACATCCCGCCGCAGTCCACGGGCGGCTTCCCCGCGATCACCCGGCCGGAGCTCTACTTCGGCGAAGTGTCGAACGAGTACGTGCTGGTCAAGACCCGGCAGCAGGAGCTCTCGTATCCGTCGGGGGACGAGAACGTCTACACGAGCTACGCGGGCACGGGCGGCATTCCGATCGGCGCCTGGCTGCGGAAGCTCCTCTTCGCCGTGCGCTTCGGCGAGGTGAAGATCCTCTTGGCGAACGACCTCACGGCCGACAGCCGCATCATGATCTATCGCGCGATCGGGCAGCGCGTCCGGCAGATCGCGCCGTTCTTCAAGTACGACCACGATCCGTACATCGTCGTCACCGACGACGGCCGGCTGGTCTGGATGCTCGACGGCTACACGACGACGAGCCGCTACCCGTACTCGGATCCCGTGGCCGGCGTGGGGAACTACATCCGGAACTCCGTGAAGGTCACGATCGACGCCTATCATGGCACGGTCGCCTTCTACCTCGCGGATCCGACGGACCCGCTCGTGCGCGCCTACGCGCGCGCCTTCCCCGGGCTGCTCCGCCCGCTCGAGGCCCTGCCGGCGAATCTGCGCCCCCACATCCGCTACCCCGAGGACTTCTTCGCCATCCAGGCGAGGAAGTACGCCACGTACCACATGAAGGACCCCCAGGTGTTCTACAACAAGGAGGACCTCTGGGCGATCCCGAGGCGGACGGTCGAGGGGCGGGACCGCGAGATGGAGGCCTACTACACGATCATGCGGCTCCCGGGCGAGAGGAAGGAGGAGTTCATCCTCCTCACGCTCTTCAACCCGAGCCGGCGGGACAACATGATCGCCTGGCTCGCCGCGCGCTCCGATCCGCCCAACTACGGGCGGCTCCTCGTCTACGATCTGCCGAAGCAGAAGCTCGTCTTCGGCCCGCGGCAGATCGACGCGCGTATCGATCAGGACCCCGTGATCTCGCAGCAGCTGTCCCTCTGGAACCAGCGCGGCTCGACGGTGATCCGCGGCTCCCTGATCGCGCTGCCGCTCGACCAGTCGCTGATCTACGTCCAGCCGCTCTATCTCGCGGCGTCGGAGCAGGGCGCGGTGCCCGAGCTCCGGCGGGTCATCGTCGCCTACGGAAACCAGATTGCGATGGAGCCCACGCTCCAGCAGTCGCTCGTACGCCTCTTCGGGGGGCGCCCGGCCACCGGCGCCGCGCCGCCGCCGGCCGCGGCCGCCACGCCCCCGTCGGCGGAGGGCGGCGGCGCGCGCCAGCTCGGGCAGCGGGCGCTGGAGATCTGGAACCGGGCCCAGGACGCGCTCCGGCGCGGCGACTGGGCCACCTACGGCGCCGAGCAGAAGCGCCTCGAGGAGGCGCTCCGCGCCCTCAGCCAGAGCCAGCGGTAGCCTAGGTCCGCGCGCGGAGCAGCAGCGAGACGCCGATCCCCATGAAGATGATGTTCGCCGTCCAGGCGGCGAGCAGGGGGGGCAGAAGGTCGGCGCGCGCGAAGGCGAGCGCGACGTAGTGGACCACGAGGTAGCCCGCCATGATCGCGATCGCGAGGCCCACGCCGAAGAGCCGGCCGCCGCGCGGTGACTGGAGCGCGAACGGGATCGCGATCAGGACCATGACGAGGTTCACGAGCGGGAAGGAGAGCTTCGAGTAGAGTTCGACTAGGTACTTGCGCGCCTGGAAGCCCGCGGCCTCGAGCCGTCCGATGTACTCCTTGAGCTCGCGATAGCTCATCGAGCTGACGGGCTTCTGGATGCGGATGAAGTCCTCCATCTCCTCCTTGATGTCGAGCGCGGTCCAGACGAACGGCACGGTTTGCACCTGCCCCGCGGGCCCGATCTCGCGCAGCGCCCCCTCGGAGAGCTCCCAGCCCGCGGGGGTCCAGTGAGCGCGCCGGGCGTCGATCCGGTCGGCCAGGTGGAACGCCCGGTCCAATTCCAGGATGGTGACGCCGTACATGTCGTTGGTGCCGGGGTGCAAGAGCTCGATCCGGTAGAAGCGGGAGTCGGAGCTCCGGACCCAGAGGCGCTGCCGCGACTGGAGGTGGCGCGGCGCCTGGCCGCGGATCTTCACCCGGTCCACCTCGTCGCCGCGCTCGTTGAGGACGGGGAGCGCCAGCTCCTGAAAGAGGCCGGCGCCCGCCGCGACGGCGACGCCCAGGGCGAGGACCGGCAGGCTGATCCGGTAGAGCGACAACCCGGCGGCCTTCATCGCGGTCAGCTCGTGATACCGGGACAGCGTGAGGTAGAGGAAGATCGTCGCGACGAGCATGATGACCGGCAGGCCGTCGTGGAGCGCCGGCGGTAGGCGATAGGCGAAGTGCTCGAGGATGTAGAGCAGCGGCGGCTTCACGCGGAGGTAGCGGTCGAGCGTCTGCAGGAGGTCGATCACGACGAAGAGCGCCGCGGCGACCGCCAGCCCGATGCCCATGAAGCCGAGGAACTCGCGCACGAGGTAGCGGTCGATGATGTGCGTCGAATCGCGGGCCGCCGTGCCGGCGTGCGGCTGGAGGACACGATCGCGGCGCGCGGGTACGGCGCGCCGGATGCGGGCCGCCGCGCGCCAGAGCGCCGGCATCGCGGGCCAGCGCCACTCGCGCGCCGTGGCCAGCAGGAGCCCCGTGCCGCCGGCGGCGAAGAGCACGTTGGGCGTCCAGATCGCGAGCCAGGGCGCGATCCGGACACGCAGCGCCATGCCCTCGAGTGATGTCATCAGCACGTAGTAGGCGAGCAGGATCGCGAGACTTCCCGCGAGCGCGATCGAGCGGCCGCCCCGGTGCGAGCGGATGGCGAGCGGGAAGGCGACGAGCGCGAAGACGAGTGCGGCGATCGGGAGGGCGTACCGCTTGTGCCACTCGATCTGGTACGGCGCCCGACCGTGCGGGTCGCCCCGCAGCTCCGCGATCCGCGCCCGGAGCACGCCGAGCGCCAAATCCTTCTCCGGCTTCTCGACGCGCGGCGCGCCCTTCAGCGGCGAGTCGACCGACAGGCTCATGTCGTAGATGCTGAAGAGCGTGTGGCGGTAGCGCGCGGCGCTCGCCGCGCCGCCGGGGGGCGAGACGTCGGCGAGCACGGCCTTGGGGGGATCGGCGGGCGCCACGTCGGCCTCGTTGACCGCGCCGTTCATCAGGCGCAGCGTGATGCGCCGGTTCAGGTCGTCGGTGAGGAGCCGCCCCTCGCGCGCGGTGATGATCCGCGAGAGCTTCGGGTCGCGCTCGTCGGACACGAGGAGGCCCCGCAGGGCCACCTGCGAGGCGCTCACCTGCTCGACGTAGATGATCACGTCGCCGAAGGTCGCGTTGAACACGCGCTCCTGCAGGCCGCTCACGGCGCGCGACTGGAGGATCCGGAAGAGCTGGCGCTGGAACTCGCTGTTCGCGATCGGATTCACGACGAGCGTCAGGAGCGCGGTCGCCGCCGTCACGAGAAGGCCCGCGAGCAGGACCGGCCGGAAGAGACGGAATGCGCTGACGCCGGCCGACTTGAACGCGACGATCTCGAGGTCGCCCGCGAGTCGGCCCCCGGCGAGCAGGACGGCGACGAGCAATGCCATCGGCAGCGTGTGGGCGAGGAACGAAGGCAGCATGAACACGAGCAGCTGGACGACCAGGTAGAACGGGACGCCCTTCGTGATGACCAGGTCGGTGAGGTGATAGATGCGGTCGATGATCAGGAAGAACGTGAACAGCGACGCGCCGAAGACGAAGGGTGAGACAAGCTCGCGCACGATGTACCGATCGAGGACGAGCAACCTCACGGCTCTGTTGTACCATAGCCGCGTGCGCGGGCCGCGGAGTCACGAGACGCGAGTGCGGGCAGGCTGCGCCCTCCTCCTGGCGCTGGCGCTCGGCCCGCCGACGCTGGGCCTCGCCGGCCTGCCCGACCGACTCGAGCGCTTCCGCGAGCTGGCGCTCTCGCGCCAGCGACTCCTCCAGCTCGATGCCGACGCGCCGGCGGACGCGTACCGCGAGATGTACGCGCTGCTCGACGAGGAGATCGTCGAGAATCTCGCGACCGGCGGCCCCTTCGCCTCCACCGGTTTCCTCCAGGAGCGCCTCGACGCCTTCGGAGAAGCGTGGGGCGCCGCCGTGCTCGGCGTGGTGCGTGTGGACCGCCTCGTCGTCGGCGCCTTTCAGCTGTCCGAGGCCTCCGGCGCCAACACGGTGCGAGTCTACGGACGCTTCCGTGGCGAGCCCGCCCTCCTGACGACCATCCACCGCGAGGGCCGGCCGAGCGTCTATCCGCTCCCACCGGGGCCGGGCGGCGTGCCGCAGTTCCTCGCCGCCTGGGAGGGCGCGCCGTCGGGGCGCGGCACGCGCGCGCTCCGCCTCGACCTCGTGCGCCAGGCGGGCGACGGGGTGCGCGTCGCGTGGAGCACCGCGGACCTCTTCGGCGACGGCCTGCTGGCGCGCGCCTACCAGGTGCGCGGCGGGGAGATTCGCGTGCGCTACGAGCTCCACTACGCGGGCTGGACGCCCGGATGCGCGGGACAGACCGAGGCGGAGGACGTCTTCCGGCTGGCGACCGACGGCACCATCCCCCGCACGAGCCGGACGTACCACGACGCCTGGCACCGGGATCTGCACGAGGCGGTGACCGGCCTGTTCGCGGCGCTCGCCAGCGGCGACGCGGCGGCCCTGTCGGCGCTCGTCGCCGATGCCCCGCTACGGCGGCGCCTTCCGACCTCGCTGCGTTCCGAGCCCGCGTGCGACGCGCCGGAGGGCGGAGCCGTTCCGCGCAGCGTCTCGGTGGCCGCGAGCCAGGAGCGCGTGCCCTGGAGCCTCGTCTTCCGTCGTGGCGCCGAGGGCTGGCGGCTCGTGCGCGCGACGCCGGTGCTAGAGTAGGAGCCCATGGCCGAACCCATCTCCGACCGCTACGAGCCGGCCGACGTCGAGCAACGCTGGTATCCGCGCTGGGAGGAGCGAGGCTACTTCCGCGCCGATCCGGCGACCAGGAGCAAGCCGTTCGCGATCGCGATGCCACCGCCCAACGTCACCGGGTCGCTCCACTGGGGTCATGCGCTGACCATGACGCTGCAGGACACGCTGACGCGGATGAAGCGGATGGACGGCTTCAACACGCTCTGGCTCCCCGGGACCGACCACGCGTCGATCGCCGTCCACGTGATCCTCGAGCGCCAGCTCGCGGCGGAGGGCAAGACCAAGGAAGATCTCGGTCGCGACGCGTTCCTGGCGCGCGCCTGGCAGTGGAAGGAGGAGTCCGGGGGCACGATCATCCGCCAGCTCAAGCGCCTCGGCGCGTCCTGCGACTGGTCGCGCGAGCGCTTCACGATGGACCCTGGGCTGTCACGCGCGGTCCGGGAGTCGTTCGTCCGCCTCTGGGAAGACGGCCTGATCTACCGCGGCGACTACATCGTCAACTGGTGCCCGCGCTGCCAGACGGTCCTCTCGGACCTCGAGGTCGAGCGCGAGGAGCGCGACGCCGAGTTCGTCTACATCAAGTATGGTCCGGTCACCCTCGGGACGGTGCGACCGGAGACGAAGCTGGGCGATACGGGCCTGGCCGTGCACCCCAAGGACAAGCGCTACAAGCATCTCGTGGGAAAGACGCTCGAGGTTCCCTCGGTGGACGGCATGATCTCCGTGAAGGTGGTCGCCGACGACGCCGTCGATCCGAAGTTCGGCACCGGTGTGATCAAGGTGACGCCGGGGCACGATCCGGTGGACTTCGAGATCGGCCGGCGCCACAACCTCCCCGTCAAGACCGTCATCGGGTTCGACGGCCGGATGACCGCCGCCGCCGGACGCTACGCCGGCCTGGACCGCTTCGAGTGTCGCAAGCGGATCGTCGAGGACCTGAAGGCTCTCGGCCTGATCGAGCGGATCGAGCCCTACCGGCACGCGGTCGGCATCTGCTACCGCTGCAAGACGGTGGTCGAGCCGCTCGTCTCCAAGCAGTGGTACGTGCAGGTGAAGCCGCTGGCCGAGGCGGCGATCAAGGCCGTGCGCGAGGGACGGATCAAGATCTTCCCGCGCACCTGGGTGAAGACCTACTACCACTGGATGGAGAACATCCGGCCCTGGTGCATCTCGCGCCAGCTCTGGTGGGGTCACCGGATTCCGGCGTGGCACTGCGACGCCGACGGCTCGGTGCACGTGGCGCGCGAAGACCTCCGGGCGTGCCCCCAGTGCGGCGGGCCACTCCGACAGGACCCCGACACGCTCGACACCTGGTTCTCCTCGGGACTCTGGCCCTTTTCCACGCTCGGATGGCCGGACTCCACGCCCGAGTCGAAGACGTACTATCCGACCTCCGTCCTCGTGACGGGACCCGACATCCTGTTTTTCTGGGTCGCCCGGATGGCGATGCTCGGCATCCACTTCATGCAGGAGGTGCCGTTCCGCGACGTGTACCTCCACGCGATCGTGCGCGACGCCGAAGGCCAGAAGATGTCGAAGTCGAAGGGCAACGTCGCCGACCCGCTGGAGGTCATGGCGAAGTACGGCACCGACGCCTTCCGGTTCACGCTCGCGGCGCTGGCGCAGGGCCGCGACATCCGGATCTCCGAGGACCGCATCGAGGGCTACCGGAACTTCGCCAACAAGATCTGGAACGCCGCGCGCCTCGTGCTCTCGAACCTGGACGGCTTCGACGCGGCGCTGGCCAAGAAGACGCCGCCGGCGCTCGCCGACGCGTGGATCGAGAGCCGGCTGGCGGCGACCATCGCGGCCGTCCGCACGGCGCTCCGGCGGTATCGGTTCAGTGACGCGGCCTCGTCCGTGTACCAGTTCCTCTGGCACGAGTTCTGCGACTGGTACCTGGAGATCGCCAAGCTGTCGCTCTACCGCGCCGAGAGCCCGGGCCAGCGCGCGCGCACCCAGGCGACCCTCGTCCGGGTGCTCGAGACGACGCTCCGGCTCCTGCACCCGTTCATGCCGTTCATCACCGAGGAGATCTGGCAGCGGCTGCCACACGCGGGCGAGTCGATCATGATCGCGCCGTACCCGCGGGTGTCGCGGAAGCAGCGCAACCCTGACGCCGAGCGACAGATGACCGCGATCATGGACCTCGTCACCGCCGTGCGGAACATCCGCGGCGAGATGCGGATCGCGCCCGGCGTCACGCTCGCGGCGACGCTCCGCCTGGGACGGGACGCGGGCGAGCTCTTCGCCGCGAACACGGCGCTCGTCGACGCGCTGGCGCGCGTCCGGCTGACCGTCGATCCGCGCGCGACGCGGCCACGGAACTCGGCGATGGCCGTCATCGGTGGCGCCGAGCTCTACGTGGACCTGGCGGGCGTCGTGGATCTGGCCGCGGAGCGCCAGCGGCTCGAGAAGGAGATCACGCGCGCCACCGGGAGCGTCCTGTTCCTCAAGGGCAAGCTGGCGCGGCCCGAGTTCGCCCAGCGGGCGCCCGCCGAGATCGTCGCCCGCGAGCGGGAGCGGCTCATCGAGCAGGAAGCGCTGCGCGCCAAGCTCGTCGCGAGCCTCGGCTGGGTCGATGACGCCGGCCGGTAGACCCGCGGCGCCGATCGTCCGGTTCCCGACGGTCGAGTCGACCCAGGCCGTCGCCTTCGAGCTCGCCGCGGCCGGCGCCGCGGACCGCACGGTGGTCGTCGCGGACCACCAGTCGGCGGGGCGTGGACGGCGCGGGCGCACGTGGGACGACGCGCCGGGCACGAGCCTGCTGGCGTCCATCCTCGTCCGGCCGGGCGCGCCGCCCGCACGCTGGCCGCTCTTCTCGCTCCTGGCCGCGGTCGCCGTCGCCGAGGCGGTGCGCCGGAGCACGGGCGTCGAGGCGCGGCTCAAGTGGCCCAACGACGTGCTCGCGGGCGGGCGAAAGCTCGCCGGAATCCTCCTCGAGGGCAGGGGCGGGCCCGCCGATCCGGTGCTCGTGGTGGGCGTCGGGATCAACCTCGCCCAGCGCGAATTTGCGCCCGCGTTCGACGGCCACGCCACGTCCATCGCCCGGGAGACGGGGGCGGCGCCGGACCGCGACGAGGTCCTGGCCACGCTCCTGGAGGAGTTCGACGCCTGGCGCGCGCGGCTCGAGGGCGACGGCGCCGAACCCGTGCGCGCGCGCTGGCTCGCGCTCGCCGACACGATCGGACGCCGCGTGACCGTCGACGGCCTCTCGGGCCTCGCCGTCGGCCTGGACGCCGACGGGGCGCTGCTGCTGGAGGACGCGGGCGCCGTCCGGCGCGTCGTGGCCGGTGAGCTCGAGATCGCGACGCCGGGGGAAAGGGGGACGCATGCTGCTCGTCGCTGACGTCGGCAATACCAACACCAAGATCGGGGTCTTCGACGGCGCACGCCTGCTGGTGTCCTGGCGGCTGACGAGCCGCCGCGAGCAGACCGCCGACGAGTACGGCATCTTCTTCGAGACCCTCCTCCGGACGCGCGGCATCCAGCCGTCCGACGTCGAGGGCATCTCGATCTCGAACGTCGTGCCCCCGGTCCAGCAGACGCTCGAGTGGATGTGCGAGGAGTATTTCGGCCGCGCGCCGTACGTCGTGGAGCCCGGGGTCAACACGCGACTGCCGCTCGTGGTCGACGCGCCGCGCGAGGTGGGCGCCGATCGCTACGTCGACGCCTTCGCGGCGACGGCGCGCTACGGCCCCCCCGTGATCGTCATCGACTTCGGCACCGCGACGACGTTCAACTGCGTGAACGCGCGCGGCGAATTCATCGGCGGCGCGATCGCGCCGGGGCTTGCGACGTCGGTGGACGCGCTCGTCGCCCGCGCCGCGCGTCTCTCCCGTGTCGAGCTGGTCCGCCCCAAGGAGGCGATCGGACGCAACACGGTGACCAACCTCCAGTCGGGCGCGATCTACGGCTACGCCGGCCTCGTCGACGGCCTGGTCGAGCGCATGCGCTCGGAGATGGGCGTTGCGGCGCGGGTGATCGCGACCGGCGGGAACGCCGGTCTGCTGTCGGACGTCGCGCGGTCCATCGATCTGGTGGACGAGCACCTGCGGCTCGAGGGCCTGCGGATCCTCTGGGACGAAGCCCACTCGGGCGGCGCCGGTCGTTGACAGGCGGTAGGCCCCTGGGTATAGTGGTACGAAATATAGTGTGAGGCGCGATGGGCGATCCCTATATACGGGATATCGGGGCAGCGCACCGGCGGACCGACGGGAGGGTAGCCGATGGGCATGTGGGTGGGGCGAGGGCGAAAGGCGAGAGTCGCGTACGGCTTCGATGACATCGCGCTCGTTCCGGGCACCGTGACCATGAATCCGGCCGAGGTCGACATCTCCTGGGAGCTGTGCGGCCACCGCTACGAGCTGCCGATCATCGCCGCGGCGATGGACGGCGTCGTCGGCCCGAAGCTCGCGATCGAGATGGGGCAGCATGGCGGCCTCGCGGTCCTCAACCTCGAGGGCATCTTTTCCCGCTACGCGAACCCCGACGAGTTCCTCGATCGCATCGTGTCGGCGAGCCAGGAAGAGGCCACCAAGATCATCCAGTCGATCTATGGCGAGCCGATCAAGGAAGAGCTGATCCACCAGCGCATCCGCGAGATCAAGAAGGGCGGGGGCCGGGCGGTCGTGTCGTCCATCCCGCAGCGCGCGGAGCGCTTCGCCCAGATCGCGCAGGAGGCGGGGGCCGATATCTTCGTCGTGCAGTCGACGGTGACGACCGCCCGCCACATCGCGACCGAGTACACGCCGGTGGATCTCCGGAAGCTCAAGAAGCAGCTCGCGATCCCGCTCGTCATCGGCAACGTCGTCACCTACGAGGCGTGCGTGGAGCTGATGGAGGTCGGCGCCGACGCGCTGCTGATCGGCGTCGGGCCGGGCGCGGCGTGCACGAGCCGGGAGGTCCTGGGGGTCGGCGTGCCGCAGGTGACGGCGACGGCCGACGGGGCGGCCGCGCGCGACTTCTACTACAAGCAGACCGGGCGCTACGTTCCGATCATCACCGACGGGGGGATGACGACCGGTGGCGACGTCTGCAAGGCGCTGGCGTCGGGCGCCGACGCGGTCATGATCGGCTCGGCGTTCGCCCGCGCGATCGAGGCGCCCGGCCGCGGCTACCACTGGGGGATGGCGACTCCGCACGCGAACCTGCCTCGCGGTACGCGGATCCGCGTCGGGATCGCGGGGACCCTCCAGCAGATCCTGTTCGGACCGGCGTTCACCGAAGACGGCACCCTGAATCTCGTGGGCGCGATCCGGACCTGCATGGGCTCGGTGGGCGCGCGGAACATCCGCGAGCTCCAGATGACGGAGCTGATCATCGCTCCTACCATCAAGACCGAAGGGAAGGTCTTCCAGCAGGCGCAGAAGCTGGGGCGGCCTCGGTAGCGCGCCGGCGCGCGGCATGATCGCGACCGACAAGATCGCGGTCCTGGACTTCGGCGGGCAGTACACGCAGCTCATCGCCCGCCGGGTCCGCGAGATGGCCGTTTATTCCGAGATCTTCTCCTGCACGCAGCCGATCGAGCCGATCCTGGCCCAGGGGTTCAAGGGCATCATCCTCTCCGGCGGTCCCTCGAGTGTCTACGAGGATGGAGCCCCGTTGCCCTCGAAGGCGCTCTTCGAGGCCGGCGTGCCGGTCCTCGGCATTTGCTACGGCATGCAGGCGATGGGCTACCTGCTCGGTGGCCACGTCGTCCCGGCGGAGCGCCGCGAATACGGCAAGGCCGAGGTCGAGTTGAAGGGCGCGAGCCCCCTGTTTCGGGGCCTGGAGCCGGACGCGCGCGGCTGCATGGGCGTCTGGATGAGCCACGGCGATACCGTCCTGCGTCCACCGAAAGGGTTCAGCGCGCTCGGCGCTACGTCGAACTGTCCGGTCGCCGCGATGGCCGACGAGCAGCGCAGGCTCTACGCCGTGCAGTTCCATCCCGAGGTCGTCCACACGCCGCAGGGGAAACGGATCTTCGACAACTTCCTCGAGATCTGCGGGGTGAGCCGCACCTGGTCGATGGGGGGCTTCATCGACACGACGGTGGACGCGATCCGCGCCCGGGTCGGCAACCAGCGGGTGCTGTGCGCCCTCTCGGGAGGCGTGGACTCGTCGGTCGTGGCCGTGCTGGTGCACCGGGCCATCGGGGACCAGCTCACCTGCGTGTTCGTGGACAACGGCCTTCTCCGGAAGGGGGAGGCTCAGGCGGTCGTTCACACCTTTCGGGACACCTTCAAGATTAATCTGATTCATGTCGACGCAACGCATCGGTTTCTCGATGTTATTCGTGGTGTGACGGACCCGGAGATCAAGCGCAAGCGCATCGGCGCCGAGTTCATCGCGGTGTTCGAGGACGAGGCCAGGAAGCTCGGCGATATCCCGTTCCTGGCGCAGGGCACGCTCTACCCGGACGTGATCGAGTCCGTCTCGTTCCGCGGGCCGTCGGCGACGATCAAGACCCACCACAATGTCGGCGGGCTCCCGCCCCGCATGCAGTTCGGGCTGATCGAGCCGCTGCGCGAGCTGTTCAAGGACGAGGTCCGCCAGCTCGGCGAACTGCTCGGCCTGCCGGCCGAGATCGTCTGGCGCCAGCCGTTCCCGGGCCCCGGGCTCGCGATCCGAGTGCTCGGAGAGGTGACGACCGACCGGCTCGAGATCCTTCGCGACGCCGACGCGATCGTCCAGGACGAGGTCCGGGCCGCCGGCCTCGAGCGGGAGGTGTGGCAGGCGTTCGCCGTCCTGCTGCCGATCCGGACGGTCGGCGTGATGGGCGATTTTCGGACCTACGCGCACGTCATCGCGCTCCGCGCCGTCATGAGCCAGGACGCGATGACGGCCGACTGGGCGCGCCTGCCGTACGACCTGCTCGGCCGGATCTCCAGCCGCATCATCAACGAGGTGAAGGGCGTGAATCGGGTGGTCTTCGACATCTCCTCGAAGCCCCCGTCCACGATCGAATGGGAGTAGGAGGCGAGGCCGTTCGACGGCCGAGCCGACGCTTCAACGGCCCGGAAATAGGGGGAGTAGGAGGCGAGGCCGTTCGACGGCCGAGCCGACGCTTCAACGGCCCGGAGAAGAGGTCGACGGTACATGCAGCATAGCGAGTTCGTCCATCTGCACGTCCACTCGGAGTACAGCCTTCTCGACGGCGCCGCGCAGCTCGAGAAGCTCGTCCAGAAGGCCAGGGACCTGCACTTCCCGGCGATCGCGCTCACCGACCACGGCAACCTCTTCGGCGCGATCGACTTCTACCTGGCAGCCCAGAAAGCGGGCGTGAAGCCGATCCTCGGCTGCGAGCTCTACGTGGCGCCGGGAGGCCGTCGTGAGCGCGGCTCGCAGGACGGCGGCTACGAGGGCGCGAACCATCTGACCGTCCTCGTGCGGAACCGGACCGGCTACCAGAACCTGATCAAGCTCGTCTCGAAGGCCTACCTCGAGGGCTTCTACTACAAGCCGCGCGTGGACAAGGAGCTGCTGGCCCAGCACGCCGACGGGCTGCTGGTCCTGTCGGGCTGCCTCAATTCGGAGGTCTCGCGCCTCCTCTCGACCGGCGACGAGCGCAAGGCGCGCGACACGGCCGGCTGGTACCAGGAGGTCTTCGGCCGCGACAACTACTTCATGGAAATCCAGGCCCACGGCCTCGAAGCGCAGGTGAAGGTCACCGCCGAGACGCTGCGGATCGCCCAGGCAATCGGCGCCCGCGTCGCCGGGACCAACGACTCGCACTACCTGGAGGCCGGGCACGCGAAGGCCCACGAGGCGCTCCTCTGCATCCAGACGGGCACCAACCTCAGCGATCCGACGCGCTTCCGCTTCTCGACGCAGGAGTTCTTCGTGAAGTCCGCGGAGGAGATGGCGCGGGTCTTTGCGGAGGTGCCGGAGGCGTGCCGCAACACCCTCGCCGTCGCCGAGCGCTGCAACCTGACGCTCGACTTCGGTGTCTTTCACCTGCCGCGCTACGTCGTGCCCGAGGGACACACGCTGGAGAGCTACCTGCAGGAGCTCGCGCGCCAGGGGCTGCGCCGGCGCTACGGGGCGACCCCCGGGGACGCGCTCGAGGCGCGTCTGACCGACGAGCTCGCCGTCATCGAGAAGATGGGCTTCGCCGGCTATTTCCTGGTTGTCTGGGACTTCATCCGCTACGCGCGGGAGCGGGGGATCGCGGTCGGCCCGGGACGCGGCTCGTCGGCGGGCTCGCTCACGGCGTACTGCCTCGGCATCACCAACATCGACCCGATCCGGTACGGGTTGATCTTCGAGCGATTCCTGAACGCCGAGCGGGTTTCGATGCCGGACATGGACATCGATTTCGCCGACGACCGGCGCGACGAGGTCATCCGCTACGTCGCGGACAAGTACGGGCGCGAGCGGGTCGCCCACATCATCACCTTCGGGACCCTCGGCGCGAAGGCGGCGATCCGCGACGTGGGTCGTGTCCTCGGGATGTCCTACGCGGACGTGGACCGGATCGCCAAGCTCGTGCCCAACTTCCCGCTCAACATCACGCTCGACGACGCCTACCAGAAATCGCTCCCGCTCGCCGAACAGGTGAAGAGCCAGCCCCACGTGAAGGAGCTCTGGGAGGTGGCGCGGACGCTGGAGGGCTGCACGCGGCACGCCTCGGTGCACGCCTCGGCGGTCGTCATCTCGGACGAGCCGCTGGACGCGCACATCCCGCTCTACAAGGACCCGAAGCGCCCTGAGCTCATCACCGGCTACGCGATGGGGCCGATCGAGAAGCTCGGGCTGCTGAAGATGGATTTCCTCGGGCTCCGGACGCTGACCGTCCTGGCCAACACCGTGACCCTCATCCAGGAGTCGCGCGGCGTGGCGCTCGACCTCGACACGCTCCCCCTCGACGACGCGAAGACCTACCAGCTCCTGAGCGAGGCGAGGACGTTCGGCGTGTTCCAGCTGGAGTCCTCGGGGATGCGCGACGCGCTCCGCGGCCTCAAGCCCGAGCGGCTCGAGGACGTGATCGCGATGGTCTCGCTCTACCGGCCCGGGCCGATGGAGCTCATCCCCGATTTCATCGGGCGCAAGCACGGCCGCTCACGGATCGCGTACGAGCACCCCGCGATGGAGAAGTTCACGCGCGAGACGTACGGGATCATGGTCTACCAGGAACAGATCATGCAGATCGCCTCGGAGATGGCGGGCTTCACCATGGGCGAGGCGGACACGCTGCGCCGCGCCATGGGCAAGAAGGACCGCGATCTTATGGCGAAGCAGCGCGACAAGTTCGTCGCGGGGAGTCGAGAGCGCGGCACCGCCACGGCCAAGGCCGAGCGCGTGTGGGAGCTGATGGAGAAGTTCGCGGGGTACGGGTTCAACAAGAGCCACGCCGCCGCCTACGCGCTCGTCGCGTACCAGACGGCGTACTTCAAGGCGAACTATCCCGTCGAGTTCATGGCCGCGCTGCTCACGTCGGAGATGGGCGACACCGACCGGATCGTGAAGTACATCGAAGAGTGTCGCGCGATGGGGATTCGCGTGGAGCCGCCGGACGTGAACGTCTCGGCGGCCCGGTTCAGCGTCGCCGGCGACACGATCCGCTTCGGGCTGGCCGCGATCAAGAACGTCGGCGAGGCGGCGATGGAGTCGATCTTGAAGACGCGCGCGGTGGCGGGACCGTTCACCTCGCTCGAGGACTTCTGCACGCGCGTGGATCTGCGGCTGGTCAATCGTCGCGTCGTCGAGGCCCTCGTCAAGGCGGGGGCCTTCGACTCGCTCGGGCTGCCGCGCGCCCACCTGCTCGCGACCGCGGACGCGGCGCTCGAGAGCGGCCAGCGCCAGCAGCGTGACCGCGCCGAGGGACAGGCCTCGTTCTTCGACGTGCTACCCGCGGGCGGGCCGCGACCGGCGGCCACGTCTATCGAGCTGGTGCCCGAGTGGGACCAGGACCAGCGCCTGGCGTTCGAGAAGGAGGTGCTCGGCTTCTACGTCTCGGGCCACCCGCTCGCGCGCTTCCGCGGCCTCGTGGAGACGCTCGGGATCACGACGACGGGTGACCTCACCGCAAAGGGCCACGGCGCGCGCGTGCTGCTCTTCGGCCAGGCGACCGGCCTCAAGGAGACGTCGACCAAGAGCGGCAACCGGATGGCCTTCTTCACGCTCGAGGACATGGACGGCACGGTGGACGTGACGGTCTTCCCCGAGCCCTACAAGGCCGCGGCGCCGTACCTGCGCTCGCCCGAGGCGCTCCTGGTCCGGGGGCGCGTGGACGACGGGGAGAAGGGCCGCGTCATCCTCGCCGAGGACATCCGCCTGCTCGAGCAGGCGCTCGCCGACGGCAACGGCCGGCCGCGCTACGGCGGCGGCGTGGGCGAAGCGAACGCGTGCCGGATCCGGCTCGCCGGGGCCGCGGACCCCGCGGAGGTGCTGGCACGGCTCAAGCGACTCTGCGGCGAGCACCCCGGCCGCGTGCCGCTCTTCCTGCACGTCGTCGTGGACGCGCAGGAGGTCGTGGTGCGGGCGCGGGGCGTCGGCGTGGATCCGAGCCCCGAGCTGGTCACGAAGGCGGAGACGCTCCTGGGACCGGGAGCGGTGACGGTGGAGTATGCCGGACGCGCTTGACTTCGAGCAGCCGCTGCTCGAGCTGGAGAACCGGATCGCGACCCTCCAGGCCCAGGACGACTCGCCCAAGGCCCGCGACGAGATCGCCAAGCTCGAGGAGCGGCTGGCGCGCCAGCGCCAGAAGACCTACGCGAGCCTGACCGCCTGGCAGCGGACGCAGCTCGCACGGCACCCGAAGCGCCCGCACGCGCGAGACTTCATCCGCCTGCTCTTCGACGACTTCGTCGAGCTGCACGGCGACCGCCTGTACGGCGACGACCAGGCGATCGTCGGCGGCCTCGCGCGGTTCGAAGGGCGGGGGGTCGTGGTCATCGGCCACCAGAAGGGCCGCGACACGCGTGAGAAGATCGCGCGCAACTTCGGCATGCCGCACCCCGAGGGCTACCGCAAGGCGCTGCGTCTCATGCAGCTCGCCGAGCGGGTCGGCAAGCCCGTGTTGACCCTCATCGACACGCCCGGCGCCTATCCGGGAGTCGGCGCCGAGGAGCGCGGCCAGGCGGAGGCGATCGCGCGCAATCTCCGCGAGATGGCGGCGCTCCAGACGCCGATCGTCGCCGTCGTGACGGGCGAGGGCGGAAGCGGCGGAGCCCTCGCGATCGGGATGGGCAACCGCGTCCTCATGCTCGAGCACGCGATCTACTCTGTGATCTCGCCCGAGGGCTGCGCCGCCATCCTGTGGGGCGACGCCCGCAAGGCGCCCGACGCGGCCGAGTCCATGAAGATCACGGCGCCCGATCTCCTGCGGCTCGGCGTGATCGACGGGATCATCCCCGAGCCGCTCGGCGGCGCGCACCGGAACTGGGAGGCGGCCGCCGCGAGCCTCCGTGCCGCGGTGCGGGATCAGCTCGCCGACCTCGCGCCGAAGTCGCGCGAGGCCGTGGTGGCGGAGCGCCACGACAAGTTCCGGCGCATGGGCGCCTACGAGGAGGCGTCGATGCCGAGGGCGGGCTCCTAGCGGAGCAGGGCGGTGGCCACGTCCTCGTCGGTGACGAGGACATTCATGAAGCGCCCGGCCAGCGCGCCCCGCACGGCCTCGACCTTGGCCCGGCCGCCGGCGATCGCGACGACGTGCCGGTCGGGCCGGCGCGAGAGCGCCTGCAGGCGGTCGCCGCCCACCGACAGGACGCGACGCATCAGGACCCGGAGCTCGGGGCGGTCCACGATCCGCCCGTCGCGCGCGAAGGGCTGGTAGTTGATCTCGCCGACCACGCCGAGCTGCCGCAGCCTGCCGACGCTCACCCCGTAGGACTCGGCCAGCGAGCAGAACCCGGGGGTCTGGTCGCCGATCAGGCCGATCCCGACGAGGGCGATGTCAACCGACTGGGCGGCGTTGTAGATCGTGCGCACTTCCGGATCGCGCAGCAGGCGCCGCCGCTCGCGTTCGATCTCGCCCAGCGAGAGCAGGTGCTGGACGGGCAGGGCGTAGGCTTGGACGTGCGGCCGGTACTTGGCCGCCATCATCCCGACGAGCGTGTTGGGGAACAGGTCCACCTGCTTGAGGGTGCTCTCGCCGGAGAGCGGGTAGAGGGCCAGGTCGCGAAACCGGCGTTCCCGGAGCCGGCGGATGGTCTGGTAGAGCGTGAAGCCGCAGGAGAGCCCGATGCGCATGCCGTTCGACGCGATCTTCTCGAAATAGGCCGCGGCCGCGACGCCGAGCTCCTCCTTGAGGTCGCCGCGCCCGGCGGCCGCGACGACGACGGCGTCGCGCAGGCCGAGGCGCTCGATCAGGGCCGCCTCCAGCTTCTCCATGCGCGGGAGATCGAGCTCGACGCGGACCCAGCCCTCGTCGTAGGCGCGCTTGAGCAGCCGGGACACGGTCGGCGCCGAGACGCCGAGCGCGCGGGCGATGTCCTTCTGACTCTTGGCCTGGTGATAGTAGAGCTCGAGGCAGCGGACCATCTGGCGGATCTCGCGCGACGACTGGGCGGCGGGTCTCACGTTCTGGAAATAACTTTCATCGCTGTAACGTTCTTGCCGCCCCGAGTATATCTCGCCATCGTGGGGGGGCGTCGTCAATCTTTCATTCTGATCCCGCAAGGAAGCGTGCAACCGAGCGTGCGCCACCCCGGGCTTCCGGACGAGATCGTCGCGCGTCGTCAGCTCACGCCCGCCCTCGGGGCGGGCGCGAGCACCGTCGCGTCGACCACGATGCGGATCGACAGGGGCTCGCGGCGGTTGCGCACCGTGACGTCGTGGCGTGGAAAGGCCGCCGCGTCGAGTCCCGCGCGGCGGGCGACGTCGTCGGAGAAGACCAGCTCGCAGCCGTACTCCTTCGTGAGCTGCTCGAGCCGGCTCGCGACGTGCACCGTATCGCCGACCGCCGTCAGGTACTCCGTCTTCTCATAGCCCATGCGACCCACCACCGCGGGGCCGAGGTGGACGCCGATCCCGAGATGGAGCGGGGCGGGGAGCTCGTCGGCCAGCGTCGCGCTCAGCGCGCGCACGCTCAGCACCATCTCGCGGGCCGCGGCGAGGGCCCGGCGCGCGCCGTCTTGCGGGTCGCCGTCGACGCCGAAGAGGGCCATGACGCCGTCGCCCGTGAACTGGTTGGTGACGCCGCCGCACCGCCTGACGGCCCCGCCCACCGCTGCGAAGTACTGGTTCAGCAGGAACACCACGTCGTAGGGGAGCCGGTGCTCGGCGATCTGGGTGAACCCGCGGAGATCGGCGAAGAGCACCGTGATCTCCTGCTCGAGGCCCGCCTCGGGTGTCGCGCGGCCCGCCGCGTCGGCGGGGCCGGCGCCCGCGGGCAGGAGCGGGATCACGGTGAGATCGCGGGAGGGGCGGAGCTGACAGGCGAGCCGGACGGAGGGGCCGGCGCCCACACGCTTCAGGACGCGCAGCTCGGCGGGACCCGCGGCCGGCAGAAACTCGACGCCGTCGACGACGCGTACGCGGCATGTCGAGCAGCGCCCGCGGCCCCCGCAGACCGACGCGTGCGGGATGCCGGCTCGCCGGCTCGCCTCGAGCACGGTGAAGCCCACCGGCACCGCGATCCACCGGCCGGCCGGATAGGCGATGCGGATGACACCACGGCGCCGCTCACCGCGCTGCCGGCCGGCGCGCGCCAGCAGGACGACAGCCAGGCTGCCGCCGACGGCGGCGAGGAGGGACTCCCGGATGCGTTCCTGGAGCGCCCGATCCGCGGCGCTGCGGGGATCGGGCCGGATGATCATCGCCTGAAACCAGAGCGGCTCTCGGGCGAGCCGGGCGACCTCCTTGCCCGCCTGGGTGAAGCCCAGCACCGCGAGGAGCGGCAGGAGGAGCGCGACGGCGAAGAACGCGGGCGCGGCTCGCGCGTACCAGGACCTGAGTCGCAGCCAGAAGTGGAAGCCGACACAGCCGTGGGTCCAGGCGACCGTGACGAGCGTGATCTGCAGGAGGCCCAGGTCGGGACGGAAGACCCACAACCCGAACACGACTCGGGCGTAGCTGTCGGGCGCGTCGAAGAGCGCCCAGCCGATCCGCGTGGCGGTGACGTGCGTCACGAGGAGCGGTGGGATCATGAGTCCCAGCAGGAGCTGGAGAGCCTCCCAGCCCGCGAGCCGGAAGTGGCGACGCCTGTAGAGCGACCGGAGCGCGAGTCCGAAGTGGGTGACCAGCGAGGCGTAGAGGAGGATCGTGCCGAGCGGGCTCCGCCAGAGGAAGAGGAACCAGGCACGCCCGGCCTCCATCGCGTCGAGCGAGTGGAGCCCGAGCGCATGGTTCAGGAAGTGCGTGGTGAGATAGGTCAGCAGCACGAGACCGGTCGTGCTCCTGGCGAGCGCCATGCGCCATACTACCCGATGGCGCGGGGGCCCGGTCCCGGGCGCGCGAATTGACTTCCCCTGGGGTGGATGCTACGGTCAGTGAGGCGCAAGCGCTGGATTTTACGAACAACTCATGGCCAAGCTCCACCTCATCACCTACGGCTGCCAGATGAACGAATACGATTCGGAGCGCGTCGCGGGCCTCCTTCGCGAGCAGCGCTACGAGCTCGTGTCCGACGAGCGCGAGGCCGACCTGATCATCGTCAACACGTGCGCCATCCGCGAGAAGGCGGAGGACAAGGTGTTCTCGAAGCTCGGCGAGCTTCGCGCGCTCAAGACGGCGAACCCCGGGTTGGTCATCGGCGTCATGGGCTGCATGGCCCAGCTGCACCAGGAGGGGATCCAGCGCCGCGCGCCGGGAGTCGACCTCGTCTTCGGCTCGCCCGCCATCGCGCGCGTCGCCGATCTCGTCGACCGGGTCCGGCGAGAGCGCCGGCCGCTGCTCGACACGAGTGAGGGGCCACTCGTCAAGATCACGGCGCGTCCGCCCGCGCCCGCCCGCCTGCGCGCCTTCGTGACGGTCATGGAGGGGTGCGAGAAGCACTGCACCTTCTGCGTCGTCCCGCGCACGCGCGGCCGCGAGCGCAGCCATCCACCCGAGACGATCCTCGCCGAGATCCGGAGCCTCGTCGCCGAGGGATGCCGCGAGGTGACGCTGCTCGGCCAGACGGTCAACGCGTACGGGCGCGACCTCGCGCCGGCGACCGACCTGGCCGAGCTGTTCGAGCGCGTCGACGCGGTCCCAAGCATCGAGCGCATCCGGTTCACGACCTCGAATCCCTACAACCTCACGCCCCGGCTCATCCGCGCGCTGCGCGACGTGCCGAAGGTGTGCGAGTGGTTCCACCTTCCGCTCCAGTCGGGCTCGAATCGCATCCTCGAGCGGATGAACCGCGGCTATACGCGCGAGCGATATCTCGAGCTTGTCGACGAGATCCGGGCCGCGGTACCCGAGATGGCGATGTCCACGGACCTCATCGTCGGCTTCCCCGGTGAGACGGAGACCGACTTCGAGCAGACGCTCGAGCTGGTCGAGCGCGTCGCCTACGACAACGTCTTCGTCTTTCGCTACTCGCGCCGCCCCGGCACGCCGGCGGCCACCATGCCCGATCAGATCCCGGAGGACGTCAAGGCGAGCCGCAACGCGCGACTGCTGGTGGTGGTGAACCGCGTGGCCGCTGAGCGCCAGCGCCGCCTCACCGGGCGGACGCTCGAGGTGCTCGTGGACGGAACCTCGAAGAAGAACGCGGGCGAGCTCACGGGGCGGACCCGCTGCAACCGGGTCGTCAACTTCGACGGGCAGGGACGTGTTGCGGTGGGGGACCTGGCGTGGGTCCGGGTCGACGAAGCCATGCCGCACAGCCTGCGCGGCGCGCTCGCCACACGAGGGGAGGAGGCCGCATGTTTGTCGAGATGAAGGTCCGCGGGCTGGCGCTCGATGCGGTCTCGAACATGCCGATCATCATCCTGCGGGACGAAGAGGACAAGCGCTCCCTCCAGATCTGGGTCGGGATCTTCGAGGCGAACGCCATCGCGCTGGAGCTCGAGAAGGTCGCGCCAGCGCGGCCGATGACGCACGACCTCATCAAGAACATCCTCGAGGCGATCGACGCCCGGGTGCTGAAGGTCGTTGTGACCGATCTCAAGGAGAACACGTTCTTCGCGGTCATCCACCTCCAGGCGGGCGACACGGAGTACACGGTGGACTCGCGGCCCTCCGACGCGATCGCGCTCGCGCTGCGCGTCGCCGCGCCGATCTACGTCGACGAGGAGGTCGTCCGCAAGGCCAAGAGCCTCGAGGTCGCCAAGGAGCCCGAGCCCGTGAAGGCCGACGACCCGGAGCAGCTCCGGGAGTGGTTGCAGAACATCAAGCCGGAGGACTTCGAGAAGTTCAACAAAGCCTAGCGGACACGCCGGTGCGCGTCGCCCTCTTCACGAACAACTACCTGCCGTTCTACGGCGGGGTCACGATCTCGGTCGAGACGCTACGGGCGGGCCTCGAGGCCGCCGGTCACGAGCCCTGGGTCTTCGGCCCGCGGTTCGCGAACGTCGCCGACGGCGCGGCGCGCGTCGTACGGTACCCGTCGATTCCCGCGGCGACCTACCCCGAATTCGCCCTCGCCGTGCCGTACTCGCGCCGGATCGCGCGGCTCGTGGCCGGGCTCGACTTCGACGTCTTCCACGCGCACCACCCGTTCCTGCTCGGGCCGGCGGCCGCGCGGCTCGCGCGGCGCCATCGGCGCCCGCTGGTGTTCACGTACCACACGCGCTACGAGAAGTACGCCCACTACGTGCCGCTTCGGCGGTCGCTCGTCGAGGCGCTCGCCGTGCGCCTCAGCACGCGGTTCGCGGCGCGCGCGGACGCGGTCATCGCGCCCTCGGCCCTCGTTCGCGACGAGCTGCGGGCGCGGGGCGTCCGGGGGCCCATCGCCGTGGTGCCGACGGGCGTGGACCTGGGGCGCTTCCGGCCGGGGGACCGGCGGGCGGCGCGTGCCGGGCTCGGCGTCCCCGAGGATGCTCCGCTGCTCCTCTACGTGGGGCGGCTCGATCGCGAGAAGAGCGCGGACCGCGTGCTGCTCGCGTTCGAGCGGGTCGCGTCCACGCTGCCCGCTGCGGGCCTGATCCTCGTGGGGCAGGGGACCGAGTCGGATCGTCTCCAGCGCCTCGCCCGCCGGCTCCCGATGGGCGACCGGGTCCGGTTCCTCGGCCCCCGCCCCCATGCCACGCTCGCGCTCTGCTACCAGGCCGCCGACGTGTTCCTCTTCGCCTCCGAGACCGAGACGCAAGGCCTGGTGCTCGCCGAGGCCGCCGCGTGCGGGCTGCCGGCCGTCGCCGTGAGCGCGCCGGGCTGCGACGAGGTGGTACGCGACGGCGACACGGGCGTGCTCACCAAGGGGGATCCGCTCGACCTCGGCGACGCCGCCATCGGGCTGCTCCTCGATCCCGAGCGGCGCCGGCGGATGGGCGCGCGCGCGCGCGAGACCGCCGTCCGGGAGTTCGACATGCGGTTCCAGATCGAGCGCACGCTCGACGTGTACACGGAGGCCGTGGCGCGGGTCCGCGCCGCGCGCGCGCCAGCGTGAGCCGCACCCAGCAGGCGCACGAGCGCCTCGCGGAGGAGATCGCCCGGCTCTTCGCGGCGAGTGCCGACCTGCGGGCGCGGGCACGCCTGCTCGCCGAGTACGAGACCGCCCACGCGCGGGCGCGGGAGGCCCGGCTCTCCCTGGTGATCCAGCGAGAGGCCATCGGGCTTCGGCAGCACCGGGTCGTGGAGCAGCAGTTCCCCGAGCCGCCCCGCCGGCCGGGCGCCCCGTGGAGCGCGGCGCGGTGACGGCGGCGCGGCGCGTGCTCATCGCGGCCGGTGCGCCCGAACCCCACGCCGCGCTCGAGCCTCTACTGCGGCGTGCGGGCTGGGCGGTCCTGAGCGTCACCTCGAGCGCGGAGGTCCTCCGCACCGTCCGCGACCACGCGGTGGACCTCGTCCTGATCGAGCCGGGCCTCCAGGGTGCCGGCGTCTCGGGCGTGGACGTGGTGCGGACCCTGAAGGGCGCCACGCGCTACCGTGACCTGCCGGTGCTCTGGCTCCTTCGCGACGCGAAGCCGGCGCCGACCGCGGTCCCGGCCGACGGCGCGCTGGCGGTGGACCACCTGGACGACGCGGCGGTCGTCACGGCGCTCCGGGACGCCCTGGCCCGGCCCCCGGCGGGCCGGGGCGGCGCCGGCACCGACGACGCCCTCGAGGAGGCCGTGCGGCGGGCCGCCGAGGCCGCCGTCGCGCGCTACTGCGAGGCCGAGCTCGGCGAGCGAATCGCCGCGATCGTGCGCGAGGTCGCGCGGGAGGTGGTTCCGCCGATCGCCGAGCGCCTCATCCGTGAGGAGATCGCGCGGCTCCGGGCCGAGCACGGCCTCCGTGACGGGGCATGATCTGGAATCCCGAGTGCGAGACCATGGCGCCCGGCGCGCGCGCCCGGCTGCAGCTGGAACGGCTCCAGGCGACGCTGCGCTGGGCGGTGGAGCGCGTTCCCTTCCAGCGTGAGCGGCTCGGGGACGCCCGGCTCGACACCCTCGACGACCTCCGGCGCCTGCCGTTCGTGCGGAAGAGCGACCTCCGCGACCACTATCCGTTCGGGCTGTTCGCCGTGCCCGTCGCCGAGGTGGCGCGTGTCCACGGCTCCTCGGGGACGAAGGGAAAGCCGACGATCGTGGGCTACACGGCCGAGGACCTCGACGTGTGGCGCGAGGTGATGGCGCGGGCCCTGACGGCCGCCGGCGCGCGACGCGGCGACATGCTCCACGTCGCCTTCGGCTACGGACTCTTCACCGGCGGGCTCGGCTTTCACGACGGCGCCGAGCGGATCGGGATGACGGTCGTCCCCGTGTCGTCGGGCAACACGGCCCGGCACCAGCTCCTCCTGCGCGACCTTCGCCCGGCGGGGATCTGCGGTACGCCCTCGTTCGTCCTGCACCTCGCCGAGGGCCTCGCGGCCGACGGCGTCGGCCCGGGCGCGCTCGGGCTCCGCTACGGGATGTTCGGCGCCGAGGCGTGGACCGAGGGCGTGCGGGCAGCCCTCGAGCGCGCGCTCGGCTGCCGGGCGTTCGACGTCTACGGCCTGTCGGAGATCATCGGGCCCGGCGTCGCGGGCGAGTGCGAGGCCCAGGAGGGTCTGCACATCCAGGACGACCATTTCCTGCCCGAGATCATCGATCCGGCGAGCGGCGAGCCGCTCGCGCCGGGCCGTGAGGGGGAGCTCGTGCTCACGACGCTGACCAAGCGCGCCATGCCGCTCGTCCGCTACCGGACGGGCGACGTCACGGCTCTCGTCGAGGAACCCTGCCGGTGCGGGCGCACCTCCGTTCGCATGGCGCGCGTCAAGGGCCGGTCGGACGACATGCTGGTGATCAAGGGTGTGAACCTCTATCCCTCGGAGGTCGAGCACACGCTGCTGCAGGTTGCGGAGCTGGCGCCCCACTACCAGCTCGTCGTGGATCGCTCGGCCACGCTGGCGACGCTCGAGGTCCACGTCGAGCCCGCGCAGGCACTCGTCGAGCGCTGTGGGGGCTTTCGCGCCGAGCACCCGGAGATCGTCACGCTGCGCGCGCGCGTGGCCGATCGTCTGCAGAAGGCGCTCGGCCTCTCCGTCCGGCTCACGATCGTGGCGCCGCGCACGATCCCGCGCTCGGAGGGCAAAGCCGTGCGCGTCATCGAGCGCGGCTAGGGTATGCTGGAGCCCGGAGGAGGCGGCGCATGAGCGATCTGCACACGGAGATGATGGCCAGGATCGACGGCGGCGCGCGGCTCGAGTCCGCTCACGAGATGACCCCGGACTACCGGGAGAACCTGGTGCACCTGCTGACGATGCAGGCGGACTCCGAGCTGGCGGGCGGCTACGGCTACGTGCCGTGGATCACGAAGGCGCCGACGGTGGAGGAGAAGCACGTCGTCGCGCAGATCGTGAAGGACGAGCTGCGTCACGCGGCGGTCATGTACGGCCTGCTCGCCGACCTCGGCTTCGACGTCGAGACGCACGTCCGCAAGCACGACGAGATCTTCACGATGCGGATCGGGTCGGACGCGGACATCGGGACGGCGCGGATCACGAGCGACAAGCGCGTGAACATCTTCTATTACCCGATCGACACGTGGACGGACTTCATCTTCTTCAACTTCTGCATGGACCGGGGCGCCGGCCACCAGCTCGAGGACGTCCGCGGCTGTTCCTACGGCCCCTGGGTGCGCGCGATCGACGGGATCTTCAAGGAAGAGAAGTTTCACATCCGTCACGGCGAGTACTGGGTCAAGAAGCTCGCCGAGGATCCGGCCTCCCACGACGAGGCCCAGGCGACCTTCGCCAAGTGGTACACGCGGACGATGAACATCTTCGGGCGCCCCGGGTCGCCGAAGAATCACGTCTACAGGACCTACAAGCTCAAGGTTCGTGACAACGACGAGGTCCGCCAGGCATTTGCCGCCGAGGTGAAGGACCTCTGCGAGAAGTTCGGCCTGCACCTTCCCGACTGGCGGCCCCGGTGGTCCGAGCTCCCCGAGGAAGCCCAGATTCCGGGCTAGACGACCGCGCCGGCTACGACTGGGCCGGCGGTGTCAACGCGCGTGGGGCATAATCGCCCCCGTGCCCCTCCGCTACGGCGCCCCGGCTCCCGACTTCACCCTCCCGGCCAGCGCCGGGGCAGGCGACATCGCCCTCGCGTCGTTCCGCGGGCAGGCTGACGTCGTCCTGGCGTTCTATTGCTACGACTGGGGACGCATCTGAACTCCCGAGCTGGGCGGCCTGGTCCAGGTCGCTGATCGCCTGCGCGCGCGGGGGGCGGTCCTGCTCGCGATCAGCGGCGACAGCCCGTTCTGCCACGCGGCCTTTGCCAAGGCGCACGCGTTGCCGTTCCCGCTTCTGAGCGACGTCCACCGCCGGGTGATGCGCGCCTACGAGGTCCTCGACGAGGACCGCAACGTCGCCTACCGATCGAGCTTCATCGTGGACCGGGAGGGCATGCTGCGCTGGGGCCAGGCCGGTGACCGCGACATGGTGCGGGAGGGGAGCGAGCTCCTGCGCGTGCTGGACCTGATCGCCGCGCTGCGCCGCTCCTGAGCGCGTGCCGATCTACATGACATAATACCTCTTATCGGAAGTTGCCGACACGGACGTGCTACTTCGGCCTCCGCCGCACGCTCCAACGCCAGCCGCTGTAGCGTCGCGCGCCGGTCAGCTGCTTCTCACAGTCGGGCCCCTCGAGGTTGCACAGGATGTGTCCCGGCTCGTTGTGGATGGTCTCGTAGAGACTGGCCCGTGCGGTGGACAGGTTGCGGACCACGTCCCGCAGATCGGCATAGCTGTCCTCGCCGGCCGTGAGCGCCAGTGCCCAGCATCGAATGCAGAACCAGTACCCAGGCCTCTTGTCGAGGACGCCCAGGGCCGTTCGCTTGGTGATCACCTTCGCCTCACACTCGCTTTCCGTTGCCGCGGCCCATGGACCGCTAGCTGCTGGCGCCCAGCGATAGCAGGCGCGCACGGACGTCGTCCGCGCGTCGCGCCTGAGGAAGCTCTTTAAGGAATCTCCGGTAAGTCTCGACAGCCTCGGCTTTCTTTCCTGCAAGCTCCTGGCTTCTGCCGAGGTCGACCAGGAGTGACTCGTAGTAGAAGTCCTTGGGCCCGAGGCTGCCCAGCGCCCCGCGGTAGGCGTCGATCGCCTTCGCATAGTCGCCCTGGGCCTCCCAGGTGTACCCGACGCCCGACTGCGCCAGGGTCCGCAGGGTGTTGCGGGCGCCGCGCGCGAGCACGATCTCATAGGCGGCGCGCGCGGCCGCGTAGTCGCCCGCGTCGTAGCGCAGGCTGGCCAGCTGGTAGGCGGCTGGGGCCGCCGCGCCGGACGAGGAAAAGCGCGTGAGGGCCGTCTCCAGCTCGCGCACGGCCGCGGCCCGGTCCTCGGGCTTGGCTTGAGACGCCTGGGCGGCGCGCACCCGACTCGCGGCGGTCGCGTAGGCTTCGAGGGCGCGGCGCTGCTCGGTGCTGTACCAGAACCAGCCGAGGCCGACCAGGAGCACGAGGACGAGGGCGCCGGCGCCGAGGGCCGCGAGCGTCCGGCCGGGCACGGCGATCACGCGGGTCGCTCCGGCGCCGCGGCCGGCCGCTCGATCCAGAGCTCACCCTTGACGCTCGCGCCGTCGGCGGCCGCGAAGCTGCCGCTCCTGACGGTGCCCGTGAGCGACCCGCTGGGCAGGATCTCCACGCGCGTGTCGGCCGAGAGATTGCCGCGGACGACCCCCGCGATCACGATCGTCGTCGCGCTGATGTTCGCGTCCACGCGCGCCTCGGGGCCGACGTGGAGCGCCCCGTTGAGCACGATATCCCCCTCGAACTGCCCCTGGATCGTGAGCGTGCCGTCCCCGTGGAGCTCTCCCTTGACCGTCACGCCCGGGCCGAGCGTGGTCTTGGACTCGGAGGTCGCTGCGAACGCGCGCTCGACGGACGCACCCGTCTCACCGAGGCCGAGGAAGCGGAACAGCGCTCTCATCGAAGCCGAAGCCCCTTCCGGTACTGACGACCGCATGAGCTGCAGCGTCGCCAGCCCTGCGAGACGCGGCGCACGACGTGCCCACAGTGGGGGCAGCGTTGATAGAGCCGCGCCCCCCACAGGAGGCCGAGGGCCACCGCCGCGATCGTGACGCCGACCACCAGCGGTGGCACGGAGAACACGGCCTCCACGACAAGCATGCTAGGCAGTGGGCGGGGCGAGTGTCAAGAAACGCGGCGCCCGGGGTGCCGGGCGCCGCTCGAGGGAAACGAGCTACTTCAGCTTTTCGAGGATTTCCTTCGCCAGCTTCTCGGAGTCGGCGTGCTTGCCGTCCTTGTGGAGCTGCATGGCCTTCTCGACCTGCACCTTGGCGTCGGAGGCGGTGGGATCGTAGCGCTGGGCGACCTTGGTGTTGATCTCCGCCGCGAGCTTCGGGCACTGGAAGGCCAGCGCCGGCCCGGCGAGCACGAACACCAGCGCGACGACAAGCGCGAACACCTGGGTAAAACGACGCATGGACTCACCTCCCTCGATCGAGCACGGATGGAGCAACCGAAACGTAGTCGGCATTGTAACCCTACGGCGTCCCGTCCGGTTCCGCTAAAACTGGACGAACACCGAGCCATTCTCGACGACCACCGGGAAGCACGCGACGCGTACGGCCGGGTTGTTCACGTTGGCGCCCGTCGTGACATCCCAGCGCCACGCGTGCCAGGGGCAGCTGACGACGGTGCCCTCGAGGTCCCCTTCCCCGAGCGGGCCGCCGCGATGGGCGCACGTGTTGTCGATGGCGTAGAACGTGCCGTCCACGTTGAAGATCGCAACGGTCTTGCCCTCCGCCTCGACGACCCGTCCCTCGCCCGGGCCGAGCTCGCTCGTGCCCGCGACCCTGACGCGCGTGCTTGAACTCATCTCCGCCTCTCCTTGTGGGCGAGCCGCGCGACCTCCCGCCGGCGAAAACAGCCGGTCGTGTGGTCGTTGACCATGCCCACGGCTTGCATGAAAGCGTAGCAGATCGTGGGGCCGACGAAGCCGAAGCCGCGCGCCTTGAGGTCGCGGCTGAGCGCGCGCGCCGTCTCCGTCTCGTCGGGCACCTGGCGCGGCGACAGCCAGGCATTCTGCAGCGGGGCGCCGCCGACGAATCGCCAGAGGTAGGCGTCGAAGGTCCCGTGGCCTCGCCGCACCTCGAGGAACGCCCGCGCGTTCGCGATCGCGGCGCGGACCTTCGCCCGGTTGCGAACGATGCCCGCATCGCCCAGGAGCCGCCGCACCTCGCGGGGGCCGTAGCGTGCGATGCGCCGCGCGTCGAAGCGCGCGAAGGCACGCCGGTAGGCCGCGCGCTTGTTCAGGATCGTCGACCAGCTGAGGCCGGCCTGCGCGCCCTCGAGGATGAGAAATTCGAAGAGACCCCGGTCGTCGTGACGCGGGGCGCCCCACTCGCGATCGTGGTAGCGGATCATGGCCGGGTCGTCGCCCGCCCACGCGCAGCGGCGCTTCAGGGCCGGCACTCCGGCTTGCGCGGGCGGACGCGGCTCACGCGCGTGCGCGCCCCAGGGCGCCGACGATGGCGTCCACGTCGTAGACGCAGCCGCCCCAGGTGCCGCCGCTCACCTGCTGGAGCACCGCCCAGAGGCGTGTGTCCTCCGGCAGCTCGGGGTCGGGTCCGAGGTCCGGGCGCGGGCCCCGTCCGGCCAGCACGCGCGCACCCTCCTCCGGGCCGAAGCGCGCCTCGCCGTGACCGACCAGGTCCACGCTTCCCTCGAGCCGGTTCCGGTCGATCACGATCTGGACGAGATCGCCGTCCAGCAGCTTGCCGATGGGGCCGCCGGCGAGCGCCTCGGGACCGACGTGGCCGATGCAGGCGCCCGTCGAGACCCCGGAGAAGCGCGCATCGGTGATGACGGCGACCTGCTTGCCGAACGAGAGGTGCTTGAGCGCGGCCGTGATCTGGTAGATCTCCTCCATCCCCGCGCCCAGCGGCCCGCGGCAGGCGAGCACGAGCACGTCGCCCGGCTTGATGCGGTCGGCCTGCTGACTCTTGATCGCCGCGATCGCGGCCCGCTCGCGGACGAACACGCGCGCGGGCCCGACCTTGCGATAGACACCGTCGGCGTCGACGACCGAGGGGTCGATCGCCGTGCTCTTGATCACCGAGCCCTCCGGGGCCAGGTTCCCGCGCGGGAACGTCACCGTGCTCGTGAGACCGCGCGCCCGCGCGCGCTCAGGATCCATGATGACCTCGTCCGGGTCCACGCCGTCGCGGCGGAGGCGCTCGCGCAGCGCCCGCCGTCGCGCCGAGCCCTCCCACCAGTCGAGCAGGCGGCCGAGCGGCTCGCCGGCGACGGTCAGGCAGCTCTCGTCGAGCAGGCCGAGGCGCCTGAGGTGCAGCATGATCTCGGGCACGCCGCCGGCGAGGAAGACGCGCACCGTCGGGTGGCCCACCGGGCCGTTCGGCAGGACGTCCACGATCCGCGGCACGCGCCGGTTCACCGCGCTCCAGTCGTCCACCGTGGGACGCCGGAGACCGGCCGCGTGCGCGATCGCGGGCAGATGGAGGAGCAAATTCGTCGAGCCGCCACACGCCGCGTGCACGACCATCGCGTTCCGCACCGCGGCGTCCGTCAGGATCTCGCGCGTGGCGATCCCTCGCGCCTGGAGGCTCACGAGCGCCCGGGCGGAGCGGCGCGCCATGTCGGTCCAGATCGGCTGGCCGGAGGGAGCCAGCGCGCTATGCGGCAGCGTGAGGCCGAGCGCCTCGCCGACGACCTGCGAAGTCGCCGCCGTCCCGAGGAACTGGCAGCCGCCGCCCGGCGAGCCGCAGGCGCGGCAGCCGAGGTCCGCGGCCTGATCGAGGGTGATCTCGCCGTGGGCGAAGCGCGCGCCGATGGACTGGATCTTCCCCGCGTCCTCGCCGTTCGACGGCGGGAGCGTCACGCCACCGGGGACGAGCACGCATGGCAGGTCGCGCAGCGCCGCGAGCGCCATCATCATCGCGGGCAGACCCTTGTCGCAGGTCGCGACACCGAGCACGCCCTTGCGGGTGGGCAGCGAGCGCGCCAGCCGCCGGAAGACCTGCGCGGCGTCGTTGCGATACGCGAGGCTGTCCATCATGCCGACCGTCCCCTGCGTCCGCCCGTCGCACGGATCGGAACAGAACGCGGCGAACGGCAGGCAGCCGAGCGCGGCGAGCTCCTCGGCCGCCGCCTGCATGAGCAGCCCGATCTCCCAGTGGCCCGTGTGGTAGCCGAGCGCGATCGGTCGACCGTCGGGCGCACGCATTCCACCCAGGGTCGATAGCATCAGGAACTGGGGCCGCCCGAGCTCGCTCGGGTTCCAGCCCATGCCCGCGTTCTGGGTGAGGCCGAAGATGTCCCCGCTCGGCCGCTCGAGCAGCATCTCCGCGGTCAGCGGCAGGCGTCCGGCCGGCCCCGGGCCCGAGGTCTGGATCTCCCACACCGCCTGATCGGATTCGACGATCGCGTCCAGCCCGGAGCGTATATTGGGCGCCGCATGCGGATTCATGCCCGCATCCTACCTCACGCGACGCGCCTGGTCTTCCTGGCGATCCTGCTCGCGATCCCGGCCGGGCGCGCCGCGGCGATCGGGCCCACCGTCATCACGCGCGTGGACGATCTCATCGACGCTCCGCGCGCGCTCTTCGGACGGACGCGCGCGCAGATCGTGCGGGCGCTGGGCGCGCCGCTGGGCGAGCGCCCGCGGGCCGTGCCGGGGCTCCTGGCGCCCGAAAAGATGGACGCCATCAGCGAGCTCGCGTATCCGGGCGCGGCGATCGGCCTGTCGGGGTCCGCCGCGCTCCGGCGCGTGGAGATCATGACGCCCGGCTACCGCCTGCCGCACGGGCTGGAGGTCGGCGCCGCGCGCCGGCACGTCGAGGAGACGCTCGGCGAGCCCCAGGAGCTGACGCCGGGGCGGTACCTCTATCTCTACTCCGACGGCTATCCGGACACGGTCGAGCTCTACTTCAAGGACGATCGCGTCTACCGGATCGAGTGGAACTACTGGACCGCCGGTCCTCCGTAGACGCGACTCGGGTACACTCCCGGCACGAGGAGGGCGCTATGCGGGTGCTGGTCACCGGAGCGGCGAGCGGGATCGGGCGGGCGACGTGTCTGCGGCTCGCGCGCGATTCGCGCGGTCGGGGTGAGGCGGCGAGGATTTCGGCCGTGGACCTCGGTCCCCCGCCCGCGCTCGAGGGCGTGGTCGAGGAGCTGCGGAAACTGGGCGCGGACGCCTTCGCGCTGCATGGCGACATGGGCGACGCGGACGCGCCCGCGCGCGTCGTGGGGGAAACCGTCGCGCGCTTCGGCGGGCTGGACGGTCTCGTGAGCAACGCGGGCATCAACCGGCCGGGCCCGCTCGTGGAGTATGCGGTCGCGGACTGGGACCGCGTCTTCGCCGTGAACACGCGCGCGACGTGGCTCCTGGCCAAGGCGGCGCACGGCGCGCTCAGGAGCGCGCGCGGGTCCATCGTGGCCGTCGGGTCCATGTCTGGCAGCCATCCGCACGCCAACCTCGGCGCCTACGGGCCCAGCAAGGCGGCCGTCATCATGCTGGTCCAGGTGCTGGCGCAGGAGCTCGGTCGGGACGGGATCCGCGTGAACGCGGTGTCGCCCGGGATGGTGCGCACGGGGATGACCGCCCAGGTGTACGCCGACCCGCATGTGGCCGCCGCGCGCGATGCGCTGGTCCCGCTCGGGCGCGTCGCCACGCCCGAGGACATGGCCGACGTCATCGCCTTCCTGCTCGGCGCGGACGCGCGCTACGTCAACGGCCACGATCTGGTCGTCGACGGCGGCGTCACCGGCAACTTCCTCGGCCGCCTGCCCGGCCTCGCGCGGATCACGCGAAGCTGAAGGTCAGCGCGACCGGCGCTCGCGGGCCGGCGCCGAGTGAGGCGCCGCATGCTGAGCCGGTGCCGCCTGCGGAGCCGGCGCGGGATGCAGCGCTGAGCGCCGTGGCGGCGTCTCTGCGCGGCCCGGGAAGAGACGGTTGGCCGGCTCGCCGGGGAGTGGCCGCGCGGCCGGCCGCTGAGGCTCGCTCCGCTGGGCCGGCGCCTGCGGCGCCACGGGCTCCGGGCTCCTTGCGGGGGGCGTCGCTGGCACCGGGGAGCGATGCTCAGCCGCCGGCGCCGGCTGACCGACCGGCGCGCGCTCGCGCGACGCCTGCGGCGTGGGCTCGGGGCGCTGTGGCGGCTCGAAGCGTGGCGCCGTCACGGGCCGCGTGCGCTCGAGCGGGCTCGCTCCGAAGGGCGGCCGCTGTGGCGTGGGCGCAGTGGCGGCGGCGCGGGCCGGCGCGACGATCGTCGGCGCCGGCGCGTTGACGACCGGCGGCGCCCCACGCCTGGTCTCGTCGCGCGGCTCGATCGGCCGGCGGACCGGTGGCCTCGTGGCGACAACCGGGCGCGCCAGGGTGGACTCGGGGGGCCGGGCGCCGCGGCCGGCCGCGCCGACGAAGCTCGAGGCGTCGGGAGTCACGCGGAGCGCCCCGCGCACGGGCTCGAGCCGGCGCGCGTCGACCTGACCGATTCGCGCGTCCTGGACGGGACGCCGCCCGAAGTGCTCCTGGTTGACGGTGACCACCGCGTTCTGCACGGTGGCGTTTCTCCAGACGGTGACGTTGCTCACGTTGACGACGGTGCCGCGGTCCACGACGACGTTGTTGACGAGGCGCGGCCCGCCCCAGCCGCCCCACCACGGCCGTCCGGCGAAGGTCGGCCGACCCCACCAGGGGACGAGCGGCTCGCCCCAGCCGAGCGCCACCCAGCTGACCGCGGGAACGCCGATCCCCACGCGGACGCCGGGGCCGCCGAAGAAGGCGACGAGCGCGGGCGCGTAGACCGGCCGGCGAACGATGGGCCCGGGCGCCCACGCCCAGAACCCGTCCACGAAGACCCAGCGACCGTAGTGGTAGGGCGCCCAACCCCAGGGTGCGGTGTCCACCCACGACCAGCCATAGGAAGGATCCAGGATCCACTTGCCGGTGCTGTACGGGGCCCAGCCGGTGGGCGCCGCCTCCGGCACCCACACGGCCCCGTACGTCGGTACCACGCGCCAGTTGCCGTGGTGATCGAGGTCGTCCACGCCGTAGACGCCGGCCGGCACGTAGCGCGAG
>JBGQEL010000003.1:0-113798 GCA_041496385.1 Methylomirabilia bacterium | reverse complement strand
GGTCTACGGGACGATCATCACTGCGGTGCTCGCGGGTGAACCCGGCACGCGGGTGCTCGGCCTGACACCGAGCGCCGTTCCCCTCCAGAACCCGCTCGCGCGCCTGGCGGTGTTGTTCTCCTTCGTGGCCGCCTTTGCGTTCCTCTTCGTGTTCGAGATCAGCCAGATCGTGGGACCGCGCAACCTGCGCAACATCGTGCTCGGTCGCTATCATCGACCTCGGGTCGAGGAGCGATTCTTCCTCTTCCTCGACATCGCGGGCTCGACATCCCTGGCCGAGCAGATCGGGCCGGCCGCGGTCCATCGCTTCCTGGCCGGCGTGTTCCGCCTAGCTTCGGACCCGATCGGCGACTACGGCGGTGAGATTTACCAGTACGTCGGCGACGAGATGGTGGTGACGTGGACGGTGGCCGAGGCGCGGGGTGACGCGCGCCCAATCGCCTGCTTCTTCGCGATCGTGGCGGCCCTCGAGGAGGCGGCGCCGGAGTTCGAGCGGGAGTTTGGCGTAGCGCCGCGCCTGCGAGCGGCGCTCCACGCAGGGCCGGTGATGAGCGGCGAGATCGGGGACAGCAAGCGGGACATCGTCTTTCACGGCGACGTGGTGAACACCGCCGCCCGTTTGGAGCAGGCCACGCGCGACCTCGATCGGCGCTTCCTGGTCTCGACCGACGCCCTGAGCCGACTCGCGGCCACCGAGCGGTACGCCCTCGAGCCCCTGGGGCCCCGGGCGCTGCGCGGCCGGGCGGCGCCCGTCGAAGTCTACGCTGTGGGCGCCACGCGATAGTTGCACCGCGAGGGTGAACACGACGGGAACCCGTGTTTGGGTCACGATCACGTTTTCGCCAACGTCATTCAGTACTTGTGCAGCAGCAAGCCTGCAACAAGGGGACGCGACCAAAACACGCAGCCTGAAGTTCGTTGAAATTTAGCCTGTCGCTGGATCAAATCGTGGGCCCGAGCAGGATTCGCCGCAGCCGCGGGTCGTCGAGTTCCGAGAAGGATCCGGGCTCCGGATCGCTCCGACCGCTGGCCGCTCTGATTCCCGACCTCTTCCGGATTGCCCGTCAGTCCGTCATCGCGCCCTCGTGGGTCCCAACTCGGTCCAGCCGGGCGCCGCCGCGCAAGAGCCGCGAGGCGTTCAGCATCACGACGACGTCCGGCAACGACTGAGCCGCCGCGGCGCCGATGGGCGGCAGCCAGCCGGTCGCCGCCAGCGCCATGCCGATGATGTTATAGCCCGCCGTGAACCAGAGGTTCTGCTTGATCGTCCGGAACGCGCGACGGCCGAGCCGGATCGCCTCAGGGACCACGCGCCAATCGTCTTGCATCAACGCCACGTGCGCGGCTTCGATGGCGGCGTCCGTCCCCGCCACGCCCATCGCGATCCCGACGTCCGCCTGCGCGAGCGCAGGCGCGTCGTTGATCCCGTCGCCGACCATGGCGACGACCCTGCCCTCCCGCTGTAGCCGCTCGACCACGCGGATCTTCTGCTCCGGCAGCACCTCGGCCTCGAAGTCGAGTCCGAGCTGGCCGGCCACGGCCGCCGCGACCTCGCGCCGGTCGCCGGTGAGGAGCAGGAGCCGGCGGACGCCGAGCGCCCGCAACGCCGCGATGGCAGCCGACACCTCCGGGCGGACGGTGTCGGCCAGCGCGACCAGCCCGCTCAGCCTCCCGCCCCGGGCGACGAAGACGACCGACCGTCCCTCCTCGGCGAGCCCACGTGCGTGCGCGACAACGGACTGGGAAACGTCGATGCCGAATCGCACCATCAGCCTGTCCGTGCCGCAGAGGACCGACTCACCGTCCACTATCGCGGCGACTCCCTCGCCCGGATACACCTCGAACTCTTTTGGCTCTCGCAGCTCGAGACCTCGCCCCTCCGCGGCGCGGACGATCCCGCCGGCAAGCGGGTGCTCGGAACGCCGCTCAATCGCCGCGGCCAAGCCGAGGACGCCCCCCTCGCTCTCGCCGTCCAGCGCCACGACTTTGGTGACCTCGGGTCGGCCGAGCGTGAGCGTGCCGGTCTTGTCCATTACCACCGTGTCGACCTTGGCGAGCGCTTCCAGGTACCGGCCGCCCTTGATGACGATCCCGCGCCTCGCTGACTGGCCGACCGCGGCGAGCACCGTGATCGGCGTCGCCATCGCGATCGCGCACGAGCAGGCGACGAGGACGGTGGCCACGGCGGCGGTCGCGTTGCCCCCGACCAGGTAGGTGGCGACCGCGGCCGCCAGGACCACCGGGATGTAGTACGCGGTGAAGCGATCCGCGAACCGCTGAACCGGCGCCTTGGAAGCCTCCGCCTCCTCGACGAGGCGGACGATCTGGCCGAACGTCGTGTCCCGCCCGACGCGCTCGGTCCGAACCCGGAGCGCTCCGCGATCGCAGATGGTCGCCGCGAAGACCTGGTCGCCGGCCTGCTTCGCGACCGGCACCGACTCGCCGGTGATGGGCGCCTGGTTCACGGCGGCGCGGCCCTCAAGCACCGTGCCGTCCACTGGGATCCGCTCGCCGGGCTTGACCAGGACGACCTCGCCGCGGCCGACCTGCTCGGCCGGGACCACGACTTCGCGTCCCTCCCGCTCGACCCGCGCCGTCTCGGGCGCCAGCTTCAGCAGCTCCCGGATTGCCTGCCGGGACCGCTCGGTCGTGTAGCCCTCGATGAAGTCGGCCAGGCGCATGAAGAAGACGATCACCGCCCCCGCGGCGTACTGCCCGATGGCGATCGCCCCCAGGATCCCGAGCGTCATGAGTGCGTGCGAGGTGACCGTGCGGTTCCGCAGCGCGCGGAGGACGGCGCGGAAGATCGGATAGCCGCCGGCGAGGATCGCCGCCAGCGCGAGCCGCGGTGGGATCCGCTCGACGAACGCCTCGAAGAGCCCGAGCCGCTCGCCGGCGATGCCGACCAGGGCGACGGTGGCGATGACGGACACGAACGCCCAGCCCAGGAGGTCCGGGAGCGAGCGGCGCCGCTGCGCCGTCGGCTCTCCGACTTCGCTCACCGTCATCCCGAGCGCGCGGATCTGCTCGCGAATCGCGCCCGGCGTCACGCGGTCCGCGTCGTAGGCCACGATGGCCCGGTGCGCGCTCACCGCGGTCCGCACGTCCGCGACCCCGTCGAGGCGACGGAGGATGCCCTCGATCTGCTGGGCCTCGTCGGCGCAGCATAGCTCGGGAACCGTCAGCTCGAGCGTCGCCTTCACTTCCGCCTTCTCCTCGAACTTCTGACCGCCCTGGCGCGCGCCAGCTGGCGATAGCGCGGGCACGCCTCGATCAAGGGTGCCACCTGGAGCAGCAGCTCCTCGGCCTGGTCGAGGAGCTTCACCACGCGCTTGTCGGCGATCTCGTAATAGACGAACTTGCCCTCGCGCTCCCAGGTGACGAGGCCGCACTCGGCGAGACAAGCGAGGTGCATCGAGGAGTTGGGTTGGCTCAGTCGGGTGCGCGCCACGACCTCCCCCGCGCTCAGCGGCCCGCCGCGGAGCGCCTCGAGGACCCGAAGGCGCGAGATGTCGCTTAGCCCCCGGAAGAGTTTGGCCCGGAGTTCGATGCCCTGTCGCCTCATATCATCTTGCAATGATACATGGCCGGCGGGGGCAACCTTCGCGCGGTGCAGGAACATCTGCGGCATGTCGATATTTAGACGACCACCGTCTACACGCGGCTGACGCAGACCGACCTGCAAAAGGTCGTCAGTGTGTTTGATTCGACGGGGCACTGAACAGGGATTCTGATCCCGACACAGCGTGATCAAAATTCGAGTGGGGAAAACGCCTGAGAAATTCTGGTGGTGGCCCCAACGGGATTCGAACCCGTGTTTACGGTCCGCCACGCGCTTTCATAAAGGCTGAAAGGAGTTAAGTGCTGTTGAGTCAACGCCCGCACCCGCAGGACTGAAATTCGCTCGTGGTTTGCGTCCCCTCGTCGTCCCGATTCCCACGAGGTCCCACGAGCTGAGACCAAATCTGAGAAGCTTGGGACGAGGCCGGGAATCCGAGCGGGAATCTCCTGGGACACTGGGAATCGGTCCGCCGTTCCCGACGGTCGTGTTTTCAGTCAAGCGGCAGGCGGATCTGCCCCTCCAGCTACCGCCCTACCTCGTGAGGCGCTCACCCATCTTCGCGGACGGTCAAACCCTCGATTGCCGCGTCTTCACCAGCCCAAGGATCTCTCCACTGGTCGGCATCCGCCCGGCCCTTTTCTTCGAGAAGATCACCGTGCCGTCTA
This sequence comes from Methylomirabilia bacterium, assembly GCA_041496385.1. Lineage (GTDB taxonomy): Bacteria > Methylomirabilota > Methylomirabilia > Rokubacteriales > CSP1-6 > AR19. Next base: position 109,571 of record JBGQEL010000003.1, on the reverse strand, counting down.
CGAGAACGTCCAGTTGACCGGGCCCGCCCCACCGAATCTTGGACGAAACTTTGAGTTGATGTTCCAACTCTTGCTTGAGGCTCACGGCCTCTCGCTTGATGTCACTTCAGAAGAAACAGCGCTTGATCTCGATGTTCATAATCACTGCGCTTCCCCGGGATGCGATGGACCAATCATGGCAGAAAGTCGAACACCGCGTCTCCGATTCACTCCGAACGCCACCTTGCCTCGGTGCGCCACAAGGAGAACTGGCCGTCGGGCTTGATTCCGGTGATTGCGAGGGCCCGCAACCACCGAAATCGACTCGCCTCACCTTCGTGGTGGACATCGTCTGATCGCCGATCCCACCCGGTCTAGCCCGAGAGTCCTTCCGCTGGCTGCAAGACATGGGAATCGGCTGGAAATCGACCTGGGAATCTCGTGGGGAAATGGGAATCGGACTGGGTTTTCCTGAGGCCGTTGACGTAGAGGCGTGGGCGACAGGACGCTCGTTGTCGGCCGTGGTCGACGCCCGCCAACCTTGGCGCAGCTGATTCCCCGAGCAACTCTCGGCTGCGAGGGCCCGGATATCTACGAGGCGGCCGATGCGGTGTATTTCTACTTCACGCCTTGCTCGTCGAGCCAGCGGCGAACCCCTGGCACCCCGCGGAAGTCGCTGGTCAGCTTCCAGGCGGCCTCCCGCATTGCCTGCTCAAAGCTTCGCTGTACCGATCGATGAGCTGGCACCACACCGATTTTGGCCGATGGCGTCTCAACGCCGCGACCGGACACTTGCCAGGAGGCAAGTTGCTCTCCCTCCCTGGAATACAGCGTGAAGGCATAGGTGATCAGCGCCCGGGCCACTACTTGATCTCCGACCACCCTACGCGATGGCACTTCATAGGAGACGTCAGCGATCTTGGGCTCGATCACGCCCGCCACGGCATTCTCGCCGGAGACCTTCGACGGAAGACCTGACACCGGAACGACTCGAGCGAACAACAGGGTCAGCGCCTCGTCGACGAGCTTGACGCTCGATTCCCCCAGAGCGAACGCGGCGAGAACCCGCTGCCCGCTGCTCTTGCGATAAACGAACGAGCGGAACTCGTCGGAGTAACACAGGCCGATGACGAGCGGCACGGGCTCGGGGCGCGGCTCCCGGATGAGAACCGGCTCCGGGACAACGGTCGCACAACCAGCGACCAACGCGACTGCGCCGAAGGCTAGCAGCCATCCGGCTGCCGTTGTCCGCCGCACCCGGTGACGCGGCCGTCGAGCGCAGATTAGCTCAAGACCTCTCCTTGTCAGAGCGGTCACGGCCCGTCGCGTTCCGACGCGCCGCGAATCATCCGGACAACCTCGGAACCCAGGGCCTTGCATGAAGGCCGTATGGCGTCCGTGCCGCCCCCGAGAGGGATGACCATCAAGAGGGCAATGCCCGCCCCCTTTCCGGCAGCCTCCGCTGTCACGGAGCCCACGGCCTGTGCCTGGCCGAGCTCGAATAACACGCCGGTCATCTTGACTCGCTCGTCCCACATTGCCCCCGCGCCACCGGAGGATAGAAAGAAGTTAGCGTCGCTTCTCACGTCAGCCCCAACCAAGATGAGATAGTGGAGACCGAGCTGCTCAAGACGCTGCCTGATCTCCGGTTGAGCCACCAGCATCGGGAGCGTATCGGCACGCAGCAGCACCTGTTTCGGAGCCAGCCCGGGGAAAACCTCTTCGTAGAACTCCTTCTGCCGGACGACGGACCCGCCGGGCAGGGCTTTCTGAAGGGCCCGGCCAATGCACTCGGTCATGTCCTCGCCGAGCCAGCCGCGAGTCTCCGGGGAGAAATCCGTCGAGAATAGGACGGCGATCTTTCGGTCCTCCCCGAGACGCGGCGGTCCCACTTCCGACCGAGACGTCTTCACGCTGGCCGGAACCATGACGCAGCCGGTCAGCAACATCGCGAGGACAAGGACGAACCAAGCGTAGATGACGTAAAGCCTGCTCTCGGTCATGACCGCCGCCTGGCTCACCGTTCTCACAGGGCGGATAAGCCGTCTAGCATCTGCGCCGATCCTGCCAGAGCGCGTGGGAGAGGTCAAATTGGGAGCCTCGTGAAGCAGGGGGCCGAGTGTGACGTCGCCCTGAAGCGCCGGTTCAATTCACGGGCCCGCAGTCACGGAAATCGAACTGCCTGATCTTCGAAGTTGACCTCATCTGGCAGGCTCCACGCCGACGCCAACGCCTTCTCGCAGCCTGGGGGCCTTGTCACAGTTCCATCGCGTTTCTGCACCAAGCACGGTCAGTCCTTCTTCGGTACCTCTTCCACTTTCGTGGCGTCTATCCCGGCGTCCCCGGTCTTGTTCCCTTCGACACAATGACGCACGTGCGTGCGCCATACCTCGGTTGCGTGCACCCCCGGCAACACACGGTCAGCCTCCTTGGCACAGGCGGCCCATCCACTTTGGCTGAGAAGATTTTTGTCGCGCTCGGGATACGATGCGACGATCATGCCGTTCGCGTCGTACACGAACTCCTTCTGGTATGTGTGCTTGTCCTTGCCGACGTAGGCCATGGGCATCATCATGAACTCCGCAAGTCCCGCGCTCCACACTTCGAGCCCGAACCAATTGTTCAAGGCGTTACCTTCGTAAATCCACCCCATCGACTTGCCCAAGCGGGCTGTGTACTCGTACACGGCCCACACGTTCCCGTCCGGCAGCGTCTCGATGATGATGGGCTCCCCGAGCATCCGCTCGACCTCAGCCCGTGAGAAGCCGGTCGTGAGGTCTTTGTCGGGATTGGGACCAACGCGATCCTTGTTGGCAATCGCAAGGAAACACCCGTCTGGAGGCGCCGCCGCGCAGCTCGAACCACAACGCGCAGTGGTGGCGGCGGTCGCGGAAGCGGAGTTCTAGATCTTGGTTGGGTAGCCGGCCGGTCTATGCGCTCAAAACACTCGATTTATCCCGATGGCGTCGCTGGCGCCCGACGGCAAAACAGCCTCACGAGGAACGCGTCGACTACGGGTCAATGCTCGTAACCGCGAATCGGATGTATCCCTCGGACTCCTTCTTGACCACGACGGCATTTGTGGCGAGCGTCCGCCGCTTCCAGTGGCGCCGGTGCTCTATCTTCTGTGGTTCGAAAGCCCTGATCATGGGCTCGGTGAACAACGCGTAGAACTCCGGATCCTCCCCCATCAGGATCACTGCGATCTCTGCGTCCGTCTTTTGTGACTCCTCCGTCTCGCTGACGATGTCGTTCGGCAGCAGCATCGCTCGACACTCGTCCTCGATCCTGAACCGAGCCCGGAGTTCTTTCAACGACTTGGGAAAGTCAGGTCGAGCCATCGCGCCCCGACTGTATCCACGGTGGTTTTCGAGGTCAATCCCGTACCCGTCCTGCACCTGATCCAGCTCTTGACTGTTCCCGAGAACGGCCGGAGTACAAAACCGTCCGAATCACCCCGCGGGTTCGAACACCCGGCACGCCAGCAAGAGGGATGAAAAAGGGACTATCGTACCGGTGAAATGGTGTGGCTCGGTCTCACTCAGTACTAAGGCGTGGGCAGCCCTAAGTCCCGACGAGACCGAGAAAATCCGCGACAGACCGGCCGCAATCGAGAACGCGCCTAACGAATCCCCGCATCGGCACCAGCCCTGCCGCTGCTCGTCTAGGCCGTAGTCCCGTGACGGGCGGCCTTCCGGTGCCGCCCCAAATGCATGGGAAGCGCGAAAGCGCGATGACAGTGGGGGCAGGAGAAAGTCTTGCTTCGGTCGTCATGCTGCCCGGTCCGGTGTTCGACGCGAGGAAACCCGAGTAGGCGACGTACCGCTTCCACTCGATCCGCCGGGATTCGCCGTCGCGCAATGCGCGCCAAGCGCGCGTCCTCGCTTTCCTGCCAAACTTCGCCGAGAGCTTGATGCCCACCTCACGAACTCCTGATCCTCGTCGAGACCACAACGCCTGAGTGCTATTGGCCAAGCGAATCTGCGCCTCATTGTCGCACACGGCCTCTCCCGAACCCGCACCAACGGAGGGGTGCGGTCGCTCCTATTCCTCCCGGCACTAGCGACGCCCGTGGCTCAGGGAACGGCCGCTGCCTGGTTTCGTAGTGACTATTCGCGTCCCAAGAGCCGGCAGATTCCAGACACCTTCCATCACTATTACCAGGCCCCTCCATCATGCTATTCACGGAGGCGCCGTGCCATGCGCAACGTCCTTGGAGGAAAACGCCTGAACCTGATCCTTAATCAAACATCGACGATGGCTGACCGCTCGAGGTTCGTCATCGCTGGCCGTGCTGGTGGGTGCTCCAAGGCGAGCCACCCAGCCAGCGCTCGCCCGTCTTAACGCTCGCGCTCAGCGGCCGGAGGGCGAGCACGGCGAGCCGCCGGTCCGCTGCAGCGTGAAGTTCGACGCCGATCCGATCGCTCTGATTCCGACAGCATGGCCTACTGTATGACCTCATCTGCGCGTAACAGCACCGGCTGCGGGATTGTGAGGCCGATGGACTTCGCGGCCCTGAGGTTAATCACTAGCTCGAACTTAGTTGGCTGCTCAACCGGCAGATCCGCGGGCTTGGCGCCCTTCAAGATCTTGTCGACAAAGCCCGCCGCCTGCCGCCAGATCTCGACGAGGTCCGCGCCATGAGAGATCAGCCCGCCGGCCTCTACATACGGCCGGAGATCATACATAGCGGGGAGCCGGCTCCGGGCGGCCAGCTCCGCGATTCGCGCACGGTGTGGGAAGGCGATCTGGCCCGTGAGCACGAGGAGAGCGGCAGCCCGCGCGTCCGTCGCCGCTCTGAAGGCCCCGTCGATCTCGCTGGCGTCTCGAATTTCCAGCGACAGCAGCTTCCACCCCCGCGCCCGGGCGGCGGCGTCGGCCGCCTGCCAGGACACGCGGGCGCCCCGATCCCAGAGGACTGCCACTGTCGTCGCACCCGGGACGAGCTCCTTGAGCAACTCGAGTCGCTTCCCCGTCGTCTCTGGCATCTGATGACTTAGCCCCGTGAAGTTCCCTCCCGGGCGTCCAAGGCTCTGGACGAGCCCCTCGGCCACGGGGTCGATGGCGGCCGCCATGACGATCGGGATCGTGGCCGTGGCCTGCTTGAGCGCGGGCAGAGCTGGTCCGGCACCAACGATCACGTCCACCTGGAGACGGACCAGCTCGGCAGCCAGAATGGGGTAGCGCTCGGGTTTTCCCTCAGCCCCGCGATGCTCGGTCACGAAATGCTGTCCATACACGTAGCCGCGCTCTCCTAATCCGCGCAGAAATGCGATACCGAAAGGGGACCGGGGCTGGGGCCCGACCATGTCGGACGTCCTCAAAACACTGAGGATGCCGATCCGGTAGACCTTGCGCGCGGACTGGGCGCAGGCGACGCGGGGCGCTGTGAGGGTCCCGAGGGCGAGACTGCCGATGAAGGCGCGCCGGTCCATCAGTGGATCATGTCCTCCCTTCGCAGCAGAAGCACTGCCCGCGGCCTGCAGCCGCGACATGCTGGATCGATCCTTCGCCTGTGCGGCGAACTAGAATTAGGCCGACCGGCCTATTTCCGCGACCCCTGCGAGCCCGGACAGCCTAGTACGGGCAGCCACGCCCACAGGAATCGTCGTGAACGTCGTGCAATCCTTAGCCATTCCCCTCCCGAGCCACTCCCCCGGCCATCGCGTTAGGCAGCTTGGCGCCGTCGGTCTATCCGGCGTGCCGCTTCTGGCCACCACTCGTCCATCTATGCGCGCTGAATGCGGTCCTCGGGGACCTCCACGCGCTTGACGCCCTTGAAGCTGAAGAGCAGCTCGACGAGATACACGCACGGAGGGCTCGGGGGAGACCTGCTTCACGATGGTCCCGAGCGCTTCCTGCACGTTCTGGCTGAAAGCCACGCCCTTGATCGTCAGGCCGCTCAGGTTGACCTTGACCCGCTGGTTGGGCTCGAACATCTTCGTGGCTCGAATCTTACCGCGCTTTGAATGGACACAGGCGCTGTCACCTTCCTCAGGATCGTCGACTGCATCCGCGTTGCTCGCGACCCACGTGGTGTCTCACGGGGAGACACTCGGCCCGTCAGCAAATCCAGCGAACGGGGGAATGAAATCCGGGTGCCCGAAGTCCCCGACAAGTCTGCGGAGGACCAACCCGGGATTCGAACCCGCACGCAAGTTCTTCCCCGTTTGGCCACGCCTCGGCCCGAGCGCGCACCGCGCACCGCAGCGCGGGATCTTTACCGTTCCCAGGGTTGTCCTCACCCGTGGTAGGTGAATTGGGGTGGCCCCTGCTACAGCACCCGCGCGGGATGGCACCCGGGAAAGGAGGTTCCGTCGTGTTGGTATCTAAGATGCCTCCGCCTGGCGTTCTCACGGCGTATACGGGCGTTGGGCTCAAAGTGTACGCACGATCTCCGGTCATTCCCGGGTTGCGATGTGCTCTGCCGCATCCCCTGCCCGGCGGACGTCCGGCCGTCCGGCCCGTCCGGCTGCGCGTGGCGCCAGCGGCGACCCCGGCCACAGTGGGCGCGCGGTGGCCGCCTCATGAAGCTGGACCCGCTGCGAACGTCGGCGGCCTCCCGCCTCGTCGCACACCACCGAGACCTGCCCGGCGCGCACGTGCCGTTGGCTCGTGGTTCACGCCCCCGGATAATCCGCCTCAGCGCGTGGCGGACAAACGGAGGCAACCCATGCGTTTGTCCGCGCTCTTTGACGAGTTCTGTCGGTTTCTCCGGGTCGAGAAGGAGGCGGCCCCTCGTACTATCGAGACGTACCGTTGGTGCTTTGGTGATTTTCTGGCGTTCGCTAGGCAGGAAGTAGGAGGCACGGTGCTCCCGACCCACTTCACGGCCGATCGTTGTCGAGACTACCAGTACGCGCTCTCCGCACGCGGGTTACAGACCAATTCCATCCGCGTGCGGCTGGCGACACTGGGCAGCTTCGGCAAGTGGGCCGTGCGACGGGAAAAGCTCGACAAGAATCCCCTCGATCTCCTCACCCGCCCGCGGCGGAAGGCTCGCTTGCCGCGGGTGCCCCGCTGGGGCACGGTGCTGCGGCTCCTCGCGGAGTCGTCCGATCCCCGCGAGCGAGCGATCGTCGCCCTCATGGCCTACGGGGCCCTGCGGCGGTCCGAGGTGGTTGCCCTCGATGTCGGCGACTACGCGCCGGAGTTCGGGCTACGGCGCGTGCGGGGCAAGGGCGGCCATGAGGCGGCGGTGCCGCTCCCCGAGGTGGCGCGGAAGATTATCTCTGAGTACCTGAAGGATCGTTCGAGCGCTGGCAGCACGGATCCGATGTTCAGGTACCGCACCCGTGCCGGTGTCTGGCGCGAGAGCCGCATGACCGGTCACCGGGTCTGGAAGCTGATTAAGGCTCTGGGCCGGCGGGCGGGCGTGCCCGAGCTGCATCCGCAGGCGTTCCGTCATGGCTGTGGCGTCGAGCTGCATCGGCGCACCGGCGGCAATCTGCGGGTGGTCCAGGAGCATCTGCGTCACGCCGATATTCAAACGACCACGGTGTACACGCGGCTGACGCAGCATGAGCTCCAGCAGGCCGTCAGCGTGTTCGACGAGAAGGGGAACTAAACAGGGATTCTGATCCCGACACGGCGGGATCAAAATCTGGGGTCACGAAACCGCTGAGAAATCAGCCTGGTGGCCCCAACGGGATTCGAACCCGTGTTTGGGTCACGATCACGTTTTCGCCAACGTCACGCTCTGATGATGCCTGCTGTCGCTATACTCGGCACGGCGATAGAGCATCACAAGGAGCATGCTCAATAGCATCGCGATATGGGTAGACTCGGGCAATGTTCGCGTCGAGAGCCACGGGAGGTACGCGGTAACGCCCAGTTGCACAAGCGCGATAAGCCCCGCGGGTGGGATGAGCATCGCACCACTCATTTCCGCGCACTGCCGCCACCTGTGACCATGGTGCCGCATCAGCGCAACCATCGGGACCGTCATGAACACAGCCATCTCGGAATACCAGAGGAATGGCTGTTCGATCTGTATCGCCTTGTAGCTCTCAGGAGAGAGAACCAGGCGGAATAGGGCGACGTAGATCGCCATCCCGACAGCCATTGCCAGGAGCATCTGCAACAAGTGCCAGAGGAAGGGAGTCGGACCCGATCCGATGTCATGGCAGGTCAGGGTCGTGGCTGCGGCCGGGCCTCAGCGCTCCAGGTCCAGCCGCATCGACTCGAAGTCCTGCCGCGACAGCTCACCGCGCGCGTACCGGGCCTTGAGGATCTCCAGCGGGCTCGTTCGCCCGCAATGGGGTCCCCCGCGGCGCAGCCAGCGGATCCCGAAGACGACGGCCGTCACGAGCCCGGCCCAGATCGTCAGCTTGAACAGGATCCACATCGTGATGAACGGCCATGCGTTGACCCACCCCTGAGTACCCAGAACATTCCAGCAGCCCATGGCTCCCTCCTAGGGAACTTCACCGTCGGGTCCCAGGCTACGAGGGCCGGGTCAAGTTCGTGTGTGGCGCGCGTAAAGACTTGTGAAGAGGACTGCGCTAGGCCGGAGGCCGGGCGGGCAGCGTGATGACGACCTGACAGCCGCGCTCGTCGCCACCGGCGCCCGAGGCCGCGGCGACCGCGATGGCTCCGCCGTGCACCTCGGCGATACGGCGCGCCAGGGTCAGCCCGAGCCCGACACCACGATGGCCGCCCGGGGTGCGCGCCCGTTCGCCCCGATAGAAGGGGGCGAAGACCCGCTCGCGGTCGGTCGCGGGTATTCCCGGCCCCTCGTCGGAGACGGTGAACGCGACGCGATCCTCCTCCGAGCGGGCGGCCAGCGTGATCGGTGGCGCGCCGTACTTGGCGGCGTTCTCCACCAGATTCCAGACGGCCCGCCGGAGAAGTGCCTCATCAGCACACAGCGTCACCGGTGGCCCCGGAGCGACCTGGATCGCGCGTCCCTCGATGAGGGGATCGTGCTGGGCGCGCTCAGCGACGTCGGTCAGAATACGGCGCGCATCGAACGTGTCGAGCCGCGTCGGCAATCCGGTTTCGTCCAGCCGGGCCGTCGTGAGGCTGTCCTCGATCAAGCGGTCCAGGTCGGAGAGATCGCTCTCGACACCGCGGAGCTTGGCCCCGTCCCGGATATCGTCTGGCAGGAGATCCATCGCCATGCGAATGCGTGTCAGCGGCGAACGGAGCTCGTGGGAGACGTTCGCGAGGAGCGCCCGCTGACTCCGCACGAGCCGCTCGAGTCGATCGGCCATCTCGTTGAACGAAGACGTCAACTCTTGGAGCTCGTCCCGACGCCCGCTCCGCCACCACGATCGGCCGTGACCGGCCTGCGCGACGGGCACCCGCACCGACAGATCGCCGCTCCCCAACCGCGTCGCCGCCTCGGTCAGACGCCGGAGCGGTCGTGCGATGCGTCTGGCGGTGGGCAGCGTGATCACCGCCACGACAAGCAGAACGAACATCACCCCCACGACCGGGCGCGCGAGCGCTGGCGCCGCGAAACGCTGCATGGACGCCTGGAGGATTCCGACGGCGGCGCCGGATGCCGGATCCTGCACGGAGGCGGCCACCTGCCATACCGGCCACGCGCGCACGCTGACGCCGCCGCGGACGACACCATCCGCCTCATCGGCGCTGAGAGGGGAAAGTTCCCGACCGCTCCCGGCCACGATGCGCCCGGTGAGGTCGCGCACGGTCACGTCGACCTCGAGCGTTGTATGGAAACGATCGAGCTGGCGCTGGAGGAGGGCCGGATCGTCGAAATGTTCCGCGACCAGCGAGGCGAAGTGTCGCGCGGCCCGCTCCGGAATCCCGTGCATGAACATCCCGCGCGCGCTGAGCGCGAACACGGTCGCCGTGGTGAGGCAGGCCGTGATCAGGACGATCAAGGAATGCAGGTAGATCCGCGAATGGAGTCGCATGCGGCCTACCCACGCTCCCGCACGAGAACGTACCCGGCGCCGCGCACGGTCTTGATGTAGCGGGGCGCCTTCGGATCGGGCTCGATCTTCGCGCGAAGGTTGGAGATGTGCACGTCGATCGAACGGTCGAACGGCTCGGACGCCCGGCCCTTCATGGCATCGAGGAACTGGTCCCGCGACAGCACCCGTCCGGCGGCGCGGGCGAGCACGCTGAGCAGCTCGAACTCGTAGTGCGTGAGCACCGCCCTCCGGCCCTCGACGATCACCTCTCGGGCGTCGAAGTCGATCTCGAGACCTCTGGTCTGGAAGCGCGGGCGCGCCGGGGCACTCTGGGTCGCGCGACGCAGCACGGCGCGGATCCGCGCGAGCAATTCGCGAGGGTTGAACGGCTTGGGAAGGTAGTCGTCGGCCCCCAGCTCGAGACCGACGATGCGGTCGACGTCGTCCCCCTTCGCGGTGAGCATCACGATCGGAACGGCCGCGATGTCGGGCGCAGCTCGGATGCGACGGCACGTCTCGAATCCGTCCCACCCGGGGAGCATCACGTCCAGGAGCACGACGTCGAACCGCCCGGCGCGCAGCGCGGCGATGCCGCGCTTGCCGTCGGCGGCGACGGTCACGCCGATGGCGTGCTGGCCGAGGTACTCGGTCACGAGCTCCGCCAGGCGGCCATCATCGTCGATCAGGAGCGCAGCCGTGCGCACGGACACGGAGCAGCATACCGCGCGCCCGGCGCGGACGCCGGTCGAGAAGGTAAGCGTTTGTAAAGCGATCCCGCTCAGCAATCAGGCGGTGGTCCACTTCCAGTCACGGACCTCCGGCATGTCCTCCAGGTGCTCCCGGATGTGGCCCTCGTGACGCTCGAGCCTGACTCGGCAGTGCTCAGCCAGGCGAGCCCCGTGCGCCGACACCCGAGGCACGCGCCGGAGGGCCTCGAGGCAGAGGTGGTAGCGGCTCATCGCGTTCTTGACGACCATGTCGAACGGAGTCGTCGTCGTACCCTCTTCGTTGTACGCGCGGACGTGGAATCGCTCGGCGTTCGGGCGGCCGTGAACGATCTCGTGGATCGCCCGCTGGTAGCCGTGGAAGGCGAAGACGACCGGCGCTTCGCGCGTGAATAGATCCGCGAAGGTCGCCTCGTCGAGTCCGTGCGGATGAAGACGAGGCGTGAAGAGCGTCATGAGATCCACGACGTTCACGACACGCACCCGCATCTCCGGCGCGTAGGCTCGTAGGAGCCAGGCGGCCGCGACCACTTCCATGGTCGGAATGTCACCCGCGGCGGCCAGGACCACGTCGGGCTCCCTGCCTCCGTCGTTGCCGGCCCAGGTCCAGACGGACGCGCCGCGCGCACAGTGCTCGATGGCCGAGGTCATGTCCAGCCACTGCAGTTGCGGCTGCTTGTCGATGACGATCAGGTTGACGTAGTCCCGGCTCCTGAAGCAGTGGTCGGCGACCGCAAGCAGGCAGTTGGCGTCCGGCGGGAGGTAGATGCGCGACACGGTGCCCTTCTTCGAGAGCACGACGTCGATGAGTCCCGGTCCCTGGTGGCTGAAGCCGTTGTGATCGTTGCGCCAGCAGGTGGAGGTCAGGAGGATGTTGAGCGAGGCGATCGGCGCCCGCCACGGCAGCTTGATGCCCTCCTCGAGCCACTTCGCATGCTGGATCGTCATGGAGGCCGACACCATGGCGAAGGCCTCGTAGGTCGCGAAGAGCCCGTGGCGCCCCGTCAAGATGTAGCCCTCGAGCCAGCCGTGGCAGTTGTGCTCGCTCAGCACCTCCATCACCCGTCCGTCGGGCGAGAGGTGGTCGTCGTCCGGCAGCGTCGGGCCCACGAAGCAGCGGTTCTCCGCCTCGAAGACGTCGCCCAGCCGGTTCGAGTTGGTCTCGTCGGGGCAGAACAGCCGGAAGTTCCGCCGTCCCGCATTCCGCCTGAAGATGTCCCGCATCATCTTGCCGAGTGGGCGCGTGGACTCGTGGTGCTCCGTGCCCGGCTGGCTCACGGTCAGCGCGTAGTCGGTGAAGGCCGGAAGATCGAGATCGACGAGGACCCGCCCGCCGTTGGCGTGCGGGTTGGCGCCGAGCCGGCGGGCCCCCGTGGGCGCCAGCGCGGCGAGCGCCGGGACGAGGCGGCCGCGCTCGTCGAACAGCTCTTCAGGCCGATAGCCCCGCATCCAGGCCTCGAGCATCTTCAGGTGCGCCGGGTTCTCCCTGACGCCGGCCAGCGGAACCTGATGCGAGCGGAAGCTGCCCTCGGTCCGCACGCCGTCCACCATCTTCGGTCCGGTCCACCCCTTGGGCGTCCGTAGCACGATCGCCGGCCAGCGTGGCCGGCTCGCGACCCCGCGCCGCCGCGCCTCGGCCTGGATAGCGCGGATCCGCGCGTAGCAGACGTCCAGTGTCTCGGCGAAGCGGGGATGCATGACCGCCGGGTCGTCACCCCCGATGAGATGGGGTTCATAGCCGTGGCCTCGGAGGAGGCTCGCGATCTCACCATCCTCGGACCGGCCGAGGACCGTGGGACCGGCGATCTTGTAGCCGTTGAGGTGGAGGATCGGCAAGACCGCGCCGTCCCGTGCCGGGTTGAGGAAGCTGATACCCTTCCAGCCGCCCTCGAGCGGTCCCGTCTCGGCCTCCCCGTCCCCGATCACCGCGGCCACCAGCAGGTCCGGATTGTCGAAGGCGGCGCCGAACGCGTGGACGAGCACGTACCCGAGCTCGCCGCCCTCGTGGATCGAACCCGGCGTCGGCACGCTCACATGGCTCGGCACGCCCCCGGGCGTCGAGAACTGCCGGAACAAGCGGCGCATGCCCTCGACATCGCGCGCCACCTCGGGATAGATCTCCGAGTAGGTTCCCTCGAGGTACACGTTGGCCAGGATCGCGGGGCCGCCATGTCCCGGCCCGGCCAGATAGATCACGCTGGCGTCGGTCTCCTTCACCAGACGGTTCAGGTGCACGTAGATGAAGTTCAAGCCGGGCGAGGTGCCCCAGTGCCCGAGGAGCCGCGGCTTGATATGCTCGCGCGTGAGCGGCTCCCGCAACATCGGGTTGTCCCGGAGGTAGATCTGACCGACGGTGAGGTAGTTGGCCGCCCGCCAGTAGGCGTCGAGACCCTGGATCTGCTGCGGCGACAGCGCCATGCGGCTCATCCCTCGTTGTCGAGCGGTTGCACCGGGCTCACGATGTCCCGCGACCAGATGTTCTGCGACACGCTGATCGAGCACAAGGAGTAATATCGCCACGCACGGCGACGACGTGGCGGAGGTGCGCGACTGGGCGTCGACATGATGATATTGCAGGAGCGCCGTTCGCCGTGACGGCGCTACACGGCCCCGTCGAGGCGCTTCTCGCGGAACTCCGTGCCTCGCGCCAAGGCTTGACCGCCGACGAAGCGCGCCGGCGGCTCGGTGAGGTCGGGCCGAACGAGCCCGCACGCGCGCCGCGCACGGCCGGCCTCGTCCAGATCCTCCTGCTCCTGGCGAATCCCCTGGTCATCATCCTGCTGATCGCGAGCGCCGCCTCCGCGATCCTCGGCGAACGCGTCAACGCCTCCATCATCGCCCTGATGGTGGTGTTGAGCGTGGTGCTCAACTTCGTGCAGACCTACCGTTCCCATCGCGTCGCCGAGCGACTCCGCGACGCCGTGGCGCCCACGGCGACCGCCCTTCGCGCCGGAACCTGGAGCGAGATTCGACGGCGTGACCTCGTCCCCGGCGACATCGTCAGGCTCGCGGCGGGGGATCGCGTCCCTGCCGACGCGCGACTCCTCGAGGCCCGAGACCTCCACGTCCAGCAGGCCGCCCTGACGGGCGAGTCGATGCCGGCCGAGAAGGAGGCGGGCGACATCGACGTCGCGCCGCGTCAGCCGGCGGATGCGCGCAACGTCGTCTTCCTCGGCACCTCCGTCGTGAGCGGAACGGCAACGGCGCTGGTCGTCGCGACGGGGCGGGCGACCGCGTTCGGCGAAATCGCCGCGCGACTGTCGATGCGTCCGCCCGAGACGGAATTCGAGCGCGGCACCCGGCAGTTCGCGCTACTGATCACGCGCACGGTGTTCTTCCTCGTCCTCTTCGTGCTGCTGGCCGGCGCGCTCCTGCACCACGCGTTTCTCGAGTCGCTGCTCTTCGCGGTGGCGCTCGCGGTGGGCCTCACGCCCGAGTTCCTGCCCATGATCAGCGCCGTCACCCTCTCCCGCGGCGCGGCGCACATGGCGCGCCAGAAGGTGATCGTCAAACACCTCGAGGCGATCGAGAACTTCGGCAGCATGGACGTCCTCTGCAGCGACAAGACCGGCACGCTCACGAGCGGCGACATGGTGCTCGACCGGAACCTCGACCCGTTCGGCCAGGTATCGGAGCGGCCGCTTGCGCTCGCCCGTCTCAACAGCTCCCACCAGACCGGCATCAAGAGCCCGCTGGACGCGGCGATTCTCGCGCGCGGCGGGCCCGCTGACGACGGCTACCGCAAGATCGACGAGATCCCGTTCGACTTCGAGCGCCGGCGCCTCTCCGTCGTCGTCGAGCACAGCGGCGGGCGCCTGCTGATCACGAAGGGGGCTCCGGAGAGCGTCCTCGCCTGCTGCGCGGCATACGAGGTCGGCGATCGCCGGGCCGTGCTCGATGAAGCCATGCGGGCGCGCTGCGAGGCGACGTACCGGGAGCTGAGCGCTCACGGATCCCGGGTCCTGGCCGTCGCCTACGCGGTGGCGCCGCTCCAGGCCGTGTATTCCGCGCGCGACGAGCGCGAGCTCGTGCTCGCCGGCTTCGTGACCTTCTTCGATCCGCCGATGGAAGGCGTCGCCGAGACGCTCCGCGCGCTCCGCCGCGACGGGGTCGTGGTGAAGATCCTCACGGGCGACAGCGAGCTGGTCGCCCAGCACGTCTGCGGTCAGGTCGGCCTCGACAGTACCCGCGTCGTCGGCGGTGACGAGATCGAGCGCATGACCGACGGCGCGCTCGCTGCGGTGGCGGAGCACACGACGGTCTTCGCCCGCGTCTCACCCGCGCAGAAAAACCGCGTCATCCTGGCGCTCAAGAGCCGCAACCACGTCGTCGGCTTCCTGGGCGACGGCATCAACGACGCGCCCTCCATCCACACGGCGGACGTCGGCGTGTCCGTCGCGACCGCCGTGGACGTCGCCAAGGACGCGGCCGACATCATCCTGCTCGAACGCGACCTGGGCGTCCTCCACGCCGGGATCCTCGAGGGGCGGCGGGCCTTCGGCAACGTGATGAAGTACCTGCTGATGGGTACCAGCTCGAACTTCGGCAACATGTTCAGCATGGCGGGCGCGTTCCTCTTCCTGCCGTTCCTGCCGATGCTGCCGACCCAGATCCTCCTGAACAATTTCCTCTACGATCTCGCCCAGATCACGATCCCCACCGACAACGTCGACGACGCATTCATCCGGAGCCCGCAGCGGTGGAACATCGGGATCATCCAGCAGTTCATGCTGGTGATCGGACCCATCAGCTCGATCTACGACTTCCTCACGTTTGGGGTGCTGCTGTGGGTCTTCCGCGCCTCCGAGGCGCTGTTCCAGACGGGCTGGTTCGTCGAATCGCTCGCGACGCAGACACTCGTCCTCTTCGTCATCCGGACCGCCGGCAATCCCTTGCGCAGTCGGCCGAGCCTGCCGCTGACGGTGACCACGGTGCTCGTGGTGCTGATCGGCGTGATCTTGCCCTTCACCTCGCTCGCCGCGACGCTCGGCTTCGTGCCCCTCCCGGGCGCGTACTTCGTATTTCTCGGCGCAGTCACCCTGACCTATCTCGGCCTCGTCGAGGTGGTCAAACGCCGCCTGATGCGCAAACTGCTCGGCATGGGCCCCGCATCACCTGCGGTGAGATCAGCCACACCAGTACCATAGGCCGCTCATGCAGGACGCTACGATCGAGGAGGGCTTGAATGGCCACGGACGCCGAGATTCAGAAGTTCGTGCAGCATCATCGCGGCTTCATCCCGAAAACGGGGTGGATCGCTCATGTCAAGGAGGTTCACGGCATACCGACGCTGCGCGGGGCGAACCGGGCCCGTCTGGATCGTGACATCGAGCCGTGTCCGCCCGAAAAGCGTGAGGCGATCGAAGAGGCGCTTCGGCATTTCGGCGTGATTTGAGGGCGTGCCGAAAGACCGACTCCGGGGGATGGGGGGTCGGGCGAGCCCTCCCGGCGCGAGCCCGGCCCCGGCGCTCCGGGCCGCGGCGCCCGATCCTGTGAACGCGAGCGAGAGCTAGACGAGGCCCTCGTACAGCGCGGTGCTCAGGTAGCGCTCGCCGGAGTCCGGCAGGATGACGACGATGGTCTTGCCGCGGAACTCCGGCTGGCGGGCGAGCCGCAGCGCCACCGCGGCCGCGGCGCCGCAGGAGACCCCGCTCAGGATGCCCTCCTCGCGCCCGAGGCGCCGCGCGACCTCGATGGCCTCCTCGTTCGAGACGGTTTCCACCCGATCCACGAGCGAGAGGTCGAGGACGTCCGGCACGAAGCCCGCGCCGATGCCCTGGATCTTGTGGGGCGACGGCTTCAGCGCTTCCCCGCGCAGCGTCTGGGTGATCACCGCGCTCGCCTCGGGCTCGACGCCCACGCTGAGAAGAGCCTTGCCGCGGATCTTCTTGATGAAGCGTGACACGCCCGTGATCGTGCCGCCGGTGCCGATGCCCGAGACGAGCACGTCCACCGCGCCCGCGGTGTCGTCCCAGATCTCCGGCCCCGTCGTGTTGAAGTGGATCTCGGGGTTCGCGGGGTTCTTGAACTGCTGCAGCATCAGATAGCGCGCGGGGTCCGAGGCCACGATCGCTTCGGCCTTCGCGATCGCGCCCTTCATGCCGAGCGGGCCCTCGGTGAGGACGAGCGTGGCGCCGAGCGCCAGGAGCACCTTGCGGCGCTCGACCGACATGGTCTCCGGCATCGTGAGGGTGCACCCGTAGCCGCGCGCGGCGGCGACGAAGGCGAGCGCGATACCCGTGTTGCCGCTCGTGGGCTCGACCAGCTCGACGCCCTGACGCAGCACGCCGCGCTTCTCGGCGTCCCAGACCATCGAGGCGCCGATGCGGCACTTCACCGAGTAGGCCGGGTTGCGGCCCTCGATCTTGGCGAGCACCGTGGCGCCGGCGCCCTCGGCGATGCGGTTGAGCCGGACGAGCGGCGTGCGCCCGATGCTGAGCGAGTTGTCGGCGAAGAGCATGTCCGTCCCCCTCTCTCGATCGGCGTCCAGTCTACGCCGCTAGGGAAGCCGCCGGATGCGGATCGTCCGCGGCTCGTCGCCGAGGCCGTCGATCCGGACCTCGAGCGTCCCCGGGGGCAGGAGCGGCCGGAGCTTGTCGGCCCACTCGACGAGGGTGACGCCGTCGCCCGCGAACAGCTCGGGCAGCCCGAGGTCCTGGAGCTCGGCGAGGCTTCCGGTGCGGTAGGCGTCCACGTGATGGACGGGCAGGCGCCCGCGATACTCGTTGATCAGGACGAACGTCGGGCTCGTCGCGAGGGTCGCGACGCCGAGGCCGCGCGCGAGCCCCTGGACGAAGCAGGTCTTCCCCGCCCCGAGCTCGCCCACCAGCGCCACGACGTCGCCGGGGCCGAGCGTCCGGCCGAGCCGCTCGCCGAGGGCGGCGGTCTCCTCGGGGCCCCGGCTCAGGGTCTCAGCCGGAAGCGTCGCCGAGCCTCCGGAACGCGGCGGGAAGCGCCTCGATCACGTCGCGCGCGACGAGCGACTCCTCGCCGGCCTGCTCGGCGGCGACGTCGCCCGCGAGCCCGTGGAGGTAGACGGCGCTCTGGAGCGCGTCGCCCGGGGCCAGGCCGCGGGCCAGGAACGCGCCGAGGATCCCCGTCAGCACGTCGCCGGTGCCGCCGCTCGCCATGCCCGGGTTGCCCGTCGGGTTCAGGAAGACGCGCCCGTCGGGGTCGCCGAGCACACTCCAGGCGCCCTTCAGCACGAGGTGGACACGGTGCCGCGTGGCGAACGCGCGCGCGGCGGCGATGCGGTCGCGCTGGATCTCTTCAGTGGAGACGCCGAGCATCCGCGCCATCTCGCCCGGATGCGGCGTGAGGCAGCGCGGCGCCGGCGCGCCGCGAAGGAGGTCGAGGTGGCCGGCCAGCGCGCTGAGCGCGTCGGCGTCCACGGCCATGGGCCGGGCCAGCGTCCCGACGAGCCCCAGCACGACCGCCTGGGTCTCCTCGTCGAGGCCGATCCCCGGGCCGAGCGCCACGGCGTCGCGCCGCGCGGCCAGCTCGGCCACGATCTCGCCGCTCTTCGCCGCGAGCGTGTGCGCGGCGGTCTCCGGCAGCGCCTCGGTCATCGTCTCGAGCGCGAGCCCGGCCACGATGGGCTGCTGGCTCGCCGGCGTCGCCACGGTGACGAGGCCCGCGCCGCTCCGCATCGCGGCCATGGCCGCCAGCGCCGCCGCGCCCGTCTTTCCACGCGAGCCCGCGACGATGAGGAGGTGGCCGTAGGTGCCCTTGTGAGCGTCGCGCGGCCGCGGCGGAAAGTGGCGCGCGACGTCACGCGCCTCGAGCACGAACGTCGTCACCCCCCGTGCCGCCTCGGCCTCGGGGACGCCGATCGACACGACCACGACCTCGCCCGCCAGGTCGGCGCCCGGGCCCGTGACCAGGCCGCGCTTCCAGCCGGCGAAGGTCGGCGTGAGGTCGGCCTGCACCGCCGGGCCGGCCGGAGCGCCGCCGTCGGCGGGCACGCCGGAGGGGATGTCGAGCGCCACGACGGGCCGGCCGCTCGCGTTGATCAGCTCGATCAGCCGCGCGACGCGGCCCTCCGGCGCGCCGCGCGCGCCCGTGCCGAGGAGCGCGTCCACGACGATCTCCGACCGCGCCAGCGCCTCGGCCGCGGCGTCCTCGTCCTCGACGAGCCAGGGGCGCAGGCCGGTCTGCTTGAGGGCGCGCAGCATCTCTCCCGCGTCGCCGGCGATCTCGCGCTCCGGGAACGCGAGCAGGACCTCCGGCCGCGCTCCCCATTTCTTGAGCCATCGCGCGACGACCAGCCCGTCGCCGCCGTTGCCGCCCTTGCCGCACACGACGGCGACGCGCGCGTTGCGCGGCGCCTTCATGTCGTCGAGGAGCGCCTTGATCTCCTCGGCCGCGCCCCGGCCGGCGTTTTCCATGAGCGTGGTTCCGGCGATGCCCAGATCGGCGGTCGCGCGGCGGTCGAGGCCGCGGACCTCCTCGGCGGTGAAGAGCGGCAGCACGGGGCTACCGCCCGTCGGGGAGCGCCACGGCCTGGACGAGGAAGTCGGCGAGGATCGACGTGTACAGCTCCTGCCAGTCGCGGCGCGCGGCGCGCGGCAGCTCGATGTGCAACGCGCGCTCGGGGACCCGGAAGATGCCGTCGCGCTTCGCGCCCGACGCCGCGTAGCGAAGCGTGCCCGCCGGCTCGATCAGGACGGCGAGGCTCGGCGCCTCGGGGTTCGTCGCCAGGTGCGCGTCGCGGACCAGCTCGAAGAGCGTGCCGAGCCGGAGCGCCTCGTCGCGGTCCACGCCGACGGTGGCGATCTCGATGCGGCCCGCCGTCTCGCGGTTGGCGTTGCCGTGGATCTCCACGAGGACGCGAAGGGGGCCCTGCGCGACCTCGCGCACGCGCCGCTCGTAGGCCTCGTAGACCTGCCGCGCCTCCTCGCTGGCGACGTCCTCCGCCGCCGGCCGGCCCGGGACACCCACGAACGGTCGGTTCACCTGGTACCGCCGGCCGGTGCGCTCGCGCGTGTCGGGCTCCAGGTTGAAGCCCGTCGCGATGACGAGACCGAAGCCGGTGCGCCGCCCGAGCTCCGCGGCGATGTCGCCGGTGCGGGGGTCCGAGGTTCCGTGGGGGGCCGCGATGACCAGGCCCGGGCGGCCGGGCCGCCCCGTGAGCGAGCCCGTGGCCGCGCTCGAGTCGAACGCGACCGGGTGAGGCGCGCAGCCGTAAACGATGACGGGCCCGATCGCCACGCTAGTCGCCCACGAGCATAGCCTGCGCCAGCGCATACTCCCCTTCGTGGGTCAGGGCCAGCAGCATGCGGCTTCCGCCTCGCGACCGCCCGATCTCCCTCGACCGCCCGTGGAGCAGGAGCTCGGGCGCCCGGCCCCGCTCGCGGCGCACCTCCAGCTCGCGCCAGCTCACGCCGAGGCTGAGGCCCGTGCCGAGCGCCTTGAGCCCCGCCTCCTTCGCCGCGAAGCGCGCGGCGAAGTGGGGCACCGGGTCGCGGTGCGCACGGCAGTAGGCGATCTCCTGCTCGGTGAAGACGCGGCGCAGGAAGCGCTCCTGCCAGCGCTCGATCGTGTCACGCATCCGGGGGATGTTGACCAGGTCCACGCCGATCCCGGCGATCGTCACAGGCGCCGTTCACTGCCCGAGCTGGCGTCCGATGATCCCCGCGAGCTCGTCGGCCATGGCGCGGATGCGCGCCGCGTCGGCCCCCTCGATCATGACGCGCGCGAGCGGCTCGGTGCCCGAGTAGCGGATGAGGATCCGGCCGTTGCCCTCCATCTCGCGCTCGAACGCCATGGTGCGGTCGGCGAGCAGCTGCAGCGAGGCGATCGGCGGCTTCGACCGCACCGCGACGTTCACGAGGACCTGCGGGAACTTCCGCAGGCAGCCCGCGAGCGCGGCGAGCGGCTCGCCCGTCTCGACCGCCACGCCGAGAAGCGCCAGCGCCGAGAGGATCCCGTCGCCGGTCGGCGCGTGGTCGAGGAACAGGAGATGGCCCGACTGCTCGCCGCCCAGATTGGCGCCGACCTTCTGCATCTCCTCGTGCACGTAGCGGTCGCCCACCTGCGTCTTCACGAGCCGGATGCCGGCGGCGCGCAGCGACTCGTCGAGACCGAGGTTCGCCATGACGGTGGTGATGACGACGTTGCCCTTGAGCCGGCCGCGCGCGGCGAAGTGGCGCCCCGCGATCGCGAGCGCGTAGTCGCCGTCGCGGATCTCGCCGGTCGAATCCACGGACATGACCCGGTCGCCGTCGCCGTCGAACGCGAAGCCGATGGACGCGCCGCTCGCGCGCACCTTCTTCTGGAGCCCCGCGGGGTGGAGGGCGCCGACGCCGTCGTTGATGTTGGTCCCGCTCGGCCGCGTGCCGAGCGTCAGCACGCGGGCGCCGAGGCGCCGGAAGACCTGGGGCGCGACGCGGTGGGTCGCGCCGTGGGCGCAGTCGAGCGCGACCGTGAGCCCGCCGAGATCGAGCGGAAACGCGCCGCAGAGGAACTCGACGTAGTCCGTCTCGGCGCGGTCGTAGACGGTCAGCTCGCCGACCTGCGCGCCGCGCGGCCGCGGCGCGTCGTCCGCCCCGCCCAGCCGCCGTTCGATCTCCTCCTCCCAGGCGTCGGGGAACTTCGTGCCCTCGGACGAGAAGAGCTTGATGCCGTTGTCCTCGAAGCGGTTGTGCGAGGCGCTCAGCACGATACCGCCGTGGGCCTCGAGCTTCTTCGTCAGGAAGGCGATCGCCGGCGTCGGGATGACGCCGACCGCGTAGCATTCGGCGCCCGCGGAGAGCAGCCCGGCCACCATCGCCGCCTCGAGCAGCGGGCCCGAGCGCCGCGTGTCGCGCCCGATCACGAGCCGGACGCGCCGCGCGCCGTGCTCCATCTCGGTCGCGACGAGCTGGCGGCCCACGCGAAAGGCGAGCTCCGGCGTGAGGGGCTCCTCGTTGGCGACGCCGCGGATCCCGTCGGTGCCGAAGAGACGACCCATCGACCGTATTATAGGGCCCGCGCCGCGTTCCGCAGGCGCTCTGCGACGCGCGCGGCGTCAAGCGTCGCCGCCACGTCATGGCTCCGGATCAGGGCGGCGCCCTGCCAGACGGCGACGGCGGTCGCCGCCAGCGAGCCCGCCAGCCGGTCCTCCGTCCGCGCGCGGCCCGTGATCGCGCCGATGAAGGACTTGCGGGAGACACCGACGCAGAGGGGCCGGCCGAGCGGGGCCAGCGCGGACAGGCCGGCCAGCACGCGCGCGTCCCACTCGTCCCAGGGCACGGCCTCGTCCCTGAAGAACCCGATGCCGGGGTCGAGCACGATCGACTCCTCCGGGATCCCGGCCTCCCGCGCGCGCCCGAGCGCCGCCCGCAGCAGTCCGGCGACGCGCGCGACGGGGTCGCCACCGCCGGGTGCGGCCCCGGCCGGCGCGGCCATGAGGACGACGCCGGCGCGATGCCGGCGCGCCAGCGCGGCGACGGCGGGATCGGCCAGGCCGGACACGTCGTTGATCACCGTCGCCCCGGCCTCGAGCGCCGCGCGCGCGGGCGCCGGGCGGGCGGTGTCGGCCGAGATCGGCACGGGGACCTTGGGCGCGAGCAGCTCCACGGCGCGCCCCAGGCGCAGGCACTCCTCGGCCTCGGAGACGTCGGTGGCCAGGTAGGGGGCGGTCGCGCGCGCGCCGACGTCGATCAGCGCGGCGCCCGCCTCCACCATCGCGAGGGCTTCGGCGAGGAGGTCGTCGGGCGCGCGGATTGACCCAGCGTGGAACGACTCGGGACTGACGTTGATGACGCCCATGACGGCGACGGGCAGCCCGTCGCCGAGCGTCACGCCGGAGAGGATGGACCGCGCCACGGACTACGCGGGCGCGGCGGCTTCCTGGAACGGGCGCGTGCGGAGGATGCGCGCGATCTCCTCGCCGTCGAGCGATTCGCGCTCGAGCAGCGCCCGGGCGAGCGCGTGCAGCTTCTCGAGGTTCTCCTCGAGGATCTGCTTGGCGCGCACGGCGGCCTCGAAGACGAGGCGCTTGATCTCCGAGTCGATGAGCAGCGCGGTGGCCTCACTGTAGTCCTTGGCCCGCGCCACCTCGCGCCCGAGGAAGATGTGCTCCTCGTTCTTGCCGAAGGTGAGCGGGCCGAGCTTGTCCGACATGCCCCACTCGCAGACCATCTTGCGCGCCATCTCGGTGGCCTTCTCGAGGTCGTCGCCCGCGCCCGTCGTCTGCTGCTGGAAGACGATCTCCTCGGCGGCGCGGCCGCCCAGGAGGATCGTGATCCGGTTGACCAGGTAGTCCTTCGAGTAGTTGTACTTGTCGTCGAGCGGGAGCTGCTGCGTGAGACCGAGCGCGCGCCCGCGCGGGATGATCGTCACCTTGTGGACCGGGTCGGTCCCCGGCAGGAAGTCGGCGACCAGCGTGTGGCCCGCCTCGTGGTAGGCGATCGTCCGCTTCTCGCCCTCGCTGATGATCATCGAGCGCCGCTCGACGCCCATCAGGACCTTGTCCTTGGCGTTCTCGAAGTTGGACATCTCGACGACCTTCTTGTTCTGCCGGGCCGCGTGGAGCGCCGCTTCGTTGACGAGGTTGGCGAGGTCGGCACCCGAGAAGCCCGGCGTGCCGCGCGCGAGCACCTTCAGCTCGACGTCGGGAGCCAGCGGGATCCGGCGGGCGTGCACGCGCAGGATCTCCTCCCGGCCCTTGACGTCCGGCCGCGGCACGACGACCTGGCGGTCGAAGCGGCCGGGGCGGAGCAGCGCGGGATCGAGGACGTCCGGCCGGTTCGTCGCCGCGATGAGGATGACGCCCTCGTTGGTCTCGAAGCCGTCCATCTCGACGAGCAGCTGGTTGAGCGTCTGCTCGCGCTCGTCGTGGCCGCCGCCGAGGCCGGCGCCCCTGTGGCGTCCGACCGCGTCGATCTCATCCATAAAGATGATGCACGGCGCGTGCTTCTTGCCCTGCTCGAAGAGGTCGCGGACCCGCGAGGCCCCGACCCCGACGAACATCTCCACGAAGTCGGAGCCCGAGATCGTGAAGAACGGCACGTTGGCCTCGCCCGCGATGGCCTTGGCGAGCAGCGTCTTGCCCGTGCCGGGCGGCCCGACGAGCAGCACGCCCTTCGGGATCTTGCCGCCGAGCTTCTGGAACTTCTGAGGATCCTTGAGGAAATCGATGATCTCCCGCAGTTCTTCCTTCGCCTCGTCGACGCCGGCGACGTCCTGGAACGTCACCTTGTTCTGCTTCTCGGAGACCAGCCGCGCGCGCGCCTTCCCGAAAGAGAGCGCCTTGGCGCCGCCGCCCTGCATCTGGCGCATGAAGAAGATCCAGACGCCGATGAACAGGAGCATCGGCACCCACTGCAGGAAGACGGCGTACCAGGGGTTCGCGTCGGGCGGCTTCACCGCGATACGCACGCCACGCTCCTTGAGCGTCTTGACGAGATCCGGGTACTCGACGATATACGTCCGCTGGATCTGCGCGGAGTCCTTGAGCGTGTACGTGACGTGGTTGCCCCGGATCACGACGGAATCCACCCGCCCCTGGTCCAGCGCCCGGAGGAATTCCGAGAAGTTGGGCTGCTCCTGCCCGCCCTGCTGCGCGCCCTGGAACACGGTGAACAGGAGGATGACGATGAGCCCGATCACCATCCAGAGCGCGAGGTTCTTGTAGACCTGATTCATGCTTGTCGGATTATAACATCAGGGCTCAATGACGCGATGCACGACGGGCCCGTCTTCGAGTGCCGCGATGTAGGGCAGGTTGCGGTACAAGCCTCGGAAATCGAAGCCGTAGCCGACCACGTAGACGTCGGGCACCGTGAAGCCGACGTAGTCCAGCGGCACCGGCACCCGCCGGCGCTCGGCCTTGTCGCAGAGCACGCAGACGCCCAGGCTCGCCGGGCGCCGCGCGAGCAGCATCTCGCGCAGGAAGGCGAGTGTGAAGCCCGTGTCCACGATGTCCTCGACGATGATCACGTGGCGGCCCGCGACGGGCGCCGAGACGTCGGCCACGAGCCGCACCTCCCCGGTCGACGTGGTGCCGCCGCCGTAGCTCGAGACGCCGATGAAGTCGGTCGCGAGGTCGACGGGCGTCGCGCGCACGAGGTCGGCCATGAAGAGGAACGCGCCCTGGAGGACCCCGATGAGCAGCGGCGTCCGGC
This sequence comes from Methylomirabilia bacterium, assembly GCA_041496385.1. Taxonomy (GTDB): domain Bacteria; phylum Methylomirabilota; class Methylomirabilia; order Rokubacteriales; family CSP1-6; genus AR19. Next base: position 84,875 of record JBGQEL010000003.1, on the reverse strand, counting down.
CCGCGTAGTCGCGCGCGATCGCCTGCCCGAGCTCCGCGATGCGCGCCCGGAGCGCCTCCTCGCTGATGAGGACGCGGCCCGGACGCGGCGCCATGCTACCGCGCCGTGACGAAGGTCGAGAGCGTCCCCTCGGCGGCCAGGCGCACGGCGACCTCCTGCGCGGCCTCGCGCGTGGCGAAGGTCCCGACGCGCACGCGGAAGCGCACGCCGCCGGTGCTCTCGGCCTCGGCGACGTAGGCGTCGTGGCCCGCCGAGGCCAGGCGCGCCCGTAGCGCTTCCGCCGGCTCGCGGGCCTTGTAGGCGCCGGCCTGCACGGTGAAGCGTCCCGCCGCGCCCTCGGGCTTGGCGGGCTCGGCCCGGGACGCCTCGGCGCGCGGCCGGGCGGGCTTGGCGGGCGGCGGCGCGGTCAGCGGCGCCGTGAGCTCGTGGTAGAAGGTGAGCGTCGGCGAGGCTTCGGGCGCGCGCGCCTCGCGCTCGCGGCCGCGCGGCGGCGCTTTCGCCGCCACCTCGCCGCGGAAGAGCGGAAAGCCCGCCCAGAAGCGGCCCGCCATCACGCCGAGCAAGAACGTGCCCGCGAGCACCGCCACCACGCCGATGAAGAGGAGGAACGTGCCGGCGCCACCGTCCGCGCGCTTTCCCCGTACGGCCACTACATCGACTCCGGGGCCGAGACCCCGAGGAGGTCGAGCCCGTTCCGGACCACCCGGCCCACCGCGGCGCAGAGCGCGAGCCGCGCGAACATGAGGCGGCGGTCGTCCTGGATGACGCGATGGTTCTTGTAGTACGGGTGGAACGCGGCCGCCAGCTCCTGGAGCCAGTACGCCACCCGGTGCGGCTCGAGCGCCCGCGCCGCGCTCCGCACGACCTCCGGATACTGGAGGAGCCGCTTGATGAGCGCCTGCTCCTCGGACGCCGTGAGCGGGGCGAGGTCCGTCGCCTCGAGCGACGGCACGGCGATCCCCTGCTCGGCCACCTGCTTGCCGATCGAGTGGATGCGCGCGTGGGCGTACTGCACGTAGTAGACCGGGTTCTCGCTCGACTGCCGCGTCGCGACGGCCAGGTCGAACTCGAGCGGGCTGTCGTGGCGCCGCGTGAGGAAGGTGAAGCGCGCGGCGTCGCGCCCGACCTCCTCGAGCAGCTCTTCCATCAGCACGAACTCGCCACGGCGCTTGGACATGCGGACGGGCTGGCCGTCGCGCAGGAGCGTGACGAGCTGGACGATCAGGATCTCGAGCGCGTCGGGCGGGTGCCCGAGCGCCCGCATGGCCGCACCCATGCGCGCCACGTACCCGTGGTGGTCGGGGCCGAAGAGGTTGATCACCTGGGCGGCGGTCGCGAACTTGAGGTACTGGTGGTGGGCGATGTCCACGGCGAAGTAGGTCGCCTCGCCGCTCGAGCGGCGCAGGACGCGGTCCTTGTCGTCGGCGCCCTCCTCGCCGACCTCGGACGAGCGGAACCACAGGGCGCCGTCCTTCTCGTACGTGAGCCCGCGCGCGGTGAGCTCGTCGAGCATCTTCTCCACCAGCCCGCGCGCGCGCACGTCGCGCTGCTCCGACGTCCAGACGTCGTACTCGACGCCGTAGTCGCGGAGGATGCGCCGCTGGCCTTCGACCATGCGCGTCACCGCCCAGCCGCCGAAGTGCTCGGTCCGCTCGTGCGCGGTGGCCTCACGCATCAGGCCGCCGCCCTCCCGACGGTAGTCCTTCGCGAGGTCCACTAGGTATTCACCCGGGTAGCCGTTCTCGGGCAGCGTCGCGGGCTCGCCGAACTCCTGGGCCACGCGCGCCTCGAAGGAGCGCGCGAGCGCCTCGAACTGGGTGCCGGCGTCGTTGACGTAGTACTCGGTCGTCACCTCCGCGCCCTGCGCCCGCAGGAGACGCGCGAGCGAGTCGCCGACGGCCGCGGCGCGCGCGTTGACGATGACCAGCGGCCCGGTCGGGTTGGCCGACACGAACTCGAGCTGGATGCGGCGTCCGCGCTCGGCGTCGCCGCGGCCGTAGCCGTCGCCCGCGGCGAGGATCTCGCGCAGCGCGGCGGCGCACCACGCCGGCGAGAGAAAGACGTTGAGGAAGCCGGGGCCCGCGACCTCGAGCCGCTCCACCTCGGGCAGCGGCGGGAAGTGCGCGACGATCTGCTCGGCGATCTGCTGCGGCGCCTTGCGGGCGGCGCGCGCGAGCGTCATCGCGGTGTTCGTCGAGTAATCGCCGTGCTCCGCCTGGCGCGGCACCTCCCAGACGCACGTCGCAGGCGCGGGTAACCCCGCGCCTGCGAGTGCCTCGCGGACTCCTTCGGTCAAGCGCTCCGTGATCAACATTGTCGTGGCCCGTGTCTAGACAAAAAATGCCGCGCGGCGGCGGCCATCAGCGTCGATGATACGCGCGCGTCGGATCGCCGGTCGAACAAATAGTGCGAAAAATCGTGAACTCGCGCGCCAACACCTCGAGTCGCGCCGTCGTCACGAGCCGCGCGTGCTCGACGCGCGGAGTGGATCGCGCGCGCCGACGCGATCGCCCGCCCCGTCGCCGCCGCGTCGCGACAGCGGCTCCCGCTCGCGCTTTCCGTCTCCTCCGGGCGAGCCCCCGACAGGCCTCCTGTCGCGCCTCATGATCAGAACCGTAACATGTTGATTTAATGTTAGTAAGGAGAGAGCGTCAGTCCGGCGGCGATGAGGCCGATGGTGCTGACGAGCGCGGAGGCCCAGAAGACGCGCAGCGCGCAATGAATATCTTCCGGCGCGGGCGGCCGCCCCTCGCCGAGACGATAGGCGCCCGGCTTCTCCAGCATCACGCCGAGCGCGCCCGCCATCGCCGACATCGTCCAGCCCGCGTTCGGGCTCGCCGTGCGGCGCCGGTCGCGCCGCAGCGTCGCGAGCGCGCGCCCCGCGTGCTCCCGCGCGAGCAGCGCGCCCGCGACGAGGGCCAGGCCCGCGAGCCGCGCCGGCACGAGGTTCAGCAGATCGTCGAGGCGCGCGGCCACCTTGCCGAAATGCTCGAGCGTCCCCTCACGGTAGCCGAACATCGCGTCGGCGGTGTTGACCGCGCGATAGATCGCCACTCCGGGCAGTCCGAACGCCAGGTAGAAGCAGAGTGGTGCCAGGAACGCGTCGGTCAGGTTCTCGGCGACCGACTCGATGGCGGCCGATGCGACCTGCCCCGCGTCGAGCGTGGCGGTCGGCCGGCTGACCAGATGGAAGCCGACGGCGGCGCGCGCCGCCACGAGATCGCCCGCGGCCAGGTGCGCGCCCACCTCGCGCGCGGCGGACGCGAGCCCCCGAAGCGAGATGAGCGACGAGAGCGCGACCGCCTCCAGAAGCACGCCCGCCGCGCCCAGGCGCGTCCCCAGCGCCTCCACGAGCCATCCGACGAGTGCCGCGAGGGTGACGGCGCCGAGCGTGGTCGCCGCGCCGCCGAGCAGGAGCGCGCGGGGGCCGCCGCGGCGCAGCGCGCGGCCGGCGAGGGCGAGCGCCCGGCCGAGCCACGCGACCGGGTGGACACGGTTCGGAGGGTCGCCGAGCGCCAGATCGAGCGCGACGGCCAGGAGCAGGACGGCGAGGGCGCGGAGAATCGCCTCAGGCTCTCGGGAAGGCGACGCCCGCGAGCTTCGCCACCGCCGCCAGGTCGAGCGCGCCGCCGACGGCGTCGGCGAGGCGTTCGTACGGATCCTCGCGCGGGGCACCCCAGCGCGGGTCGGCAGCGATGCCGGCACGCGTGGCGAGGTGCCGGAGCAGCGCGCCGCGGAGCGCGTCGCCGGCGAAGAGCCCGTGGAGGTAGGTGCCGCCGACGTTGCCCGCCACGTTCAGGACGCCGTCCGTGTCCGCGGCGGGCTCGCCCGCGCTTTCGACCACGCTGAAGAGCCGCCGTGCGCCCTCGGGGATGCGCGTCCGTCCCGCGTGGATCTCGTACGCGCGCACCTCGCTCCCGGCCGCGGCGGCGAAGAGCCCCGACGACGCCAGGACGCGTGCGCGGACGCGGACGGTGGTCTTCGACGGTGAGAACGTCGTGACGACCGGCAGCAGGCCGAGGCCCGGCGTGGCGGGCGCCGGCGACTCCACGCCCTCGGGATCGAGCAGGGCCTCGCCGAGCATCTGGAAGCCCCCGCAGATGCCGAGCACCGGCCGGCCGGCGGCGGCCGCGGCGCGGATCGCCTCGCCCAGGCCGTGCTCGCTGAGCCAGCGAAGGTCGGCGGCGGTGTTCTTGCTTCCGGGCAGGACGATCAGGTCCGCCGCTGCGAGCGCGGCGGGCGTGGTGACGAAGCGCACCCGCACGCCCGGCTCCTCGGCGAGCGGCTCGAAGTCGTCGAAGTTGGCGATGCGCGGGAATCGGACGACCGCGACCTCGATCGCCTCGCCCGTGCCGTCCTGCGCGCGCGGCCCGGGCGCGTCGAGGTCGAGCGAGTCTTCCGCGGCCGTGAGCCGGCCGGCGATCCACGGCAGGACGCCGAGCACCGGCACGCCGGTGCGCGCGGTGAGCTCCTCGAGGCCCGGCGCGAGCAGCGCCGCGTCGCCGCGGAACTTGTTGACGACGAAGCCGCCGACGCGGGCGCGGTCTGCCGGCGCGAGCAGCGCGAGCGTGCCGACGAGGGCGGCGAAGACGCCGCCGCGGTCGATGTCGCCGACGAGCAGCACGCGCGCGTCGGCGAGCCGGGCGATGCGCATGTTGACGATCTCGCTCGCCGCGAGATTGATCTCCGCGGGACTTCCGGCGCCCTCGATGACGACGAGGTCGTGCGTCCGGCGCAGGCGCTCGAGGCTCTCCGCGACGATCGGCAGGAGCCCCGCCTGCAGGCGCGCGTACTCGCGCCAGTCCACGCTCGCGACCGGCCGGCCCCGCACGACGACCTGGGAGCGGTCGTCGCCCTCCGGCTTGAGGAGGATCGGGTTCATGTCCACGGTCGGCTCGACGCCGGCGGCCTCGGCCTGCGCGGCCTGGGCCCGCCCGATCTCGCCCCCGTCGGCCGTCACGGAGGCGTTGAGGGCCATGTTCTGGGATTTGAAGGGCGCCACGCGATACCCCGCCCGGGCGAAGAGCCGGCAGAGCGCGGCGGTAAGCACACTCTTGCCGACGCCGGACCCCGTCCCCTGCACCATGAGACAGGGGGCCCGGCCCGGCAGGTGGCCATCGGCATTCCCGGACATCGCCGACGATGATAGTGGACGCGCCAGCGCTTGTGGGATAATCCGCGCATGGTGCGGCGCACGCGCGATGGTCACGCTTCGAGCCGCTTGCGGGCCGTCTATCTCGCCTGCGTCGTCCTCGTGTTCTCGTTCATCCTGTTCGAGGTGCTCGACATCGACGGCTCGGATTTCCCCGTGGCGCCGCGCCCGGCCGTCACGCCCCAGCACCCGGCCGAGGCGAAGCACGACATCAAGCGGACGCAGCCTCTCGCGGGCCAGGGGCAGCCCTGGCTCGACATGCACCTGGCCTTCGCCGGTGGCGTGAGCCCCGCGCTCCGGCTCCAGCGTCCGGAGAGCGTCACCGCCACGGCGTCGAGCTCGCCCGCCGCGCTCGTCTACCGCATCACGCTCGCCCGCTCGTCCCTCGCCGACGCCTCCGCCTCCGCGTAACGACCCCGTCGCACCCGTTCGGTCGCATCACATTCGCGGGGGAGGCTCATGGCCCGGTTTCTCGTGTTGGCGGTCTGCATGCTCGTGCTCATCGGCGTCGCCGCTCGGGCGAGCGCCCAGGATCGATTCGCGCGCCTGACGCTCGATCAGGCGGTGGAGCTGGCCCTGCGCGAGAACGCGGCGCTCCGGGCCAAGGGCTTCGAGGTCGAGTCGACGCGCGCCGGCGAGATCACCGCGGGGCTCATCCCGAACCCGACCGCGTCGTACACGAGCGAGAAGTACGGCGCCAGCAGCAACGTCTTCATCGAGCACACCGCGACGCTTGGCCAACCGATCGAGCTCGGCGGCAAGCGCCAGCGGCGGCTGGACAGCGCGCGGGCGCAGACGCGCGTGACCCAGGCGGAGCTGCAGGACGCGCGCCGCCAGGTGGTCTTCCAGGTGAAGAAGGCGTTCACCGATGCGCTCGCTGCCCGGGCCGGCCTGGCGCTCGCCGAGCAGAACCTCAAGGCCTTGGAGGACGTCGAGCGGCTCCAGCGCCTGCGCGCCGAGAAGGGCGACATCTCCGAGCTCGAGCTGCTGCGCCTTCAAGTCCAGACCTACCAGTTCCAGCGCGACGCGGCGGACGCCCGGCAGGCGGCGACCGCCGCGAAGGTGGCACTTCGGGCCGTCGCAGGGCCCGAGCGGATCGCCGACGACTTCGAGGTCGAGGGGGAGCTGGGCTTCCGGGACCTGGCACCCTCGCGGAGCGAGCTCTACCGGATGACGCTCGACAACCGGCCCGACATCCGTGTCGCGGAGGCGGCGCGCGAGAAGGCGCGCGCCGACGTCAACCTCGCGCGCGCGAACGCCTGGTGGGACGTCACCCCGCAGCTCGAGTACAAGCGCACCGACGCGAACGAGCAGACCTTCGGCTTCGGCTTCAGCGTGCCGATCCGGATCTTCGACCGCAACCAGGGCGAGATCGCGCGGACCCGCGCCGAGGTGAACCGGGTGGACGCCGTGCGGCAGGCCGTGGCCGTCCAGGCGCTCGCCGAGGTCGACACGGCCCTGGGTGCGCTCGTGACCGAGCGTCAGAAGCTCATGCTCCTCCGCGACACCTACCTCCCGAAGGCGCAGCAGGCGCGCGACACCGTCGAGTTCGCCTACCGGCGCGGCGGCGTGAGCCTCCTCGATTTCCTCGACGCCCAGCGCACGTATCGCGAGACCTCGCTCGAGTACCTGCGCGCGCTCGCCAACTACTGGACCGCGCTGTATCTGCTCGAGACTGCCGTGGGCGGCTCGCTTGGGAACTAGCATGATGTATCGGACCCTTTCCCTCCTCCTGATCGCCGCGCTGACGTCGGGTTGCGGTGACGCCGGCTCCGTACCACCCGCCGCGCCGGCGTCGACCGCCGAGGCCCCGGCCGTGGTGAAGACGGTGCATCCCGAGTACCGGACGCGCGCCTCTGGCATCGAAACGAGCGGCAAGGCGCAATTCGACGAGGAGCACCTCGCCCGGGTGCAGGCGCCGGCGACGGGACGGGTCATCGAGGTCTTCGCCCGCCCGGGCGACGCCGTCGAGCCGGGCCAGCGCCTCTTCGCCATCGACAGCGCGGATCTCGGTCAGGCGAAGAGCGACTACGCCAAGGCCGTCGCCGACGGCGAGCGCGCCCAGAAGGCGCTGGCGCTGGCGCGCGAGCTCTTCGAGGCCAAGGCGATCGCCCAGAAGGAGGTGCGCGAGGCGGAGAACGACTCGCGCAAGGCCGTCGCCGAGCGGGAGCGGGCCGCCGCGCGTCTCCGCACGCTCGGCGTGGGCGGGGACCAGCTCGAGTCCGCCGTGAGCCGTGCCGATGCCGGAACGCGGATCATCGTGACGGCGCCACGCAGCGGCGTGGTCGTCGAGCGCAACGTCACGCCCGGCCAGGTCGTCGCCTTCGGCCAGTCCGACACACCGACGAATCTCTTCGTCATCGCCGACCTCTCCAGCATGTGGATCCTCGCCGACGTCTACGAGCCCGACGTCGCGCGCGTCCGGCTCGGGCAGGCGGTGTCCGTCACGCTCCCCTGCTGCCCCGGCGAGCGCTACGAGGGCCGCGTCACCTACATCAGCGACAGCGTGGACAGGGAGACGCGGACGGTGAAGGTCCGCGCGGTCGTGCCGAACCGTCTTCGCGCGCTCAAGGCCGAGATGTTCGTGAAGGTCACCATCGGCACCGGCTCGCCGACGGTGCTGGCCGTCCCGCAGAGCGCCGTCCACCGGGCGGACGGCGAAACCTTCGTGCTCGTGCAGACGGCGAAGGACGGGTACGCGCGCCGGCCGGTCAAGCTGGGCGCCGACGTCGACGGTGCCGTCGAGGTGCTGGCCGGGATCACGCGCGATGACCTCGTGGTCGCCCAGGGCAGCATCCTGCTGAAGAAGACCGCCAAGTGATCGGCCGCATCATCGCGTTCGCCCTCCGCCAGCGTTTCGTCACGGTCGCGCTCGCGCTGCTCCTCACCGCCGGCGGGATCGCCTCCTACCGGCGACTGCCGATCGAGGCGTACCCGGACGTCGGCGACGTCAAGGTGGACGTGATCACGCTGTGGCCCGGTCATGCGACCGAGGAGGTCGAGCGCCTCCTGACCATCCCGCTCGAGAACGAGCTGAACGGGATCGCGAACGTCACGTTCCTCAAATCCGAGTCGCAGCTCGGTCTGTCCAACATCCGCATCCTGTTCGCCGACGGCACGGACCGCTACTGGGCGCGCCAGCAGGCGCAGGAGCGGATCGCGCGCGCGGAGCTGCCGCCGGACGCCAGGCCCGCCCTGGGCCCGCTCTCGAGCGTCATCGGCGAGGTCTATCGCTACACCCTCGAGTCGACGGCGTTGCCGCTCTACGAGTTGAAGGCACTTCAAGATTGGGTCCTGGAGCGCGAATTCCGCAAGGTCCCCGGCGTCGCGGATGTCGTATCCTGGGGCGGCGGCGCCAAGCAGTACCAGGTCACGATCGACCCGGCCCGGCTTCGCGCATACAACCTCACGCTCAAGCAGATCTTCGACGCGATCCCCGCGAACAACGCCAACGCGGGTGGCAGCTACATCCCGCGCGGACAGTACGCGCTGGCGGTGCGCGGCATCGGCCTCATCCAGTCCACGCGCGACATCGAGAACATCGTGCTCACCGCGCAGCGGGGCACGCCCGTCCGCGTCCGTGACGTCGGCCAGGTCGGCATCGGCTATGGCATCCGGCTCGGCATGCTCGGCCGCGACCACGACGATGATCTCGTGCAGGGCATCATCCTGATGCGAACGGGCGAGAACCCCGACCGGGTCCTCGAGGGGGTCAAGGCGAAGCTCGCCGAGATCCAGAAGCTCCTGCCCGGCGGCGTCGAGCTCCGCCCCTACTACAGCCGCGAGCGCCTGGTGAAGACGACGGTCGCCACGGTGCTGCGGAACCTACTCGAGGGCGCCGCGCTGGTGATCGTGCTCCTCTCGCTCTTGCTCTACAACCTGCGCGCGGCGTTCATCGTCGCGCTCACGATCCCCCTCTCGCTCCTCTTCGCGTTCATCTTCATGGACCTGCGCGGGATCCCCGCGAACCTGCTGTCGCTCGGCGCCATCGACTTCGGGATCATCGTGGACGGCGCGGTCATCATGACGGAGAACATCCTGCGGCACCTCGGCGAGAGGAGGCCCACGGGCCACCGCGTAGTCCGCGAGGTGCAGCACGCGGCGCTCGAGGTCGCGCGCCCGCTCACGTTCGCCGTCCTGATCATCATGACCGTGTACGTCCCGATCCTCACGTTCCAGCGCGTCGAGGGCAAGCTGTTCCGGCCCATGGCGGTGACCATCTCCCTCGCCGTGATCGGCTCGCTCCTCCTCACGCTGACGTTGATCCCCGTCCTCTCCAGCCTCTTCTTTCGCCGGCCTCCGCGGGAACGCGAGAGCCCGCTCCTCGCCTGGCTCCGCCGGCCCTACCTGCCGGTCCTCCGCTGGTGCGTCCGCCGCCCGACGGTGCCCGTGACGATGGCAGCGGGCGGCCTCGCCCTCGCGCTCCTCGCCTTCACGTTCCTCGGCAAGGAGTTCCTGCCGGAGCTGGACGAGGGCGACCTCTGGGTCCGCGTCAAGTTTCCGGTCGGTATCTCGGTCGAGGGTGTCCGGCCGTACACGCGAGACATCCGCGAGCGCTTCCTCGCCTTCCCCGAGGTACGCGTGGTCGTGTCGCAGGTCGGCGCGCCCGACGACGGCACCGACCCCGAAGCGCCGGACAACGTCGAGTTCTACGTCGGGCTCAAGCCCCGGGAGGAGTGGCGGATCAAGGACAAGGATCAGCTCGTCGACGCGATGACGGCGGCCCTGGCAGACATCCCGGGGATCACGACGAACTTCTCCCAGCCGATCAAGGACAACGTCGACGAGGCGCTCGCCGGCGTGAAGGGTGAGCTGGCCATCAAGCTCTACGGCCCGGACATGTTCGTGATGGACGCGAAGGCGAAGGAGATCGTGCGCGTCCTCAAGGACGTCCGCGGTGTCGCCGACCTCGACTACGACCACGTCGTGGGCTTCCCGCAGCTCCAGATCGTCGTGGATCGCGCCGCGGCCGCTCGCCACGGCATCAACGTGCAGGACGTCCAGGACGTGATCGAGGCTGCGACCAAGGGCCGCGCGGTGACGCAGTTCTTCGAGGGGGAGCGCAAGTTCGACGTTGTCGTGCGGCTCGCGGGCGCCGGCGATCCTATCCAGAGCCTGCAGAACCTGACGGTGAGCGCCCCGAGCGGCGAGCGGATCCCGATGTCCCAGCTGGCGGAATTTATGCAAACCGACGGGCTCGCGGAGATCGTGCGCGAGGGCAACGTCCGGCGGCTCGCGGTCAAGTGGAGCGTGCGCGAACGCGACATGGGCGGCCTCGTCGCGGAGGCCATGCGCAAGGTCGAGGCCGCGGTGACGCTGCCCGCGGGGTACCGGATGGTCTGGAGCGGCCGGTTCGAGGACCAGCAGCGCGCCCTGGCCCGCCTCTACGTCATCGTGCCGCTCGTCATCTTCATCATCTTCGTCCTCCTCTTCGGCGCGTTCAGCTCCGCCGGCGACGCGCTCCTCATCATGCTGAACCTGCCCTTCGCGCTGATCGGCGGCACCTTCGCGCTTTGGCTGTCGGGCACGAACTTCAACATCTCGGCGGCGGTCGGGTACATCGCCGTCTTCGGCGTCAGTGTGCTGAACGGCGTCGTGCTCGTCTCGTCGATCCGGCAGGCGCGCGACGAGGGCCTGCCCATCCACGACGCGATCCTCCGGGGCTGCGAGCTGCGCTTCCGGCCGATCGTCGTCGCCGGCATCGTCGCGGTGATCGGTTTCCTCCCCGCCGCCCTTTCGCACGGCATCGGCGCCGAGATTCAGCGGCCCCTCGCCCGTGTCGTGATCGGCGGTCTCGTCTCGTCCACCATCCTCACGCTCCTGGTTCTACCGTCGATCTACGCGCTGCTCGCCCGTCGCCACGGGCCCACCTCCGGAGTCGCCGAGGCGACGGCCTGAGGTATCCTTCCTGCCTGTGAGCGCCTTCCGGCCGATGCTCCTCGGCTGTGCACTCCTGGCGGCCGTCGGCTGCGGCCGAGGCGAGGAGTCCGAGCCCTCCGCGGCGCCCCGGAGCGGCGAGCCGCCGAAGACCGCGGCCTACATCGTCGTCCCGCCCGATTCGCCGCGCTTCAAGCAGCTCCGCGTCGAATCCGTGCGGGTCGCCGACGTCCCCGAGGACGTGGTCACGGCGCCCGGCAGGGTCACGGTCAACCCGAACCGTGTCTCGCGCGTCCTGCCGCCTGTGGCGGGCCGGGTGCTCGAAGTCATGGTGAGGCTCGGTGACGCCGTCGAGCAGGGGCAGCCCGTGCTCGCCATGGAGAGCCCGGATGCCGATGCCGCGATCGCCGGCTACCTCCAGGCCGAGGCGTCGCAGCGCCAAACACAGGCGGCGCTGGCCAAGTCCGAGGCAGACTACAGGCGCACCGCCGAGTTGTACGAGGCGAAAGCGGTCGCGCATAAGGATCTCCTCGGGGCGGAGAACGACCTTGTGCAGGCGCGGTCCGCGGGCGAGGTGGCCAAGGCGATTCGCGAGCAGACGTGGCGGAAGCTCGCGCTGCTCGGCCTGAAGCCGACCGACTTCAAGCAGCAGATTCTCGTGCGCGCGCCCATCAGCGGCAAGATTCTCGACCTCAACGTCGCGCCAGGCGAGAACCGAGCGGCGGTCTCCTTCAACACCGATACCACGGCGCCCCTGATGACGATCGTCGACCTCAGCACGGTGTGGGTCTCGTCCGACGTGCCGGAGACGTTCATGCGGCTGATCCACGTGGGCGACCACGTGGACATCACGCTCGTTGCCTACCCCGACGAGAAGTTCTCGGGCCGCGTGGCGCGGATGGCCGACGTCCTCGACCCGCAGACCCGCACCCTCAAGGTCCACGTGGACATGCCCAACCCGAAGGGCCGCCTGCGCCCAGAGATGTTCGGCAGCATCTACCACGCGGGCGGGACGCGGCCCCTGCCCGTGGTGCCCGCCGCCGCGGTCGTGCAGGAGTACGGCCGGAGCATCGTGTTCCTCGAGCGCGCGCCGGGGCAGTTCGAGCGCCGCGAGGTCACGACCGGCGTCCGCCTCGGCCAGGCCGTGTCGGTCCTGAGCGGCCTGCAGCCGAACGACCGCGTCGTCGTCGACGGCGCGGTGCTCCTCAAGGACCAGTAGCGGAGCCGCCCGGTGCTCGCCGCGCTGCTTCGCCTGGCCCTCACCCGCCGGCTCGTCGTCGTCATGGCCGCGCTCGTGATCGTCGGGGCCGGTGTCTGGTCCTTCAGCCACCTCAAGCTCGAGGCGTATCCCGATATCTCGGACCCGACCGTCGTCGTCATCACGCTCTATCCGGGCTTCGCCGCCGAGGAGGTGGAGCAGCGGGTGACCGTGCCGATCGAGCGCGTTCTCAACAACACGCCGTTCGTGATCGGCCGGCGCTCGCGGACGATCTTCGGCCTCTCGGTCGTCGAGCTGACGTTCACCGACGGCACCGACGACTACCTCGCGCGCCAGCTCGTCCTCGAGCACCTCCGCGACGCGCAGCTGCCCGACGGCGTGTCGCCCTCGCTGGGCCCGCTGACGGGCGGCATCAGCGAGTTCTACCGCTACGCGCTCGCAGGCGCCGGCTACGACGCGATGCGCCTGCGCGAGCTCCAGGACTGGGTCGTGACGCCGCGCCTCCTCCAGGTACCGGGCGTCGCCGACGTGGCGACGTTCGGCGGGCTCGTCCGCCAGTACCAGATCGAGCTCGACCCGAAGGCCCTCGACAAGTACCGCCTCGGCGTGCGCCAGCTCGCGGACGCGGTGCGGGCCAACAACCGCAACGCCGGCGGCGCGCTCCTCGACATGGGCCAGCAGTCGCTCGCCATCCGCGGCTCGGGCCTGCTGGCCTCGAGCGAGGACATCGAGAGCGTCGTCCTCGACTCCCAGAAGGGGGTGCCCGTGTTCGTCCGCGACGTCGGACGCGTCCGGACGGGTGCGCTGCCACAGACGGGCGTCTTCGCCATGGACCGGCAGGCGGACCGCGCGGGCGGCGTCGAGGGAATCGTCCTTATGCGGCGGTGGGAGAACCCGAGCGAGGTGCTGCGCGAGATCCACGGTGCGGTCGACGAGCTGAACGCGACGCGGCTCCCGCGGGGCGTCCGGCTCGTGCCCATCCACGACCGCACGGAGCTCGTGCAGAACACGCTCCGCACGGTCTCGCACATCCTGCTGCAGGGCTTCCTGGTCGTCGTGACCGTCCTGCTCTTCTTTCTGCTCAGCGTGCGCGCCGCCCTGCTGACCGCGATGATCATCCCGCTCTCGCTGCTCTTCGCCCTCGTCTGCATGCGGCTGACGGGGATCTCGCTGAGCCTCCTGAGCATCGGCGCGCTCGACTTCGGCATCATCGTCGACGCGACGATCGTCATGGTCGAGCGCATCATCCACTCGCTGGGCAAGCCGCACGAGTTCGAGGAGGCCGGCGTCGTCGGCCGGATCCGGCGGGCGGCGCTCGACGTGCAGCGTCCGATCCTGTTCTCGCTCGTCATCATCATCGCCGCGTACCTTCCCCTGCTCACCCTCGAGCGGGTCGAGCGGCGCCTCTTCACGCCGATGGCCATGACCGTCTGCTTCGCGCTCCTGGGCTCGCTCCTGCTGAGCCTCACCCTGGTGCCGGCCCTCGCCACGTACCTGTACGGCGACCGGGCGCGCGCGCGCCGCCACCCCGGTCTCGAATGGATCAACGCGCGGTACGAGGGCATCGTCCGCGTCCTCGTGCGCCACGCGGTCGCCACCCTCGCGCTCGCCGCGATGGTCGTCGGCGGTTCCCTCTACCTCGGCGCCCAGCTGGGCACCGAGTTCCTTCCCCAGCTCGACGAGGGCGTCATCTGGATCCGCGCGAACCTGCCCGCGGGGATCTCCCTGGAGAAATCGGCGGAGGTCGCCGCGCGGATCCGCGCCCTGGTGCTCCAGTCCCCCGAGGTGCGTCTCGTGACCTCGCAGACCGGACGAAACGATTCCGGGACCGACCCCTTCGGGCCGAACCGCAATGAGCTCTTGGTAGACCTCCACCCCTACGACACGTGGACACCCGGCAAGCGCAAGGCCGACCTCGTCGACGAGCTGTCGCGCCGGCTGCGGGCGGAAATCCCCGGCGTCGCGCTCAACTTCACCCAGCCGATCATCGACACGTCCACCGAGATCGCCACGGGCTCGTCGGCCGACCTCGCCGTCATCATCAGCGGCCCCGATCTCCGCCAGCTCCGGGCGCTGGCGCAGCAGACACTCGGGATCGTGCGCGAGGTGCGCGGGGCCGCCGACACCTCGATCGAGCAGGAATCCGAGCAGGCCCAGCTGCAGGTCGCCATCAACCGGTTCCAGGTCGCCCGCTACGGCATCAACGTCAGCGACGTCCAGGACGTGATCGACCTGGCGCTCGGCGGCAGCCCGATCACCTCCGTCTTCGAGGGCGACCGCCGCTTCGACGTCGTCGCGCGCTTCGTCCCCGCGGCGCGCGCCGACCCGTCGGCCATCGGCAACCTCATGATCCCCACGCGCGACGGCGGGCGCGTGCCGCTCGTGCAGCTCGCGGACATCCGCGTCGTCGACGGCGCGACGATCATCGCGCGCCGCGAGAACCGCCGACAGGTCACGGTGCGCACGAACATCCGCGGCCGTGACCAGGGCGGCTTCGTCGCCGAGACGCAGCGGCGCTTCGCCGACGGCGTCAGGCTGCCGCCGGGCTACCTGGTCGAGTGGGGCGGCCAGTTCGAGAACTTCGAGCGCGCGCGCCAGCGGCTCGTCGTGATCATCCCGATCACCATCGGACTCATCTTCGTGCTGCTCTACGTCGCGTTCGGCTCGGCCCTCGACGCGGCGCTCGTGCTCGTCAGCGTGCCGTTCTCGCTCGCCGGCGGCCTCGTCGCGCTCTACCTCCGCGGGATCAACCTGAGCGTCTCTGCGGCCGTGGGGTTCATCTCGCTCTTCGGTGTCGCGGTCATGAGCGGCGTCCTCTACATCGCCGAGATCAACCGGCGGCGCCACGAGCCAGGCGTGTCGGTCCGTGACGCGGTGATCACGGGCGCGCGCGTCCAGTTCCGCCCGTGCCTCCTCGTCGTCCTGGTCGCCGCGCTCGGCATGCTGCCCGCGGCCCTCGCGCGGGGGATTGGCTCCGACATCCAGCGCCCGCTGGCGACGGTCATCGTGGGCGGACTGGTCTCGACGCTGTTCCTGACTCTGCCCGCTCTCCCGGCGGTCTACTCGCTCGCCGAGCGGATCCGCCGGCCGTGAACCGCCCGCCCCGGCTCACGCTCCCCGTGCACGGCCGGCTTCAACCTTTCCAGCACGCGTTGTCACTTCGCAGGGGCAGGCTGGGCGTGCTTGGCTTTGATCGTCCTCGCGCGAGCCTCTATTTCTTCCGCCTCGGCCGTTCTGTTCGTCTTTCGCAGAACCGCGGCCAAGTTCTCCAGCACGATGGCCACGTTCGGGTGCTCCGGTCCCAGCGCCTTCTCCAGGATCGCGAGCGCGTGCCGATACTGCGGCCCAGCCTCCGCATACTTGCCCTGCGCCTTGTAGAGCCCGGCCAGGCTGTCGAGGACCGTGGCCACATCGGGGTGCTCCGGTCCCAGCGCCTTTTCTAGGATGGCGAGCGCGCGCCGATACCGCGGTTCGGCCTGCCCGTACTTGCCCTGGGCCTGGTAGAGCTCTGCAAGGTTGTTGAGGCTCTCGGCCACCGCCGGGTGCTCCGGCCCCAGCGCCTTCTCCCTGATCGTGAGCGCACGCCGATACAGCAGCTCGGCCTCCGCGTACTTGCCCTGGCCGTGGTAGAGCCCCGCGAGGTTGTCGAGGCTCGCAGCGACGTCCGGGTGCTCCGGTCCCAGCGCCTTCTCCTGGATCGCGAGCGCGCGCCGCTGGAGCGGCTCGGCCTCCGCATACTTGCCCTGGGCGCCGTAGAGCAGGGCCAGGTTGTTGAGGCTGGCCGCGACGTTTGGGTGCCCCGGGCCGACGGCCTTCTCCCCGATCATGAGTGCGCGCTGATAGAGCGGTTCGGCCTGCCCGTACTTGCCCTGGGCGTGGTAGAGCCCCGCGAGGTTGTTGAGGCTCGCGGCCACGCCCGGGTGCTCCGGCCCCAGGGCCTTCTCTCCGATCGCGAGCGCACGCCGGTACAGCAGCTCGGCCTCCGCGTACTTGCCCTGGTCGCGGTACAGCCCGGCCAGGTTGTCGAGGCTCGCAGCGACGTCCGGGTGCTCCGGCCCGAGGATCTTTTCCCGGATCGCGAGCGAACGCTGGACAAGCGGAACTGCCTCCGAGAACTTTCCGGAGCTCCGGATCGTGGCGGCCTCCTGATTCAGGCGCCGGGCCTCCGCGAGCTCATCGTCGGCTCGAGATCCTTGGGCCAGCGCGATCGAAGGCGGCGTCGCCAGGAGGCCCACCGGCAGCACCCCCGTGAAGTACACGACGAGGCCCACGAGAACCGCGCACGTGCACCTGGAAAGAGACTGCGACCTCGCGGACATCGTGACGTCCATCCCGGTTCTCGGTGGCTAGTCGTGCGTGTGCATCGGCAACCCATCGTGCACGTGCGCGCCGATGCGATGGTGGCGTTCCCCTCCCTCCCCGTCGGGATCGACGTGAATGGTCATGCTGCCAAGATGCGGGAGGTGGTGCAGCAGTTGGTGTCGTACGGCCTTGGCGACCTCGTGGCCGTCGGAGAGGGAGAGCGCGGCCTGAACCGTGATGCTCAGGTCCGCGTGCAGCCGGTGACCGATCCAGCGCGCTCGCACGTCCGTGACTTCCGTGACCCCTGGCACGTGGCTGGCGGCGTGGGCAATCGCCTCGAGAGCCTCGGTTTCGACGCCGTCGAGCGTCCGCAGGAAAATCGACCGGGCCGACTGCCAGACGAGCACGAAGATCGCGATCGAGATCAACAGGCCGACGACGGGATCGGCCAGCGGATACCCTGCCCACACGCCGATCGCCCCGACCAGGACAGCGAGGCTCGTCCATCCATCGATGCGGGCGTGATACCCATCGGCAACGAGGGCGGCACTGCCGATCTGACGACCGACGCTGATACGGAAGAGGGCCACCGCCTCGTTGCCGATGAAGCCGATCACCGAGGCCACCATGACGGCCCACAGCAGCGCCACGGGTTCGGGGTGAACGAGCCGGCGGATCGCCTCATAGGCGGCGACGATGGCGCTGGCGAGGATCGTCACGACGATCGCCAGCCCGGCCAGGTCCTCGACCCGACCGAGACCGTAGGTGAACCGAGGCGTCGCGCCACGACGAGCTAGCCAGAATGCGACACCGAGCGGGATCGCCGTGGCGGCGTCGGCAAAGTTGTGAATGGTGTCGGCCAGCAACCCGACGCTACCGGACAGCAGCACCACCGCGGTCTGGATCAGGGCGGTGACCATGAGTCCCACGAAGGACCACTTCAGCGCCCAGAGCCCCCGGTCACTCGCGGCGATGGATGGATCGACAACGCCGTGCGTGTGCCCATGGCCCGCGCCGTGACCGTACGCGTGGGCGCCTTCTCCATGGTCGTGATCGGTGTGTCGATCAGTCATCTCGACCCTCCCCCGATTAGCCGCGTCGCCACCGCTGCACGAGCGTCCGTAAGCCGCCCGGGATGAGAAAGAACCCGGCCGTTGTCAGCATGGCCGGTCCGGTCGGCAGCGCGAAGACGAACGACAGATAGAAACCGACGAGGGCCGCCGAAACGCCGAACACGACGGACAGGAGAAACGCGTTCCGGAGGCGCTCCGTGAGCGTCAGCGCCGCGGACGCCGGGATCACCATGAACGCGAACACCGGCAGCGCTCCGATGGACATGATGGACACGGAGATCGTGAAGGCGATGGTCAGGAGCAGGATCCGGTTGAAGAGCTGCGTTCTCATGCCACAGGCCGTGGCGGTCTCGGGATCCAGCGACGTGAAGATGAATTCCTTGTAGAAGAGCAGATGGATCAGCAGCACCGCGCCGGCGGTGACCACCTGCACCCGGAGCTGCTCCACGGAAACGAAGACCGAGTTGCCGAAGAGGATATCCTCGATGGCGTGCGCCTCAGCGCTCAGCACGTCGAGAATGAGCAACGTGAGACCGGCGGGCAGGAGATAGCCGATGCCCAGGATGCTCTCTCTGGTGATCCTCTTCTCGCTCACCTGCCGGGCCAGGATGATCGCCGCCACACAGGCGAACACGACCGAGGTCAACCCCGGTCCGCTCAGGAACTGCGACTTCACTTCGCTCGCGCGATGTCCGAAGAAGACCGCGACCAGGAAGGCGCAGGCCACCCCCAGGGAGGAGATCTGGGAGATCGCCGCGCTGACGAACACGATGCGCTTGAGGATCACGTAGACGCCCAGGAAAGCGCTCACGACCGCCACGACCACGCCGGCCAGGATCCCATTCCGGAGAATCGGCAGCGCGTCGAGGAAGGTCATTCCGTCCCGCTCGACGAGGAGGAGGGTGGACAGGAGGGGCACCGATCTCAGGAAGTCCACGGCTACGCCTTCTCCTTCGTGTCCGTCGACCCGTGCGCGAACAGGAACCGCCGGCCCGCGAACGAGTGCACGGCGACACTCAGGTGATACATCTCCTCGAGGGTCTTGCTGTTCAGCAGCTCGTCGGTCATCCCTGTTCTGAAGACGCCTTCGGCGCCGTGGATGAGCATCAACTGCTTCGCGTGGTTCGCGACGAGGTTCAACGAGTGGCTGATCATCAGCAGGGTCCGGCCGGAGCCGCGCTGCAGATCCGAGATCAATTCCATGATCCCGGTCTCCCCCGCGAGGTCCATCCCATCCGTGGGCTCGTCGAGCACGAGTACGTCCGGCTCCGGCACGAGTCCTCGGGCGATCAAGGTCCGCTGTTTCTGTCCCCCCGACAGCGAGCGGAAGGGCTTGCGCGCGAGATGGGCGATCCCGACCCGGCCCATGTAGTGGAGGGCCAGTTCTCGATCGGCGCGTGTCACTCGTCGGCACGGGCCGATACGGGGGTAGCGCCCCATCACCACGACGTCCAGGGCGGGCAGCGGGAAGATGTCGTCGATCACCCCGCGCTGGGGCACGTATCCGAAGCTCAGGCCTGTTCTGCGCTCGATCCTCCCGGCGAGCACCGGGATGATCCCGAGGAGCGTCTTGATGAGCGTCGTCTTGCCGGCGCCGTTGGGACCGACGACGCCCCACCAGTCACCTTGCTCGATCGAGAGCTCGATGCCGGACAGCAGGGCCCGTCCCCCGTAGCCGATGGAGAGATCGTGCGCCGCGAGGAGCACGGACATCAGCGAAGCGTCTTGACGGCGTACAGCGCCTGGGTCAACTTCGCATAGATCTGATCGAAGAGGGCGAAGTAGTCGTCCACGCCGTCGGCCTGGCTCACCGATGCGGGCAGCGTCAGCACGGAGGCCCCGGTGGCACGGGCGATCTCCTGGAGGAGGGCCGGATCCTGATACGTCTCGGCCACGATCAGCTTCACGCGACTCTGAGTCATCTTCGCGATCAGCGCGGCTTTCTCGTCCCGATCGGGCGGGTTGGACACGTTCGTGACGCTGAGAATGAGAGGCTCGCTCGCCTCGACGTAGGCCACGATCTTCAGGCCGTGCCGTCGGGCCAGATAGGTCCAGCTCCGATGGTAGCTGACGATCTCGGTCCCCTCGAAGGGCTTCATCTTCGCGTCCCACTCGACCAGCTTCTCCCGCAGCTTCGCGGCGAATCGCTCGTAGTTCGCCTGGAAGACGGTCGCGTTCGATGGATCGAGCAGCACGAGCTTGTCGAGGATGGCTTTCGCGATGGCGGTCCCGTTGCCCGGGTCGAGCCAGTAGTGGTGGTTGTTCGCGGCCTCGCCGTCCGACGGTTTCGGGACGACCAGGGACTGCAGCGCGACCAGCGTCCTGACGAGGGGGGAGGCCTTCAGCTCGGCGGGATCGTACGGGATCAGCGTCGCCCCGATCGAGGCATCGAGGTAGCCGGGCTTCCCCTCCCGGATCCGGTTGTTCGTGCAGTCGGTGAGAGCGGTCGGGAGCCACGCCGTCTCGAGACCCTGGCCGTTCACGACCAGGAGATCGGCCCGGTTCAGGGGCACCGAGAAGCTTCGCCTCGGGAGGATCCCATGGGGATCTTGAGACCCCTTGGCGAGATACGCCACCGAGACGCGATCCCCGCCGACGACTCGCGCCACGGCCGCGTAGTGCTCGGTGGTGGCGACGACGCTCACCTTGGCCTCGGCCCATGCGGGCACGAGCGCGATCAGGCCGACCAGGAGGAGAGGGAGGGGTCTCACGACGACGCCTTGGCCGCCCGCAGAGCGGGGACGAGCTCGCCGTAGATCCGGTCGAAGAACTCGATCACCGTCTTGATTCCCTGGTCCTCGCTGACCGAGCTCGGGAGGATCAGGGCCTTGGCGCCGGTCTGCCGTGCGATCTCGTCGATGAGCGGCCTGTTCTGATAGGTCTCCGCCAGGATGACCTTGATCCCGCTCCGCTTCATCCGGTCGACCAACGACGCCATGTAGGCCGCGCTGGGCGGCAGCGTCTCCTTCGGCTCGATGTAGTCGAAGACCTTCAGGCCGTGTCGGCGCAGCAGGTAATTCCAGCTCCGATGGTAGCTGACAAGCTGCATCCCCCGGAACGGCTCCATCAGCTTGTCCCATTCCCTGAGCTTCTCGCCGAGATGCATGGCAAAGTGTTCCTCGTTGCCCCGATAGTACGCCGCGTTGGGCAGGTCGACCTCGGCCAGCTTCTCGGCGATGTTTCGCCCGATGATCGCCGTATTGCCGGGGTCGAGCCAGTAGTGGTGATTGCCGAGCTTCAGCGTGCCGCCGACGCCGAGATTGAGGATGAAGAAGGGGGTGCCCTCGATCTCGTCCGCCGTATACGGGATGATGTCGACCCCGATCGAGCAGTTCACGAACCCCGGGTGCCCCTCCTGGATCTTGGCGTTCCTCGCATTGATGAGCGCGACGTCCAGCCAGCCCAGCTCGATCAGCTGCCCGTTCGCGACCAGGAGGTCGGCTTTGTTGAAGAGCACCGAGTAGCTCGGCTTGACGGCGATCGTGTGGGGGTTCTGGGAGCCCTTCACGATCACGCTCACCTTGACCCTGTCGCCACCGATGACCTTCGCGATCGAGCCGTAGTGCTCAAGCGTGGCGACAACGTTCAGCGTCGGCCCGCCGCGCCGTTGATCGGGACGGGGGAGCGTGTTGTCGTCGTGCGCGGTCGCGGCGCCGACGACGAAGCACATGGCGGTCAGCACGATCGCGATACCCGTCAGGGAGCTATGTGCCTGCATGAGACTCCTCGAGCTGCGCTTCGAGGTGCGCAGGAGTGAGATCCATCACCGCTTCCGGCCTCCAGTCTAGACGTAGACTAGAACGGATCCAGGAATTTTCCGACGCCCGGGGTCACGGTGCCCAGCCCCACGTTGAACTGGATGAAGACGGCGCTGTAGGGCTTATCGCGGCCCGATGGCGCGCTGTACTCGTACTGGAGGCCGATCTTCGCCACCGAGCTGATCAGGTACCGCAGGCCTCCCGTGAGGCGAAGGTGCTCGTCCTCGTTCCCCTTGGGAATTCCCACGTAGTCGACGCGACCAGTCACTTGCCAGTGGGGCGAGAACCGGTAGCCGAGCTCCGAGAAGACTCCGCCGACCACGTCGCTGTTCACCTGAAGCCCCTTGTTGGCGCCCGCTTGGACGATGGGATTCTCTCTGACCGCCCAGATGGCCTCGGTCAGCCACCGGATGTACGGCCAGGCCCCGGCGCCCGACTTCGAGCGCAGCAGGACGTCCCCTCCGATTAGATAGGTGCGGTCGCTGCCCGTGGGCTTGTTCCTGCCGATGGCGCCGGAGGCCCCCAGAGAGAGATCCGTATTGTCCGTCAGGTCCAGGAACGTCTCGATCCTGGGGAACACCACCATGTCGTCGGCCGTGCGCAGCGCGAAGGTGGGGGGCGTACTGCTGGTCGCCGCCGGGAACCCGTCCAGCGCGCCCTTGCTCTGGATCGAGAGCGAGAACTGGAGAAAGTAGGGGATCGGCACCTGATAGGTCACTTCGGTGCCCAGCAGGTGGACGCCGTCCACGCCGAGGAACTTCGTGTGGATCAAGGGCGGATCAGCGAGGAACCACTCGTGGTCGTGGATCTGGTTGAACTGTCCGAACTTGGCCCTGAACTGACCCACCGTCGCTTGGAAGTCGCTGAGCGCCGGCGAGAACTCCTCGAGCTTGTGGAAGAAGAGGAAGGCTTCCTCGATGCTCGCCTTGTCCTGTTCGAACGTGAGGAACAAGGCGTACTTCAGGGGGAACTCGGGTGTCTGGCCGGTGAGCGAGAGATCGAAGCTCGTCAGGTTGAACCCCTTCGAGTGCCGGTCCCCGATCTTGTCGAAGTCGACCTTATTGGGGTCGCTGAAGGTCGCGTAGGCGACGTTGGCCTGCAGCGAGACGTCGATCAGGCCGAATCGGCTGAGGGTGAGCCCCTTGGTGTGGGCAAAGGCGACGGGTGACGACGCGACGACGAGCAGTCCGATGAAGCCAAGCGCGAGCGCGTATCGTTTCATAGTCCCTCCCGCTTCTCCGCGTCACCAGCCAGCAGTTCGCCCGGTCTCGACGTCCCCGGGTGTCGCCGCCCCGCCGAACGACGACGTGATCCGAGATCCCGGCGCACGCGAGCGAACCGCACTCCGAGGGCGCCGTCCGAGCAAGAAGCATAGGGATGGGTGAATGAAGAAATCCTGAAGGATTGACTGAATTTTTCTTCAGGATCGCCGAGCCGGTTCTGGCCGGGAACCCAGCGGATTGCCCGCTACACGAGATCGATAGTATCTTACGACTACCGGATGCGAATCCTGGTCATCGAGGACGACCGTAAGGCCGCGCGCTTGCTCGCCAAGGGCCTGCAGGAAGAGCGTTTTGTCGTGGACGTTGCTCACTCCGGCGAAGCAGGCGATGAGATGGCGAGTGTCAACGACTACGACGTGATCGTGTTGGATTGGGTCTTGCCGGACAGGGAAGGAATCGTCGTGTGCCGGGATCTGCGGGAACGGGGGATCTCGACGCCAATCCTCATGCTCACGGCTCGCGACTCACTCGAGGATCGGGTCACAGGACTCAACACAGGTGCCGACGACTACCTCACCAAACCCTTTGGGTTCTCGGAACTCCTGGCTCGCATCCACGCCCTCTTGCGCCGCTCGGACTCGACTCGATCCGTCGTACTCAGGGTCGCCGATCTGGCGCTCGACCCGCTGAGCCACCGCGTGACGCGAGGTGGCGCGCCTATCAGCCTGACTCCAAAGGAGTACGCGATTCTCGAAGTTCTCATGCGTCATGCAGGTGAAGTGGTGAGTCGCGCCTCGCTCGCCGAACGAGTCTGGGAGGCGGAGCCCGAAGCACTTTCGAACCTGCTGGACGTCCACGTGAGCCACTTGCGGAGAAAGATAGACGTGGAGCGCACACCCCAGCTTCTCCAGACGGTTCGGGGAGGCGGCTACATGCTGGGGTCCTCGGGCCCATGATCCGGCTCAACCTCAAGCAGAGAGTCTTCGTTCGGCACGTCGTGGCCGTCGGCCTCATCCTGGCGATAGCGTCGCTCGGTGCCAACTGGGCGTTTTCCCGCATGGTGCTTGGCCAAGTTGACCAGGCGCTCCTGGATCTGGCCCTCACGGAAGTCAATGCGACGGTGGCCGACTTGAGCCACCCGCTCCACATCCATGAGATGTCCCCGGGCACGGCGCCGCCGTCCTTTCCTCGGCTCGACAAATTCATCCAGTACGTGGACCCGGGCAGCCGAATCATCGCCCGCAGCGCGAACTTGGGCACCGCGCGTCTTCCGACGTCAGCGTCCCTCCTGGCGAAATTGCGCACCGGCGAGAGGGTCTTCGAGACCGTGGACGATTTCGGCGACGAACGGGTGCGACTGCTCTCGGTTCCCCTCCAGATCGGTAGTCACGCCTATGTGATCCAGGTTGGAACTTCACTCGCCGACGCCAATGCGACTCTGCGCCTGGCGCGACTCCTCTTGCTCGCGATGTCCGCAGGCATTCTCGGCGCGGTCGTGTTGACGGGCGCCATGCTGGCGCGGACGGTATTGCGTCCGATTGCTCAGATCGTCGAGCGCGCGAGGATGATCGGGGAGTCGGCGCTCGCCGAGCGGCTCCCGCATCCGGGCACCCGGGACGAGATAGCTCGCCTGGTCGAGACGCTCAACGACATGCTTGCTCGAATCGAGCAGAGCTTCGAAGCTCAGCGTCGCTTCACTGCAGACGCCTCTCACGAGCTCCGGTCGCCACTGTCGCGCCTCCGCGCAGAACTTGAGGTGACCTTGCGCCGAGCGCGAGAACGTGCCGAGTACGAGGAAGCGCTGCGGTCTTGCCTGAGCGAGGTCGAGCGACTCTCTCGCCTGACAGATGAGCTACTCATGCTGGCTCGCCTGGACGCAGGTGGACCGCCGGAGGCGCCGCGGTCAGTGGACTTGACGTCGATTCTCCAGGAGGCGGTGAAGCGTCTCGGCCCCGAGGCTCTTCGCCGAAACGTGGCGCTCGTGATGGATATCCCGCCGGAGCTGGCAGTGAATGTTGCCCCGTCCGCGCTGAGCCATGTCGTCGCGAACGTATTGGACAATGCGGTCAAATTCTCGCCCCCGGGCGGTGACGTCACGGTCGGCGTCGCGATCGAGGGAAGCTCGGCTGTGGTCGCCGTGTCTGATACTGGTCCAGGAATCCCCGATGAAGAGGTGCCCCGGCTCTTCGAGAGGTTCTATCGGGGAAGTGCCTCGCTCAGCATGGAGGCGCCCGGCGTCGGACTGGGACTGGCGATTTGCCGCGCACTCGTCGAAGGACAGGGTGGGAGAATCTCCGTGAACAGCGCCCGCGGTAGTGGAGCAACCTTCAGGATCTGGCTGCCGCTCGCCTTCTGATCTCGCCAGCTTCGCTCAGCCTTCAGCGCTCCTTCAGGGCTCCTTCAGGTATCGTCCGGCAACATACGTTTTTGGCCGCGCTTAGACCAAATACCGGAGCAACACTGTCGCCAGCCCGAGGAAGCAAAAGAAGCCGAAAAAGTCCGTAATTGTCGTCGCGATGACTGCCGCCGCCCCTCTCGCCGAGATCTTCAATACGCTGAGCGTCAACGGAACGAGGACAGCGACCACAGACGCCACGAGCATCGTCAGGAGGACGGCAGCGCCAAGGATCAGGCTCAGGAGCATCTGTCGCTCCAAGACGTAGGCGATCACCACGCTGGTCAACGCCGTGGGGAGCCCAGTCGCGAGACTTAACTCGCATTCCCTTCTCAGGACCTGTCCGATATGACGTGCACTCACGTGTCGAATATCGAGCGCATACGGGAAAAGACTCATTGTCTGAAGTGTACGCTCTCGGCCCATTGAAGCGACGATCGGCATCAGCACGGCCAGAACTGCCAGCATCTGAATGGAAGTTTCAAACAGCCCTACCGCTGTCGCCACGATCACCGCGGCCGCGAGGTTCGCCAGGCGCCAGCCGAGACGCCGCACGAACGCGGCGCCGGGACGGTCGAGAGCCGTCTCTGCGCGCCCCTGCTGGTGCCGGTCATCGGCCGCCGCGCGCTGGATCGCCGGAATGATGTCGTGAATCGAGATGCTGCCCGCGAATCGCCATTGCTCATCGAGTACGGGGACCGACCAGAGACCATACCTTCTGACTACGTGCGCGACCTCGTCCTCGGCAGTGTCCAGGGTCACGCTGATGACAGGTTGGTGTTCGAGTGACGACAAAGGCCTCTCGGGCGCGGCGACGAGCAGTGTCCCGATCGGCACGACATTGACCAGGTGCTTGTGTCCATCCACCACGTACACCATTGGGGCAGCCTCACAGCCCCCGCCGGCCCGGATCCTCGCGAGTGCCTCGGCGACCGTCGCGGTTTCGGGCATCGCGGCAACTGACGGCGACATCAGCCGAGCCGCGGTCCCCTCCTTGTAGCGCAGGAGTCTTCCGACCTCGTTCGCGCGGTCATCGGGCAACAGACGCGTGATCCTCGTAGTCTCCTCCGGTCGAAGCCTCGTGATCAGTGCCACCGCCCGATGGATTGGCACGAGATCCAGGACGGTCGCGAGCCTCTCGTAATCGAGCCGGGGCAGCAGCTCGCGCAGCGTGTACTCATCGAGGCGTTGAAGCACCTCCGCCGCCCGTACGCGATCCAACAACTGGAACAGCTTCACCTGCTCGGGTCGCGACATTTCGCTCAGCGCCTGCGCGATATCGAGCGCATGGACGTCTTGTAGCACTTGGAGGATTCGTCCCTCCCGGCCCGCTTCGAGCAGGTGACTCAGTCGCCGGACGAACGGCTCAGCGGCATTCATCGCGAGGCCCACGGCTCACGCAACTGAGGACACGAGGAGCCCCACCGTTAAAGCGATCATCACCCACGTGGTCACCCATGCCACGGTGTTTTGGAACCGGGAGTTCGTCCACCCCTTCATGAGGGTTTCGTCATTGACGAGCTTCAGCATGAGTAGCAGCACGAACGGGAGCATGATGCCGTTGATGACTTGCGTAATCCACATGATGGGGATCAGCGGCACACGGGGGATCATCACGATCATTGCGCCGACGACGATGAACCCCGTGTAGAGACCTATGAACTGCGGCGCCTCGCGCAAGGTTTTGTCCACCCCGGCCTCCCAGCCCATGGCTTCACAGATGTAGTAGGCGGTAGCCAGCGGCAGGATGCATGCCGAAAACAGGGAGGCGTTGGCCAGCCCCGCGGCGAAGAGCAGAGAGGCGTATCGTCCGGCCAGGGGCGTCAACGCCTGCGCCGCCTGCTCCGCGCTGTCCACGTGGATACCAGCGTGAAACAGCGTAGCCCCACATGCCACCATGATGAACAGGGCGACGATGTCGGTCATGAACGAGCCCACAATGACGTCGACGCGTACGCCCCAGTACTGATCCGGCCGTACCCCCTTCTCCACAATCGCCGATTGCAGGTAGAACTGCATCCAGGGGGCGATGGTCGTGCCTACGAGGCCGATCGTCATGGAGAGATACGCCGCATCGAACCGGAGCGTGGGCCGAAGCGTGTGCTTCGCGACGTCCACCCAGTCCGGCTTCGCCATCACGGCGGCGACGACATACGTGAGGTACACAAGACAAATCCCGAGGAAGATCCGTTCGAACACGCGATAGGTTCCCTTGACGACCAGGAGCCAGATGAAGAGCGCGCCCAACGGAACCGAGATGTATTTCGAGACCCCAAAGAGCTCCATGCTGGCCGCCCAGCCCGCGAACTCCGCCGTCGTATTGCCGAGATCCGTCACAAGCAACGCAACCATGAGCCAGAACGTGACAAGAACGCCGAAGCGTTCGCGGATCAGGGCAGCCAGGCCCTTCCCGGTGACGACGCCCATCCGCGACGCCATTTCCTGTACCACGATGAGCACTACCGTCGCTGGGACCATTGTCCAGAGCAGCGCGTACCCAAAGTGGGCCCCAGCAATGGAATAGGTCGCAATTCCGCCGGCATCGTTGTCGATGTTCGCCGTGATGATCCCGGGACCGATGATTGATCCGAGCAAGACGAGGCGGGACCAGAGGCGGCGTGGGCTACGAAGCATCTAGGCCTTCCGCTTCTTCCGGACCGCCGCCGGAAGGAGGCGATCGATGACGTCGTCGATGGTCACGACGCCGAGGAGGCGGCCGTCGGCACCGACGACGGGCAGCGCGATGAGGTTGTACTTCGACATGAGCGTGGCGATGTGCCGTCCATCGATATCCGGCGGCACCGTCCGCTGCCGCGCTTCGACGAGCGTGTGGAGGGGCTCCGTGCTTTCTGCGATGAGAAGGCTCCGAAGGGCCACGACACCGACGAACTTGTCGTCGGCTCCGATCGCGTAGACCTGATACATGGGCTCGTCGCGACCAGCGCGTTCCTTGAACCGCTGAATCGCCTCTCCGGCCGTCAGGGTCGACGGGTAGGCGATGAACTCGGTGGTCATGAGTCCGCCCGCGCTGTCCTCCTCGTAGCCGAGCAATTCCTGGATGTCCTCCGACTCCTTGACTTCGATCCGATCGAGAATCTCCTTGGCCTTGTCTGCGGGGAGGTCGCCCAGGACGTCGGAGGCTTCGTCCGGAGGCATCTCCTCGATGATGTCCGCTGCCTTCTGGGCATCGATCTCGGCAATCAGCTGAACCTGCTCCTCGGACTCGAGCTCGGAGAGCGCCCCTGCCGCGGTTTTGACGTCGAGCTCCGTCAGCAGAGAGCGTCCCTCGTCGCGTGAGACCTGACTCAGGATCTCCGCCAGGTCAGCGGGATGAAGAGCCGCCACCATCTGCCGCGGAACGGTGAGCGCCAGGGTCTTGAGCTTCGGGCTCAACGCCTGGATGTACTGCCAACTGATGAGTGTGAGGGGCAGCTGCACCTTCAGAAGACCGAAGAACCGTTCACTCTGGCGTTCGACCCCTAACCGTCGAAGCAAGCCGCGCACTCCGACGTCGGCCGCCGTCAATACAGCCTCTCCGTTGTAGCCCTCGAGGCGGATGTCGTTGACCCGTACAACCTTCGCTCCATTCGCATCGACGATCTGCTTGTCAAGGATGTCCCGCACGGCGAGTAAGTCCTCGTCCGCCAGCTGGTAGGACTGGATGGATTCAGCCTCGCAGCGAATCGAGAGAATGCGGCGGTTGAACATCTCGACGTCGCGCCAGGGGACGAGAAAGCTTCGGCGGTTCCTCGTGACGAGGATCGCCGCCACCTTGGCCAAGGGTTCGCCCTTCACGACGAGGACGTCCTTGAGGCGCCCCGCGACGTCGCCTCGTGGATCCAGGACGGGCTTCTTCAGCACATCACTCAGGAAGCACTGCCCAAAGAGCGGCATCACGACCTCCCGCGGCAAACTCGATTGCACGCCCCAGCTTATCGGCATTGCTCGCACCCGCGCCAGTGGGAAGTCACGGCGACCGAGATCGCCGCCCATCATCATGGGCGCTCAGAGCCGTTGGGGTAACGAAGGAGGTTGTTTCCAGGCCCCTCGCCGCCCTCGCTATCGGCCAGTTCTCGGTCAGTCGTGTCACAGCGCCTTGAGGCGGAAGAGGCCCCTTCGGTTTGAAACCTTCGGTGCGCCGTGACCCTCGGGCGGTAGGGCGGATAGCCCCGCTCTTCGGTATACGAGGTCCGGGCCGCGCTGGGGGCGGAGGCGCGCGCCGAGGCGACGGCCGCGGGAAAGGATCCCGACGACGCGCAGCCTCCGGACAAGGCTCAGCGCAACTTCACGGATCCGGAGTCGAAGATCCAGAAGACGTCGGACAGCTTCATCCAGGGCTACAACACGCAGACTACGGTGGACGCGGAAGCCCAGATCATCGTGGCGCAGCGCCCTGACATTTGCGATCGACTTGAGCTAGGGCATGCTCGGGCGGGCTTCCCTCTGTCAACGTCGCCCCGTCCGCGCGAGCTCCGCGGCCGCCAAGCCGCGTCGCGCGTCACCGTTGTCCGGATCGATCTCGAGGATGTTGCGCCACAACGCCTCCGCCTCCACCCAGCGTTCCTGCGTCGCGAGGAGCGCCGCCAGCGGTACGAGGGCGTCGCGGTAACCCGGACGCAATCGTAGCGCGTCACGGAGATGCGGCTCGGCGCGGTCGAACTCCCGGAACTGCAACGCGAGGAGCCCGAGGTTGCGGTGAATCTGCGGATCGTCCGGAACGCGCAGCAGGGCCCGATCGAACGCCGCCGCCGCGTCGTGGCGATTCCCCTCGCGCGCGCGCGCGATCCCGACTTCATTCCATGCGAACCCCTGGAGTTGACGGAGGACGGAGGGGTCCCCGCCCCCGGTCCGCTCGGCCTCCTCCAGGGCCGTGATCGCCGCTTCGGGCATCTTCAGGAGAAGCTTCTGGCGGGCGATGGCCTCGAGCATCGACGCACGCTCGCGCCCCTGGACGCCCGTCAACGGGAGGCTGGAGCGGCCCGCGAGAAGGCGGAGCCGGCTCAGAATCTGAGGCGCAGACTCGCGGTAGAGGGTTTTCGGAGCCGAGAACTCCAGCAGCGGATAGTTGTCCGTGTGCAACGGCCATCCCACGCCGGCGAACTCCCGGACCCGTTCGGGATCCAGCATGAAGAACCCGAGGAGCGCCGGACCGTCGCGTATGCCGGTCTCCTGAAGGCTCCGCGTGATCCGGGCATCCGCCGATCGCGCCAGGAACCTCGGAGTGTCCACGGCGGGCGGGCGGGTCCAGCCGACCAGGAGGACATCGCCACCGGAGAACCACACGGTCAGGTCGGGAAACACCGTCTGGAATGTCCGCATTGCCGCCGCGAAGTCGGCCTCGTCCATCCGATAGAACGGTAGCCATTGGCAGAAGACGCCTCCGGGCGCCAGCCTCGCCCGGGTCAGGCGGTAGTGCTCGAGCGTGAACAGTGTGGCGTTGCCGGTCTGCCAGGGGTTGGACGGCTCCGAGATGATCACGTCGTACTTCGTGGTGCCGGCCATGAGCCACGTGCGCGCGTCGAGGAGGTGAAGGCGCGTTCGCCGGTCCTGCAGCGCCGCGCCGTTGGCCTCTACGAAGAAGCGTGACGCCTCCACCACCTCGGGGGAGATCTCCACCGTATCGGCCCGGTCGATCGGATACAAGAGAGTCGTTCCGAGCGTAATGCCAGTCCCCAGTCCGACGACGAGGACGGATCGCGGCTCGGGATGGAGGAGTAGCGGAACGTGGGCGAGCAGGTGCTGCGTGAGGTTATCAGGCGAGTCACCTGCGTCGGTCTTGCCGTTGACGCGGAGGAAGCGATACCGGCCCTCCATCACAGCGACGGTAGCGGTCATGCCCTCCCGGTAGAAGAGAACACGCTGCGGGTCCAGCAGCCGCTCGAACCCCCCGGCGCTGTACCGGTCGGCGTAGACGTACACGCCGCTGGCCATCGTCTTCGCGCTCCACGGCGGCAGCGCCGAGACGACCGCCGCGAGAGCCACTGCGGGCAGCGGGAGCACCCAGCGCAGCCAGCCGCCCGGTGACGTCGCTCTCACGAGCAGCAGGCATGCGGCCAGCGTGTTGAGGCAGGCGAGCGCTACGAGGCTGCCGCGGAAGCCGAGCCATGGAATCAACGCGAAGCCGGTCGCCGCCGCTCCAACGATGGCGCCGTACGTGTTGGCCGCGTAGGCGTCGCCAACCGCGCGCGCCGCCCCGTGCTCCGCCCCGAGAATTCGCGCTACGAAGGGGAACGTCGCGCCCATGGCGGTCGTAGGAATGATCATCAGTCCGAGGGCCATCAGGAACTCGAGGGTCGTCAGCGCCCACCAGGTGCCTCCCGTCACCCGGAAGGCTTCGAGGAAGAGCCTGGGGAGCCGGTCGAACCAGGGCGCGCCCGCGAGAACGGTGGCGCCGATAATCACCTGCAGCGCGGCAGCGAGGACGACGGGGTGTCGTCCTCGCCCGGCGAGCCAGCCCCCTACCAGGCCGCCGAGCCCCAGACCCAGGAGGAACCCCGCGAGCATCACCGCAAAGGCGTACACCGAGCTGCCGAAGAGAAGGACAAGAAGTCGGGTCCAGACGACCTCGTACCCCAGCGCGGCGAGCCCCGAGCACCCGTAGGCGATGATCACTGTCCATTGCCAGGGCGTGTCGAGTGAAGCATCGGCGTTGTCGGGGACGTCGGGGATGGGCTGCCACCGCCGAGCCCCCCACAGGGCCGCGCCGCCAACCGCTGCGTTGAGCGCCGCGGCCGAGAGCCATCCTCCAGTGAGCCCCACGTTCGGAATGAGGAAGAACGTCGCGAGATAGACGCCGGCTGCTGCGCCGAGCGCGTTGAACCCGTACAGCGTGCCGGCCTCTCGCCCCAAGCGGGAGACATCGCGCACCAGGGCGCGGGTCAACAGCGGGAGCGAGGCGCCCATCAACATGGTGGGCGCGAGCAGGAGTCCGGCGACGAGGATGACACGGACCAGGCCCAGCGCGATCGGGGCCTCCGCGAAAAGCCGAAAGAGAGGGATGTGAACAAGGGCGAGGACCTCGAGGAACAACGGGAACGCTGCCGCATAGGCGGCGATCCCGAGCTCGATGAGACCGTACGCACGCAGCGGGTTGCCCCACCGACGAGCCCAGCGCCCGGCAGCGTGGCTGCCGAGGGCGAGGCCGAGCATGAACGCGGCGAGCACGCTGGTGATCGCCGCGCTGGTCGAGCCGAAGACGAGGGTGAGCTGGCGGGCCCAGATGACCTGGTAGATCAGGCCGCTCACGCCGGACAGCGCGAACAGAAGGAGGAGAAGCCTCCGCCACCGGTTGTCCCCTACCGGCGTCCGCGCGACGGCGGTCGTCCTCTGGCGGCGGCGCTTCGCGCGAGACATGGTCTGGGCGCCCTCCTTGCTATGAGCCCGTTTCGCCAGCGGACGGCCGGGAGGTGGCGCTCACCGGGCGTGCGCGAGCGAGGCACCGCCGCCCTCGCCTGTGGCTGCCGACGTACATAATTCTGCACGCTCCCTGTGTGAGACCCTGCTCAGGCCGGGGACCACGCGAGTCGCTCGATGCGCCCGAGAATCTGCCGAAAGAGAGTCGGCGTCACGGGCCATCTAATTGCTTCGCGTGACTCCCTTCGCGCCGTATGGCTTCGGGAGCGGCCCTTAGAAGGGCATGAGATTGAGCCGGAAGACGCGGTCGATGAGCCAAAACAAGCCCAATAGTAAGATAGGCATCGAGCCCACCCGGACCAGCATACGCTGACGCCGCTCGACCGCCGCCTCGTCGGGCGCCTTGCGGATCCAGACCAGCACGGGGAGCGCGACGAGCAGGATCGTGATCTGGCCCAGCTCCACGCCGAGGTTGAACGACACGACAGGCACGATGATGCTCTGCATGTCCTGCAGCCGCTCGCGCAGCACGCTGGCGAAGCCCAGCCCGTGAACCAGACCGAACCCGAACGTGAGGACCCACCGATAACGGCCCGCCTTGATGAAGTAGTTCTCCGCGGCCACGTAGACGATCGACGCCGCGATCAGCGACTCCGTCACCTGCGTGGGAAGGCGGATCACGTCCAGCGCCGACAGCAGCAGCGTGAGACTGTGGGCCACGGTGAACGACGTCACCACTTTCAGCATCTCGCGCAGCTTGCGCGCCACCAGGAGCAGCGCCAGAAGGAACGCGATGTGATCGTACCCGATGAAAATGTGGTACATCCCCCAGACGAGGAACTCCCCGGCGGTGCTCCAGAACGTCGGGTTGAGGCGCGAAGGGGTCAGCTCGAGCTCGAACGGGCCGAACCGGGAGAAGGGTTTCTGGACCCCGTTCCACGACACGGTGAGCGCCGTGTGGTGGTTCTTGGTGAGGGTCAAGAAGAGCGCCGCCGAGAGCTTGACCTGCTTCACCTCGGCGGCCGAACGGAACCGCAACTCCTGTCGTGCGTAGCCGATGTATTTCTCTCCGGACCCCACGGCGGTGTCGTAGACCGCCTGCAGCGCTCCGGGCTCGGCTTCCACGGAGTTGCCGTTGATCTCGACCCTCAGAGTCTCGAGCAGGTAGGCGACGATGTCGCCACTCGCCTCCTGGAGCTGGGCTTCGGTGAGCTTGGCCAAATCGTCGGGGAGCTTCACGACCTTCGTGAGACCCCCGATCGGCACGTCCACCCTCCAGAGAACCTCTTTCTGCCTTACCTCCACGTTCGAGGCAGAGAACCGCTCATCGTGGGCCCAGGCAGTGGTCCCGGTGAGGGGGACCAGGAGGAGGACGAGCAGGAGCGCCGGCGTACGCGTTTCTACTTGTCCAGCCAGGCGGCCATGAGCCGCCCGCCGTAGTCGGGCCCGATGTTCGGCCCGAAGTCCCTCACCTCCGGCTGCCACGCCGCCACGGCGCTCACCGAGGCGCCGAAGGTGGAGTAGACCTGCTGGGAGAAATAGCGCTGGATGTCGAAGACGATCTCCCGGCGCTGCTTCTCCTTGTCGGTGCGGCGCTGAAGCTTGATCATCTCGGTGAGCTTGGGGTCGTTGATGCCGGACCAGTTGAGGGGATGGCCGGGCAGCAGCGGCGTGAAATACCAATCGGGGTCGGTGGCGCCATCGCGCTGGGTCAGCAGCATCTTGTCGAACTTCCCCAGGAGTGAACTGGACATGAACGCGCTGTAGTCCTTGACCTTGAGGTCTGCCTGGACGCCGGCTGCCTTCCAGTTTTTCACCTCGATGTTGACGGCATCCATCCAGTCGGGGCCGTAGCCCGCCGTGGTCTCGACGGGGATCGCGACACCGCCTTGGTGCCCGGCCTCGGCGAGCAGCTGCCGCGCGCCCGCCGGATCGGCCTCGTAGAGCTTCCGCCCCTCGGGGGGCAGCTTGCCGATGGGCACCGACCACTCCTTGAGAGCGGCGGGGACGAGCGGGTTGGGCGCCCCCTTGCCCTTTGACAAGACATTCTGGTCGAGCATCTCGTGCCAGTTGTCAGCCATGGCGATGGCCCGGCGCACCCGCACATCCTTGAACGGATCCTGATCGAGCTTCATGGTCGCGAGGCCGCCGAAATCAATGAGCAAATCGCGAGTCTGCAGGAACCAGCCGATCTTCTTCTTCGCAACGCTGAGGTCGCTCCGGCGAAGCACCATGCCGTACTCCGGGCCGAAATCGTACTTCCCGGCCACGAAGGCAGCAGAGGCTGAGGCCGGGTCGGCGTCGACCGTCAGCTCCACTACCTCCACGTACGGCAAGCCGCGCTGGAAGTAGTCCGGGTTGCGGACGAACCTCATCTTGGTGGGCGGCTCGTAGCGCTCCGGCATCCAGGGACCCGTGCCGACCACCGACTCCCACTTCTTGAGGTCGCCGTGCTTCTCCACGCACTCCCTGGCGACGATCCAGGATGAGGTGGAAGCCAGGCGCTCGGCGAACCAGACATTGGGTTCTTTGAGCGTGAACTTCACCGTGTACTTGTCCGGTGCTTCCACTTTGTCCACCATCTCGAGGATGGCCTGGCTGCCGTTGCCCTTCAGGGTCAGCAAGCGCTCGAATGTGTACTTGACGTCGGCGGCGGTGAGCTCGCGCCCGTTGACCGGGGGTTTGGGGTGCCATCGTATGCCCTGGCGAAGCTTGAAGACGTAGGCCATTTCCCCCTGGCGGTCCCATGACTCAGCCAGGTCGCCCTCGATGGGCTGGGTGCCGGGCACCACGGTCGAGCCCGCCTGGACCCTGACTAGGCGACTGTACACGAACGACAGGGGCACCATCGTCGGGTAGGCGGCGGTCTGATGGGGGTCGAAGTGAGCGGGCGGCTCGTTGATGCGCACGCGGAAGGTGCCCCCGCGCTTCGGCATCACGGGTTTCGGGGGTGGATCCACCCCGTCCGCGCCACTGTCGCCGTGCCAGAGGCAGAGGACGCTTGCGGCCGCGGCGGCGCCTCCCAGCTTGAGCAGACTTCGGCGGGACAGGGGCGCGGTCGGGCGTGTCTCCATCAACCCATCCTCCTCGACCAGCGGATGACTTGGCGGCCGGGCCATGCCTTACCGAACTTGTGGACCGGCGTCATTTCACACCACCGGGAACGAGACGTCGATCGGCCCGAATTGGCTGAGTGTCAGCCCTTTGGTGTGGACGATAGCGTGAAGATAGCACGTCTCAGCCAATGTAATGGATCACGCCTGAAGATTTCCTGAAGTGAGCCCGCATCTACGCCGCCCCTCTTCAGCCCTCACTCGAGCGTGAAAACCACCGGCAAGCGCACGCGCAGCAGACGCGGGGGCACGCCCGCCGGGAACGGCTCGGGGCGCAGGCTCCGCACCGTCTCGAGCGCGGCCTCGTCGAGGACGGCGTGGCCGGACGAGTCGACGAGGGTGACGGCGCCGAGCGTGCCGTCGGGGCGGATCAGGATCTCGAGCCCGACCGCCCCCTGGACGTTCCGGCGGCGCGCGGCGGGCGGATACCGGAGCGCCTCCTGCACGCGCTGGCGCAGGCGGGTCAGATACGGCCCGTACTCCGCGCCTGGGGCGACGATACTTCCACCGGAGCCCGGCGTCACCAGCGCCAGGCCGCGGCTCACGTCGGGCGCCGAGCCGACCTCGCCGCCGCGCGCGCCGGCTCGGGCCGGATTCCCTCCGATCCCGGCCGCAGCCGCGGCGCCCGCTCCCGTGCTGGTCGCCCCCGCGGCGCCCGTGCCCGGCGCGACCCCCGAGGCGCCCTCGCTGGACGTCTTCGCGGCGGCCATCAGCGCCGGCGCCGTCTCGACCGCGAGCGGAGGCGACGAAGACGGGGCGGCCTCCGCCGGCGCCGGGCTCGCGGGCGCGGTTGGCGAAGGCGCCGGCGCGTCGGCCGGCGCGGCGCGACGCCGCACCGGGGCGTCGAGCGCGCGCGCGACGTGCTGCGCGGACCCCGGGCCGCCCGCGCGCGCGCCGGCGACCGGTATCGCGCGGGCCGCCTCGCTCTCCACCCAGTGCGCCAGATCGATGAAGAGGGCGCCGAGCCGCGTCTCGCGCGCGACGGCCACGAGCACAGCACCGAGGGCCGCCACGTGGAGCGCGAGCGATAGGCCGAGCACCGCGAGCCGCCGGCGCCTCATGGGTGCGCCTCGAGCCACCTGTGGATGCCGGCGTCGAGCGCCGCCCGCGCCGCGCGCGCGACGACGGAGCCGAGCTCGCTCACGGGCCCGCCGAAGCGGCACGCGCGGCCCCGGCCGGTCGCCGCCACCACGACCGCGTCGGTGGAGGTCCCGCTCGCGGGCCTGCCGTCGTCGCATCGGACGCCCGCCGCGGCGAGCAGCGCCGTCTTCACCTCCGTGACCGTCATGACCGCGTTCACGAGCGCCGCGGGCTCGGGTGCGGCGTCCACGACGACGATCGCGTTGATCGTCGAGGGCGCCCAGACCGCCGCCCCGTCGACGCCCGCGGCCACGCGGTTGCCGAGCCCGACGGTGACCACGGCAAGCGCCGCGATTCCGTGGCCCGCGCTTTCGGCGAGCTCGGCCTTCTCGGTCCAGGCCGAGGTCATCAGGCCGATCCACGGCGCCGGCACGCCGCGCCGCGCGACGAAGGCCGCGAGCCGCGCCTCGAGATCGTCGAGCGCGGCGTGCTTCTCCACGTGGAGGTTCACGATCGCGCGCGCCGCGCCGAGGCCGCCGCCGACCACGGCCGAGGAGACGGCGGCGAGGGGCGCGCCCGCCGTCACCACCACGGCCTCCCGGTCCACGGCGACCTCGACGCCGTCCATCAGAACCCCGCGCGCAGGCCCACGAGCCCGTTGATCCCGAGCGCGGGGAAGCCCCGCACCTCGGCGTAGCCCTCGTTCAGGAGGTTCTCAACGCGCGCCGTCAGATCGAGCGACTGGAGCCAGCCCTGGCGGTCGAGGAGCCGGTACGTGCCGCCGACGTCGACGCGCGTGTGACCTACGTTGTAGACGTTGCCGCTCGGCTCCCACTGCTGCGTCGAGACCTGGACCTGCGTGAAGAGCGTGAGCCGCTTGATGGGTTCCCAGGTGAGGCCGATGTTCCAGCGGTGCGCGGGCTCGCGCGGGATCGGGTGGCGCGTGGCCAGCACCTCGCTGTCCGTATACGTGTAGTTGAGGCTCGCCAGCAGGTTGTCGAGAATATCGACCTCGGAGGTGAACTCGATGCCGGCCGAGCGCGCCTTGCCGGAGTTCACGCCCTTCACGAACGGTGGCGTCGGGATGAACACGAAGCCGATCAGGTTTTCGAAGTCCGTGTGGAAGTACGTGAGGCCGAGGCGCACGCGGTCGCCCCAGAGCTTCTGGTCGACGCCGACGTCGTACGAGAAGCTCACCTCGGGCTTGAGCGTCGGATCCGAGAAGCCGGGGAAGAATTGCTCGTTGAAGGTCGGCGCCCGGAACCCGGAGCCGGCGCCGCCGCGGATCTTCGTGCCCCACTCCTTGATCAGGTACGCCAGCGAGCCGCGCTCGGTCGTGTTCCGCCCGAAGATGCTGTTGTCCTCGACGCGGACGCCCGCCGACATGAAGAGTCGGTCGAAGAACCTGAACTGCTGCTGGAAGAGCCCCGAGGTCGTGTGGCTCGACTCATCGAACGGGGCGCTCAGGTTCCGCCCTTCTTCGCCACGGAGCTCGACGCCGAAGGTGCTCGTGGACCACGTCCCCACGTGGAAGTGGTTGAGCCACTCGGCCTCCTTCCGCTCGACCTTGAACCGGCCCGGGAACTCGCACGGCGGAAACGGGCACTGCTCGGCCATGTCGGGCAGGTCGACGAACGTGCTGGTGTTGTGATAGTAGCCGAGCCGCAGCTCCGTCTCCCACCACCGCAGCGGCCGCGTCTTGCCGGTGAGCGCCATCACGTAGGTCTCGCTGATGTTGCGGTTGTTGCTGTCGATGACGGGGTCGATCGCGAGCGCGCCGAAGTTCGACGAGAGGAACTTCATCGGGAGCCCGGTCTCGTTGCGGTTGTACCGGAACGTGTAGGCGATGAAGCTCTGGGACGGGAGCGAGAGGCCGAGACGGAGGTTGACCGCGTTCGCATCCGAGTCGTCGTTCTTGAAGTGGCCGTTCGACTCGCGGTGGGAGGCGCCGAAGGCGTAGTCGAGGATCTCGTACGTGCCCGAGAACCCCGCGCGGGTTCCGTAGGTGTCGTAGCTGCCCGCCTCCTGCGAGACGAAGCCGGAGAACGGGCCCTTGCCCTTCTTGGTGATGATGTTGATCACGCCGCCGATCGCGTCGGCGCCGTAGAGCGTCGACTGGGGGCCGCGGATGACCTCGATCCGCTCGATCAGGTCCGGCGAGATGTCCGACAGATCCACCTCGCCGAGCGTCGGGTTCTTCACGCGCATGCCGTCCACGAGGACCTGGACCTGCTTCGTATTGGCGCCGCGGATCGTGATCGCCGACGTCTTGCCGAAGCTGCCGGAGCGCCGGATCTCGACGCCCGGCACGTTGCGCAGCGCCTCGTCCACGGTCGGGTAGTGGTAGGTCTTGAAGTCATCTTCGGTGACGACGCTCACGCTCGCGCCCAGCTGGCCGGCGGGCGTCTCCGTCTTCGTCGCCGTCACGACCACGGGATCCAGCTTTTTCGTCTCCTGGGCCGCCACCGGCGGGGCCACCGCCAGCGCCGACATACACGCAATCCAGACCATCCGTCGCATCGCTTCGCTCCTCTTTCCGCGAAAGGGGTTGGAAGTCATCGCCCCGGATAGGTCTCCTGACTCGTGGATCGTCGCGTGACGCCCGCCTTCCCATCCGCGCGCGGCGGACAGTGGCATCGACGGGGCGCTGCTCCCCACTCACAGTGGCGGGACCGTGCCGGCTTCAGACCGGCTTCCCTGCATCCGGAGCGCACTCGCTCAGTCGGTCGTGGGGGCTCTCACCTCCTCCCGCCGTCCGGCCAGGCGATCTGCACGACCGGCCGGCGCGTCGTCGGATGCTTGTCCACGGTCACCTCGCAGGCGAACGCCTCCGCCAGGCGCGATTCCGTCAGGACGGCCTCGGGTGGGCCGGTGGCGAGCTGGCGGCCGTCGGCCAGGAGCAGCAGCCGGTCGCAGACCTCCGCGGCGAGGTTCAGGTCGTGCGAGACCAGCAGGACGGTCACGCCGCGCTCCCGGTTCAGCCGTCGCAGCAGTGCGACGGACTCGGCCTGGTGACGGAGGTCGAGGTGGGCCGTCGGCTCGTCGAGGATCAGCAGGCGGGGCTCCTGGGCGAGCGCGCGCGCCACGACCGCGCGCTGGCGCTCGCCGCCGCTCAGCTCCTCGAGCCCGCTGGAGGCCAGCTCGAGGACGCCGGTCGCGGCCATCGCGGCCTGCGCGGCCGCGCGATCGGCCGGGTCCTCGAAGTAGCGGGCGGGCGCGTGCGGATAGCGGCCCATCAGCACCAGCTCCTCGACCGTGAACGGGAACTGCGGCGGCACGCCCTGCGGCACCACGGCGATACGCCGCGCCAGCTCCGCCGCGCGCCAGCCGCGGAGGGCGCGCCCCTCGAGCGTGATCGCGCCCGTCGCCGGCTCGAGCACGCGCGTGAGCAGGCGGATCAGCGTCGTCTTGCCCGCGCTGTTGGGGCCGATCACGCCCAGGATCTCGCCCTGGGCGATCTCGAAGGAGAGCCCGGCGAGCTTGAACGGCCGCGCCCGTCCCGCGCGCGAGGTCGGATAGGCGAACCCGACGCCGTCCAGCGCGACCAGCGGCCCGGCGCTCACACGCCCCCCCGGTAGCGCGTGCGCAGGAGCCAGACGAAGAAGGGCGCGCCGCAGAACGACGTGATCACGCCCACGGACAGCTCGGCCGGCGCGACGATGTTTCGGGCGATCGTGTCGGCGAGCAGGAGGAAGGCGCCGCCGCCCACGAGCGCGGCCGGCACGAGCAGGCGGTTGTCGGGGCCCACGAGCATCCGGAGGGCGTGCGGCACGATCAGCCCGACGAAGCCGATGGGCCCGGCGAACGCGACGACGCTGGCCGTCAGAAGCGCGGCGCCGCCGAAGATCACCAGCTTGAGGCGATCGGCGTGCACGCCGAGCTGCCGCGCCGACTCCTCGCCGAGCGCCAGGAGGTTCAGCTCGCGCGCGTGGACGAGGACGAGCCCGAAGCCGGTCGCCGCGAGCAGCGCGAAGAGCGCCAGGGGCCGCGGCGGGATCGGCGCCAGGTTGCCGAGCAGCCAGTGGATGACCCCGCCCAGGCGGTTGAAGTCGAGGAGCGAGATCACGACGGTGATCGCCGAGGAGAAGAAGATCCCCACGATCACGCCCGCGAGCAGCAGCGTCTGGATCTGGACGCCGCGGCCCGCGGCGGCGATGAGATAGACGGCGCCCGCCGCGAGGAGCGCGCCGGCGAACGCGAAGGCCGTGAGCCCGGCGGCCTCGAGCAGGCCGCCACCGAGCCCCACGCTCTGGCCGATCACGACGCCGAAGGCGGCGCCGCCCGACACCCCCAGCACCGAGGGCTCGGCGAGCGGGTTGCGCGTGAGCGCCTGGAACGCCACGCCGGCGACGGCGAGCGCGCCGCCGGCCAGGATGGCGACGGCGATGCGCGGCAGGCGAATGGACAGCGTGACGACGCTCTCGACGGATCCCGCCGGCGCGCGGCCGGTCACGGCGTTCAGGACCGCGCCCGGCGAGAGCCCGGCGCTGCCGAGAAACAGCGCGGCGGCGCCCGCGAGGGCCAGGAGGCCCGCGAGGACGCCGAGCAGCGCCGCGAGGCGCCCGGCCTGGCTCACCGGAAGGCCTCCGGATGGAGCACGCGCGCGAGCTGCTCGAGACCGTCGACCACCCGCGGGCCGTAGCGATGCAGGAGGCTCCCGTCCACCGAGTGCAGGCGCCCCGCGCGCACGGCCGGAAGATCCGTGAGCCGCTGCCAGCGCTCGCGGTCGATCGGGCCGCTGCTGGCGCCGTGGTTGGCGAGCAGGATCACCTCGGGCGCCTTCGCCACCGCCGCCTCGAGGCTGTAGCGCGGGTACGCGTCGGCGTCGGCGGCGGTGATCGAATCGCCGCCCGCGAGCCGGATCAGCTCGGTCACGAGCGCCTCGCGGCCCGGCACGATCAGGGGCTCCGGCCACAGAACGTAGAGGACCCGCGGGCGCGGGAACGGCGCGACCGCCTTCCGCACCGCCTCGATGCGCCCCTCGAGCCGGGCGACGAGCATCGCCGCGGCGGCGCGGCGGTCCGTGAGCTCGCCGAGTCGCGTGACGAGCACCGTGACGTCCCGCAGCTGGTGCGCGGCGACGAGGTACGTGGGAATCCCCAGCCGCTTGAGCTGGGCGAACGTCTCCTCACGGTTCCCCTCCGTGGTGGCGACGACCATGTCGGGCCGCAGCGTGAGGAGCACCTCGAGATTGGGGTTGACCATGCCGCCCACGCTGGGCTTGCCGCGCGCCGCCGGCGGGTAGTCGCAGAAGTCCGTGACCCCGACGAGCCGGGCCTCGGCGCCGAGGGCGAAGAGGATCTCGGAGACGCTCGGCACCAGTGAGACGATGCGCGTCGGCGCCGCGACGAGGGTGACCTCGCGCCCCAGCATGTCGCGCGTCGTGAACGCCGCGGCGGGCGCCGCCAGCGAGACCGCGAGCGCGAGCGTCAGCGCCGCGCGTGTCATCGGCGCGCTCTAGCGCACGCGTCGACGAAAGCGCGCGCCAGCGCGGGATTCGCGGCGAAGTGCAGATGGACGTAGCTCATCAGCGTCCCGCCGATCAGGTAGCCCTCGGCCCGGGCCTCGCCGCCGGGCTGCCGGATCCGGTAGGCGCGCTCGACGCTCGCCGGCACCGGGTCGAGCGTCGAGTAGTGGAACTCGTGACCGCGCGCGGCGGCGCCGGACGGAGCCAGCGGCGTGTCGGCCGCGAACGAGACCTCCGTGTAGCCGAGCGCCATCCGGCGCGGGCGCATCCGCACCGTCGCGGGCAGCACGCCGACCATCGGATGCTCGACGCCGTCGGCGTCCTCGAGCGACTCGGCGAGGTACATGAGACCGCCGCATTCGGCGTAGACCGGCCGCCCGGACTCTGCGAAGCGCCGCACGGCCTTCCGCATCGAGGCGTTCTCGGCGAGCCGGCGGGCGTGCAGCTCGGGGTAGCCGCCGCCGAGGTAGAGGCCGTCCACGTCC
Source organism: Methylomirabilia bacterium (assembly GCA_041496385.1). Classification (GTDB taxonomy): domain Bacteria; phylum Methylomirabilota; class Methylomirabilia; order Rokubacteriales; family CSP1-6; genus AR19. Next base: position 42,378 of record JBGQEL010000003.1, on the reverse strand, counting down.
GGCAGCTCCGCCTCCGCAAGCGGGCTCCACGCGACGAGCTCCGCGCCCGCCTCCCGCAGCCGCTCGAGATTCTCCTCGTAGTAGAACTGGAACGCCGCGTCTCGCGCGACGCCGATTCGAGGCCCGCGGACCGGGCCGGGCGCGAGCGCGCGTGTCGTTCCGGATGGCGCGGGCCTGCCCCGGCCCGCGGGAATCTCGCGCGCGAGCGCGAGGAGGCGCTCCAGATCCAGGGAGCGCTCGATGGCGTCGCCGAGACGCCGGAGTTTTTCTCCGTCGAGGACTCCCTCGCGGCCCGTGACGAGTCCGAGGTGGCGCTCGGGAAGCGTCAGCGCCTCATCGTGGACGACCGCGCCCAGCGGCTCGGCGCGGCACGCCGACCGGATCGCGTCGAGCACGAGCCGGCCGTGTCCCGCGCCGCCCACGCGGTTCACGACGACGCCGGCCACGTCGAGCGCCGGATCGAAGCGCTCGAATCCGTGGACGACGGCCGCGGCGCTTCGCGCCTGCGCCCAGGCGTCCAGCACGAGCACCACGGGCGCGCCGAGCCACTTCGCGATCTGCGCCGTCGAGCCCTCGTCGCTCGTGGGCTCGGCGCCGTCGAAGCAGCCCATCACGCCCTCGACGAGCGCCAGGTCCGCCCCGGTCGCGTGACGCGCCACGCAGTCGAGCACGGCGTCGCGACCGCACATCCAGCCGTCCAGGTTGTAGGAGGGCCGGCCGCTCGCGAGCTCGTGCAACCCCGGATCGATGAAATCGGGTCCGACCTTGAAGGCCTGGACGCGCAGCCCGCGCCGTCGGAGGGCTTCGAGAAGCCCGAGCGTGACGGACGTCTTCCCGACGCCGGTCGCGGTGCCCGCGATGACGATTATTCGGGCCATTTCACCGCTCCGCTCACCCGTCGACCGGGCTCACGTCGCACGGCCATTCGAGCCATTTCACCGCTCCGCTCACCCGTCGACCGGGCTCACGTCGCACGGCCATTCGAGCCATTTCACCGCTCCGCTCGCCCGTCGACCGGGCTCACGTCGCACGGCCACTCGCACTGCCACGGCCACTGACGCCGGCGGATTTGAAGGAGGCCATCTCGTTCCAGACGAGCGCGGCGGCGCGGGCGAGGTGGATGAAGAGCGCGGCGCCGGTTCCCTCGCCGAGGCGCATGCCCAGGTCGAGGTAGGGCACCAGGCCGAGGTGGGCGAGCACCGCCGCGTGTCCCGGCTCGACGGAGCGGTGCGCGGCGAAGAGGGCGGGCCTCGCCGCCGGGGCCAGGGCGACGGCCACCAGGCCCGCGGCGCCGGCGATGAACCCGTCGAGCGCCACCGGCACGCGCCGGGCGGCGCCCGCGAGGATCACGCCGACGAGCCCGGCGATCTCGAAGCCGCCGACCTTCGCGAGCACGTCGAGGCCGTCGCGCGGATCGGGCGCGTTCACCGCCAGGGCGCGCGTCACGACCGAGATCTTCCGCGCCAGCGACGCGTCGTCCACGCCCGTCCCGCGCCCCGTGACGCGTTCGGGCGCCTCGCCCGTGATCGCGGCGGTGATCGCGCTCGCCGCCGTCGTGTTGCCGATCCCCATCTCGCCCGTGCCGAGCAGGTCGACGCCCGCGTCGATCGCCTCGAGGGCGAGCCGCGCGCCGGCCTCGAGGGCGTGCACGGCCTGCACGCGGGTCATCGCGGGGCCGACGGCCATGTTCGCCGTGCCGGCCGCGATCGGTCGCGAGATCAGCTCCGGCGAGCGGCCGATCGGGTTGGCCACGCCGAAGTCGGCCACGATCACCCGCGCCCCCGCCTGGCGGGCGAGCACGTTCACGGCGGCGCCGCCGCGCAGGAAGTTCTCGACCATCTGCGCCGTGACGACCTGCGGATAGGCGCTCACGCCCTCGGACACGACCCCGTGGTCGGCCGCGAAGGTGAAGATCGCCGGATGCTCGATCCGCGGCGGACCGCCGCGGAGCACCGCGAGCCGGAGCGCGATCTCTTCCAGCCGGCCCAGGCTCCCCGGCGGCTTCGTGAGGCTGTCCAGGTGCTGCTGCGCCGCCTCGGCGCGGTCGGCGGGCGGCGCGACGATCGAGCTAAGGAGACTGGAGAGCATCGAGCGCCGGCCTCCCGAGCCCGGGCGCCGGCGCCGGCGGGGCGTCGGACTTGATCGTGAGCGGGACGCCGGCCACGAGCAGCACGACGCGATCGCAGGCGGCGGCGACCTTCTGGTTGACGAAGCCGAGCAGGTCGCGGAAGCGCATCCCGATCTCGGTCTCGGGGTGCACACCCGCGCCGACCTCGTTGGAGACGAGCGTGATCGTGCAGGGGCGGCGGCCGATCAGCGTGGCGAGCGCGTCGGCTTCGTCGAGAATGGCCGCGTCGGCGTCGCCGCGCAGGAGCCGATTCGAGGCCCAGAGCGTGAGGCAGTCCACGACGAGCGCGTCGTAGACGCCCTCGAGCTGCGCGAGCCGCGCGACGAGATCGTAGGGCTCCTCGACGGTCGCCCAGTGACGGGGGCGCTCGGCCCGGTGGCGCGCGATCCGGCGCGCCATGTCGCCGTCCCCGGGACGCGCGGTAGCGACGAACGCCACGCGCCCGCGGAGCGTGGGATCCGTGACGGCGAAGCGGCTCTTGCCGCTGCGCGCGCCGCCGAGCACGAAAAGTGACGAGGCCATACCCCGGGTCCTCCCTCGAAGACCGGATTCACGGTGCGCGCCCGGGCAGGTCTCCTGGCTCTCGGATCGTCCTACTCCCCGCGCCTTCCCAGCCTCGCGGCCAGTGGCGTTCGCGGGTTTCGTCCCCGATTACAGTGACGGGGTCGCGGCGGCTTCAACCGCCTTCCCTGGGCCCTTCGGGCATCCCGGCGCGCGAACTAGGCGCAGACACTAGCAGAAGCGCGTGCCCCACGCAACGTCGCGGGAGATCGTGCCTCGGTTCGAGGGGAGACCCTCTCCCGGGGGAACCGGTGGACGCCCGCGGGCGTTGTCCGGAACGATCGACGGCCTGGCGTGGTACCTTCGGGCAGCCGTTTCACCCACAGGAGGAACAGGGCATGGAGATGGAGCGCCGCGATTTCCTGAAGCTGGCCGCGGGAGCACTCACCTACTCGCTCGCCGCCGAGTCCGCGTGGGCGCAGACCTCGAAGGTCGAGGTCCACTGGCTCGGGCAGGCGTCGACCAAGATCACGACGCTCACCGGCAAGGTGATCGTCATCGACCCGTTCCTGACCAACAACCCCAAGACCCCGCCGCAGTACAAGAACCTCGACGCGCTCGGCAAGGTGGACGTGATCCTCGTGACCCACGGTCACGGCGACCACACGGGCGACGTGAAGGAGCTGGCCGCGCGCACGGGGGCGACCGTGCTCGGGCCCGCGGGCCTGATCGCGACAATGGTCGACCTCGGGTGGGTCGCGCCGGAGAAGGCGGTGCGCTTCGGCAAGGGCGGCCGCGTGAACCCGCTCGGGCCACAGGTCACGATCACCCAGGTGCGCGCCGAGCACTCGTCGGAGGTGACCGTCACCGACCCGGCGACGAAGAAGAGCACGACCTACCCGGGCGGCGAGCCCTGCGGCTTCATCGTCGAGTTCGAGAACGGCTTCAAGCTCTACCACATGGGCGACACGGGCCTCTTCGGCGACATGCGGCTCATCGGTGACTATTACAAGCCCGACCTCGTCATGATCCCGATCGGCGGGCACTTCGTCATGGACCCGCGCGACGCGGCGTACGCGACGAAGGAGCTGCTGAAGCCAAAGCTCGCGATCCCGTTCCACTACGGGACGTTCCCGGTCCTCCGCGGCACGCCGCAGGAGTATCAGGCCGCGCTCGGTCAGACGACGACGCAGGTCTTTCCGATCAGCCCGGGCGACAAGCTGACCTTCTAGCGCGCGCGGGCGGGCGGGCCGGGAGGCCGGTTCAGGCGGTCTGCGACTGCTCGTGCTGGCGGATGCGCCGCGAGAGGGCGACGAGCATGCGCTGGGTCAGCTCGGGGACCTCGCGCAGCAGCGTCCAGAAGTGCATCCGCTCGATCACGAGCAGGCGCAGATCGGTCTCGGCCTTCACCGTGGCCGAGCGCGGCTCGCCGTCGAGCAGGCTCATCTCGCCGAAGAACTCGCCGGGCCGGATCCGCACCTTCTTCTGCGGCGATACGGTCACGAGCGCCGTGCCGTCGATGACGATGAAGAATTCGTCGCCCGGCTCACCGAAGCGGCAGAGCACGGTGCGCTCGGGCACCTCGATGATCTTCGAAATGTCGGCGATCGCGCGGAGCTGCTTGAGGCTGCAGTCCTCGAAGATCTGCACGCGCTCCAGGTGGCGGATCTTCTCGTCACGGCCGACGCGGAAGCCCTCGAACATCCGGCCGATGAGCCCCATCACGCCCCCTTCCTGTCTTTGTCCGCGTAGCTGACGGCCAGGCCCGCCCCGGCGTCCGTCTGGATGCCGTAGGGTGGGATCGGGTAGCGCAGGCCGTTCTTCGAGAGCGCCGCGAGCCCCTCGACGACCTTGGGCAGGAACCGGGGCGGGATCGCCATGAGCAGCTCGTCGTCGGCGACGCCCCCGTAGCGTCGCTCCGCGTAGCATGGGATCGTCAGCGCCGGCTCGCCCGTCTTCAGGGCCTTGCCCCAGGAATCCGCGCACGCCGACTCGCCGACGGACGTGAAGCTGAGCTTCCGGTAGCCCGTCCACTGGAGCCCGTTGATGAAGAAGATCATCTGGCCCGGCGTGCCGTAGATGAGGCAGATGTCCGGCGGGTTCAGGCGGCCCGACGTGAGCGGCGACACCGCCATCGCGCGGTAACGGCCGTGCGGCACGCAGTCCATCGCGTGCTGGTGCAGGCTCGCGTCCTCGCGCGTCTTGAACCAGACGCCCGCCATGCGGTGGCCCGAGAGCCACTCGTCGTCCTGGGGGTGGAGGCCGATGACGGCGCCGCACTGGGCCCCGACGAGGTCCGCCATCGTGATCCCCACCGTCCAGCCGAGCTGGCGCGCTTGCGCGACGATCTGGTCGGTCGTGTGCCGGGCCTTCGGCCGGCGGATCTTCGGGATCCCCTCCATCTCCTCGACGGTCTCGAACAGCTTCATGCCGATGGGAATCGAGCGCAGGCGGAGGTACTGGTTCAGGCCGTCCACGATCGCGTTGAAGTCGTAGGTCTCGATGGTCGTCATCTGAATCCTCTCAGGCGCTCGATCTCGCGGCGCTCGCGCTTGGTCGGACGCCCGGCGCCGGGCGCACGATACGGCGGCGGCGCCTGGCGCAGCCGCGGCGGCGCCGGCGGCGTCAGGTCATCGTAGAGCGCGCGCGCAACGGGCGCCGGCCCGCGCCTGTCGGAGAGCGACAGCACCTTCACGATGCGCCGGTCACGCGGCAGCGTGAGCTCGAGGCGATCGCCCACCCGCACGGCCTTCGCCGGCTTCGCCGCCTCGTCGTTCACGTCCACCTTCCCGCCCGCGCACGCGGCAGACGCCAGGCTCCGCGTCTTGAAGAAGCGCGCCGCCCAGAGCCACTTGTCCAGGCGCAGCGAATCGGGCGTCTCCGGCACGGCACGAAGGTATCATAGCGAGCATGCGGTCCCGCATCGCGATGGCGGCGCTCGCACTCCTGCTCGCCGTGATTGCGTGGGCGGCGGACACGCTCCCCGTCGAGGACTGGACCAAGCTTCCGCTCGGCGCCCAGGGTATCCCCGACGGCTGGAAGGGCGGCCAGACGTGGGGCAGACCGAAGTTCGACTTCAGCGTGGCCGAGATCGACGGGCGCCGCGCGCTCCACCTCAAGAGCGCGGGCGACAGCTCCACGGCCAACAAGGAGCTGAAGGCCAGGTGGAGCCTCAAGGACACGCCCGTTCTGGAATGGAGCTGGAAGGTCGTCGTGCTCCCGAAGGGCGCCGACTGCCGGAGCAAGCAGACGGACGACCAGGCGGCGCAGCTCTACGTGGCGTGGCCGCGCTTCCCGCAGGCGGTTCGCTCGCGGATCATCGGCTACGTCTGGGACACGACGTGCCCCGCCGGGCTGGTCACGAAGAGCGAGAAGACCGGCACGGTCACCTACATCGTCGTGCGCTCGGGTCCCGCGGAGCTGGGCAAGTGGCTCACGGAGCGCCGCAACGTCGTCGAGGACTACCGGAAGATCTACGGCGAGGAACCCGAGAACCCGGGCGTCGTCTCGATCGCGATCGACTCGGACGACACGAGCTCCACCGCGGAATCGTTCTTCGGCGCGATCCTCTTCAGGAAGCCGTAGCGCGGCGCGACGCGCGCGTCAGCGGGTGTCGCCGGTGAGGTGCGGGACGAGCGGCAGGAGCTCGACGGCCGCGAGCTCGGCCGCCACGGCGGTGGCGTCCACCAGGGCCTGGTTCATCGTCGCCACGTACCACTGACCCGCGGGCGACTCCACGAATCGCGCGTACTCGGCGAGCTCCTGGTCGTCCAGCTCGCGGTAGGCGAAGAGCATGTTCTGCAGGCACGTGATCCGGATCGGCGCCAGCACTTCGGTCCGCGTCCGCGCCATCCGGTCCTCGAGCTGACCGGCCGTGAGGCGCAGGTGCGCGGGGCGGAACGGCTCGGCGGCGCGGGTGAGGCTCCGCACCAGGCTCATCGCGATATCGAGCGCCGTCTCGGAGGCGCCACCACGTTCGTCGAGCCGCTGCACGAGCTCGATCCGCTCCTCGGTCGGGAGCGGCACCAGCGCGCGCTCCGCGGTGATCGCCTCGACCTCGTGCCGCGTGATCCGGCCGCCGAGCGGCGACCGATACCAGGCGAGCGCGGCGTCGAGCTTCGCGCCGTCTACGCCCCGGCCGAACTGGAGCCGGATGCGCGCGTAGAGCAGCTCGGCGTCGAAATGCCGCGCGGCGATCCGGTCGATCATTACGCGGTCGCGGCTGTCGCGTCTCGCGCGCGTCGTCACGAGCTGGGCGCGGATGCCGCCCGCGAGCGCCTCGAGCTGGGCGCGGAGCCCGGAGCGCTCGAGGAGCTCGTCCACGGCGGCACTGGTGACTTCTGACGGACGCTCGAGGCGGGTAGCTGGCCCGCGTTCTACGGCGCCGAGAGGGACGGCCGCTTCGCCGGGACCCGCGCCCCACGCCAGCGTCGCACCGATCAGCATCGAGAGCGTCCAGCCTCGGACCATCGCCCGCCTCCTTCGAGGGTCGCCTCAAGCGCCCTATCCAGGAGGACTGCAACCGAGATGCCGAGCCACACCCTTTATTCGGTAGATATTTAGCAGGCACTCACGGAGCCGACCGGTGAACAACAGACCATGGCTGAGAATGAATCACCCAGCCGGTCCTGCGCGAGGCGCCGCCCAGGGACGGGCGTTGCGATCCGTCAGACGGCGAGGGCGTAGCCGTCGCGGCGGGGGTCGGCCCCGGCCATGAGGGCGCCCGACTCGCGATCTCGGAGGATCCCCTGCCCGCCGCCGACGATCCACGACCACTCGTCGATCGTGTTCATCTGGTGGCCGCGACCGGCCAGCGCCGTGCGGGTCTCGACGGGAATGCGCGCCTCGGCGTCCACCAGCCGGTCGCGGTAGACGCGCGCGCGCGGCGCCTCGATCGCCTCCTGGATGTTCATGCCGAACTCGAGAACGTTCAGCAGCATCTGCGCGGTCGTCTGGAGGATCCCGTACGAGCCGGGCGTCCCGACGGAGAGGGCGAAGGCGCCGTCGCGGAAGACCTGCGTCGGCGACATCATGGTTCCGGCCTTGCGCCCGGGGCGGACGACGTTCGGCGAGTCTGGGTCGCGGTCCATCCACTTGAGGATGTTGTTGAGGACCAGGCCCGTGCCGGGGATCGCGAAGCCCGAGCCGAACGGGACCCCGAGCGTCTGCGTGACCGACACGACCGTGCCCGACGCGTCGGCGCAGGCGAAATGGGTCGTGTGCTCGTCCTGGAACTTGGCGGGGTGGCCCTCGCGAATCTCGTCGGGCAGCCGCACCCGGGTGTGGCGCTCGCCCTCGCTCCGGCCCGCGCGCGTGGGGTCGATGCGCGCGCGCTGCGAGGCCGCGTAGCTCTTCGAGAGCAGCCCCTCGATCGGCACGCCGGGCGAGTACGCGTACGCCAGCCGGTCCGCGGAGCCGAGCTTGATCGCCTCGATCAGGTGGTGGAGATAGTCCACCGAGTTGTGCCCCCACGCGCGCACGTCGAAGCCCTCGAGGATGTTGAGCGTCTCCAGCATCTGGAAGGCCGAGAACGGCGGCGGCATCGAGTAGACGTCGCAGTCGCGGTAGCCGATCCTCGCCGGCTCGCGCCACTCCGGCTTGAAGGCCGCGAGGTCGCCCTCGTCGAGCCAGCCGTGGGCCTCCTGCACGGCGCGCACGATCGCCTTGGCGATCGGTCCGCGGTAGAAGGCCTCGGCGCCACCCTCCGCGACCTGGCGGAGCGTCCCCGCCAACTCCTTGTAGGTGACGACCGCGCCCGCGCGCGGACCGCCGTTGCCGAGGTAGAGGCGCTGCGCCTCCGCCGAGCGTCCGAGCGTGGCGCGCGCGGCCTCGAAGAAGTCCACGTTCTTGAACGTGAGCGGGACGCCGTGCTCGGCCAGCTCGATCGCCGGCCGCAGCACCCGCGCGCGGTCCATGGAGCCGAAGCGCTCGAGCGCCGCGAGCCAGCCACCGAGGTTCCCCGGGGTCGCGCACGACTTCGGCCCGCCCGCCAGCTCGTCATCGGTGCACCGCGCCGCGTCGGCGGCCCTCGGCGCGTGGCCGATGAAGTCCAGCACGTGCCGCTCGCGGCCGCGGGAGATGAGCATGAGCCCGATCCCGCCGGCGCCCGACATGAACGGCTCGACGACGTTCAGCGCCGAGGCGACGGCGACGGCCGCGTCGACGGCGTTGCCGCCCGCGAGCAGGATCTGCACGCCCGCCATCGAGGCGAGCGGGTGGGCCGAGGTGACGACCCCGCGGGTTCCCATGACGACCGGACGGTAGGCGTTCCTGTGTGGTGGCATCGGTCGGCTCCTTCGCGAACTATTTGAGCACCTGACGGACCGCGGCGACGACCTGCTCGGCGTCCGGGGTCGCGAACCGCTCGAGCGGCGGGCTGAACGGGATCGGGATGTTCGGGCCGGCCACGCGCACGATCGGCGCGTCGAGATCGTCGAAGCATTCCTCCATCAGCACCCAGGCGAGCCAGGCGCCGGTGGACCCGCGCATCGGCCCTTCCTCGGCGATGACCACGCGGTTCGTCCGGCGCACCGACGCCGCGAGCGTCTCGCGATCGAGCGGCACAAGGCTCCGCGGGTCCACCACCTCGACCTCGATTCCCTCCTCGGCCAGCCGGCGCGCGGCCTCGAGGCTCTCGCCGACCATCCGCGCGGTCGCGATGACCGTGACGTCGCGTCCGGCGCGCTTCACGTCGGCCGCGCCGAGCGGCACGAGCGTCTCGGCCTCCGGCACCTCGCCCGTCACGCGATACAGACCGCGGTGCTCGAAGAGCAGCACGGGGTCGGGGTCGCGGATCGCGGTCTTGAGGAGTCCGCGGGCATCCGCCGGGGTGGACGGGATGCACACCTTGAGGCCGGGGATGTTGACGAACCAGGCCTCGACCGAGTTCGAGTGGTGGCCGCCGCCCGAGCGGCCGATGCCGTAGGGCATGCGGAGCACGAGGGGGCAGTCCACCTGGCCGCCGAACATGTAGCGCGACTTCGCGATCTGGTTGGCGACCTCGTCCATGGCGCAGGTGACGAAGTCGGCGAAGTGCATGTCGACGACCGGGACCAGCCCCGTCATCGCCGCGCCCATCGCCGAGCCGACGATCGCCGCCTCGGAGATCGGCGCGTTCAGGACCCGATCGGGACCGAACTCCTCGATCAGCCCCTTCGTCACGCCGAACGGCACGCCGAGCACGATGTCCTCGCCGATGCAGTAGACGCGCGCGTCGCGCCGCATCTCCTCGCGGAGCGCCAGGTTCAGCGCGTCGCCGAAGTCCATCACCGGCATTTCATATCGTCCTGGGGGGGAGCGACCGCCGCTCCTCCCCCAGTCCCCCCACCGGGATCTCGTCTACGCCCGCCATGGATAGCGCGGGCGCGATCGCCGCTCCTTCCCCAGACCCCCCACCGGGATCACGCCTACTCCCGCCATGGAAAGTGCGCGAAGAGGTCCGTCAGCGCGTCCTCGGGACGCGGCAGCGGGCTCGCCTCGGCGTGCGCGACCGCGTCGTCGATCTCGGCCACGACGCCCGCGCGGATGCGCCGGGCCTGCGCGTCGTCGAGGAGCGCGCGCTCGCGGAGGCGGCGCTCGAGCCGCGCGATCGGATCGGTGCGGCGCCCCTCGGCGGCCTCGTCCTTCGCGCGGTACGCCTGGGGATCGCCCTCGAAGTGGCCGACCCAGCGGATCGTGTGCGCCTCGATCAGCGACGGCCCGCCGCCGCTCCGCGCGCGCTCGGCGGCGCGCGCCACCGCGGCGTGGACCGCGAGCACGTCGTTGCCGTCCACCGCCTCGCCGGGGATGCCGTAGCCGGCGGCGCGGGCGGCGATCGAGCCGCCCGCCGTCGAGGACGCCTGCGCGGTCGTCGAGGCCCAGCGGTTGTTTTCGCAGACGAAGATCACCGGCAGCTTCCAGAGCGCGGCCATGTTCACGCCCTCGTGGAACGGACCGCGGTTGGCGGCGCCGTCGCCGAAAAAGGTGACGACCACCTGCCCCGACTTGCGGTGCCTGATCGACAGACCGACGCCCGGCGCCAGCACGCAGCCCGCGGCCAGGACGCCGTTGGCGCCGAGGTAGCCGACCGACGCGTCGGCGATGTGCATCGTGCCGCCCTTGCCGTGACAGATTCCGTTCGCCTTGCCGTACAGCTCGGCCATGAGGCCGCGGAGCGAGCCGCCCTTGGCGACGAGGTGGCCGTGGCCGCGGTGCGTGGAGAGGACGTAGTCGTCGGACCGGAGCGCGGACGTGACGCCGACCGCGGCGGCCTCCTGGCCCACGGAGGTGTGGAGGAAGCCCGGGATGCGGCCGCCGGCGAAGAGCTCGCGCACGCGCTCCTCGAACAGCCGCACGCGCAGCATCCCCGCGTACATCTGGAGGAGCGCCTCGGGACCTGGAGTCTCCGTCACACGCCACCCCCGGTTGGAATCGTCCCCGCGCGCCGACGCGAACTTCGCGCGCGGATTATAGCATCGGGCGCTCGTTGAGCCGCCGGAGCTCCCAGCGCGTCTCGCGCCGCGCGAGCACCGTCAGCGCGCCGTACTCCTGCCCGAACGCCAGGAGGCGGCCCAGCCCGACACCGAGCGCGCTGCAGAGCAGCGCGCGGTTGATGCCGCCGTGCGCGACGATCGCGACGGCCCGGCCCTCGTGCGCCGTGGCGATCGCCTCGAACGCCGGCCAGGCCCGCGCCAGGAGGTCGGGCACGCTCTCGCCGCCGGGGAACGGGAACTCGCCGACGCGCGCCATCCAGTCGGCGAACGCGGCCGGCTCGCGCCCGCGGATCTCGTCCGCGGTGAGGCCGTCCCATCGCCCCATCGCCATCTCGCGCAGGGCGGGCAGGAGGACGGGCGGCAGCCCGTGGGGCGCGCCGACGATCTCGCCCGTGCGCCGCGCGCGCGACAGGTCGCTCGTGAAGACGGCGGCGAGCGCGACCGAGGCGAGGCGGTCGGCCTGCGCACGGCTCTGCGCCTCGCCCCGCTCGGAGAGGGGCACGTCGAGGTGGCCGATGAACCGGCGCGTCTCGGCGCGCACCACCTCACCGTGACGGAGCAGGTAGATCAGGGTCTCGCGTGCGCCCACGCCGACACCGTGAGGAGTCCCGCGAGCTCGGCCATCTCGACCGCGGCGCCCAGCACGTCGCCGGTGATGCCGGAGAGCCGCGCCGCCATGAACCTCGCGAGCGCGAGCGCCGCCACGATCGCCACGGCGGCGGCGGCGATGCCGGCGACGCCGAGCACCGCCCAGGCGAGCGCCAGCGCGAGCCCGAGCGCGAGCGGCGCCGCGCCCGCGCGCAGCCCCGCGCGAAAGGCCGCGCCGTGGCCCTCGGTCTTCGCGGGCGGAAACGACCGCGCGAGCAGCGTCGGCGTCGCGCGCGCGATCGCTGGCAGGACGAGCAGCGTGCGCCAGCGCACGTCGGCGGGCAGCTCGACGACGGCGGCGACCTCGAGCAGCAGAAAGAGGACCATCCCGACCGCGCCGAAGGCGCCGATCCGGCTGTCGTGCATGATGCGGAGCCGGTGCTCCGCGTCCCGCCCCGCGAGGCCGTCGAGGCAGTCGGCGAGGCCGTCGAGGTGGAGGCCACCCGTGAGCGTCTTCCAGGCGGTCACGCTGAGCACCGCGGCGGCGAGCGACGGAAACACCAGGCTCGTCAGCCGGTCGACACCGACCAGGACGGCGCCGATGCCCAGCCCCACGGCGGGGAACCAGATCGCCGCGCGGCCCAGCGCCTCCACGCCGCGCGACGCGCGTCCCCGCACCGGGATAATCGTGAGATAGCGCACGGCGAGCACCAGGCCGGTCACGCGCCGAATGCTAGCACGCCGTCCGGTGATTACCGGAAATGGCGGCAAATCGTTGACACGACCGCGGGCGAGCGGCGAGAATCTCAGAGGTGACAATCGCCATGACGTTTCGCGCGGGCGCGACCCGCGAGCGGCTCACCCCAACGACGAGAGGGCGCTCATGAGCGTGACCAGCGTGGCCGAGAAGTGGGTCGACGAGGCCGCCGGGCTCACCCAGCCGTCCGATGTCGTCTGGTGCGACGGCTCGAAGGCCGAGTACGACTCGCTCGTCGACTCGATGCTGCAGGACGGCACCCTGCTGCCGCTCAATGCGCGAACGTATCCGAACTGCTATCTGCACCGGAGCCACCCGCAGGACGTCGCGCGCACCGAGCAGCTCACGTTCATCTGCACGCGCGAGCGCGAGGACGCCGGCCCCACCAACAACTGGATGGCGCCGGCCGACGCCCGGGAGAAGGCGGGCGCGCTGTTTCGGCGCAGCATGCGCGGCCGCACGATGTACGCGATTCCCTATCTCATGGGCCCGGCGGGCTCGCCGATGAGCCGCACCGGCCTGATGGTCACCGACAGCGCGTACGTCGCGGCGAGCATGCACATCATGACGCGCGTCGGACAGGTCGCCATCCAGCACATGCGCCGTGACGACGATTTCATCGGGGGCCTCCACTCGCTGGGTGACCTCTCGCCCGAGCGGCGGCTCATCCTTCACTTCCCCGAGGACGGGCAGATCTGGAGCGTCGGCTCGGGCTACGGCGGCAACGCGCTCCTCGGCAAGAAGTGCCACGCGCTCCGCCTGGCGTCCTGGCAGGCGCGCCAGGAGGGCTGGCTCGCCGAGCACATGCTGATCATCGGCGTCGAGGACCCCGAGGGACGCGTGACGTACCTCGCCGCCGCCATGCCGAGCGCCTCCGGAAAGACGAACCTCGCGATGGTCGTCTCGCAGCTCCCGGGCTGGCGCGCGTGGACGATCGGCGACGACATCGCCTGGATGTGGGTGGATGCGCAGGGCCAGCTCCGCGCGATCAACCCCGAGCGCGGCTTCTTCGGCGTCGCGCCCAACACGAGCCCGAAGACGAACGCGAACGCGACGGCCATGGTGCGCTCGAACACGATCTTCACCAACGTCGCGCTGACGCCGTCGGGCGAGCCCTGGTGGGAGGGGCTCACCCCGGAGCCGCCCGCGGGTCTGGCGGACTGGCAGGGCAAGCCGTGGAAGCCCGGCGACGGGCCGGCCGCCCATCCCAACTCGCGCTTCACGGTGCTCTGCGAGCAATGCCCCTCGATCGCGCCGAACTGGGAGGAGCCGCAGGGCGTGCCCATCTCCGGGCTCATCTTCGGCTCGCGCCGCTCGGCGGTCATCCCGCTCGTCTTCGAGGGCTTCGACTGGACCCACGGCGTCTTCCTCGGCTCGGCGATGTCCACCGAGACCACGGCCGCGATCACGGGGAAGGTCGGCGTCGTCCGTCGCGACCCGATGGCGATGATCCCGTTCTGCGGGTACAACATGGCCGACTACTTCGGTCACTGGCTCGCGATGGGCCGGCGCCTGGCGAAGCCGCCACGGATCTTCCGCGTGAACTGGTTCCGGCGCGACGCCGACGGCCGGTTCCTCTGGCCGGGCTACGGCGAGAACATGCGCGTGCTCAAGTGGATGGTCGAGCGCATCCGCGGGAGCGCGCGCGCCGAGGAGACGCCGATCGGCTGGGTGCCCGCCGCCGGCGCGCTCGACACGGGCGGCCTGGACGTCGGCCCCGCGCGGCTCGCCGAAGCGCTACGCTGCGACCCGGCCGAGTGGCGCCAGGCGCTCGGCGATCTCGGCGAGTTCTACGCGCAGTTCGGGCCGCGTCTGCCAGCCCCGATCGCCGAGAAGCGGGCCGAAGCGCAGCGCCGCTTCGGCGGCTGAGCCTCCCACCGCGAACTCGCGCGCCGTCGAGGCGATTGACAGCGGTCGTTCGCCCATGTTAGTTGTGCGCCCGCAAGCCCACGATCCACCCTTCTCAAGGAGGCTTCACCATGGGCGCCCTGCAACGTCGCACGCTCGCCGTGGCTTTTGCACTCCTGCTGCTCGTCCCGCCTGCGGTCGTCTCCGCGGCCGGCGTCGAGGCGCTCTTCGACCTCTCGAGTCCGAGCGGCGGGCCGTTCCCCAGCGATCGGTTCTCGGTGGACGATCACCATCACCTGACGGGGATCCGGGTGAACCTGCCGAAGCCCGACTGCGCGGCGCGGCCGTCGGACTGCGCCGACATCGACGTCATCAACACCCTCGACGGCTTCAACCTCCAGCCGCGCCTCGCGATCCCGTTCAGCGGCCCGATCGATCCCGCGACGGTCACGAGCGAGACGGTCTTCCTGGTGAACCTTGGCGACACGCGTGGGGGTGGAGCCAAGGGCGAGCGCGTGGGCATCAACCAGGTCGTCTGGGACCCCGCGACGAACACGCTCTTCGCGGAGTCCGACGCATTTCTCGATCAGCACACGCGGTACGCGCTCGTGGTGACGGATGGAGTGCGCGACGCCGCGGGCGACCCCGTCGAGGCGGGCGCCTTCGCGCGGTTCCGGCACGGCTGGCACTGGGGCCACCCGAAGGACCACGAGCTCGAGGAGTACCGCGGGGGGGTGCTCCACGCGCTGGAGCTCCTGCACTCGCACCCCCGGCATGATCAGCACCGCCGCCATCACGAGGTGGTCGCGGCGAGCGTCTTCACCACCCAGAGCGTGACCGCGGTGCTCGAAAAGATCCGCCACCAGATCAAGCGGACGAATCCCGCGCCGGCCACGATGCTCGGCACCTTCCCGCTCACCGACATCGTCAGCATCGTCGTCACGCGGCAGACCGGCACCGCGCCGACGTTCAGCACGTCCTTCTTTCCGACTCCCGCGCTCTCGATCTTTCCGGGAAGCGTCGGCAGCCTCGCCTTCGGCACGTTCGCCTCGCCCGACTACGAGACCGCCGAGAAGTTCATCCCGGCGGTCGGGACCCGCACGGGCACGCCCGTGGCGCAGTCGGTGAGCAACATCGCGTTCAACCTGACCCTGCCCGCGGGGACCCCGCCGGCCGGCGGCTGGCCGGTGGTGATCTTCGGCCACGGCTTCACGGACAGCAAGCAGGGTGCGCCCGTCGTCGTCGCCTCCGCGCTCGCCTCGCACGGCCTCGCGACGATCGCGATCAACGTCGTGGGGCACGGCGGTGGCCCGCTCGGCACGCTGACGGTGAACCGGGTGAGCGGTCCCGCGGTGTCGATACCGGCCGGCGGCCGCGGGATCGACCAGGACGGCAACGGCACGATCGACTCCACCGAGGGCGTCAACGCCGCGGTGCCGCGCGGGCTCATCGGGAGCCGCGACGGGCTCCGGCAGACGGTGGTCGACCTGATGCAGCTCGTGCGCGTGATCGAGACGGGCGGACTCCCCGGGCTCGACCGCTCGCGGATCTACTACGCCGGGCAATCGTTCGGCGGCATCTACGGAACGATCTTCCTCGCGGTCGAGTCCAGCATCCGCGCGGGTGTGCCCAACGTGCCCGGCGGGCCCATCATCGAGATCGCGCGGCTCAGCCCGTCCTTCCGCGCGCTGGTCGGCGTGGCACTCGCGACCCGCGTGCCGGCGCTGCTCAACGCGGGACCGCTCGCGCCGCCGCAGTGGGGGTTCAACGAGAACGTGCCCCTCAGGGATCAGCCCGCCCTCGTCAACGGCGTCGCGGGCGCCGTCCCGATCCAGGAGGTCCTCGAGAACACCGAGTGGGTCTCGCAGTCGGGCAATCCCGTCGCGTACGCGCGGTACATCCGCCAGAGCCCGCTCGACGGCATGGAGCCCAAGTCCGTGATCGTCCAGTTCGCGAGGGGCGATCAGACCGTGCCGAACCCGACCGCCTCGGCGCTCATCCGCGCGGGTGATCTGGCGGACCGGACGCTCTACTACCGGAACGACCTGGCGTTCGCGGCCAACGCGGCCACGCCCAAGAACCCGCACACGTTCCTCACGAACGTGGCGGTGCCCTCGGTGGCGGCCTTCGCGCTCGGCGCCCAGCAGCAGATCGCGATCTTCCTGGCCTCGGATGGCGCGACCGTCGTCGACCCCGACGCGGCCGGGCCGATCTTCGAGGTGCCGATCACCGGGGCGCTGCCGGAGGTGCTGAACTTCATCCCCTGACGCCCGCGGCCGGGGCCGCGGGGCTCAGACGGGGTAGACGCCGTTGCGGCGCGGCGGGAACTCGTGCGCCTTCGTCTCGGCGTACGCGAGGCGCGTGACGAGCTCGGCGCGGAGCTGGGAGCCCGGCACGATGTCGTCCACGAGCATCTCCGAGGCGAGCTTGTGGATGTCGACGTCGCGCGCGTACTCGTCGCGCTTCTGCTTCACGTACGCCGCGCGCTCGCCCTCGGGCAGCTCCATGATCTTGTTGTAGTAGACCGCGTTCACCGCGGGCTCGGGCCCCATGATCGCGATCTGTCCCTGCGGGAGCGCCAGCGCGGCGTCGGGCTCGAAGGCCGGCCCACACATGGCGTAGAGCCCGGCGCCGTAGCACTTGCGGACGACCACGGAGATCTTCGGCACGGTCGCCTGCGCGGTCGCGAAGATCATCTTCGCGCCGTGGCGGATGATGCCGGCGCGCTCGACCTTGGTGCCCACCATGAAGCCCGACACGTCGGCGAGATAGATGAGCGGGACGTTGAACGCGTTGCAGAGCCAGATGAAGCGCGCCGCCTTGTCGGAGGAGTCGGGGAAGAGGACGCCGCCCTTCACCTTCGGCTGGTTCGCGACGACCCCCACGCTGCGGCCGTCGAGCCGGGCGAAGCCGACGATGATCTCGCGGGCGAAGAGCCGCTTGATCTCGAACCACGAGCCGGCGTCCACCACGCGGTCGATCACCTCGTACATGTCGAAGTACTTGCGCTGATCGTAGGGCACGATCTCCTCGATCGCACGCCCGGGCTTGGGCGCGGCCGCCTCGCGCGCGGGCGGCGGCTCCCGGTACGACCCCGGCAGGTACGCGAGGTAGCGCTTGGCGAGCTCGATCGCCTCCTCGTCGGAGGCCGCGAGCACGTCGCCGCAGCCCGAGACCTCGCAGTGCATCCGCGCGCCGCCAAGCTCCTCGAGCGTCGTCTTCTCGCCGATGGCCATCTCGACCATCCGCGGGCTCCCGACGTAGAGCGAGGCCTTGCCGTCGACCATGATGACGACGTCGGTGAGCGCCGGCAGATAGGCGGAGCCCGCGGGCGAGGGCCCGAAGAGGATGCAGACCTGGGGAACGACGCCGGAGAGCTGCACCTCGTTGTAGAAGATGCGCCCGGCGTGAAAGCGGCCGGGGAAGATCCGGATCTGCTCGGAGATACGCCCGCCGGCCGCGTCCACGAGGTAGACGATCGGCACCCGCAGGCGCGCGGCCTTCTCCTGGATGCGCACGATCTTCTGCACCGTCTTCTCGCCCCAGGAGCCGGCCTTGACGGTGTAGTCGTTGGCCATGACGCAGACGGCGCGCCCGCCCACGCTGCCGACGCCCGTCACCACGCCGTCCGCCGGCGTGTCCGCCTCCTCCGAGCGCGCGAAGCGCCAGTCCTCCTGGAACGGAGCACCGGGATCGAGCAGGAGCTTCAGGCGGTCGCGGACGAAGAGCTTGCCTTCCTCGCGCAGCTTCTCGCGGTACTTGACGTGGCCCTGCTCGATGCGGGCACGCTCCCGGACGTATCGGTCCTCGCCCTCGCTCACGCCGCCTCCCCTCAGGGGTTCGGGTTCGGCCAGACGATGATGATGAGCACGCCGTCGCCGTGCTTGGGGCCGCCGATGACCGCGGGGTTCCCGGTCTGCGCCTGGATGTGCGTGTTGACCTCGGTGAGGCTGCCGCGCGAGAGGCGCACCTGGAACTTCACCGTGCCCTTCGTCATCGCCTCCGGCGTGATCTCGATCTGGCGGTCGCCCGGCACCGGCCAGCGCTGGGTCGAGCCCACGGGCACCTCGGCCCGGTAGCGCTCGAGCGACGTGTACGACTTGTAGCGGAAGAGCTGGCGGAGCTTCGGCAGGAAATTGTCGAGACGCTCGTCGGGCTCGGCGGGTGCCGGACGGGCGCCCGGGGCCGCCGCCGGCGCCGTGTCGCTCGCGAGCACCACACGGGTGCCGAAGCGCACGACCTGCTGGCCGCGCGCGACGGTGGCGACGGCCACGATCGCCAGCAGGGTGAGGAGCAGGAGCAGCAGCGGCCCGAGAGCCTCGCGCAGGCGCTTGCGGGCGTTGTGCAGACGCGACATGACGGTCCCCATGGGAATCCCCAGCACCTCAGCGATCTCGCGGTACGAGAGCCCCTCGAGATCACTCAGCATGATAATCGCGCGGTGATGCTCCGGCAAAGTCTCCAGGGCGCGCACGATGTGGCGCCGCTGCTCGGCCCGCGCCGCCGAGTCGTCGGGCGCCTCGCTCGGGTCCACCAGGACCCGGTCCCAGTCCTCCTCCTCCACCCGCTCTGTGCCGAAGGCGCGTCCGCGCGCGCCGCGCTGGCGCGCCCGGTCCGACGCCACGTTCATCGTGATCCGGAAGAGCCACGTGTAGAACGCCGACTGCCCCCGGAACGCCGGGAGCGCCTGGTAGGCCCGGATGAACGCCTCCTGGGCGACGTCCCACGCCTCCTCGGCGTCGCGCAGGACGTTGAAGGCGAGGCGATACACCCGCTGGCGGTATTTCTCGACCAGCGGCTCGAACGCGCCGACGTCGCCGCCGCGCACGCGCTCGATCAGGGCGAGATCGTCGAGCTCGACCACGCGTCACCCGCTCCCCTCGACCCCGACGACGGTTAGACGCCGCTGCGGCGGAAGTGATTCACCGCCGGCGCGCTCGCGCGGCCAGCGCCTCGAGGCCGAGCAGATAGCTCTGCGGCCCGAAGCCCGAGATCTGGCCGCGCGCGACCGGCGCGATCACCGAGTGGCGGCGGAACTCCTCGCGCCCGTGCACGTTGGAGAGGTGTACCTCGACGACCGGCAGCGAGATCCCGGCGACCGCGTCGCGCAGCGCGATCGAGTAGTGCGTGAAAGCGCCCGGGTTGAACACGACGCCGGCGAACCCCTCGGCCGCCGCGCCCTGCAGCCAGTCGATGAGCTGGCCCTCGTGGTTGGACTGGCGGCACTCCACCGCGAGGCCGCGCTTCCTGCCGAAGTCGCGAATCGTCCGGTCGAGCTGCGCGAGGCTCACCCGGCCGTAGACGCCCCGCTCCCGCGTGCCGAGAAGGTTCAGGTTGGGGCCGTGCAGGACGAGCGCCTTCATGCCATCCGGCTCAGACTATCATCAGTGGCCGCCGAGCGGCGACAGAAGCCAGTCGGCGAGCGCGAAGAGCACGAGTCCGCCGAAGACCGTCCAGGCGAGCGCCGGGCCGCCCTCGCGGTTCACCTCCGGGATCAGGTCGGACGCCGCGACGTAGATGGTCACGCCCGCCGAGAGGGCCAGCGCGTAGCCCACGTGGCGCTCCGCCACGAAGCGCGTCGCGACGGCGCCGACGATCGTGAGCACCCCGAGCGTCGCGCCCGCCCCCACGGCGGCGGCCCGCGAGCGCCCCCCGGCGAGCATGATGGACGCGATGGTGAAGCCCTCCGGCACCTTGTGCAGGAAGACGGCGATGGAGAGGACGGCGCCCAGCGACGGCCCGATCATGAAGCCGGCGGCGATCGCCACGCCGTCGAAGAGCGTGTGCACGCCGAGCCCGAGCAGCGCCAGGTAGCCGGCCGACGGGGCGAGGAGCGCCTCGGGGTGCACCTCCTCGCCGAAGTGGAAGTGCGGCGCGACCGTGTGCTCGAACAAGTGGATGCCGAAGTAGCCGACGAGCACGAAGAGGAAGGCGTGCGGCACGTGGGCGCTCTCGGGGAGCATCCGGACGAAGGCCGCCGCGAGCATGAACCCGGCGCCGGCGGCGACGAAGTAGCGGAGGGGCGCGAGCCCTTTCCGGTGCGCGGTGACGACGAGGAGCGCGCCCGCCAGATCCGCGGCCGCCGCGGCGGCCGTGAAGGCCAGGTATGCTAACATGGCCACGCGAGCATAGCATGGTCACCGTCGCGCCTCCCCGCCTGCTGGGTGAAATCCTCGTCGCCGAGCGCCTCACGACCGCGGACGTCGTGGAGCAGGCGCTCGCGCGCGCGCGGACGACCGGCGAGCGGATCGGCGAGGCGCTCGTGGCGCTGGGCGCGGTCACGAACGAGGACGTCATGCGGGCGCTCGCGAAGCAGCAGCACCTCCCGTTCCTCTCGCGCGACGAGCTGCCCTCGGCGCTGCCCGTCGTCAAGAACCTCTCGCCGAAGTACCTCCGTCAGTACGCGGTCTGCCCCGTCAGCGTCGAGAACGGCCTGCTGACCGTCGCGACCGCCGACCCGATGAACCCGCTGATCGTGGACGACCTCCGCCAGTCCACCGGCCTCCCCGTGAAGCTCGTCGTGAGCTCGGCCGAGGCGATCGGCGAGGCGATCGACCGGACGTACGACGGCGCGTCGACGCCGCTCCAGCGCATCGTCGAGGGCATGGAGGACGAGGGCGGGGTCGACGGCGACGAGGACATCAACCACCTCCGCGACATGGCGTTCGAGGCGCCCGTCGTGCGGCTCGTGAACCTCCTCATCGAGAACGCGATCGGCGCCGAGGCCTCCGACATCCACGTCGAGCCCTTCGAGGACACGCTCCGCGTCCGGTATCGCATCGACGGGATCCTCTTCGACCAGGAGGCGCCGCCGCGCCGGCTGCAGGCCGCGGTGACCTCGCGCATCAAGCTGATGGCCGAGATGAACATCGCCGAGCGGCGCCTGCCCCAGGACGGGCGCATCCGCGTCACGCTGCGCGGCCGCCGCGTGGACATCCGCGTCTCGACGATTCCGACGGTGCACGGCGAGTCCATCGTCATGCGGCTGCTCGACCGCTCGAGCGTGTTCCTGCCGCTCGAGAAGCTCGGCTTCGCGCCCGACACGCAGCAGCGCTTCGAGGCGCTCATCAAGCGCCCGCACGGGATCCTGCTCGTCACCGGCCCCACGGGCTCGGGCAAGACGACGACGCTCTACGGCGCGCTCGACAAGATCAACTCGCCGGATCTCAAGATCATCACGGTCGAGGACCCGGTCGAGTACCAGCTCAAGGGCGTCAACCAGATCCCCGTGAAGCCGAAGATCGGACTCACCTTCGCCACGGGCCTCCGCCACATCGTGCGGCAGGACCCCGACGTGATCCTCATCGGCGAGATCCGCGACCTCGAGACCGCCGAGATCGCGATCCAGGCGGCGCTCACCGGCCACCTCGTCTTCTCCACGCTCCACACCAACGACGCGCCCGGCGCGATCACGCGGCTCCAGGACATGGGGGTCGAGCCCTACCTCGTCGCCTCCGTCCTCGAGGGCGTGCTCGCCCAGCGTCTCGTCCGGCGCATCTGCCAGGCGTGCCGTACGCCCGACGCGCCGAACGAGGCGGACCTCGAAGCGCTCGGCATCGAGGGCGCCGCCGGCACCCCGCTCTGGCGGGGGCGGGGCTGCGACGAGTGCCGCGGGACGGGCTACCGCGGGCGCACCGGGATCTACGAGCTGTTCCCGATCAGCGAGGACGCGCGCAGCCTCATCCTCCGCCGGGCGACGAGCCGCGACATCCGCCGCGAGGCGGTCGACGCGGGGATGCTCACGCTCCGCCTCGACGGCTGGCGCAAGGCGCGCGCCGGCGTCACCACCGTCGAGGAGATCCTTCGCGTCACCCAGGAAGACGCGTAGGCGTCGATGCCGGTCTTCGTCTACCGCGCATCCGACCGCCGGGGCCAGACGATCGACGGCGTGATGGAGGCGCCCGACGCCCGTGCCGTCGTCGAGCGGCTCCAGAAAGACGCCTACTACCCGATCCGCGTGGCGCCGCATGCCGAGCGCGCGCGCTGGCCGGCCTTCGGCGCCACCTCCGCACGCTTCAGCCAGCGCGATCTCCTCGCGCTCACCCAGCAGCTCTCCACGCTCGTCGAGGCGGGCCTGCCGCTCGACCGCGCGCTCGCGATCGTCGAGGAGCTGTCGCCCCACGCGCGCGCCAAGGCCCTGGTGGGCGACCTGCTCGCGAGCGTGCGCGGCGGCTCGGCGCTGAGCGAGGCGCTGGCCAAGCACCACCCGCGCCCGTTCTCGCGCCTGTACATCAACATGGTCCGCGCCGGGGAGAAGGGCGGCGTCCTGGAGGTCACGCTCCGCCGCCTGGCCGAGTTCCTCGAGGCGCGCGCGGCGTTCGCCGAGGCCGTCATCTCGGCGCTCGCCTACCCGGCCGTCATCACGACCGTCGGCATCGGCGCGATCGTGTTCCTCATGACGTTCGTCATCCCGCGCTTCGCGACGATCTTCGCCGACCTCGGCCAGGCGGTGCCGCTCCCCACGCAGATCCTCATGGCCGTGAGCGCGGCGGTCCAGGGCTACTGGTGGGTCGCCGTGCTGGCCGGGCTGGCGGGCGTGCTCGCCTGGCGCATCTGGACCGGGACCCCCGAGGGGCGGATGCAGTGGGACCAGGCCGTGCTCGGGCTGCCGGTCGTCGGCCGTCTGGCGATGAAGATCGAGACCGCGCGCTTCGCCCGCACGCTCGGCACGATGCTCAAGAGCGGCGTGCCCGTCATGGGCGCGATGGCGGTCGTCGGCGACATGATGAGCAATCAGGCGATCGGGCGCGCCGTCGAGCGGCTGGCGGACGGCGTGAAGCGCGGCGGCACGATCGCGACGGGGATGCAGGAGCAGGCGCGCTTCCCGGCGCTCGCCGTCCACATGGTGCGCGTCGGCGAGGAGACGGGGCGGATCGAGGAGATGCTGCTCAAGGTGGCCGAGACCTTCGAGACCGACGTCCGCACCGAGCTCAAGCGCGTGCTGGGCCTCCTCGAGCCCGCGATCATTCTCGGCATGGGGGTGCTCGTGGCGTTCATCGTCGTGGCCATGCTGCTCGCGATCTTCTCGATCAACGAGATCCCGCTATGAGACGCCCGCGGCTCCTCCGCGACGAGCGCGGGTTCACGCTGATCGAGCTCCTCGTCGTCATCATCGTCCTGGGCCTGCTCGTGGGCCTCGTGGGCCCGCGCCTCTTCGGCCGCGTCGGCCAGTCCAAGCAGGCGGCCGCGCGCGCGCAGATCGAGCTGCTCGGCGCGGGGCTCGACCAGTACCGGCTCGACGTCGGCTCCTACCCGACGACGGCGCAGGGGCTCGATTCGCTCCAGCGCAACCCGGGCGTCACCACCTGGAACGGCCCCTACCTCAAGAAGGCCGTGCCCAAGGATCCGTGGGGCAACCTGTACAAGTTCCGCTGTTGCCCCGGACAGAACGGCGATTACGACCTCTGGTCCGAGGGCGCCGACGGCCAGCCCGGCGGCGACGGCGAGAACGCCGACGTCACGTCATGGGACAGCGCGCAGAAGTAGGCGCGCGCGGGTTCACGCTCCTCGAGCTGATCGTCACCCTCTTCGTGATCGCGCTGGCGGTCGGGGTGGTCGGCCCCGCCATCGGCCGGAGCACCGACGGCCTGCGGGCCCGCGCCGACGTCGCGGGCTTCTCCTCGTTCTTCCGGCACGCGCGCGAGCAGGCCATCACGCGCGGGGAGGCGCTCCGGGTCGTCGTCGAGCCGGGCGCGCGCCGGCTGACGATCGTGGCGGGCGAGGGCGAGATCCGGCGCACGCGCGTCTTCTCCGAGCGCCTCGTGATCGACCCGGCCACGCCGAGCGCGCTCACGGTCCGCTTCGAGCCCGAGGGTCGGTCCACGGGCGGCGAGTACCGGCTCGCCACCGGCGCCACCGCGTACCGCGTCACGGTGGATCCGATCACCGGCCGCGTCCGGAGCGCCCGGGAATGAGCGCGCCGCGAGGCGCCCGCGCGGAGGCCGGCTTCACGCTGCTCGAGGTGCTCGTCGCGTTCGCGATCCTGAGCATCGCGATCGTGGCGTCCATCCAGGGCTTCGCCCAGGGGCTCCGGCTGCTCAAGCTCGCCGGCGACCACCAGCAGGCGATGCTCTTCGCCGACCAGAAGGTCCGCGAGGTGGTGGTCCTGGCCGAGAAGAAGGAGTCCGGGACGGAGGGGCCGTTCGCGTGGGAGCGGACGATCAGCATCGATCCGACGCCGGAGCTGGCGCGGGTGCCCGCCACCGAGGCGTGGCGGGTCTACCGGATCGCGGTCAAGGTCGGCTGGAGCGACACGCAGCACGTCGAGCTCGTCACGCTCCGCGTCTCGGCCCAGAAGCCGCTGGCCGGGGTCGCGACGCCGCCCGGGACCACGCGATGACGCGCGTCCAGCGCGGCTTCACGCTGCTCGAGGTGCTGATCGCGCTCACGATCGTCGGCGCCGTGCTCGTCATCGCGTTCGGCGGCCTCCGCGTCGCGCTCGCCTCGTGGCGCCAGGGTGAGGACCGCGCCGAGGCGCACCAGCACGTGCGCGGCGTCGCGCTCTCGCTGGCCCGCGCGATCGGCGCCGCCTACCCCTACATGGGCGCGCGCAGCGAGACCCCGGAGTCGGTGATCCTCTTCTTCGGCAGCGAGACGCGGCTCGAGTTCGTCACGCAGGCGCCGCCGTCGCCCTTCGCCGTGCCCATCGCGTTCACGGCCGTCACGATCTCGCTCGACGCCGGCGGCGAGCGCGCGGGACTCATGATCCGGGAGCGCCCGCTGCCCAACCGGAACCCGTTCACCGACGCGGTCGACGTGCTCCACGACCCGGCCGTCACCTCGCTCGTCTTCAGCTACATGGACGAGAACGGCGCCTGGGTCGACGCGTGGGACGGGCAGAAGGACAACGCCGCGCCGAAGGCCGTGCGCATCACCGTCGGCACGACCCTCAACGGCCAGACGCGAACGCTCCCGCCCCTCACGGTGCCGCTGCGCGTCGGGGAGATCGCGGGCGAATGAGGCGCGACGAGCGGGGCTTCGCGCTGATCGTCGTGCTCCTGGTCATGGCGCTCGTCGGGGTCATCGGCGCGGAGTTCGCGTACTCGATGCGCCTGGAGGCCGCGGCCGTGCGCGCCTACAAGGCGGGGATCATCGGGGCGCACCTCGCCGAGGCCGGGCTGGCGCAGGCCACGCGCGAGATCGTCGCCGAATCGGCCTTCGTGAGCCTCGACGAGAAGGGGCTGCTCACCTTCTACGACAACAACCGCCTCGCGCTCCCGCACCTGCCGCGCGAGAAGGTGGAGCTCGCCGGCGGCCGGTTCTCCTACCGGATCATGGACGAGGAGGCGCGCATCAACATCAACAACTCGCCCCCGGACCGGATCGAGCGCCTGCTCGTCAAGCTCGGCCTCGAGCGGACCGTGCGCGACGTCATCGGCGACTCGCTCCAGGACTGGCGCGACTCCAACGAGGAGCACCGCCTCAACGGCGCGGAGAGCGACTACTACCTGGCGCTGCCGGTGCCGTACCGCTCGCGCAACGCGAACCTCGAGTCGGTCGCCGAGCTCCTGCAGATCCGGGGCGTCACGCCCGAGATCTACGCCGGCACCGAGGGCAGGCCCGGCCTGGCCGACTTCGTCTCCGTCAAGGCGGCGGGCCCGGTCAACGTCAACACGGCCTCGCCGGCGGTGTTCGTGGCGCTCGGACTGTCCGACGCGGAGATCACCCAGATCCTCCAGACGCGCGCGATCGGCCCCTACAACCAGGTGCCGGGCCAGTTCGGCGCCCGCGGCCTCGGCGTCTCAACGCGCACCTTCCGGGTGGAAGCCGAGGGCATCGTGGACGGACGGGTCGCCGCGCGCCTGACCGCGGTGATCCAGAAGCGCCCCGGGGCGCCGCCGTCGGTCGCCATCCTGGCGTGGTCCGGCGTCCGCTGACCACGATTTGTTGTAGTCCGGGTGGCGCTCGCTTACCTTATAGCCGTGAAATTGTCGTCCCTGGGGATGAAGTGGGCCCCTGCCCGGCTCGCCGTCGTCGTCCTGGGTGACCGGCTCATCGGCGCCGTCATCCAGCAAAACCGGGTGGATACGTTCGTCGTCCAGGCGGAGAACCCCGCGGCGGCGCTGCGCGCCGAGCTGGACTCGCGCGGTGTCTCGGCGCGGAGCGTCGCACTCGGCCTGGCCCGGGCCTCGGTGACCGTGAAACCGATCGAGTTGCCGCCGGCGCCGGGACAGGTGCACGACATGGTGCGATTCGAGCTGGAGCGGCACCTGCCCTTCCCGGCCGACGACGCGCCCTACGACTTCCTGCCGCTGCCGCTCGACGGTGAGCCCGGCCAGCCGACCGACGCCAAGCGCGTGCTGGTGGCCGCCGCCGACCGCCGCATCGTGGACGCCGCGCTCCGGCTCGCCGAGGAGGCCAAGCTCCGGCCCGTCTCGGTGACCGTCGCCGCTCACGATCTCCTGGCGCTGGTGCGGCCGGAGCCGCGACAGCGCGTCGTCTGGGTCCACCGTGCGGGCGACACGGCGGACCTGCTGCTCCTCAGCGGCGCCGATCTCGTCGGCAGCCGCACGGTGTCGGCCGCGGACGCGACGACGCTGGCCGGCGAGGTCCGCCGCAGCTTCACCGTTGCGCGCTGGCGCGGGTGCGACGCCGTCTGGGTATCAGGCGACGATCCGCCGGCGCTCGCCGGCCCGCTGGCCGCGCTCGACACCCCCGTCACCGAGCCGCCGTACACGGCGCGCGCGCGCCAGCGTCTGGCCGCGCTCGGCGAGGGACCACGCGGCGACATGGAGCTGGCGCTCGCCGTCGCGTCGGGCCGCGGCGTCAGGCCGCTCGACCTCATCCCGCCGGCGCTGAAGCCGCGGCGGCTCACGAGGCAGCAGTGGGTCACGGTCGGCATGGCCGCGGCGACCCTCCTGCTGGGCCTGGGCGCGCTGCTCACGCCGGGCGTGCGCGAGCACCGGCGGCTGAACGCGCTCAACGCCGAGTTGACCCGCATCGATACCGAGGTGCGCTCGGTCGAGCGCGTGCTCCGCGACCTCGAGGGCAAGCGCCAGCTCCTCGCGACCGTCTCCGGCCTGGAGACCAGCGCGGTCCGGGCGCTGCCGGTGCTGCGCGAGCTGACCGAGATCCTGCCCAACGACGCGTGGCTCACGATGCTCTCGTTCGACACCAAGGGCGTGGAGCTGACGGGCCAGGCCTCCCAGGCCAGCCTGCTCATCCCGCTCCTCGAGAACTCACCGCGGCTCGAGCGCGCCGAGTTCGCCTCGCCCGTCACGCGCGGCCGCGACAAGGAGCAGTTCCGCATCCGCGCCGCGTGGGAGGTTCCGGCGGCGGCCAAGCCCGGGGCCGCGGCCCCGGCCGGCGCCGCGCCCACCGCCCGGACTCCGGCCGCCGTGGCGCCGGCGCCGCCGGCCGCGGCCACGCCGCCCGCATCGCCGCCGCCGCGTATCCCGTCCACGAACAGCGAGAAGCACCGGTGATCGGCAACCTCTCGCGCCGCGAGCGGACGATCATCGGCGCCGGGCTCGCCGTCGCCGCCGTGGTCGGCCTCTGGGCGATCGTCATCGAGCCGATCCTCGCGGCCAACCGCTCGGCGGCGGAGATGGTGCCGGCGCGCGAGCAAGTCCTCCTGAAGCGGCGCGACCTCATCACGCGCAAGGCTGCGATCACCGCCGAGCTTGAGGCGGCGAACGCGCGGGTGGCGACGCTCTCGGCGCGTCTGCTCACCGCGGCGACGCCCGCGGTCGCGGCCTCCGAGCTGCAGAAGATCGTCAAGGACCTGGCCGCGCAGGCAAAGACGGAAGTGCGCAGCGAGCGCATCCTGCCGACGGCCGAGCGCGGCGACCTGGTCGAGATCCCCGTGGAGATCGCCGTGTCGGGCGAGATCCGCCAGCTCGTGGACCTCCTGGCCCGGCTCGAGAGCGCGCCGAAGCTCCTGACCCTGCAGGACCTGCGGGTTCGCGTCGTGAATGTGAGCCAGCCGAAGGAGCTCCTCGCGACACTGACGCTGTCGGGTTTCATCCTGCCCGGCAAGACGAAGACCTGAGCCGCGTGTCCAGACGCCTGCTCCTTCTCAACGCCCTGCTCGGTGCCGCCTCGCTCGCGTGCGCCGGCTTCGTCGTCTGGGAGCTCATGGCACCCTGGCCGGCGGCCCCGGCGCGCCCGCGCCCGCCGGCACCCGCGGCCGCACCCGCCCAGGCCTCCGACGAGCCCGCGCGGCCGCCCGCCGCCGCCTACAACGTCATCGCCGCGCGCAATCTCTTCAGCTCGACGCGCACCGAGACGGCACCGAGCCTCGTCGCCGGCGCGCTCACCGCGGCGAAGCCCAACCTGCACGGCATCGTGCTCCGCGACCAGACGTCGATCGCCTACCTCGAGGACCCGATGACCAAGCGCGTGGCCGGCTACCGCGTGGGCGACGCGATCGCCGGCGGCACCGTGCAGACGATCAGCGCGGATCGCGTGATCATCGCGCGCCCCGACGGCGCGATGGACGTACGGCTGCGCGACCCGTCGAAGCCGCGGCCCGCCCCGCCCGCCGTGCAGCCCGCGGGCGCCCCACCCGGCACCGCCACACCCCCGACCATCGTCGCGCCGGGCGGCGTGCTGCAGCCGGGCGTGGTTCCGCGCGCGCCGCAGACCCAGCTCGAGCCCGGCGCGCCCGGCACGATGGTGGGCCCTTTCGTCCTGCCGGGCCGGCGCCCGTCGCCGAGCCTCGGCCGCCCGTTGCCGGCGCCACCCTTGGGCGGTGCCCAGGGGCGCGACTAGCATGCTGAGGCGCGCGACCGCCCTCCTCACGCTCCTGGCGCTCGTCGCGGGCTGCGCCGCCCCCGCCAGGAAGCCGACGCCGCCCTCCGCGCCGCTGGCCCTGGCGCCCCCGCCGCCGTCACCCACGCCGCTGCCGCCGGTGCCGCCCGCGTCCATCGGCCCGCGCGCGGACGCGCCGGTCGCCGAGGCGCCGAAGGTGTCCGAGCCCGCCGCGCCGCTACCGCCCCCGCCGCCGCGGACCACGCCCGAGGTGCCGCCGGCGCAGCGCGGGCGCCTCATCGTGCTCAACTTCGACAACGCCGACATCGAGACGATCATCCAGGCGGCGAGCGAGATCGTCGGCTTCAACTACGTGCTGGCGCCCGACGTGCGCGGCAAGGTCACCGTGCAGACCTCCGGACGCATCCCGCAGGAGGACGTGTTCGGCGTCCTGCTCGCCATCCTCGAGGTCCACGGCTTCACCGCGATCAAGGCCGGCAGCCTCTACAAGATCATGCGCATCGAGGGCGCGCGCGAGCGCGCGGTGCCGACGATCGTCGGCCGGGACCCCGACCCGAACCGCACGACGGACGAGATCATCACGCAGATCATCCCGCTGCGCTTCTCGTCGGTGACCGACCTCTCCTCGCTCCTGCGCCCGCTCATCTCGACGCGCGGCACGCTCATCGCCCACCGGGAGACGAACGTGCTCATCATCACCGACACGGCGTCCAACCTGTCGCGCCTGCT
This sequence comes from Methylomirabilia bacterium, assembly GCA_041496385.1. Classification (GTDB taxonomy): domain Bacteria; phylum Methylomirabilota; class Methylomirabilia; order Rokubacteriales; family CSP1-6; genus AR19. The sequence continues at coordinate 12,644 of JBGQEL010000003.1, read as the reverse complement.
CGACATCGTGCGGCTCGTGGACGTGCAGGTGGCGCAGGAAGAGCTGCAGATCGTCCCCATCCGGTTCGCCGACGCGACCCAGCTCGCGCAGATCCTGAACCAGCTCTTCGCGAGCGGGCGCATCCGCGCGCTGACGCCCGTGCCGGGGGTGCCCGCGACGCTGGCCGCGCCACCGCAGCCCGGCGTGGTGGCGCCACTCGGCCCCGGCGCGCCGCAGCAGCCCGGGGCCACCGCCGAGCGCCAGCCGCTCATCCTGCCCGAGCAGCGCTCGAACTCGCTCATCATCCACGCCAAGAAGCACGAGCTGGAGACGATCCGGCGCCTCATCGCGCAGCTCGACGTGAACATCTACGGGGCGCGGCGCGTGTTCATCTACTACGCGGAGAACACCAAGGCCAAGGACCTCTCCGCCACGCTCAACGCGATCTACGGCCGGGAGGCGCTGGCGGGCACCCAGACGACGGGGACGACCGGCCGCCCGCCGGCCGGGACCGCGCCCCCGCCGCTCCCCCCGACGCCGCCCCCGCCGACGGGCGCCGGCGGCCCCGTGGCGTCCGTGGGCGACGCGAGCTTCGCCGAGGGCCAGGTGCGCTTCATCGCCGACGAGGTGACGAACTCGATCATCGTCACCACCTACCCCCGCCTCTGGCAGGAGATCGAGGGGACGATCAAGCAGCTCGACAAGATGCCGCGCCAGGTGCTGATCGAGGTGCTCGTGGCCGAGATCACCCTCACCGACGACACCCGCCTGGGCATCGACTGGGCGCTCCGCACCGGCAAGGTCGGCCTCGCCAACGCCACGACCAACCTCGGCGTCTCGGGCGCGCTTCCGACCGCGTCGGGTCCGGGCGGCACCTCGACCGGCGCGCTCGTGGCGCCGAACATGTCCATCCCGTCGCCGGGGCTGGGGACCTTCTTCGGCCCGATCGGCGCAGGGCTCACCGCGTTCACATTCCAGAGCGAGCGGTTCTTCGCCATCATGAACATGATGGCCACCGACAACCGCATCAACATCATCTCGAACCCGCACGTGATGACCTCCGAGAACAAGAAGGCGGTCATCAACGTCTCGCGGTCGGTGCCGATCATCACGAGCCAGCAGACGAGCGCCGTGAGCACCCCCGGCACCACGGCCGGGACCACGAGCACGACGATCGCGACGGGCGGCGTGAACCAGACGGTCGAGTACCGGGACGCGGGCGTGATCCTCACCGTCACGCCGCGCATCGGCGAGCGCGGCACGGTCGCGCTCGACGTGAAGCAGGAGGTCAACGCCGTCGGCCCGAACTTTGCGCCGACCAACTCGCCGTCGTTCGACAAGCGCGAGGCCGAGACCTCCGTGGTGCTCCTGAACAACCAGACCCTCGTGCTCGGGGGACTCCTCCAGGACAAGGTGACGATCGACGACATCGGGATCCCGTTCCTCAAGAACATCCCGATCATCGGCTTCTTCTTCGGCTTCAAGGGGCGGAAGGTCGAGAAGACGGAGCTGCTCATGCTCATCACGCCGCGCGTGATCGGCACCGCGCTCGATGCCGTGAACATCACCGACCAGATGCGCAGGGCGACGCCGGAGCTGAACGACGCGATCAAGCGGTCCCCGCGCCAGCCGTCGAACGCGCCGGCCCCCGGGGCTCCCGCCCCGAGCCCGAGCGGCGGCGAGCCCGCGCCCGCGACGCCCGCCCCGGAGGCCGCCGCGCCGCCCCCGCCAGCGCCTCAGCCAGCGGCGCCAGCGCCGATCCCCGCCCCGACGCGATAGCGGTCAGTAACCCGGCCTGAGTGCGGGGTCGGGTCATCATCGAAAGTACGATTCGATCCACATCTCCAGCGTTCGATCGTGTGTCTCCCGGTCACCAATGATGATCGGTCGGAGCTCCTGCCGATAGCCTGCCCGGAGAATGTGAGGATCCAAGGGCGCCGCTCGTGCCAGGTGAGCAACGTCCTCGCGATCGATAGGGTGATTTCGAGCGAGCTTCGATAGCGCCAAGTCGTGAGCTTCAATCTCGAACGATCGGAGTCTCTGAAACCGAGTCGGAAAGAGATCGGTCATGCGCTGACCGCGAGGACGAATCTGCCGAGGCAATGAAACCGAACGGGTTCTGGAAGTTGCTGATCTACCTCTGCGAGAAACTCACGCCAGCGTGGACGGAGGTCAGGCGATGTAACGAAGGGCATCCGCCGTCCAGTCAGTCAGGACGTTCCAGTGCCGGGCTTCGGCGGGCCTGCGCGCGACGAGCCATTGCCGCTCTGCCTCAGAGAGCGATGCCCTGCACAACGTGTCTTCGCGAACGAGGCGGCTGCGTTCGAGCACGGTCTCGAAATCTGTCAAGGCCAGAGCCTTGGGCCGATCGCCTGCGCGCTCGGCAAGCTGACGCGCCAGGGAGACAATGAAGCCGAGCCGGTTCTGCAAGTCCCGGAGTTTCACCTCGCGTACCAACCATCCCTGGTCCAGTGGCCAGAACGTCAGCACGAGCCAGGGGAGGGCCGCGACGACGCGAGCTTCGAGATCGTCCTGGGCTAGGGCGGTGAGAAGAACCTCAGCAGGGTTCTTCGGTCTCCTGTTCCTCGGGCGCAGATGCGCCAGCCCCGCATAGCCGAGTACACCTAGATCGCGGGCCAGAGCCTCACCGGCCGCTCCGCTGCCGGACCGAACAGCACCCTGCCCTCACGGTCGTGCAGTCAGCCGAGCCGGTCGGCCCAAGCGATGCACCAGAAGCCATTTCATTTCAAGCCTATGGGCCCGCGCATGTCAGATGGCGCATCAATTGCGTTTCCAAATGGTCCATGAAGCGCCTGGTGACCGCCGCGCTGGCCCTCGTCGTGAGCGTTGCGATGCTCCTCCCCGCCCGTGCCGCCCAGCCGCTCAACGCGCTCGACCCGTTCGAGATCTACGCCGACGGCCTCGGCGACGTGCGCGGGATCGTGGTGGACCCGCTGGGGAATCTCTTCGTCGCCGATCGCGCGGCAGGCACCGTCTCGCGCGTCGCGCCGGATCACGCTCGCACCGTGGTGGCCAGTGGCCTCGAGCGCCCGATCGGGCTCGCGCTCGATGCCGCCGGGCGCTTGCTGATCGCCGAGGAGCGGGCCGCGCGCGTTGTACGGGTCGAAGCGAACGGCCGCCGTACGACCGTCCTGTCCGGCATCAAGCAGCCACGCTGGCTCGCGACGCTGGACGACGGCACGCTGTTCACGAGCGCCCGCCGACTCACGCGCGGCACCGATCTCGAGCCCGACGACGAGTCGGCCGAGCCGGAAATGGTATTGCGGCTCACGCCTGCCGGCCAGCTCCGGGTTTTCGCCGACGGCTTCAAGAACCTCCAGGGACTGGCCGCCAGCCCCACAGCGCTCTTCGCCGCGACGCAGGGCTTCCGCGGGGACGCGCGTGTGGATGGGGTGATCTTCCAGATTCCGATTCTCGCCGACGGCAGCGCCGGCCCGCCGACGCGGCTGGGACCGTCGGACCAGTTCAAGAAGCCGGTGGCTCTCGCCCGCGACCGGCTGGGCGCCCTGTACCTGACGACCAGGGAGCTCGAGCTGCTCGAAGACAGGTCCAAGCGCGCTGTCGCCAAACTTCACAGGACGGCGCTCGTGACGCTCTACGCCGAGAATCTCGAGAAGCCCCAGGGCGTGGCCCTCGACGGAGATGGAAATCTCTACGTGGCGGACAGCGGCAGCGGCAGGGTGCTCCGCTTCCACGCCCCGGCCGCGCCCGCCGTGAGGACCCCCGCCGTCACGAAGCAATCGCCGGTCAACGTGATCGGGACGACGCAGGCGAAGGCTCGGGTGGATCTCTTCCTGAACGACGCTCCCATGCCCTCGACGGTGATCGCGGACACCGCCGGGGCATTCGCCGCTCCGATCACCCTCAATCTGAATCTCTCGAATGTCCTGGACGTCTTCGCGATCAGCCACGCGGGCCTCGGCCTTGCCTCACGGGTCGCCGCGGTGACGATCGTCCACGACAGCGCGGCCCCGATGCTCGCGTTCCAGGCCCCACCGGCCGGCGCCTTCGTGCGGGGAAGCGCGCTCGTGCAGGCTCGGGCAAGCGACACCAGGACGAGCCTCCAGAATCTCGGCGTGACGGTGAACGGCCAGCCGCTGGCGGCGACGATCGTCCCGGCGCTACCCGCCGCGAGCGCCACGGCGACCGCGACGTGGGCCACGACGGCGGCGCCCGACGGCACTCATACCCTGGGAGCCGCAACCACCGACCAGGCGGGGAACACCGCCAGCGCCACCCGCGTGGTCATCGTGGACAACACCCCGCCCGACACACAGATCACGAGCGGCCCGAGCGGGACAGCCAGCGCGAGCGCCGTCAGCCTCAGCTTCGCTGGGGCGGACAACCTCACACCCATCCAGAGTCTCGTTTTCTCGTGGCGCCTGGACGGCGGCGCCTGGGGGGCCTTCGATGCCGCCACCACGGCGACGCTGGCCAACCTCGCCCCGGGCCCTCATCTCTTCGAGGTCAAGGCGCGAGATCTCGCGGGCAACGAGGACCCGACGCCGGCGCAGCGAACCTTCGAGGTCGGGAGCGCCGTCCAGGTGCACATCACCTCGCCTGCGGACGGAGCATCTGTCGTTGCGGGTTCGCTCCTCGTACAAGGCACGGTGACCCCTGGAGGGATCGATGTCGGCGTCACCGTCAACGGCATCCAGGCCGCCATGCAGAACGGGGTCTTCGCAGCCATCGTACCGGCCGCGTCTGGCTCGGTGATGCTTACCGCTGTCGCCTCCACGAGTAGCGGCGCGAGCGCCGGTCACAGTGTCGAGGTTGCCGCGACAGGCTCCAGTTCGGGCGTGGATCTGCGCGTCCTGCCGCAGAGCGGCCTGGCGCCGCTGACGGTCCGGTTCGCCTTGGCCGGCACCGGCGGGGCAACGATCAGCCTCGATGCCAACGACAACGGCACGATCGATTTCACCGGCTCCACGCTCGCCGACCAGCCGTTCACCTACGCACAGCCGGGCCTCTACTTCCCCCTCGCCACTCTGACTGACACGCGAGGCACCCAGATCACGGCGCGGGCGATCGTCCAGGTGTACGACCGCCCCCGGATTGATGCATTCTTCAAGGCGAAGTGGAGCGCCATGAAGAGCGCCCTGATACAGAACGACCTCGACGCCGCGGTCGGCCATTTCACCGCAGCCCAGCAGGATCGCTACCGAGCGCTCTTCACGGCGCTGAGCGTAGACATCGCGCAGATCGCGCGGGACATGCAGGACATCGAGCTGATCTACGTGATCGAGGGCCGGGCCAAGTACCGGCTGACCCAAACCCAGCCTTGGGGAGGCCAGCTCATGACGCTCACGTACTACGTCTACTTTGTCCAGGATGGTGCCGGGCTCTGGACGATCGAGAGTTTTTGACGTGGTCACGACGATGACACGCGACGTGTGTCTGACGATCCTGCTGGCCGCCGCGCTGTGCGGGTGCGCGACCGGGCCCATTCGGGCGCGCGTGCTCGACGCCCAGACCCGTCAGCCGATCCCGGGGGCCGTGGTGCTGGGGGTCTGGACCAAGGTCGTCAGCGGACTCCCCTATCACCACGACTTCGTCGGGGTCCGCGAGACAGACACAGACGCCGACGGGCGCTTCGAGCTGGAGCGACTGCCGTCGTCAGGCCTGAGTGGTGAAGGCGGGGGGCAGTCGATCACGGTCTACAAGTTCGGCTATATCGGATGGAACAACCTCGAAGTCTTCCCGACATCCAAGCTGCGCGAGGATCAGAACATACCGTCGGAGATTCTTCTCGAGCGGTTCCCGCCCGCTGAAAGCCACCAGCAGCACATGTTCTTCATCAGCAACTCGATGCTCGGGGGAATGTATGGACTCGACCTCATTCCAAGGTTCGAAGGTGCGATCGAGCAGGAACGCAAGCTGCGCTGAGGCTCACGCGATGATTGCCGCGCGCAGGACCATAGAGACGCGATCCCTGAGTGCACAAGCCATCGTCGCCCTCGTACCCGTGCTCTGCGCATTGGGCTCTGTTGCTGTCGCACCTGACACGGTCGCTGGATTCGACGAGCGAGACACCCACCCTCGGATCACGGAGCGCGCGGCCAGGCAGTCGACGGTGGACTCGTCACTCAAGGATGAATTGAACGTCCCCGACGGCATCGACGCCAACCTCAAAGGGCCCTCCGGAACTCCCCAGCGGGTCTTCCAGTGGCTTCGCAGAGGAGCGACCTCCGAGGATCAGCCGATGTGTCGCGCGAGCAACCATTTCCACAATCCGCTCCAGCCCTTCACAAGTTCGCGCGTGACCGACGTGCCCCTGCTCGGGCTCGTCTGCAGCGACTTCCAGTCGCTCCAATCGAACGTCACCTGGGGGACGCGCTTCGTCTCGCCGGCCGAGCGCGGCCCGGCGACGCTCAATCCGTCCGACTGGGACAGTGCGCGGAAATCGTTCCTGGACGCGCTCGCCTTGCCGGGAGCCGCCGCCCGCGAAGCCGCGATGGCGCAGACCTTCGAGACGCTGGGCCACGTGATGCACCTCGTGCAGGACATGGCCGTTCCGGCCCACGTGCGAAACAACCTCCTGTCGCACGCCGGAGTCTCCTTGTCGCCGTTGAAGTTCGGCGTGGACGGATTCGAGGACCACGTGAGACTAAACCGGGACACGGTCAACGCGGCCACCCCGGCGCCGGTCGACGTCGCGGGCAGACTCTTGACACGTTTCTGGGATACGGACCGCTACACCGGCACCAATCCGTCGTCCGACACCGAGCAGGGCCTCGCCGAATACACCAACGCCAACTTCGTGAGCCTGAGTACGATACTCACGGATGGCGATTTTCTCGCCGTCTATCGCTTTCCCTATCCGCGCCTGAGCAGCACGAACGTGGAGACGGTTGTCTCGAAGGACGCCACAGCGGTGCGGATCGTCACCGCCGAGGATGGTCGCGAAGACCGGGCCGTCTACCTCGACAAGGTCCGCGACGGTGAGATGGTCCCGAACTTCCTGCGGGCGGGGTACCTCGCCGGCCACGTGATCGACAGGGCGCCGCCCGGGACACCGATCAAGCTGGCTCTCCAGCTCGACGACACCGTCTATGCGAGCTATGCCGCGAAGCTCGTGCCCATGGCCCTCGGTTATTCCAAGGGGCTTCTCGATTATTTCTTTCGCGGCAAGCTGGACGTGGACGTGGTCGCGAACGATGACGGGACGCTGGCGGTGAGCGGCACGAACACCTCCTCGGACCCGCTCGTGCGCGGCGACCTCGTGCTCTACGCGGACACCGTGACGCAGAGTCCCGGAACCCCGCCGGTGCCGGTGCGACGGCTGCTCGTGCCGCTGGGCGACACGACAATCGCCGGCGTCGCGCCCGGGCAGGCGGTGGTCTCCACGGCCTTTCAGTCCGAGGAGGCCGAGCGGTTCGTGGCGGTCTATACGGGCCAGCTCGGCGCAGAGATACCCGCGCCGAACGACGACCCTGCGCGCGCCCTGCCCGGCGCAGTCATCGGCAAGGTGCTCGGCGGCGTGCGCGTGGAGGAAGTATTCCTCTATGGCGATCGCTGGGCGATACGCACTCCTCAGCAGATCGTCCTGCTCGCGGACAGTGCGGGTCCCATGAGCGCGGCGCGCTACGAGGACGTCCGGTGGGGTGACGGCGATCACCTGCTCGTCGCGCGCACCTCGTTCGGCCCCGGTCAGCCCAACACCGTTGCCCTATACGCCGTGCCCCGCGCGACGGACCCCGCGACAGGCGACCCGCTGACGATCGCCACGCTGAGCTCCGACGAGGGTCCCGTCGCGACCCTCAGCGACGCTGCCCTCTTCACCCTGCCAGGCGATGGCATTCACCTCGGTACCACGGTCACCATCGATCACACGATCGCCTATCGCCAGCAGATCCCCAGCTACCCCAAGATCGCCGTCTACCAGTTTCAGCCCTTCAGTCCCGGCTCGCCGTTCGGCAACTACGTCTTCGATCGCTTCGAGGTCGGGGCGCTGACGCTTCGCACGGCAGTCGACCTGGGCGTGCCCTTCACCGAGAGCTTCCCCCTCGTCCTCGACGCCGCCCACTACAACGCCTTCTCGCCCGTTGCGCCCAGCTACGCCTGGACCCTCACGGAGGTCGGGGCGACCGCCGACGGCCGGATGCTCGGCCTTGTGCGGATCGACCTCACGGCCCCGCCGTTCTCCCAGCGGGCGCGCGTCAGCCAGCCCGTCTACGCCCCCACCCTGGGCCTGGACCTCGTGGTGCGCCGGGTGTGCTTTGGCGGCTCCTGCTTCGACGAGGGCGTCAACATCGTGCGCGAGTACCCGTCGGGAACGTTCTGGGCTCTCGTGGATCTGTCTTCGGGCCAAGGCCTCGCCTCCACGGCGGCGCCGCTCGTGAGCTTCACGTTGCGGCAATCGGTAGAGGCACCCCGCTGGATTGGAGCGGCCGATGGTCCGGCCCCACTCGTCTATGCCGTTCACTACGAACGGCGTCGCGGCGGCGGGCCTCAGGATACGCCGGAGGGGCAGGACCAGAAGGTCGGGCTGGTCGAGCTGAGCCAGCTTTTCCTCGACGACGGGCAACCCGGAGACGCAACCGGCGACCTCGCCCTCGACCTCGGGCGCTCGGCACAGTCAGCCGGCGTGCTCCGCGCCGAGATCGCGAGCCTGCTGGCCGAGGCGGGCCTGCACGGCACCGTGCCCGGCCCCGGGACACCGCCAGCCGATCTGCTGTTCGGCTCGGGCCAGGATCGCGTGACGCTCCACGTGACGACATCGGCCCCGGCCTCGGTCCAGAAGACGGTGTCGCTGGACCAGGCTCAGCGCGTCCGGCCGGCAGGCGCGACCGAGCGACTCGTTCTCCAGGCCGACGGAACGCGCAACGGCAAGACCACGACGGCGCTGCTCGACTGGACGACGACGTCGCAGGCGCGCTTGGCGCAGCTCTTGGAGCCAGGGCCCGGGGAGTTCTTCGTGAGCGTGGACCTCGGTCCAGCGACGCCGTCGGCCGTCCTCGTGCGTGATCCCGCCAACGCCCGCGGCTATCTCGTCGCTCTCGACGACACGGCCGCGTTCCGCACGATCCCGGACTCGGGGGCGCTCTCCGGCTTCACCCTCTTGAACCCGCAGCTCCTCTACAACACGCAGACGCTACGCTTCCACCGCGCGGACGCCTCGCTCCGCCAGACCGCGCTGCCGATGCGCCTGCAGGATCTCGCCGGCAATCCTACCGGCGACTACCATGCCGTGAGGCTGCCTTGAGTCAGCGGGGCGGAGCTACCAGCGAATCAGCGTCGCGCCCCAGGAGAAGCCGGTGCCGAAGGCGACCAGCAGGACCAGGTCGCCGTCCTTGACGAGCCCGGCCGCGCGCGCCTCGTGCAGCGCGATGGGCACAGAGGCGGCGGCGGTGTTGCCGTAGCGCTCGACGTTGTTGTAGAGGCGGTCGGCCGGGATGCCGAGCCCCTCGCCCACGGCCTCGATGATGCGCAGGTTCGCCTGGTGGAAGATGAAGCGGTCCACGTCCTGCACGCGCACGCCGTTGGCCTCGAGGCACTCGCGCACCACGTCCTTGAACGCGCGGACCGCGTGGACGAAGACCTTGCGGCCGTTCATGCGCGGCCGCGCGCGATCCTCGTCGATCTTGCGCTTGGACACGGCCGGGAAGGTCGAGGAGCCCCAGAGCTCGCCCGCGAGGCCGTCGAGCGCGGTGCCGTCGGTGTGCAGGTGGCTCGAGAGCACGCCGCGCGGGCCGGGCTCGGCGCGCAGGACCGCGGCGCCCGCGCCGTCGGCGAAGAGCACGGCCATGTCGCGCCCGCGGTCGGTGTAGTCGAAGATGGATGAGAGCAGCTCGGCGCCGACGACGAGCACCTGCCGGTACATCCCGCCGCGCATCATCTGGTCGGCGATCGCGAGCCCGTAGACGAAGCCGGCGCAGCCCTGCTGGAGGCAGATGACCGGCGTCTGCGTCAGGCCGAGCCGCCCCTGGACGACGCAGCCCGTGTGCGGATAGGCGTAGTCGGGAATGGTCGTCGAGACCACGAGGCAGTCCACGTCGCGCGCCGTGATACCGGCGTCCTTCAGCGCCCGCTCCGCGGCGTCCATGCCCAGGTCGGAAACCATCATGGACGAGTCGATCTTGCCGTCGAGGCCGTCGGCCATGACGGATTGCATGAACGCGATCTTGTCGGGCGCCTCGGCCAGGCGCTGGAGCATCCGGTAGGTGTCGGGCGAGACGCGGCGCTCGCGGATGCCAGTGCGCTGCACGATCCACTCGTCGCTCGTGGACATGCAGCGGGCGAGCAGGTGGTTGTCCACCACGCAGGGCGGCACGGCCATGCCGGTGCCGACGATGCGGTTCACGCTAGTGCCCGGTGAACTTGGCGGCGCGCTTCTCGAAGAACGCCGCGACCCCCTCCTGGTGGTCCTGCGAGGCGATCGCGAGCCCCTGGGAGAACGCCTCCGTCTCGAGCGCGGCCGCGAGGTCGGTCGTGGCGGCGCGGTTCAGCATCTGCTTGTCGAGGCGCAGCGCCAGCGGCGGCCCCGCGGCGATCTTCTCGGCGAGCGCGCGCGTCGCGGTCTGCAGCTCGGCCGCCGGCACCACGCGGTTCACGAGCCCGATCCGCGCGGCCTCGGCGGCGTCGATGATGTCGCCGGTGAGCACCAGCTCCTTGGCGCGCGCCATCCCCACCACGCGCGGCAGCAGCCAGGTGCCGCCGCCGTCCACCGCGAGGCCGATCTTGCAGAACAGCTCGCCGAACTTCGCGCGGTCCGAGGCGATGATGAGATCGCAGCAGAGCGCCAGGTTCGAGCCCGCGCCGACGGCGTAGCCGTCCACCATGGCGAGCGTGGGCAGCGGGTACTGCACGAGGCGGAGCACCAGCTTGTTCAGCATCTCGACGCGCCCGCGCCCCTCGGCGGCCGTGTGCGGCGTGCGCATGGTCTTCACGTCCCCGCCCGCGCAGAAGTGGCCGCCCGCGCCCGTCAGGATGACGACGCGCGCGGTCGGGTCGGCCTCGATCTCGTCGAGCACGCCGAGCATCTCCTGCCGCATCGTGAGGTCCAGCGCGTTGCGCGCGTCGGGCCGGTTCAGGGTGATCGTCGCGATACCGCCGGCGCGCTCGACCAGGAGGGTCTCGTATCCCATGGGGGGCTCCTTCCTATCCGCCCGCCACCGGCGCCAGGCGCGGCACGCGGCGCGGGCGCTCGTCGATGGTCAGGCTCAGGACGCAGGCGAAGATCAGCAGCGCGGAGGCCGTCGCGAACGCGGGGCCGTAGCCGCCGAAGCTCTCGAACATGAAGCCGCCGAGCCACGAGCCGAGTGCCGCGCCGAGCTGGTGGACGAAGAAGATCGTGCCGAAGACCGAGCCCACCGAGAAGCGCCCGAAGATGTCGGCCGAGAGCGCGGAGGTCATCGCGAGGCTCCCGGCCATCGTGGCGCCGCCGAGCGTGGCGACGAGCACCAGCGCCGCCGGGTGGTCGCGGATCAGGAACAGGCCCGCGAACGTGAGCGCGCGCCCGCCGTAGAGCCAGGCGAGGACGGGCCGGCGCCCGACGCGGTCCCCGATGGCGCCGAGCAGCATCGCGCACGCCATGCTGCTGCCGCCCAGCACGCCGAGCGTCCACGAGGCGACCATCGGATGGTAGCCGTGGTCGGTGAGCATCGGCACGCCGTGCGAGGAGATGAGGCTCATCGAGAAGCCACAGGTGAAGAGCCCGCCCGCGAGCTGCCAGAAGGGGACCGTCTGCACGGCGACGCTCACGTCGGTGCGCTCGGCCGCGACGTCGCCCGCGACGACGCCGGGCGCCGCGCCGTCGGGCTCGAGCCCCATCGCCTCGGGCGACTCGCGGACCACCCAGAGCACGAGCGGCATCACGAGGACGAAGACGGCGACGCCGAACACCACGCAGGTGCCCCGCCAGCCGATGCTCAGGATGAGCCACATCGCGATCGGCACGAGGAGGCTGATGCCCGCCATGGACGCGCCGCCGAGCGTCGACAGCGCCGTGGCGCGCCGCCGCGTGAACCAGCGCGAGATCACGGCGGAGCCGACCACGTGGCCCGTCGCCGCGAGCCCCGCGGCGACGCCGACGCCGTAGAAGAGGTAGAGCTGCCAGAGACTCGTGGCGAGCCCGGTGAGCGCGATCGACAGCGCGAGCACGGTCGTGCCGGCGCCGAGCACGAGCCGCGCGCCGAAGCGATCCACGAGGCGGCCGGTGAAGGGCTGGAAGGCGCCGTAGAGGAAGAGGCCCAGCGAGACGACGAGCGAGAAGCTCGCGCGGTCCAGGCCGAGGTCGGCCACGATCGGCTTGAGAAACGGGCCGACCGCGAAGCGGATGCCGGTGGACAGGAAGACCATCACCGCGAACGAGAGCACGACCCACCAGCCGTAGAACACGCGCGACATCGCCATTGACGGGGTCACTATAGACGAGCCCCGGGCGACCGGCAAATCATGGCGCGGCGCTGTCGAAGCGCTGCATCACGCCCAGGCCGTCGGGCCGCGCCAGCTCCGTGTAGCGGCCGCGCGTGTAGGCGCCGATCACGCGCCGCCAGAACGTCTGGGCCTCGACGTTGCTCGCCAGCTCGTTCACCTCCCACCGGCCGCGGTGCAGGTCGAAGACGCGCGCGGCCACCCGCGCGCCGACTCCTTGGCGCCGGTAGCGGCGCAGCACGAAGAATTCGCTGATCTCGTGCGTCCC
>JBGQEL010000002.1:0-118968 GCA_041496385.1 Methylomirabilia bacterium | reverse complement strand
GCAGCGCCTTGCAGCGTGAAACTCGTCGTGACGGTCGTCGCCGCCGTGACCACGATCACGCATGGCCCGATGCCGACGCACCCGGCGCCGAGCCACCCCGTGAAGACAGAGCCGGAGGCGGCGTTGGCCGTGAGGGTCACCATGGTGCCGTAGGGGTACGACGCCGAGCACGTCGCGCCGCAGTCGATACCCGCCGGGGTGCTGGTGACGGTCCCCGTGCCCCCTCCGCTCGGTGTCACCGCCAGCGTGAAGGTTTGCAAGACAAAGATCGGCGTCACCGTCCGCGACGCAGTAAGCGTCACGGTGCACGGTGTTGCGCCGACGCCGCTGCAGCCCGCGCCGATCCACCCCGCGAAGGTGGAGCCGGGAGCGGCCGCCGCGGTGAGCGTGACCGATTGGTTGGGGGCGTAGTCCTGGCTGCACGTCCCCGGGCAGCTGATCCCGGCCGGGCTGCTCGTGACGGAGCCGCCGCCGCCCCCAGCCGCCGCCGTGACCGTGAGGACGGGGCCCTGGAACGAGGCCGTGACGCTCTTGGTCGAGGTCAGCGTCACGTTGCAGGTGGTGGCCGCACCGCTGCAGGCCCCGCCCCAGCCCGTGAACGTGTTGCCTGGGCCCGGGTTCACGGTCAGCGTCACCCCGGTGCCGGTGGCGAAGTCGGCGCTGCACGTCGCGCCGCAGATGATGCCGGCGGGGTTGCTCGTGACGGTGCCTGCCGCCCCGCCGGAGCCCATCTTCACGACGGAGAGGGTGGACGTGGGCGCGGTGAACGTCGCGGTGATGGAGGTGGCGCCGGTGACCGTGACCACGCACGTCCCGGTGCCCGAGCACCCGCCGCCGCTCCAGCCGACGAAGCTGCTGGGCGCCGTCGCCGCCGCGGTCAGCGTCACGACCGTGCCGCTGGTGTAGGAGGCGCCGCAGATCCCCGGACAGCTGATGCCGCCGACATTGCTGCTGACGGTGCCCGTGCCGACCCCGGCCAGGCCCACCGCGATGAACGGTCCTTCCGGCAGCCCGGCCTGCACCCCCGCCACCTTCGACGTGAATGTGTCGTAGTTGCTGATCCCGATGTCGCCGTCGGCGGCGCCGGTGCCAAAGACCTTGCCGGCGCCCTGGCCCGCCACGCCGCTCCGCAGCTTGTAGTTCCGGTTCGCGTAGTCGGTGAAGTAGCCGCCGCCCTCGAACACCGCCTCGGTGACGCTGGTGATGTTGCCCACCGGGAAGTTCGAGTTCGGACTGTCGCCAGACTGGGCGATGATGTTGTTGGTCACCGCCCAGGCGGGCGAGCCGCCGAAATACGTGCTCAGGGCCGCGGTGAGATCGGTCTCGCCCCCGTCCGACCACCAGCCGTAGTCGCGATCCAGCGTGAGGTTGTTCGTGAAGGTGAACCCGCCCATCGTGAACGCCGGCATGCTGGCCGCGAGGCCGTCGGCCATGTACGCCTGCCCGGTCTGCGCGCCCTGCAGGATCACCGAGTTGTGGTCGACGGTGAGGTCGTCGTACCCGTTGAACACGCCGATGAATCCGCGGGCGGTGGCCGCGCCGATGGGATCCCACAAGGTGCGGTTCATGTCGTCCCAGAGGTTGTCGTGGACGTGCAGGCGCGCCGCGCCCTCGCTGAGGTGCGCGGAGCCGTCGATGCCGCCCGCGTTGATCCCGGTCGCGGCCCCTTTGATCCAGTTCCACCGGATCGTGATGTCGTCGAGGCGTGCGGTCGCGTCGAGGCCCTCGGTACGGATCGTGAGCTGCATGACGGAGCCGTCCTGGTCGCCGTCCTCGGACCAGATCTGGGAGAACAGGTTCTGCTCGATGAGGGCGCGCGTCATGCGCTTGAACTCGAGGTGGTTCTTGATGAACCGCTGGCCGCGGTAGGCCGTGTCCTTGTAGAAGTAGTTCCGGCGGATCGTCACGTCGTGGGGGGCGGCGGCATCGAACGCCGCGGCCACGCCCCCCGTGAACACGCCGGTGGTGGCGTTGCTGATCTGGTTGTTCTGGATCAGGATCGGCCCCACCGTGTCGCTCATGAAGACGCCGTGCGATTCCGCCCCCAGGAGCCAGATGTTGTCGATCAGCGAGTCCACGACGGCCGACGTCTTGCTGTAGAGCACGATGCCGTTGCGGACGTTCTGCGTGCCCGCGTTGCCGTGGACGTAGCAGCGGTCGAAGACGATATTCTCCGGCGACTGGGACGCCGTCGCGATCGAGACGCCGTTGGCGTCGAACCCGATCGCCGCCAGCGAGTTGACGAAGTTGAAGGGGTCGGCCCCCGCCGGCTTCAGTTCGAGCCCGATGAGGCGGTAGTTGTGGGCGTTGTTCTCCGTCGTGATTCCGCGACCGAGATCGGGCGCCGCGATCTGCCACATGTTGGCGGCGTCGGAGACGCCGGCACGAGTGCCCGACGCCGGTAGCGCGGCGTACGCGGCGTCGTGCGGGCGGATGATGACCCATTTTCCCGCTGCCAGCGCATGGTTGGGGAGATCGATCGTGTCGGTGCTTGTGCCCGCGGTGACCCCGAGGATGACGCCGTTCGTCAGATCGCTCGACGAATGCCCGGAGTTCGTCGAGCCGATGCTATCCAGGTGGTTCTGTAGATCTTGCGCGCTCAGGGGACCGTAGACGTTGTAGCCCGTCGTATCCGGGAGGCTCGCATCGTAGGTGGTCGGCGGCACCGGCAGCTGGGGTGCGGCCCACGCCCCTGGCGCGAGAACCAGAAGCACGAGCAGGATCGCCGATGCTCCCGCGGCGCGCGCACGAGAGTCTCGCGAGACGGCTGTCTCGCGTCTCTTTTCGGGTCCGCGGGCGCCGAGCACGGCGAAGCCCATCTGAATAGTGACGCGCGCGAAGGTCTCCGGGTTCATGGACATCCATCATAGACGAGGGAAAAGAGGCTTCCGGGGAATCGGACCACCGCGATCGCATGCTTCGCGATGAGCGCGCCGAGCGAGGGCGCACAAATTGCGGTCCTCGAGACGTCATGGACCCGCCGTGGGCGCACCACGCGGCGACGCCGCCGGGAACGGGTGCGCGCCAAGTGCCTGGCGCGTCCGCGGGAGCGGCGCGTCCGCCGGGCAACGGATCCGATGCGGGAGGGGCGGGAGTCGATAGCCCCGCCGACCGATTCGTCGAGAATTTGCGTGTTACGATCGCGAAATGTACTTCGACGACGCGGGTCCTGCGCCCGTGGGGCACGCCGCGAGGCATGACCTCCCGGACGTCGCGCAGTGTGTCCGCGGGCGGTGCATCGGCCGCTCGTGTCCCTGTCTCTGCCACACGTCGCTCAAGCTCGACCACGAGGCGATCGCGACGCGCCTCGACCGTCCGCTCGGCCGTCGTCGTCGACGGCGACGGAAGCGGAACACCGGGTGATCGGTCGTCACCGGCCTTCCCAGCGCCCGTACGGGGGCCCGGGAGCGTAGCGTGGATAGGACGGGTAGGCGTAGCCGCTTCGCGGAGCGGGCGCGGGCACATACGCGTACGGAAAGAGTGGGACCACCGCACAGCCGGCCAGGAGCACCGCGGTCAGCGCGATCCAGATGATTCGCATGGCTCGTCCTCCCTACCGGAGTAGACGAGCAGGGCCAGAGACTATTCGAACGGGACGCGGCGGTCGGTTTCGAAGCCCACGCGCCGATCGTCCACGTGGCGCGCCTCGGCGACCAGACTGAAGGGCTCGCGGTCTCCCGCCAGGACGTCGACCCGGTAGGACTTGCCGAGCTTCACCACCGACGTCGGCGCGACCACCACGCAGAGGCCGGAGGGGCTCACGTCCTCGGTGTGGCCGAGGATCGACTCCTGGTCCACCCAGAGGCGCACGGGCCACGAGACGGGGACGCGGGGATGGCGACGGCGCTCGTCCGTCACACGTCCTCCGACTTGGGCAGCGTCACGAAGACGCAGGAGGACAGACGAAGCTCCTCGTCCACGGTGGGCCGCGCTCGGCGATCCGAGCCGCGGCGGTCCGGCGCCGCCTCGGCCGCCTCCGCCTTCTCGCGTCGTCGCTCCCCCCGCCGCCGGTCCATCACGATCTCGACCTCGGGCCTGTCCTTGAACCGGTCGCGGAGGTAGCCCGCGAGGTAGGCGCTGTCACGCGCGACGACGAACACATGACGGGGCATCGTGATTCGTGAGTGTCCCGCCTGGACGCGGTCTCGTCAAGGGCTTCGACTTGCTGGTATTCTTCGGGCGCCATGGATCTCGGAATCTTCGACCATATGGACCGGCGGGAGGGAGTCCCGCTGGACGAGTTCTACGAGAGCCGGCTGCGCCTCCTGGTGAAGTACGACACGGCCGGCTTCAGCGCCTATCACCTCGCCGAGCATCACGCCACGCCGCTCGGGCTCGCGCCGATGCCGGGCATCTTCCTCGCCGCCGCGACCCAGCGGACCCGCCGGATCCGCCTGGGGCCCTGCGTGTACTGTCTGCCGCTCTACAATCCACTCCGGCTCATCGAAGAGGTCTGCATGCTCGACCAGCTCTCGCGCGGGCGCTTCGACTTCGGCGTCGGCCGGGGGATCGTGCCGTACGAGATGGCGTACTTCGACCTCCATCATCTGGAAACCGAGGAGATCTACCGGGAGACGCTGGAGATCGTGCTCCAGGGACTCACGAGCGACGTGCTCGACCATCGCGGGCCGCGCTACACCTTCCGCAAGGTGCCGATGGTCCTCCGCCCGTTCCAGACGCCGCACCCGCCGCTCTGGTACGGCCTCGGCCACCTCGCGGGCGCCGAGTGGGCGGCGACCAACAAGGTGCACGTGATCACGAACACCCCGAGTCAGGGCGTGACGCAGCTCTTCGACCGCTACCGCGAGACCTGGCAGCGCAAGCACGGCGGCACGCCGATGCCGAAGCTCGGCATCGGACGTCACGTCGTCGTGGCGCCCACGGACGCGCAGGCCGAGGCCCTGGCCCGGCCGAACTACGCCGCGTGGTTCGCGAACCTGACCAAGCTCTGGCGGGACTTCGGCGCGATGCCCGTCCGCTTCGCCCGCGATTTCGACGAGGCGCGCCAGCGCGGCCTCGCCATCGCGGGCACGCCCGCCCGCGTGCGGCAGGAGCTGGAGCGCGAGGTCGCGGCGAGCGAGTGCACCTACCTCGTCTGCCGGCTGATGTTCGGCAACATGAGCGAGGCCGAGGCGTCGTCGTCGATCGACCTCTTCACCGCGGAGGTCATGCCCCACCTGAGCGCGCTGGCGCCGCCCCGCTGACGCCGGACTCGCGCGCGAGCGACCGGGGGCCGAAAAGGAGAGCGCACATGACGATCGACCCGAGGTGGGCCACGACGACGTTCGGCTTCGACGGCTATCGCGTCGCGGCGCAGCGGGGCATCGTCCGCGGGATCACGGTGCGCTCGCGCAGTATCATCGGCACGCTGGGCGCGTCGCTTCAGACGCTGTTCGGCGGCAACATCACGCTGTACACGCAGCTTTGCGAGCGCGCACGACTGGAGGCCTTCGACCTGATGCTGCGCCACGCCGCGCAGCTCGGCGCCAACGCGGTGATCGGCGTCCGGTACGACGCCAACGAGGTCGGGCCGGGAGTCACCGAGGTTCTCGCCTACGGGACCGCCGTCGTGCTCGATCCCGCGCCGCGCTGACGCGCGGCGGCGGTCTTCAGCGGGTCAGGAGATGGCCCGGCGCTTCGAGCTGACGTAGTCCACCAGCACGTACTCGCCGAGGCGCTCCGGCGCCGAAAAGAAGGCGCGGCCGCGGTTGATGCGCGCCATCTGCTCGACGAACGCGGCGAGCATCGGGCTCCGCTCGAGCATGAAGGTGTTGATCGTGATCCCGTCGCGCGTGCAGCGCTTCACTTCCTTGAGCGTCTCCTCGAGCGTGCGCCGCGTGGGCGGGTAGGAAAACTCGGCCTCGCCGCCCTCCATGTGCGCCGTCGGCTCGCCGTCAGTCACCATGATGATCTGCTTGTTCCCGCCGTGCGCGCCGCGCGCGAGAAGCTGGCGCGCGACCTGGAAGCCGTGGTGCATGTTGGTGCCCACGTTCCACTCGGTCCACGAGAGCGTCGGGAGCTGCTCGGGCTTGAACTCGCGCGCGTAGAGCGAGAAGCCGACGATGTGCAGGCTGTCGCGCGGGAACTGGCCGCGGATGAGCGACGTCAGCGCGAGCGCGACCTTCTTGGCCGGCAGGAAGTAGCCGTTGTTGAGCATCGAGCGACTCATGTCGATCATCACGACGGTGGCCGCGCGCGTCGAGAGCTCCGTGCGGTAGACCTCGAAGTCGGCCGGCGCCAGCGCGACCGGCGTGCCCGGCCCGTTCCGCTCGACCGCGTTCATGAGCGTCTCGCGGAGATCGAGCAGGAAGGGGTCGCCGAACTCGTAGCGCTTGGCCTCGTCGGTGCGGTCGCCGCCCGCGCCGCGGCGGCTGACGGCGTGGCGGCCGAAGCGGTCGCGCTTGAGCACGGCGAAGATGTCGCCGAGCGCCTTGTCGCCGATCTTGCGGATGGCGCGCGCGGTCAGCGTCAGGTGGTCGCCCTTCCGCTCGAGGTAGCCGGCCTCCTCGAGCTTTTTCGTCAGCTCCCGGAGCCGGTCGAGATCGCGCTGGCTCTCCTCGCCGAGGAGCCGGCCGACCTTCTCCGGGTCGATCTGCTCGAGGTCGCCCGCGTCCTCGACGCCGCGGAGCTCGCGCTCGAGCTGGTCCATCTGCTGCAGCTCGTCCATGAGCTGCATGGCCTCGCGCATGCCGACCTGCTCGTCACCGCGGAAGTCGTAGCGGCGGCTCATCTCGTCGATCGGCAGGAGCTCGCCGAGGCTCTGCGCGAGCTGGCGCATCTCGGCCTCGAGCCGCTCGTCCTGGAGGAAGAGCGCGCTCATCAGACCCTGGATCTGCTCGCGCTGCCCGGGCGAGAGGCTCTCCATGAGCGACTGGAGCTGGGCCATCTGCTGCGCCATCCGCTCGAGCAGCTCGTCGAGGCTCTCGACGCCCGGAAATTGCCCGCCCCACTTGTCCATGAACGCCTGGAAGTCGGGCTCCTCGCCCTCGAGCCGCTGGCGGAGCATGCGGTTGAGGTCGCGCATCATCTCGCGCATGCGCTTGAGGTCGTCGGGCGTCAGGTTCTGGAGGGCCTGCTGCATCCCCTGGACGAACGGCTTCAGCATCTGCTGCTGGAGCGATTTCAGCAGCTCGTCGAACTTGCGCTTGGCCTCGGGCTCGGTGAAATCGTGCTGCTGCAGCTCACGGATCCGGCCGGCGGGATCGGGCGGGAGCTGGTCGAGCTTCTGGAGCTTGCTCGCGCGCTCGCCCGCGTCCGGGACGCGCCGCTCGACGCCCTCCCGCTCGGTCCGAAGCACGTCGTCGAGCTTCCGCTGGATGTCGTCGAGCGCCGAGCCGAGGTCGTAGCGGTCGAGCCGTTGCTGGCGCTGCCGGCGCAGCCGCTGCAGCAAGTCTTGAAGTCCGGGCACCGGCTGGCCGTCGGGCCGCCGCGCGCCGCGCTGGAAGAGCCGGCGCATCGCGCGCGCCAGGTCGCCGTCGGTCAGGAGGTCGTCGGACATCGCCGAGAGCAGGTCGTCGGCGTCGAGGTCGTCGAGCTTCTGCGATCCGTCCCAGCGCGAGTAGCGGATGCGCATGCCCCGCCTAGCTCCGGTACCGCTGGTGGCCGGCCTGGACGTCCTTGTTCAGCTTCTTGTTCAGGTGGAGCCCCTCGAGCAGGAACTCGAGCGCCGAGGCCGTCGTCGCGGGGTCGCCCGCGCCGAGCTTCCGCACCGCGGCCTGGAGCGGCCGCGCCGCCTCGACCCGCTTCACGTACTCCGCCGAGGGCATGGTGTCGGCCACCGTGACGTTGAGGCCGCCCTGGAACGCCGCCACGACCTCGTCGAGCTCGCCCGCGCCGAAGCTCCTGTTGAAGACGTTCAGGATCGCGCGGTGCAGCAGCTTGGCGAGCACCTTGTCGTCGCTCTGGTCGCCGAGGGTCTCCAGCTCGATCTTGCCGCTGGTCGAGGCGATGATGGCGCCGAGATCGCTGACCCGTGGCGCGGCGTCGCGCTCGCCGAGGCGGATCGCGCGCTTGAGCGCGCTCGACAGGAGGTTCTCGTAGTTGCAGATGGTCACGCGCACGGAGACGCCCGAGCGCTGGCTGATCTCCGTCGAGCGGCGCGCCAGGTGCGTCAGCTCGGCGATGACCTGCTTCATGTAGCCGGGGGCGTGCGTGGTCACGCCGTCCACGGGGAAGCGCGTCAGCTCGGCCTCCATGATCGCGATCTCGTGGTCGAGCTTCCGCGGATAGTGGGTGCGGATCTGCGAGCCGAAGCGGTCCTTCAGCGGCGTGATGATCCGCCCGCGGTTCGTGTAGTCCTCCGGGTTGGCGCTCGCGACGACGTACAGGTCGAGCGGCAGGCGGACCTTGTACCCGCGGATCTGGACGTCGCGCTCCTCCATGATGTTGAGGAGGCCGACCTGGATCCGCTCGGCGAGGTCGGGGAGCTCGTTGATCGCGAAGACACCGCGGTTGGTCCGCGGCAGGAGCCCGTAGTGGATCGTGAGCTCGTCGGAGAGGTACCGGCCCTCGGCGACCCGGATCGGGTCCACCTCGCCGATGAGGTCGGCGATGGTGATGTCTGGCGTGGCGAGCTTTTCGCCGTACCGCCGGTCGCGCGGGAGCCAGACGAGGGGCGCCGCGTCGCCCTTCTCGGCGAGGCGCGCGCGGCAGGCGGCGCAGATCGGCGCGAAGGGATCGTCGTTGATCTCGCAGCCCGCGAGCGCGGGCACCGCCTCGTCGAGCAGCTCGACGAGCAGGCGCGCCATCCGTGTCTTCGCCTGGCCGCGCTCGCCCAGGAAGACGATGTCCTGGCCGGAGAGGATCGCGTTCTCGATCTGCGGGAGGACGCTCTCCTCGAAGCCGACGATTCCCGGGAAGATCGGCTCGCCGCGCCGGAGGCGCGCGATCAGGTTGTCACGCAGCTCCTGCTTGACCGGCTTGGTCTGGTACCCGCTGTCTCTGAGCTCTCGGACGGTTCCGGCGTTGGCCATGCCCCATCATAGCCCGTCGCGCACGCGAGCGCTCCTCAGCGGGCGAGCAACCGCCGCAGCGCGCGCTCGAGCGTCGCGTCGCCGAACGTGAAGCCCGCCGCCTCGAGGCGCGCGGGCACGACGCGCGCGCTCGCGAGCAGCAGCTCGTCCGCCATCCGGCCGAGGAGCAGGCGCGCGGCGCCCGCGGGCAGGGGGAGGACCGCCGGCCGGCGGAGGACCCGGCCGAGCGTCCTGGCGAACTCGCGGTTCGTGACGGGCGCCGGGGCGACGGCGTTGATCGGACCGGCCAGGGACGCGGTCGCGAGGGCGTGGAGGATCGCGCGCACGAGGTCGTCGAGCGAGATCCAGCTCATCCACTGACGTCCAGAGCCCACGGGCCCGCCCAGACCCAGGCGGAAGGGCGGCAGCAGGGCCGCGAGCGCGCCGCCCGTGGCCGCGAGCACCATGCCGATCCTCATGTGGACGACGCGCAGGCCGCGGCGCGCGGCGGGTGCGGCCGCCGCCTCCCACTCGCGGCAGACGTCGGCGAGGAAGCCGCCGCCCGGCGCGCTCTCCTCGCGCAGGACCTCGTCGCCGCGGTCGCCGTAGTAGCCGACGGCGGAGGCGGCGACGAGCGTGGCCGGCGGGCGCTCGAGCCGCGCCAGCGCCTCGGCGAGCACGCGCGTCGCGCCGACGCGGCTGTCGCGGATGCGGCGGCGCTTCGCCGCGGTCCAGCGGCCGCTCGCGATGCTCTCGCCCGCGAGGTGCACGACGGCGTCGACGCCCTCGAGCCCGGCCGCGTCGATCGTGCCGCGGCCGGGGTCCCAGCGGACGGTGTGCTCGCCGGGAGCCTGCGTGGCCGTGCCGGACCGCACGAGGCGGACGACGCGGTGCCCGCCGCGCGCGAGCGCGACGGTCAGCGCCGCGCCCACGAGGCCGGTCGAGCCCGTCACCGCCACGCTCGGCGCCATGAGCGTAGGATAGCCGGGCCCCCGGGCCCCCCGCTCGGAATCGCGGGGATCGGTGGTATGCTGCGTCCTGCGGTCGCGATCCGATCGCAATTCCCGCGAGAGTGGCGAAACTGGCAGACGCGCTGGACTTAGGATCCAGAGGGTCTCGCAGACCCGTGGGGGTTCGACTCCCCCCTCTCGCACCAACTCGGGAGTGAAGTGATGAAGGTCGAAGTCGAGCAGATCGAGGGCTGCAAGCGGCGCCTGGCGGTCGAGGCGCCCGCGGAGGTCGTGCGCCAGGAGTGGGAACGCGCCTACGGCCGCGTGCAGAAGCAGGCGCGCCTGCCGGGATTCCGGAAGGGCCACGTGCCGCGCTCGCTCGTCAAGGTGCACTTCGCCCACGACGTCCTTCGCGAGGTCGCCGATCATCTCATCCCGGACGTCTACCGGCGCGCGATCAGCGAGGCGCGCCTGAGTCCCGTGGACGAGCCCGTCCTCCGGGACGTCAAGCTCGAGGAGGGCGCGCCGCTCTCCTTCGTCGCCGTCGTCGAGGTCAAGCCGACGATCGAGCTGGGCGAGTACAAGGGCGTCGGCGTCGAGCACCAGACCAAGCCGGTCACCGGCGAGGACGTGGACGAGACGCTCCTGCACATGCGCGAGCAGCAGGCCCAGTTCCGCGCGGTGGAGCGGGCCGCGGCGCCGGGCGACCTGCTCGTCGTCGACTACACGCTCGCGATCGAGGGCGAGGAGCCCTCGCGCCAGTCGGGCTACGAGTTCCGGGTGGGCGCCGGCAGCGTCCTCCCCGAGATCGACCAGGCCGTCGTCGGCATGCGCGCGGGCGAGGAACGGGAGGTCCCGTTCCGCTTCGCCGACGACCACCGGCGCGAGGCGCTGCGGGGCAAGAGCGGCACGGCGACCGTCAAGGTGGTCGAGGTGAAGGAGAAGATCCTGCCGGCCCTCGACGACGACTTCGCGAAGTCACTCGGCGAGTTCGAGTCGCTCGTGGCGTTGCGCGCCGAGGTGCTGAAGCAGCTCGAGACGCGGCGCCGGCACGACGAGACGCGCGCGCTCCAGGACAAGGTCGTGGACGCCGTCCTCGCGCAGCACGCCTTCACCGTCCCGGACTCGATGGTCAGGCGTCAGGTCGAGCACCAGATCGAGCACACCCGCGAGGGCCTGCGCCGGCAGGGGGTCGATCCCGACAAGATCCCCTGGGACTACACGAAGATGAGAGCCGAGCTCCGGCCGGCGGCCGAGAAGGCGGTCCGGCGCGCGCTCCTGCTCGAGGCGATCGCGGAGCGCGACGGCATCGCGCCGGGCGACACCGACGTCGACGCCGAGGTGGATCAGATCGCCCAGGCGAGCCAGCGGCCGGGGCCGGCCATCCGGCGTATGATGGAGAAGAGCGGGGACCTTGAAGCGCTCCGGCACGGCCTGCGCGACCGGATGACGCTCGAGATGCTCGTCAGCCACGCGAGGATCCAATGACCAACGCAAGGAGACGGACGATGGCGCTGGTGCCCATGGTGATCGAGCAGACGCCGCGCGGCGAGCGGGCGTTCGATATCTTCTCCCGCCTGCTGAAGGAGCGGATCATCTTCCTGCCGACCTTCATCGAGGACGAGCTGGCGAATCTCGTGATCGCCCAGATGCTGTTCCTCGAGGCGGAGGATCCGGACAAGGACATCTACCTCTACATCAACTCGCCCGGCGGGTCGGTGACGGCGGGGATGGCGATCTACGACACCATGCAGTACGTCAAGCCCGCGATCTCGACGATCTGCATGGGGCAGGCGGCCTCGATGGGCGCGCTGCTGCTCTGCGCGGGCGCCAAGGGCAAGCGCTTCGCGCTGCCGCACGCGCGGATCATGATCCACCAGCCGCTGGGCGGCGTGCAGGGCCAGGCGACCGACATCGACATCCAGGCCAAGGAGATCCTCCGGATGCGGGAGGAGCTGAACCGCATCCTGGTCCACCACACCGGGCAGTCGATGGAGAAGATCCAGCGCGACACCGACCGGGACTTTTTCATGACGGCCGAGCAGGCCAAGGAATATAGAATCGTCGACGAAGTCATCTCGTCGAAGCCGACGACCCGGGCGGTGAGCGAGGCGACGGTCCTCGCCGGCCAGGCGTCGACGTAGGGAGCGGATGGCCAAACCGCGCGAAGGCAACGGCACGCTGAAGTGCTCGTTCTGCGGCAAGGGCCAGAACGACGTGCGGAAGCTCATCGCCGGGCCGACGGTCTACATCTGCGACGAGTGCATCGAGCTCTGCAACGACATCATCGCCGAGGAGTGGGAGGAGGAGAAGAGCCGGGAGATCCGCTCCCTCCCCAAGCCCGCCGAGATCAAGAACGTCCTCGACCAGTACGTGATCGGGCAGGAACGGGCGAAGAAGATCCTGGCCGTCGCCGTCCACAACCACTACAAGCGGATCGAGTCGGGGAACGAGGCGGGCGACGTCGAGCTGCAGAAGTCGAACATCCTCCTGGTCGGGCCGACCGGCTCCGGCAAGACGCTCCTCGCGCAGACGCTCGCCAAGATGCTGCGCGTGCCCTTCACGATCGCCGACGCGACGACGCTGACGGAGGCCGGGTACGTCGGCGAGGACGTGGAAAATATCATCCTCAGACTGCTCCAGGCTGCCGACTACGACGTCGAAAGAGCCGAACGGGGCATCGTCTATATCGACGAGATCGATAAAATAGCGCGGAAGTCGGAGAATCCGTCGATCACCCGCGACGTGTCCGGTGAGGGCGTCCAGCAGGCGTTGCTGAAGATTCTCGAGGGCACCGTCGCGAACGTGCCGCCGCAGGGCGGCCGAAAGCACCCGCACCAGGAGTTCATCCAGGTCGACACCTCGAACGTGCTCTTCGTCTGCGGCGGCGCGTTCGTCGGGCTCGACAAGATCGTCGAGTCGCGCGTGGGCCGCTCGGGCATGGGGTTCGGCGCCGAGATCAAGAGCCGCGAGGAGCGCCGTGTGGGCGAACTCCTGGCGATGATCCAACCGGAGGATCTGCTGAAATACGGACTCATCCCGGAGTTCGTCGGGCGGCTGCCGGTCATCGCGACCTTGCACGACCTCGACGAGGCGGCGCTGATCCGTATCCTGAGGGAGCCGAAGAACGCCATCGTGAAGCAGTACCAGAAGTACTTCGATCTCGAGAAGGTGCGCCTCAAGTTCACCGAGGACGCGGTGGCGGCGATCGCGCACGAGGCCCTCAAGCGGGGCACGGGCGCGCGGGGGCTGCGGGCGATCCTCGAAGAGGTCATGCTCGAAATCATGTACGATCTGCCCTCCATCCAGGGGCTGAAGGAATGCATCATCACGCGCGAAGTCATCGTCAATCGCGACCGTCCGCTGCTCGTGTCCGAAGCGCAGGAACAGTCCGCCTAGCCTGAATCCGAGCGGCACGCTCTTCGTCGTCGCCACGCCCATCGGCAACCTCGAGGACATCACCCTGCGCGCGCTACGCGCGCTCCGGGAGGCCGCCGTCGTCGCCTGCGAGGACACGCGCCGGACGCGCGCGCTGCTCGCCCACTTCGACGTCCACACGCCGACGCTCAGCTACTACGAGCACAACAAGCTGGCGCGCGGCCCGCAGCTCCTCCGGCTGCTCGCGGAGGGGAAGAGCGTCGCGCTGGTGACCGACGCCGGCACGCCCGGCATCTCGGACCCCGGCTTCCTGCTGGTGCGCGAGGCGCGCGCCCGCGGGATCCCCGTCGTGCCGGTGCCGGGCCCGTCGGCGCTCGTCGCCGCCCTCTCGGCCGCGGGCATCCCGGCCGACCGGTTCGTCTTCGACGGCTTCCCGCCGGTGAAGCCCGGCCGCCGGCTCAACCGGCTCGCCGCCCTCAAGGCGCTCGAGACGACGGTCGTCCTCTACGAGTCGCCGCACCGGATCCTCGCGACGTTGGAGGCGATCCGGGAGGTCTTCGGCGACGTCGAGCTGGTCGTCGCGCGCGAGCTGACGAAGAAGTTCGAGGAGATCGTGTGCGCGCCGCCCGCCGTGCACCTGGCGCGGCTCGCGGCGCAGGGCGTACGCGGCGAGTTCGTGCTGGTGATTCCCCGCGGCGACTGACGTATACTTCAATCGTTTATGGGCGTTCCGAAGGCGCTGACCATCGCCGGCTCGGACTCCGGCGGCGGCGCCGGCATCCAGGCCGACCTCAAGACGTTCTCGGCGTTTCGCGTGTTCGGCATGTCGGCGCTCACGGCCGTCACCGCCCAGAACTCCGTCGGCGTCCAGGGCGTCTTCAACCTCCCGCCGGAGTTCGTCGGGCGGCAGATCGACTCGGTGCTCGCCGACTTCGGGGCCGACGCGGTCAAGCTCGGCATGCTCTCGACGGCCCCGATCATCGCGGAGGTCGCGGCGCGGCTCCGGGCGCACCGGCCTGAGCGGATCGTGCTCGACCCCGTCATGATCGCGAAATCGGGCGACGCCCTGCTCGAGCCGGCGGCGTGCGCCGCGCTGGTGAAGGAGATGCTCCCGCTGGCGCAGCTCGTGACGCCGAACCTGCACGAGGCGGGGGCGCTCGCGGGCATGGCGGTCGAGACGGAGCCGGACATGGAGGAGGCGGCGCGCCGCATCCTGGCGCTCGGGCCGCGGCACGTGCTCGTGAAGGGCGGTCACCTCAAGGACTCGGCGACGGACCTCCTCTGGAACGGCCGTGAGTTCACCCGGTTCACCGCGGCGCGCCTCGAGTCCGCCAACATCCACGGCACGGGCTGCACGTTCTCGGCCGCGATCGCCGCCTGTCTCGCGCGGGGCTACGCGCTGCGCGACGCGATCAGCGAGGCGAAGGCGTACGTGACGGCGGCGATCCGCGAGGGCTTCCAGGTCGGGGCCGGGGTCGGCGCGCTCCGTCACTTCGTGACGGGCTGGTAGGCATGGCGGACCCCGTCGACGACAGCAAGATGTCCTTCATGGATCACCTCGGGGAGCTGCGCACCCGTATCATGCGCAGTCTCTTCGCGCTCCTCGTCGGCCTCGTCCCTGCCCTGATCTTCAGCCAGCAGATCATGGACTACCTCGTCAAGCCCGTGCGCGAGACGAACCGAAGCCTCGTCTTCCTCACGCTCACCGAGGCGTTCTGGGTCCAGATGAAGATCGGCGTGATCGCCGGCCTGTTCATCGCCTCGCCCCTGATCCTCTGGCAGGTGTGGCAGTTCATCTCGCCGGGGCTCCACACGCACGAGAAGAAATACGCGGGCCCCTTCGTCTTCGTCGGCTCGCTGCTGTTCATCGGCGGCGGCGCCTTTGCGCTCAAGGTCGTGACGCCGTTCGCGATCCAGTTCCTGCTCTCGTACGAGCGGCCGGGGCTGCAGGCGATGATCTCGATCGGCGGCTATATCGACTTCCTGCTGAAATTCACGCTGGCGTTCGGCGCGGTCTTCGAGCTGCCGCTCATCATCACGATTCTCGCCCGGATCGGCATCGTGACGCCGAAGATGCTCGCAAAGAACCGGAAGTACGCGATCCTCGGGGCGTTCATCGCCGGAGCCGTGTTGACGCCCACGCCGGACATGTTCAACCAGACGCTGATGGCCGGCCCGCTCATCGTGCTCTACGAGATCGGGATCATCTGCGCCCGGATCTTCGGCAAGAAGTCGCCGCCCGCCCCCGCGCCAGTCCCCGAGAGCCCGGCGTGACGCCCACACACCCGGCCCCCCACGCGGGTTGCGCAGGAAGGTATGCAGCGCGTCTCTCTCAGGCCACCCACGTGGGTCGCGCCATGCCCTGTGGGACGCGTCTTTCTCAGGCCACCCACGTGGGTTGCGCCGTGCCCTGTGTAACGCATCTCTCTCAGGCCACCCACGAGGGTTGCGTCCTCACGCTCAGATAAATGGACTTCACGTCGCTCGGCCTGCCCGAACCCGTCATGCAGGGGATCCGCGAGGCGGGGTTCGTCACCGCGACGCCGATCCAGGAGGCGGCGCTGCCGCTCGCCCTCAAGGGCAAGGACGTCGCGGGGCAGTCGCAGACGGGCACGGGCAAGACCGCGGCGTTCCTGATCGCCGCGTTCACCCGCATGCTGCACACGCCCGCGCCCCCGCCGGGGCCCGCCGGCACGGGCGCGCCGCGGATGCTCGTCATCGCGCCGACGCGCGAGCTCGTCGTCCAGATCGAGTCCGACGCGAAGCTGCTCGGCCGGTTCACGCCGTTCCGGATCCAGGCGGTCTACGGCGGCATCGACTACGCCAAGCAGCGCGAGACCCTGGCGGCGGGCTGCGACCTTCTGGTGGGCACGCCGGGCCGGCTCATCGACTACCTGAAGCAGCGTGTGTGGACGCCCAGGAACATCGAGGTGCTCGTCATCGACGAGGCGGACCGGATGTTCGACATGGGCTTCATCGCCGATCTCCGGTTCATCCTGCGCCGGCTGCCGCCGCACGACCGCCGCCAGTCGTTCCTGTTCTCGGCGACGCTCTCGTTCCGGGTGCTCGAGCTGACCTGGGAGTTCATGAACAACCCGTCGCAGATCACGATCATGCCCCAGCAGAAGACGGCGGAGCGCGTGGAGCAGTCGCTCTACCACGTGGGACGCGAGGAGAAGTTCGCGCTGCTCCTCGGGCTCCTCCGCCGCGAGGGCGGCGACCGGATCCTGATCTTCTCGAACACGCGCGAGGAGGCGCGGCGGCTCGAGGACCGGCTCACGCGCAACGGCCACGAGACCCGCGCGCTGACGGGCGACGTGGATCAGAAGAAGCGGCTCAAGATCCTCAACGACTTCAAGGAGGGGCAGCTCCCGGTCCTGGTCGCGACCGACGTCGCCTCGCGCGGCCTGCACATCGAGGCGGTGAGCCACGTCATCAACTGGGACCTGCCCCAGGACGCCGAGGACTACGTCCACCGCATCGGCCGCACCGCGCGCGCGGGCGCGGGCGGCAAGGCGATCAGCCTCGTGGACGAGGCGAGCGCGCTCAACCTCGAGGCGATCGAGAAGTTCATCGGCCAGAAGATTCCCGTGGAGTGGGTCGATGACGACGGGTACCTGCCCGAGATCAAGCCGTCGGCCGAGGAGCGTCGCCGCTACGCCGACGAGCGCCGGGCCCGGCTCGCGGCCCGCGACCGCTTCGGCGACCGCGGCCGCCGAGGCGGCGGTCGCGAGCACGGCCGGCCCGAGCGGCCGCACCCGGCCCCGGCGCATCCCGCGCCGCCGCCGCGCCCGGCGGCCCCGGCCCGGCCGGCCGAGCCCGCCGCGGGACCGGGCGCGGCGGGAGAAGGCGAGCGGCGCCCTCGACGGCGGCGCCGCCGTGGGCGCGGCGGCCCCAGGCCCGACGGGCCCGCGCCGCGCTCGCAGCCCTGACGTGCCCGTCCGCGTCCTGATCCTCGGCGCGGCGGGGCGCGACTTCCACAACTTCAACGTCGCGTTCCGCGACGATCCAGGGGTCGAGGTGGTCGCGTTCACGGCGGCGCAGATCCCCGGCATCGCCGGGCGACGCTACCCGCCCGAGCTCGCCGGACCCCGCTATCCCGCGGGCATCCCCATCGAGCCCGAGGCACGGCTCGAGGCTCTGATCCGGGAGCGCGGCGTGGAGCAGGCCGTGTTCGCCTACAGCGACGTGAGCCACGAGCAGGTCATGCACCTCGCGAGCCGCGTGCTCGCGTGTGGCGCCGACTGGGCCCTCCTCGGCGGGCGGCGCACGATGCTGCCGGCGTCGAGGCCGGTCGTGGCCGTCTGCGCCGTCCGCACCGGTTGCGGCAAGAGCGCGATGAGCCGTCACGTCGTCGGGTTGCTGCGGGCGCGCGGCCGGCGGGTCGCGGTCGTGCGCCACCCGATGCCCTACGGCGACCTCCTCGCCGAGCGGGTCCAGCGGTTCGCGACCTTCGCCGATCTCGATCGCGCCGGGGTGACCCTCGAGGAGCGCGAGGAGTACGAGCCCCACATCGAGGCGGGCTCGGTCGTGCTGACGGGCGTGGACTACGCCGCGATCCTCGCGCGCGCCGAGGCCGACGCCGACGTGATCGTCTGGGACGGCGGCAACAACGACCTGCCCTTCTTCGTTCCCGCGCTCCACCTCGTGCTCGTCGATCCTCACCGCGCAGGTCACGAGTCGCGCTATCACCCTGGCGAGGCGAACCTCCGTGCGGCCGACGTCGCGGTGATCGTGAAGGAGGACACGGCGCCGGCGGACGGCCTCGCGGCCGTTCGCGCCGCGATCGGCGCGCTCAACCCGCGCGCCCGCGTCGTGGACACGCGGATGCCGATCACCGTGGACGCGCCCGAGCTCGTGCGCGGGCGGCGCGTGCTCGCGGTCGAGGACGGCCCGACGCTCACCCACGGGGGCATGCCGGTGGGCGCCGCGGCGCTCGCCGCGCGCCAGCTCGGCGCGACGCTCGTGGATCCGCGTCCGTACGCGCGCGGGAGCATCGACGAGATGTTCCGCGCGTACCCGGGGCTCGGTCCCGTGCTCCCGGCGGTGGGCTATGGCGCCGCCCAGATGGCGGAGCTCCGGGCGACGATCGACGCCGTCGAGTGCGACACGGTTCTCCTCGGCACGCCGCTCGACCTCCGGCGCAGCCTCGCCGTCCGCCATCCCGTCGCCCGGGCGCGCTACGAGATCGAGGAGGCCGGCCCGCCCGTCCTGCCGGGACTCCTGGCCGCGCTCTGATTGGTCACCGAGACGTCTTGAGCTGTCTGATCTCCTCGCGGAGCGCGTGGATCTCGCGACGCAACTCCGCGACCTGATCGGGAGCCGTCGCCTGGTGTCCACCCATGCACATGAACCCGCGCCCCGCGCTCATGGCGCGGACGGCCACGACGAAGAATCCGACACAGATCAGGAAGCCGATCAGCGGGAAGATCCACCAGAAGCCCCACGCCGGTGTTGCCCACGGTCCCCACATGAGTGATTCCTCCCTTCGCCGCGACCACGGCAGGGGACCGACTCTTCATGGCCGGCCCCCCGTCTTCGGCTCTATAGACGGAGCTCCGACGATGCGGGATACGGCATCCGCCCTTCGCTCGCAGGCCAGCTCGCCTCGCTCGTCCCGATAGAGATCGCAGCCGTCGCCGAGATCTCTCTTGAGTCTGCCCCGAGCTCGATGGAGCCTGATCTTGACGGTGTCCAGGCTGACGCCGAGCGCCTCGGCGATCTCCTGATTGGTCAGCCCCTCGTGCTCGCTGAGAATCACGACCGATCGATAGCTCGGCGGAAGGGCGTCGATGTACTGACGGATGCAGGCGTTGACTTCGTGGCGAACCAGGTCCTGCTCGATGCCCGGCGGCTGTTCCCTCTCGGCTGTCGGACCGTCGAGCGGCACCTCGTCCGCCCGCCGGGTAGAGGGGCTCCGGAATCGGTCGTACGCGGTGTTCGTCGCGATCCGGTAGAGCCACGTGGACACCTTGGAGTTGCCTCTGAACCCGGGGAGCGCCCGGCTGACCTTGGCGAACACCTCTTGGGTCAGATCCTCGGCCTCGCTCGTTCCGACCAGTCGGCTCAAGTAGCGACGGATCCTTGGCTGGAACTCGTCGTAGAGCGCCTGGAAGTCCAATTGACGGGCGTCCGGCCGCTCGCTCGACATCGGCGATTCTCCATGCCCTGAGGTTGTCACCAGGCCCCCTCGAAGTTGCAAGGAGGGTGCCGGAGGGTGGAGCCGCGAAGGCGAAGAAGAGACCGCAACAGTTTGACCCGCGACGATAAGGGGATACCCACACGCTCGCGACCAGACCCGGCGCCCGGCGATGGCGCGCCGCGCGTCGGTGAGCCGCCGAATCGAGGCGTCACCGCCCCAGTAGCCCGCTCATGTCCCATCGCCTCGCGGGGCACGCGTCACCGGGTCTAGAGCGCGAGGCCGGCGCGCGCCCGCCCGTGCGCCGGCTGGTCGCCGCGCATCGCGTGGGGGTTCGCGCCGCGGCCGAGCGCCAGGTGGTAGATCAGGAGTTGGAGCGGCACGATCGTGAGGATCGGCGAGAGCAGCTCGAGCACCGGCGGGATCGCGATCGTCTCCGTCGCGAGCGGCGCGATCTCGCGGTCGTCCTCCCGGAGCAGCGCCACGACGGGCGCGCCGATCTCCTTCGCGACGCGCGCCACGTCGAGGCAGCGCGCGTGCGCGGGCCCGGGCGGCGCGATCAGGACGACGACGTCCTCGGCATCGAGCGCGGCCCAGGTGCCGTGGAGGAACTGCTCGCAGTTCACGCCGAGCGCGGTCGCGTGGCCCGCCTCGCTCAGCTTGAGCGCCGCCTCGTACGCCGTCGCCGTGTTGGGCCCGCCGCCGACGAACCAGTAGCGGCGGCGCCCGGCGAAGCGCGTCGCCAGCTCCTCCCACGACTCCTGGCCGAGAAGGAACGCCAGCATGTCGGGGATCTCCTGCAGCTCGTGGAGGATATTTTCCTGCTTGCCCATCGTCGCGGCGAGGGTGGCGAGGAGCGCGAGGGCGGTCGTGTAGCTCACCGTGTGGCAGGCCGAGCGCTCCTGGTCGACGGTGCGGAGGACGTGGTCGGCCGCGTCGAGCCCGTCCGAGCCCTTGCCGGTGACGGCCACGCTCGCGCCCCCGCCTGCCTTCGCCCGCCCGAGCGCCTCGACCGAATAGCGCTTGCTGCCGCGGTGGCTCACGACCACGACGGCGCTCCCCGCGCCCGCGTCGGGCCAGTAGCCCGCGAGCTCGAACGAGTGGAAGGCGCGCGCGCGATGCCCGAGGCGCCCCGCGTGGGCGAACAGGAGCTCGCCGACGAGCGCGGCGTGCCAGGACGTGCCGATGCCCGAGAGGATCACTCTCTCGGCGGCGGCGAGGCGCGCTGCGGCGGCCTCGAGCACCTCGCCCTGGCCGCGCGTGACGAGCCGGAGCGCGCCCGGCTGGGCGTAGATCGCGTCGTGCATGTAGTAGGGATGGCCCGCGCGGGCGGGCGGCGGTGTCCAGGTCATCGCGTGGCGCCCCCTCTCAGCGCGCGGACGGAAAGACGGGCGCGCGCTTCTCGCGGATCGCGCGGACGCCCTCGAGGACGTCCGGCTGCGAGAACGTGAGCATCTCGAGGGCGAGCGACTGGTCGAAGATCGGGCCCGCCTGGCGGAGCCAGTTGTTGAGCGCGCGCTTGGTCCAGCGGATCGCGGGCTGGCTCCCCCGCGCAAGCCGGCCCGCGACCTCGAGCGCCTTCGGGAGCACCTCGGCCGACGGCACGCAGAGGCTCACGAGGCCGATGCGCTCGGCCTCCCGCCCGTCGAGAAACTCCGCGGTGAGCAGGTAGTACTTCGCCTTCGCCATGCCGCAGAGGAGCGGCCAGATGAGCGCCGCGTGGTCGCCCGCGACGACGCCGAGGCGCGTGTGGCCGTCGGTGAGGCGCGCGGTCTCCGCGATGATGCTGACGTCGGCGAGGAGCGCGACGACGAGCCCCGCGCCGACGGCGACGCCGTTGATCGCGGAGACGACGGGCTTGTCGAGGTTCACGATGTTGTAGACGAGGTCCGAGGCCTCGCGCATCGTGCGCGCGGCGGCCTCGGGGTTGCCCGCCATCTCCTCGACCAGCGCCATGTCGCCGCCGGCCGAGAAGGCCTTGCCGGCGCCCGTCACGACCGCGACGCGGACCTGCGGGTCGGCGTCGACGGTGAGCCAGACCTGCGTGAGCTCCCAGTGCAGGCGCGCGTTGGTGGCGTTCATGACGTCGGGGCGATTGATCGTGATCAGCAGGACGCCGTCGGTTCTCCGATCGAAGACGAGGTGGCGGTAGTCGGCGTAGTCCATGGTGATCTCCTTATACCGGCTCCGGCCCGACGCCGCCACCGGTCCACGAGAACGAGCGCTCGGCGAGCGCGGGCGGCTCGACCGCGTCGGGGGCGTCGGCCGCCGCCCGCGCGTACCCGAGCAGCGTCGCGAAGAGCTCCACGGAGTTGACCCGCCGGAACCACCGCGCGCGGCCGTGGAGGTAGAGGAACACGACGTTGGCCTCGCTGCAGGGGCCGAGGCACTCGGTGAACGCGAACCTGACGCGTCCGGCGAGGCCCGCGGCCTCGAACGCGCGGCGCCAGACGGGCTTGGAGATCCGCGCGCTGCCGTTCGTGTCGGGATGGCCGCAGCAGCAGCCCGCGCACGCGAAGACGAGCCCGGCGTCGGCCACGTCAGCGCCGCCCCGCGAGGAAGAGCGCGCCCGTCACGGCGAGGGCGACCGCGCAGACCGCGCCCAGGTGCGGGGCGAGGCGCGCGCCGACGAGGCCCGCCGCGAAGGGGCCGAGGAACATCCCGCCGTCCACGAAGACGCGGTAGAGCCCGGTGCGCCAGGCGATGCGCTCGGGCGCGGTCTCCCGCCGGAGCACGCCGAGCGGCAGCATCCAGCCGGCCATGGCGACGCCGAAGAGCACGCAGCCCGCGGCGACGACGGGGAGCGCGCCGAAGGCGACGAGCACGGTCGCCGCCGCCATCAGGAGCAGGACCACGCCCAGCACGCGCGGCGCCCCGACCCGGTCGGCCAGGAGCCCGACGGGCAGGAGGGCGACGACGTCGCTGATCTGCATGGTCATCAGGAGGCGGGCGATGCCGGCGCGCTCGAGATCGAACGTGCGGCTGCCGCGGAGCGGGAGCATGAACTGCTCGATGGTCGAGTACGTGGCGGCGACGGTCCCGCCCGCCGCGAAGGCGAGGACGACCGCGGGCGTCATCGGCGCGTGGGCGCCCGTCCCGGCCGGCGCCGCGTGCCGCGCGAAGAGCGGGCGGGGCCCGGCGGCGCCGGCCGCCAGCAGCGCGCGCAGAAGAGCGGGGAGCGCCGCGACGCCGAGGAGCATCGGCGCGGACGCGAAGAGGATCGCCGTGCTCCAGCCGACGCTCACCGGGAGCAGCCCGACCAGCAGTGTGCCGCCGAGGAAGCCCAGCATGGCGGAGAACTCGAAGGCGTTGAGCGATGAGGCGAGCCTGAGCCCCGCGCCGAACCGGAGGAGGGCGGTGAGGCTGGCCATCCCGAGCGCGCGCCTCAGGTGATGCGTGAGGAAGAGGCCGATCGGGACGTCGGCGAGCATGCGCGCGAAGCCGAAGGCGCCGGCGACCGCGCCGAGCTGCCAGTCGTGCAGGGCCTCGGCCCGGCCGATCTCGGGAAGGAGGGCGGGGAAGCCGCCGCTGGCGAAGGTGCTGGTGAAGACCAGGAGGCACAGCAGCGCGATCAGGGAGGTCACGAGGCCTTTCATGGTAAACCATGGGCGCATGCCCGACCTGGAAACGATGCGCCTCGCGCTGGACGGTCCCGTCGCGCGCCTGCGGTTCGAGCGCCCCGAGGTGCTGAACGCCGGCGACGCGCGCTGGGTCCGCGACCTGACACGCGCGGTGGCGCTCCTGGCGGAGCGTCCCGAGGTGCGCGTGGTCGTCGTGACGGGCGCCGGCCGCGCGTTCTCGACGGGCGTGGATCTGAACGCGCTCGCCGCCGGCGCCTTCGGCCTTGGGGACTTCATCGCCTGGGAGGACGCAATGATCGCGATGGAGCGGCTGGACACGCTCTTCATCGCGGGGATCAACGGCCACTGCCTCGGCGGGGGCCTGCAGCTCGCGCTCGTCTGTGACTACCGGCTCGCCGCGGAGGAGGCGCTCCTCGGCCTGCCGGCCGTGAAGGAGTGCCTCATCCCATCCATGTCGCTCTACCGCCTGCCGCGGCTCATCGGGCTCGCGCGGGCCAAGGAGCTGATCCTGCTCGGCGAGCCGATCTCCGCCCGCGAGGCGGAGCGCTACGGCCTCGTGAACCGCGTCGTGCCGGCGGCCGCCTTCGCCCAGGTGCTCGAGGAGACGATCGCGCGGTTTCTGGCGCTCCCGCCCGCGAGCGCCCGGGCGAGCAAGCGTCTCGTCACGCGAGCCTTCGACCTCGAGTTCGACGCGTTCCGGAAGGAGATGGAGACGCTCTTCGCCGGCTGTCTCGCCTCGGACGAGCACCGGCGGGCGATGGAGGAGATCCGGGCGCGAAAGCCGCGCGCCTAGCCCGGATTATTCAAGAACGACCACACGCGAGGCCCACTTCGCCGGCCGCGCGGGCACAGGCCCGCGGCGCCACCCGTCCGACATCGGTATCCTCGTTCATGAATAATCCAGGCTAGTCGAGGATCGCGCGGCGATAGTGGTTCGGGTAGACGACCGTCGCGCGGGAGGGCAGGGCCGCGAGGTCCTGGGCGATCTGCCAGCCGAGGTCGCGGAGCGCGTCGATATCGTGTTGCTCGCGCTGCGCCAGCACGAGCCACGCCTCGCCCTCGGAGGGCGCGGCGACGATGACAGGCCCGATGAAGTCGTCATCGGTGATCCGCTCGAAGAAGTAGAGGGTCACTTCGGCTTCAGGTCGGGGCGCTTCAGCGCGAGGGCCGACCACTCCAGCGTCGCCTTCCGCTTGAACTCGATCGCCTTCTCCCACTCCTCCAGCGGATAGCAGTCACGCTCGGCGACGCAGCGGATCTCGGTCACGGTGCGCTCGTCGAGCCCGAGCTGCTCGGCGATCTGCCTGTCGGAGAGCCCGGGCCGGTCGATGCGCTGGAACGAGTTGCAGAGCTTCAGGACCTGATCCTTGTAGCGGTTGTAGATCGCGGGATCGAGCCGGAACACTCCCACTATTTCATCTCCTTGAGGCCGTGGGCGGCGGGGCAGACGCGCATGCACTCGAAGCACTGGGCGATGTTCGTGGACGAGTAGGTGATGGCCCAGAGGGTGCGCGTGAAGAAATCGCCGTAGAGGAGCATCTTGCGTCGGTCGCGGTCCGTCTCGTTCAGCGTCTCCTCGAGCACCTTCTGGAAGCCGCCGACCCAGTGGGTGTGCACGCGCGTGTTGCAGCGCGCGGCGTCGTAGAACGTGCGGACGGCGCGGCCGTGCTCGAGCGTCCCCGCCAGGCAGCCGCCGTCGTCGGCCGGGCAGGTCTTGAGGCAGGGCGTCGTGCGCTCGCGCTCCCACATCTCGCGGCAGGGCGGCGCCGGACACGCGGACTCCCCCTCGACCGTGTCGGTCTCGAGCGGCGCCGTGGTGATGACCGCGCTCCAGTACATGAAGCCGTGCTCGCGGTTGAGGACCGGCCCGGCGAGACTCCGCGAGCCGAGCCCCGCGAGCTGGGCCGCGAGCATCAGGGAGAGAAACGGCGTGTCGCCGCTCGCCGTGCCGGGCGGGACGTAGAGCGCGTAGTAGCCGAGCTGGCTCTCGATCTGCTGCGCGAGCTTGCGGCCCACCGACTGGATCCGCTCGGTCGTGCCCATCGTCTGGAGCACCCAGGGGGAGGTCGCCGCCCAGTCACCCGCGCGCGGCTGGGAGCCCCCGACGACGACGACGGACGCGGCGCCCGGCAGCAGATCACCCGGGCGGTGTCCCGCGGGGGCGTGGGCGTCGAACGCCGCCGCGCTGGCGACGCCGCACACGGTCGCGCCCGCCTGGAACGCGCTGGATTTCAGCGCCGCCGTCGCGCCGGGCGGCAGGCCGGGCATTACTGGAGCTTCCTGTACTTGCGCCCGACCGGGCAGACGCGCATGCACTCGAAGCACTGGGCGATCGAGTCGCGGAAGAAGCCGAGCGCCTGGATGCTCCTGGCGAAGAAGTCACTGTAGATCATGCCCCGGCGCTTCTCGGCGTCGTCCTCGTTGACGATCTGGAGCAGCGACTTCTGGAACGAGCCGATGCCGTACGTCTGGGCGCGCGAGTGGCAGCACTCGCGGTCGTACGTCGAGCTCTCGATCCGCCCGTCCTTCACCGTCCCGCTCAAGCACGCCGGGCACACGCGCAGGCACGGCGTCGTGCCGATCCGCTTGTACATCGCCGTGCAGCCCGGGTGCGGGCAGGCGGGCTCGGCCAGCGGCGGGTCGGGCTCGAGCGGCAGCGTCGTGATGAGCGCCGCGTAGTAGAGGAGGCCGTACTCGGGGTTGAGGATGATGTGCGCGGCGAGCGAGCGCGAGCCCAGGCCCGCCAGCTCCGCGGCGTGCATCATGGACATCGGCGGCGCGTGACCGTGCACCGCGAGCGAGGGCGCCTGGATCGTCTGGTGCGCGAAGGTCGCCTCGATGAAGTCGGCCATCACGTGGACCGCGACGTTCTCGCGGAGGTCGTACCCCGTGATCTCCATCACGCGGTGGTCGGGGCAGCGCCAGGCGCCGGCCGTCGGCCCGTCGCCGCCCGCGACGACGACGCTCCGCGCGCCGGGGAGCATGTCCTCGGGCCGGTGGCCTTCGGGCACCTTCGCGCGGAAGGCCTCGACCGAGGCGATGCCGACGACGCGCGCGCCCGCCTTCAGGCCGACCGCCTTGATCCGCTCTTCCGGGGTCATGGCGCCCCTTAGGATAATCCCCTTCGCCGCGCCCCGGCGAGGACGTTTGACACGGCCGCGCCCCGCAACATAGACTCCCGCCGATTCCCGCCGACGATTCCGGGCCCCCCGAGGAGGAGCGCATGCCACGAAGCCGACGCGATGTCCTCAAGCTTGCCGCGGCCGGGGTCGCGGCCGCCGCCATCCCCGGCGCTCCGCGTCGCGCCCATGGCCAGGGGCCCGTCAAGATCGGCACCGCGGTCTTCGGCGCCTACTCGCTCGCGGCGCCCGTCATGGTGGCGGCCGAGAAGGGCTTCTTCAAGGAGCAGGGCGTCGACGCCGAGTTCGTCCCGTTCCGCGGCGGCCCCGATCTCGCCAAGGCGGTGATGGCGGGCGAGGTGCTGATCGGCCTCACGGGCTCGACCGACATCCTCGTGTTCCGCGAGGCCGGCATGCCGATCAAGGTCGTCGCGGCCCACGGCACGGGGAACGATTTCGTGCTCGTCGGCGCGCCGGAGGGGCCGCCCGCGGGCGAGCTGAAGGGCGCGAGCATCGGCGTCACGCGCGCCGGCGCCACGACGTGGGTCTTCGCGCGCATGGTCGCCAAGCACCACGGCTGGGACCCCGAGCGCGACGTCAAGATCGTCGCGCTCGGCGGCCTCGACGCCCAGCTCGCGGCCCTCTCTCGCAAGGAGATCGGCGCGTTCGTCTGGGGCGACTTCGGCGCCGTCACGGGGGCGCAGGGGCGCACGAAGGTCCTCTTCCGCATGGAGTCGCTCACGCCGAGATGGATCAGCTACATCCAGTACGCCTCGGAGGAGGCGATCCGCCGGAGCGCCGACCCGATCCGGCGCGTCACGCGCGCGCTCTTCAAGGCGGTTCGGTTCCTCAAGGCGAATCCCCAGGAGAGCGTGAGGATCACGGCGGCCAAGTTCGGCTGGAGCCCGGAGGCCGTGCTGGCGGTGCACACGTCGCTGACGCCGCTCTTCATCGAGGACGGCCGGATCAACGTGGAGGCGCTCCGCGCGATGCAGGACACGCTGCTCGAGCACGGCGCGATCAAGAAGCGGCTGCCGCTCGAGGACCATTTCACCACGGAGTTCACGCCCGTCCGCGCCTGAGCATGGACCCCCAGGCGTTGCGCGCCGGCACCTTGCCCGGGCTGCTCCTGGCGCGCGCGCGGAGCCGTGGGGAGCGCGTTGCCTTCCGCGCCAAGGAGCTGGGCGTCTGGCGCGAGACGACGTGGCGGCGGCTTGCCGGGCGGGTCGAGGCCCTGGCGCTCGGGCTCGCGCGCGAGTACCGTGTGGCGCGCGGCGAGAGGGTCGCGATCGTCGGCAACCCGTGCCCCGAGTGGACGATCACCGACCTCGCCGCGCAGTCCCTGGGCGCCGTCACCTACGGCATCTATCCGACGAGCTCGCCGAGCGAGGTGCGCCACCTGCTCCAGCACGGCGGCGCGTCGCTCGTGCTCGCCGAGGACCAGGAGCATCTCGACAAGGTGCTCGCCGTGCTCGCCGAGTGCCCGGGCGTGCGGGCGGTGCTCGTGGCCGACACGCGCGCCCTCTTCATGTATCGCGACACGCGGGTCCGTCCGCTCGCCGAGGTCGAGCGCGTCGGCGCGGAGACGCCCGGGGCGGACGGGAGCGCGCTCGCGCGGCTCGCCGCCGCGGTCGCGCCCGACGATCCGGCGACGATCATCTACACCTCGGGCACGACGGGCGCGCCCAAGGGCGCGCTCTACCGTCACGGCCCGCACCTGGCCGCCTGCGCGAACATCGTCGCCCACTACCCGCTGCTCGAGGCGGCCGGGCATCGCGCGGTCGCGATGCTGCCCCTCTGCCACACGATGGGCCGGAACCTGGCGATCACGATGCCGCTCATCACCGACCTCGTGCCCCACTATCCCGAGTCGGTGGACGCCTTCGCGGAGGCGCTCTACGAGATCCAGCCGACCTTCGTCTTCACCGTGCCGCGTTATCTCCAGAAGTTCGCCGCGCACCTCCTGGTCGGGATCGACGCCAGCTCGCCGCTCAAGCGCGCGGCGTACGAGGCCGCGATGGCCGCCGGCCGCCGGGCGGCTGCCGCGCGCTGGCGCGGGGGTCGCACGCCGCTCGTCGCCCTCGGCGCCCTCGCGGCGCGGCAGCTCGTGTTCCGCTGGCTGCTCGAGAAGGTGGGGTTCGCGCGGACGCGGCTCGTGATCTCGAGCGGGGCGCCGCTGCCGCCCCCCGTCGCCGCGCTCTGGCAGGCGTGGGGCGTCAACGTCTGCGAGGCGTACGGCCAGACGGAGACGGGCGGCGCGATCATCTCCGGTCAGCGGGGGCCGTTCCCGCCGCCCGGCGACGTGGGCACCCCGGCGCCCGGCATGGATATCCGCCTCGGGCCCGAGGGGGAGATCCTCGTCGAGACGCGAGAGACGTTCGGCGGCTACTGGCAGGACGCCGAGGCGACGGGTGCGCTCTACGCGGACGGGCGGCTCCGGACGGGTGACGTCGGCGAGTGGACGACCTCCCGGGCGCTCCGCCTCGTGGACCGGAAACGGGATATCTTGATCACGGCGGGCGGGAAGAACGTGAGCCCGTCGCAGGTCGAGAACCGGCTCCGGGCGAGCCCGTTCCTCGGCGAGGCGACGGTCTTCGGCGAGGGGAGGAAGTACCTCGTGGCGCTCCTCGAGGTGGACGGCGAGACCGTCGCCGAATGGGCGCGCGCGCGGGGGCTCGTGCATACGGGCTACGCCTCGCTCGTGCAGCATGGGGACGTCGTCCGGCTGATCGAGGGCGAGGTCGCGCGTGCGAACGCGGAGCTGACGCGCGTCGAGCAGGTGAAGGCGTTCCGGCTCCTGCCGTACGAGCTCGACCCCGAGCAGGAGGGCGAGCCCGTCACGCCGACCCGCAAGGTGAAGCGGCGGCTCATGGCCGAGCGGTTCGGGTCGCTGGTAGAGTCCATGTACGCGGACGACGAGGAACGGCGGATCGCCGCCGAGGTGGCTGCACTCAAACCGGAGGACTGACATGCGCACATCGCCCCGCACCGTCTTGGCAGCGCTGCTCGCGCTGGCGTCCGTCGCGACGCCGTCGCTCGCCCAGGAGGTCTACCGCGTCGGCATGAGCGCGGCGATCACGGGCCGCGCCGCCGGCACCTACGCGCCGACCTACGAGGCCTACAAGGTCTACTTCAAGCGCGTCAACGATGCGGGCGGCATCAACGGGCGGAAGGTCGAGATCGAGTACGAGGACGACCGGGGCGAGCCCCAGCGCGCCGCCGCGGCCGCCAAGAAGCTCGGCGAGGGATCGCTCCTCATCGTCAACGCGTCGATCTCCGCCACCTACAAGCCGCTCATGACCGAGTCGGAGACGAGCAAGGTCCCGCTCCTGTTCGGCGGCGGCGTCTGCCCGCGCGAGGCGTTTCCGCCCGCGAACCCGCTGGTCTTCTGCTCGACGTCGTTCGGCTCGAACTACGACATCCGGTTCGCCCTCGGCTTCGTGCGGGAGCAGGCGGGAGGGAAGAAGGTGCGGATCGGCTTCGCGGCCCAGGACATCCCGCTGTCGCGGATCGAGCTCGAGGGCGCCGAGAAGCTCGCCCGGGAGATGGGCTTCGAGACGATCCCGGTCGTCGTGGTGCCGAGCGC
This sequence comes from Methylomirabilia bacterium, assembly GCA_041496385.1. GTDB lineage: Bacteria > Methylomirabilota > Methylomirabilia > Rokubacteriales > CSP1-6 > AR19. The sequence continues at coordinate 89,264 of JBGQEL010000002.1, read as the reverse complement.
CGTGGCCGACTTCGGGCCGTTCGCGCAGAAGCTCAAGGACGCAGGCGCCGACTGGGTCTTCTCGTGGGCGCCCTGGCCGCACGAGATCGGCGTGTTCGAGGCGCTCCAGCGCCTCGGCTGGACGGGCGGCTACATCCTCTACGGCCACCAGCAGACGCAGGACGAGCTGCTCCGCCTGAAGGCGCCGAACCTCTACGCGTTCACCGGCAACACGCTCTTCAGCGAGGGCCTCCCGATCCACGCCGAGATCGCGAGCCTCGTGAAGGGCCAGACGACGAACCCGGCGCACTTCATGGCCGAGGGCTGGGTGTCGGCGATGGTGCTCGAGGCCGCGCTCAAGACCTGCGGCTGGCCCTGCACCCGGGAGAAGATCGCCGCGACCATGGCGACGGTGAGCGTGGACACGCGCGGGCTCCGGGGCGGGCCGATCGAGTGGACCGCCGACAATCACTACCGCAAGGCGACCTGGTACCGGGTCTACCGCTGGGACCCGTCGAAGAACGCGGTCGCGTCGGTCGGGGGCTGGACGAAGCTCGACGTGAAGTAACGCGCACGATGCAGGTCCTCGCGACCACGGTGGTCATCGCGAGCCTCTACGCGCTCCTCGGCGCCGGCTACGTGCTGGTCTATCGCGCCTCGCGCGTCCTCAACCTCGCGCAGGGCGACATGTTGACGCTCGGCGGCTACCTGCTCTTCGCCGTCACGGCGGTCGTCGGCGGTGCGCCGGCGCTCGCGATCCCGCTCGCGGCGGTGCTCTCCGCGCTCGCGGGCCTCCTCATCTACCGCCTGCTGATGCGCCCGATGGCGGGCCACCCGATCTTCGCCGCGGTGCTCGTGACGGTGACGCTCGGCATCCTCCTGCGCGCGGCGATCGTGCTCGTGTTCACCGACCGCATCCGCCACCCGCTCCCCATGCTCGGCCTGACGAATCCGCCGCGCCGGCTGCCGGGGGGCGCCGTCGTCTCGACGTTCGACCTGCTCACGGTCGCCACCGCGGCGGCGCTGTTCGTCGCGCTCTTCCTCTTCCTGCGCCTGTCGCCGCTCGGGATCCAGATGCGGGCCGCCGGCGAGAAGGCGCTGCTGGCCTCCCAGCGGGGCATCGACTTCCACCGCGTGTTCGCGCTCTCCTGGGCGCTCGCCGCCTTCGCGGGCGGGCTCGCGGGCATCCTCTACGCCAACAACGTGCGCCTCGAGCCCTCGCTGGACGTGCTCGGGCTCAAGGCGTTCGCGGTCGCGCTCGTCGGCGGCCTCGACAGCCTCGCGGGCGTGATCCCGGCGGCGCTCCTGGTCGCCGCCGTCGAAGTGCTGTCCGTGCGCTACGGCGACCCGCTCCTCTCCGACGTGTCGCCGTTCCTCTGTCTGCTGGCGATGCTGCTCGTCCGCCCGTGGGGCCTCTTCGGGACGAAGGAAGAGCTGGAGCGAGTGTAGTGGCCCTCGGCGGGGGGTACTTCAAGACCACGTACGCGTCCGACCTCGCCATCGTGGACACACGCCTGCGCCGGGCGGCGCTGGGGGCCCTCGTCGTTGCGCTGCTGCTCCTGCCGCGCCTCGGGTCGTCCTTCGTCCTCGACCTCGCGGCCCAGACGGCGCTCGTCGCAGTCGGCGCGCTCGCGCTGAATCTCCTGACGGGGCTCGCGGGCCAGATCTCGCTCGGCCACGCGGGCTTCATCTGTGCGGGCGCGTTCACGACGGCCGCGCTCGTCGAGAACGGCTGGCGCTCCCCCGCGGTCACGCTCCCCGCGGCGGCGCTGGTGGGCGCGGCACTCGGGGTCGCCATCGGCGTCCCGTCGCTGCGGCTCAAGGGGCTCTACCTGGCGCTCGGCACGCTGGCGCTGCACCATGTGGTGCTCTACGCCGCCGGCGAGCTGCAGAGCCGCTGGGGCGCGAACACGGGCTCGACCATTCCTGCGCCCGCGCTCTTCGGGTACGCGCTGAAGGGCGGCGTGGCGTGGTACTACGCGCTCACGCTCACGGCCGCCGCGGTCGTGTTCCTGTCGGTGAATCTTCAGCGCTCGCGCGCCGGCCGCGCGTGGATGGCGATCCGCGACCGCGAGATCGCGGCGGAGTCCGTCGGCATCGACGTCGCCCGGTACAAGGTCCTGGCCTTCGTGTGGTCGAGCGCGCTCACGTCCGTCGCCGGCGCGCTCTTCGCCTATCACCGCGGCTTCGTCTCGGTCGAGGCGTTCGGCTTCCTCGGCGCCGTCGAGTACATCGCCATGATCGTCATCGGCGGCATGGGCTCGGCCCTCGGCGCGGTGCTGGGCGCCGCGTTCGTCACGCTGCTCCCGTACGGCATCGACGCGGCGGTCGCGAGCCTGCGGCTCCCGGGCGGCGTCGAGTCCTACCTGTTCCCGGCGAAGTTCGGCGCGTTCGGCCTCCTGATGGCGCTGTTCCTGATCTTCGAGCCGCAGGGGCTCGTGGGGATCTGGCGGCGCGTGCGGAACTGGTTCGCCCTCTGGCCGCTGCGCCACCGCCCGCTGCGCCCGGCGTCGTGACGGCGCTCCTCGAGCTCGAGAACGTCGAGGTCGTCTACCACCGCGCCGCCACGGCGATCCAGGGCGTCTCGCTGCGGGTGCCGGAGCGGACGATCGTCGCGCTGCTCGGGACCAACGGCGCGGGCAAGACGACGACGCTGCGCGCGATCTCGGGCTTCCTCGGCGCCGACAACGCCCGGGTGGTGGAGGGGCGCATCGCGTTTCGCGGCGAGCGGGTCGAGGGCCGCGCTCCGCACGAGCTCGCGCGCCGGGGCCTCGTCCTCGTGCCGGAGCGCGACAAGATCTTCGAGACGCTGACGGTGGGGGAGAACCTGCGCGCGCTCGTGCCCGGCCGCCGCGGCGGCGCGAGCCTCGAGCAGGTCTTCGAGTACTTTCCAGTGCTCGCGGAGCGTCGGGGCCAGCTCGCGGGCTATCTCTCGGGGGGCGAGCGGCAGATGCTCGGCCTGGGCGCGGCGCTTCTCTGCCGGCCCGTCGTGCTGCTCGTCGACGAGCTCTCGCTCGGCCTGGCGCCGCTCGTCGTCGAGGCCCTGATGGGCATCGTCCGGCGGCTGCGCGACGAGCTCGGGCTGGCCGTCCTCCTGGTCGAGCAGAACGCCGGCGCGGCGCTCGAGGTGGCCGACCACGGCTACGTCATGGAGCACGGCCGCATCGTCTACGATGGATCGCGCGAGCGCCTCCTCGCCCACGAGGACGTCCGCGAGTTCTACCTGGGCGTCGGGCATCGCGGCGCGCGCCGGCGGTACACCGACGTCAAGCAGTACCGGCGCCGCCGGCGCTGGTTCTGACGGCAGTGCGAGGGGAGGCGGTTCGACCGGCGAGCCGAGCGGTGAGATGGTCCTAGAAATCGAGGGGAGGCGGTTCGACCGGCGAGCCGAGCGGTGAGATGGTCCTAGAAATCGACGGACTCACGCTCGAGTTCGAGGGGCTGCGCGTGCTCAGCGGCGTCAGCCTGACGGTGCCGCCGGGGGCGCTCGCGGCGCTCGTGGGTCCGAACGGCGCCGGAAAGACGTCGCTCCTCAACTGCATCGGCGGCTTCTACGCGCCGACGGCCGGGCGGATCCTGTTCGGCGGCGCGCCGATCCACGGTCTCCGGCCCCACCGGGTCGCGGCGCACGGGATCGCGCGCACCTTCCAGTTCGTCGAGCTCTTCCGCCACATGAGCGTGCTCGACAACATCCTGCTCGGCCGGCACCGCCACATGCGGGCGGGCGTCCTCGCCGGCGGCCTCTTCTGGGGGCGCTCGCGGCGCGAGGAGACGTTGCATCGGCGGCGCGTCGAGGAGATCATCGAGTTCCTCGAGCTGGAGCGCCACCGGAAGGAGCCGATCGGGAGCCTGCCGTTCGGGGTCCAGAAGCTCGTCTCGCTCGGCCGCGCGCTGGCGCTCGAGCCGGCGCTGCTGCTGCTCGACGAGCCGTCGACGGGCATGAACCGCGAGGAGAAGGAGAACCTGGCGCGCTTCCTCCTCCGGATCAAGCACGAGCTGGGGACGACGATGCTCTGGGTCGAGCACGACATGGAGCTGGTCGGGGACCTCGCCGACGCGGTGACGGTGCTGGACTTCGGCCAGACGATCGCCGACGGGCCGCCCGACGTGGTGCTGCGCGACCCGCGCGTGATCGAGGCGTACGTGGGCCGCGCGTACACGCGCGCGAAAGGAGGGGCGTGATGCTGCTGCCGACGTCGGTGGTGGGGAGCCACGGGCTGCCCGGCTGGGTGTGGCTCGCCCGCGAGGCGATGGAGGCCGGGCGCCTGGGCGCGCTCGACGTGCGCGAGCTGATGGAGGACGCCACGCAGGCGGCGCTCCTCGATCAGGAGCGCGCGGGCGTCGACGTGCTGACGACGGGCGAGATGATGCGCGTGCGCTTCATCATCGGCTTCTACGACCGCGTCACCGGCATCCGGACGCTCGAGGCGCCGCGCAAGCTCGGCCAGCCGCTCTGGGACACGAACACGCCCTTCGAGGTCACCGAGCCGATCGCCGCGCCCGAGGGGCTCGGCGTCGTCGAGGAGTGGAAGCTCGCGCGCGCGCTCACGACGAAGCCGCTGAAGGCGACCGTGCCGGGCCCGTACACGCTCCTCGTCCCGCTGAAGCTCGGCGGCGGCTACCGCGACAAGGAGACGCTCCTGGCCGACCTCGTGGGGATCGTCAACGCCGAGTGCCGCGCGCTCGAGGCCGCGGGCTGCGACTTCATCCAGATCGACGAGCCCCACGGTGGCATGTACGCGGGCTCGGCGCCGCGCTTCGACCAGGGCATCAACCGCGCCGTCGAGGGCGTGGGCGCGAAGATCGCCGTGCACGTCTGCTTCGGCAACCTCTACGGCCGGCCGTTCGCCGCGGTGCGCGACTTCCGCAACCTGTACCCGGCGCTCGCGGGCCTCCACGCGTCGCAGATCGTGCTCGAGTACGCCAACCGCGGCGCGGACGACCTGCGGCTCTGGCGGGAGTTCCCGACCGACAAGGAGCTGGGCGCAGGCGTGATCGACGTGAAGGCGTTCAAGGCGGAGACGGCCGCCGAGGTCGCCGAGCGGATCCGCGCCGCGCTGAAGCACGTCGCGCCCGACAAGCTCTGGCTCAACCCGGACTGCGGTTTCTGGGAGACCCCGCGCTGGGTGGTGCGGCAGAAGCTCGCGGCGCTCGTCGAGGGCGCGCGCATCGTCAGGAAGGAGCTGGGGGGGTGAGCCGGCGCACCGCGCGCTGGCTGCTGGCGCTCGCGCTGCCGGCGTCCGTCGGCTGCGCCGTGATCTCGCGGGCCCGGAGCGACTGGTGGGAGCTCGAGCGGGGCCCCTCGGGCCAGGCGCCCGACGCGGCGTTCACGCCCGAGGCGGTCGTGCAGGTCTACGCCGCGCGCGCGGTGAGCTGGCGCGGCGTCTTCGCCGTGCACACCTGGATCGCCGTGAAGCCGTCCGAGGCCCTGGCCTACACGCGGTACGAGGTGATCGGCTGGGGTGTGGACCGCGGCGCGCCCGCGGTCCGCGTGAACCGCGCGGGTCCCGACAACCACTGGTTCGGCGCCCGGCCGGAGAAGCTCGTCGACCTGCGCGGCGCGGGCGTGGAGGGGATCGTTACCAAGGTCGAGGCGGCCGTCGCCGCCTATCCCTACCCGTCGAGCTACCGCACCTGGCCCGGGCCCAACAGCAACACGTTCACGGCGTGGGTCGGCCGGCAGGTGCCGGAGCTCCGGCTCAAGCTCCCGCCGACCGCCATCGGCAAGGACTACCTCGCGGGCGGCGCGCTCGCTGGCCCGACGCCGAGCGGCACCGGCGTCCAGCTCTCGCTCTTCGGCCTCGGCGGCGTGGCGCTCGGCGTGGAGGAGGGCATCGAGCTGAACATCTTCACGCTCACCTTCGGCCTCGACGTGAAGAGCCCCGCGCTCAAGCTCCCGATCCTCGGCCGCCTCGGCCCGTCCTGACACGGCTACACCAGGGCGGCCGTCGGTGATATCTTCGGGGGCCATGGATACCATGGAGCTCGGCCTCAAGGACAAGATCGTGATCGTCACGGGTGGCAACGACGGGCTCGGCCGCGCCTGCGTCGAGCGCTTCGCGCGCTCGGGCGCGCGCCTCGCGATCTGCGCGCGGCGCAAGGAGCTGCTCGAGCGCGTCGCGGACCAGGTAAGGCGCGAGACCGGCGCCGACGTGCTCGCCATGCCGACCGACGTGACCCGGCCCGAGCAGGTCGAGGCCTTCGTGGCCGCGACCCTCGCGCGCTGGGGCGGCGTGGACGTCCTGGTGAACAACGCCGGCACCTCCTCGGCGGGCGCCTTCGAGCAGGTCGACGACGCGACGTGGCAGACGGACATCGAGCTGAAGCTCATGGCCGCGATCAGGTTCTGCCGGCTCGTGATCCCGCACATGAAGCGGCGCGGCGGCGGGCGGATCGTCAACGTCACGACGGTGGGCGGCAAGGCGCCCGCGGCGCGGTCGCTGCCGACGAGCGTGACGCGCGCGGCCGGCATCAACCTCACGAAGTCGCTCGCCAATGAGTACGCGGCCGACCGGATCTGCGTGAACACGGTCTGCCTCGGCGTCGTGAAGAGCGGCCAGTGGGAGCGTCGGATGACGGGCGACCCCGAGGCCTTCTACCGCGAGATGGCCGAGAAGCGGCGGGTGCCGCTCGGCCGGTTCGGCGAGGCGCACGAATTCGCCGACCTCGTGGCGTTCCTCTGCTCGGCGCGCGCGGCCTACATCACGGGGACCGCCATCAACTTCGACGGCGGGCTGTCCGCGGCGGTCTGAGGCGGTGCTCGCGCTCCACACCTGGACGCTCGACACGACCCCGCTGGCCGACGTGCTGCGCCTCGCGCGCCAGGCCGGCTGGGACGGCGTCGAGCTGCGCCGCCTCGATTTCAATCGCGCCGCCGAGCAGGGGCGGCCGCCCGCCGACGTGCTCGCGCTCGTGAAGGCGAGCGGCCTGCCCGTCGCCTGCGTCGGCGTGGAGTTCGGCTGGATGTGGGCCGAGGGCGACGAGCGTCGCCGGCTGCTCTCGGTGTTCGACGAGCAGTGCGGCCGCGCCGCCGCGCTCGGCTGCGCCACCGTGATGAGCCCGGTGGACAAGGGGCGGGGCGACGTCCGCCGGGCGGCGGCGAGCGTGCGCGAGGTCGGCGACGTCGCCGCGACGCACGGGGTCCGGCTGGCCGTGGAGTTCAACTCGCAGGCCGAGCAGCTCAACACGCTCGAGGCGATCCGCGAGGTGCTCACGACGGCGGCCCACCCGCGCTGCGGCCTCCTGCTCGACACCTATCACCTCTGGCGGAGCGGGGCGGAGGTGCGCGACGTCGAGACGGTGCCCCTCGACGAGGTCGCCTACGTGCAGTTCAGCGACGTGCCACGGAGCGGTCTGGTGCCCGGCCAGGTCCTCAACCGCCTGCCGCCCGGCGCCGGGGTCGTGCCCTTCAAGGAGTTCTTCGCGGCCCTGGCGGCGAAGGGCTACGAAGGATTTCTCAGCTACGAGGCGCCGAACCCCGCCGCCTGGGCGCGCCCCGCGGACGCGGTCGCCCGCGAGGCACTCGAGGCCACGCGCTCCTTCTTGCCGCGCTAGCGTGGACGTCCTCGCGGCGCACGCGGAGCGGACGCCCGACGCCCTCGCGCTCATCGAGGGCGCCCGGGACCTCACGTGGCGCGCCTTCGTGGACCGGCGCAACCGCCTGGCGAACGCGCTCCGCGGGCTCGGCCTGGGCAAGGGCGAGCACGCCATCGTCTGGGTCCCGAACTCCCTCGAGGCGCTCGTCGCCTCCGCAGCCGTGCGCGCGGCGGGCGCGATTCCGGTGCCGATGAATCATCGCCTCGTCGCCGACGAGGTCGCCTACATCCTCGACCACTCCGACGCGCGCGCCGTGTTCGTCGGCGACCAGTTTCTCCCCGTGGCCGAGCAGGTCCGGCCCGGCGCGGCGCAGGTGCGGACGTGGATCCTCGCCGAGCGCGAGCGGGCGCCGTGGGCCGCGTCCATGGACGACCTGATCGCGAAGGGCGACGGGACGCCGATCCCCGCCGATCCGGCCCAGGGGCTCGGCGGCTCGATGATCTACACCGGCGGCACGACCGGGCGTCCGAAGGGCGCGCTCCGGTCGGGCGCGGATGCGGCCCTCATCCGCCGGTTCCTGGAGGCCTTCGGGCTCGCCGAGCCGCACGTGCACCTCGTGGCGGGCCCGCTCTACCACTCGGCACCCGGCAGCTTCGCCCTCTACGCGCTGGTCTTCGGCGGCAGCGTCGTGCTGATGCGGAAGTTCGACCCGGAGGAGGCGCTCCGGACGATCGCGCGCCACCGCTGCACCTCGACCTTCATGGCGCCGACGCTCGTGAAGCGGATCGTCGACCTGCCCGAGCGCGTGCGGGCGCGCTACGACGTGTCGTCGATGCGCGCGCTGGTCATCGCCGCCGCCCCGTGCCCGGCGCGCGTGAAGGAGGAGGCGCTCCGCTACTTCGGACCCGTCCTCTACGAGTTCTACGGGTCGACGGAGCTCGGGATCAACACGGTTCTGCGCCCGGAGGACATGCTCAGGAAGCCCGGCTCGTGCGGGCGCGCCGCGCCCGGCATCGAGCTCGCGATCCTCGACGACGAGGGCCGGGCGGTTGCGCCGGGCACGCCCGGCGAGCTCTACGTGCGGCGCTTCGCCGGCATGTTCGACGGCTACTACAAGGACACCGCGGCCACGCAGGACACGCAGCGCGGCGAGTGGGCGTCGGTCGGTGACGTGGCCTGGATCGACGGCGAGGGCTTCGTCTATATCTGCGACCGAAAGCGCGACATGATCATCTCGGGCGGCGTGAACATCTACCCGGCCGAGGTCGAGGACGCGCTGCACCGCCACCCCGACGTCGACGACGTCGCGGTCTTCGGCGTGCCCGACGACGACTGGGGGGAGCGCGTCCACGCCGCGGTCCAGCCGCGGCCCGGCGCCCGGCTCGACGAGCAGGACGTGATCGCGTTCGCGCGGCGGCACGTCGCCGACTACAAGGCACCGCGCGAGGTGTCCTTCCACGCGGAGTTCCCGCGCGACCCCGCCGGCAAGCTCCTCAAGCGCGTGCTGCGCGACCCCTACTGGGCGGGCCGGCGTTCGAGGATCTGAGCCGCCGGTCGGCCTCCGCCGTCGCGCAGGCCTACCAGCAGACGACGCACCCAGACCCGGATCATCTCGCGGCGGTAGTCCGCGCTGCCCATGAGGTCGGAGAGCGGCTCGGCCTCACCCGCCGCGGCCTCCGCGGCCGCGCGCACGGCCGCGTCGCCGAGGGCCTCCCCGCGGAGAACGGCCTCCGCCCGCGGGGCGCGGATCGGCGTCGGCGCGACGCCGCCGAGGCCGATCCGCGCGTCCACGCAGCGCCCGGCCGCGTCCACGACGACGAGGGCGGCGACGCCGACCAGCGGCCGGTCCTCCGCCGAGCGTGACGTGTACTTCACGTAGCCGCTCCGCGCGCCCGCCGGCGTCGGCGGAACGCGAAGCGCGGTCACGATCTCGCCCGGCTCGATCGCCGCCTCGTAGAAGCCGCGGAAGAAACGGGTGATGGGCACCGCCCGGCCGCCGTCGGGACCGGCGACGCTGACCTCGGCCTCGAGACACAGGAGCGCCGGCGCCGGATCCGACGCGGCCTCGGCGTAGCAGACGTTGCCGCCGATGGTTCCCGACGACCGGATCGCCGGGCTGGCTACGCGGCGCGCCGCCTCGGCGAGGAGCGGCCAGCCCTCGCGCACGACAGGTGCACGGTGAATGTCGGCGAGCCGTGCCATCGCGCCGAGCTCCAGCGTCGCGCCGTCGGCCCGGATCTCGGCGAGCGCGGGCAGCCGATGCAGCGAGATCAGACGGTCGGGCTTCACGAGGCCGAGACGGATCATCGGCACGAGCGCGGTGCCGCCGGCGACCAGCCGCGCCTCCCCGTCGAGCCGTGCGAGCGCGTCGAGCGCCCCCGTCAGCGTCTCTGGCTCGACGAGGTCGAAGGGGTGGAGGCGCACGCTCAGCTCGTCCCGGGCGCCGCGACCCGCACGGCCTCGACGATCTTCGTGTAGCCGGTGCAGCGGCAGAGGTTGCCCGCGAGCGCCTCGCGGATCTCGTCCGCCGTCGGCGCCGGCGTCTCGTCGAGCAACGCCCTCGCGGCCAGCAGCATGCCCGGCGTGCAGAACCCGCACTGCGCCGCGCCGCGCTCGGCGAACGCCCTCTGCAGCGGGTCGAGCCGCCCGTCGCGCTCGAGCCCCTCGACGGTCACGAGCGTTCGCCCCCGCACGTGCGCGGCGAGCACGAGGCAGGCGCGGATCGGCCGGCCGTCGGCCAGCACGGTGCACGTGCCGCACACGCCCTCACCGCATCCGTACTTGGTGCCCATCAGGTGGAACCCGTCACGCAACAGATCGAGCACGGTCCAGTGGGGCGGCGCCTCGGTGGTGCAGGGGCGCCCGTTGAGGGTCAGTGTCAGCGTCACGCCGGCCGCTCGAGCGCCGCGCGCACGTTGGCGGCGAAGTCGCCGGAGAGCTGCCTGGCCTTGACCCTCATGACCGCGTCACCGACCGCGCCGAGCCGCCCGAGCACCCGGACCTCGCTGCGGTAGCGCACGCGGGTGGCGGTCGCGGAGGCCGGTACCAGATCGAGCGTGCTGTGCACTTCGACCTGACTGGCGAGCTTCCGGTCTTCGCCCCGTCCGATCGACACCAGGTGACGCGGGCGATCGGCTTCCGTGATGGTGATCCGTAGGTTCTGCGTGGTCGAGAGGAGCCCGACCTTCACGGTGAGGCGGACCCGATAGGTCGTCGCGTCCTCCACCTCGAGGCTCTCGCAGCCGGGGAGGCAGGGCGCCAGGCGCTCGGGATCGAGGAGAAAATCCCACACGGCCTCCTGCGCTCCGTTCACGGTGAACTCTTCCTCGAAGACCGGCACGGGCTACGTCCTCGAGCGGAGCGCGACGCGCACGCGCTCGGATGTGATCGGCAGCTCCGTCATGCGGACCCCCACCGCGGCCGACACGGCGTTGGCGACGGCGGCGATGCTCGGCGTCATGGCCGGCTCGCCGAGGCCCTTGGCGCCGAACGGCCCCAGGCCGTCGCCGGACTCGAGCAGCACGGTCTGGATCTCGGGGACGTCGAGCGTGGTCGGGATGCGGTAGTCGGCCAGGTGCGGGTTCTTGCTCACGCCGTTCTCGAGCGCGATCTCCTCCATGAGCGCGTAGCCGAGCCCCTGGACGGCGCCGCCCTCGAGCTGGCCCTCGGCGCTCGCGCGGTTGATGACGCGGCCGGCGTCGAAGCACGCCACGAGCCGGCTCACGCGCGATCGGCCGGTCTCCTCGTCGATCTCCATCTCGATCGCGTGCGTGCCGAACGTGTAGTCGTTGAACGCCTTGCCCTGCCCGGTGAGGGGGTCGATCGTCGGTGCCGAGGGCGCGTCGTACTTCTCCAGCGCCTGGACGGGCCGGCCCTCTGCGATCGCCGCCTTCACCACACTCGCCATCGTGAGCGCGCGGCCCGGCGCGCCCCTGACGAACGCCCGGCCGTCGGCCAGCTCGACGTCGCCGGGCGCGGCCTCCAGCAGGGTCGCCGCGGCCGCCACCAGGTGGCGGCGGACCTCGCGCGCGGCGTTGAGCACGGCGTTGCCAGACATCAGGAGCTGACGCGTGGCCGTCGTCGTGCCGGCGCGCGGCGTGAAATGGCTGTCGCGCCCCACGGCGGTCACGTGCTCGAGGTCCAGGCCCAGCACCTCGGCGGTGATCGCGCAGAGCGACGAAGTCTGGCCGCCGCCGACGTCGGGCGCGGCGCAGCGGACGACGGCGGTGCCGTCCAGCTCCATGCCGATCCAGGCGCTCGCCGAGTCGCGCGTCCAGCACATGCGACCGTAGGGCGTGAACGAGGCGGCGACGGCGCGGCCGACGCGAATCGGACGGCCGGATGACCGCGGCTCACCGAGCCCGGCCCACGCGCGGCGCAGGGTCTCCGCGAGCCGCGGCTCGGTCTCGAGCACCTGGCCGGTCGCGAGCGCGTCGCCCTTGCGGAGAAAGTTCTTCTCGCGCAGCGCGAGCGCGTCCATGCCGAGCGCCGCCGCGAGGGCATCCATCTGGCCCTCGTAGGCGAGGCAGGTCTGGATCGAGCCGAAGCACCGGTACGCGCTCGCGACGGGGTTGTTCGTGTAGACGGTGGTCGCGTCGACCCTGACGTGCGGCACGCGATACGGCCCGGTCGCCGTCACCAGGCTGTAGAGCAGCACCCACGGTGAGAGCGCCGCGTAGGCGCCGGAGTCGGAGACGAGCTCGGCCTCGAGCGCCGTGAGCGTGCCGTCGCGCGTGGCGCCGGTGCGATAGCGCATCACGTACGGGTGGCGCTTGCCGTGGCCGATGAAGGACTCCTCGCGCGAGAAGACGAGCTGCACGGGCCGGCGCGTCGTCCAGACGAGCAGGCCCAGGAGGCACTCGACGGTGACGTCTTCCTTGCCGCCGAAGCCGCCGCCGACGTAGGTGCCCTCCAGTCGCACGCGCCCGTGGGGCAGCCGGAGAATCTCGGCCACGTCCCGGAAGTGCTCGAGCACCTGCGTGCTCACGCGGAGGACCAGCACGCCCTCGGCGTCGATCCAGCCGAGCCCGGTCTCGGTCTCCAGGTAAACGTGATCGACGAACGGCGTGCGGTAGGTGTGCTCGACGATGGCGTCGGCGCGCCCGAAGCCCTGAGCGACGTCGCCCGAGCGGAGGTGCCAGCGGCGGAGCACGTTGCCACCCTCGTGAACCTCGGGCGCGCCGGGGGCGAGCGCGGCGAGCGGGTCGTACACGCCCGGCAGCTCCTCGTACTCCACCTCGACGAGGTCGGCGGCCTGGGCCGCGATCTCGGGCGTCTCGGCCGCGATCGCCGCGACGGGCTCGCCCTGGAAGCGCACGCGGTCGGCGGCGAGGACGGGCTGCGTGGCCAGCACGGCGCCCGCGGTGGCCTCGGCCATCCGCCCGGGCAGCTCCATGCGCAGCTCGTTGCGCGGCACGTCCTGCGCCGTGAGCACCGCCGCAACGCCCGGGAGCGACAGCGCGGCCCGTGTGTCGAGGCGTACGATGCGGGCCGACGCGTACGGGCTCCGGACGATCCGGGCGTGGAGCATGCCGGCCAGCGCCAGGTCGCCGGCGTAGATCGGCCGGCCGCGCACCTTCTCCCACGCGTCCGCCCGCGTCTGGCTCCCGCCGATCACGCGATAGGCCATGATGTTCTCTAGACGCCGAAGAGATATTTCGACCAGCGTACGAGCAGGTAGACGAGCAAGACAAGCAGCGCCGCCACGAGGACGCCTCCGGCGAGGAGGATGCGTCGCATGAAGCGGCCGACCTGCTCCTGGCGCGCGACGGCACGCTGCTGGAGCTCCAGCGAGCGTTGCGTGACCTGTCGGTATTCGGCCAGCTGCTCGCGTTGCGCGTCCCGGATGTCGCGCAACAGCTGGCGGATCTCCTCGCTATCGTCCATGCCTTATGGCCTCTCGAGCCTCGTTCGCGTCGCCGACCGCTAGACGTCCCAGCCGCCGTCGACCGTCACCGATTGCCCCGTCATGTTCGACGAGTCGTCGGAGGCGAGGAAGATCGCCGCGTTGGCGATGTCCCGCGACGTCGTGACGCGCCGGAGCGCCATCTCGTCCACGTACTCCTGGTACACGCGCTCGGGCGTCCAGCCGCGCGTCTTCGCCTTCTCGCGGCAGAGCTTGTCCATGCGGTCGCCGGCGACGATGCCGGGGTGCAGCGCGTTGACGTTGATGTTGTACCGGCCCACCTCGAGCGCCACGGTGCGCGTGAAACCGCGCAGCGCCCACTTGGACGACGAGTAGGCCGCCCGGTACTTGTAGCCCCGGAGCCCCGAGGTGCCGCTGATGTTCACGATCTTGCCGTAGCGCTGCTGGATCATGATCGGCAGCACGTGCTTGGTCGGGAGGAACGTGCCGCGCAGGTTCACCGCGATGACGTGGTCGAAGTCGTCGGCCTTGATCTCCCACACCGGGGTCTCGATGGGCCCGGTGATGCCGGCCGCGTTGACCAGGATGTCGAGGCGCCCGAAGGTCTCACGCGCGCGCGCGACCAGGCGCTCGACCGCGGGCTCGTCGGTGACGTCCGTCGGAATGGCGAGCGCCCGGCGACCGAGCGCCTCCACCTCGCGCGCGAGCGCCTCGAGCGGCCCCGCCTCGCGGGCGGCGAGTGCCAGATGCGCGCCCTCGCCCGCGAGTGCCAGGCAGATGTCCCGGCCCATGCCCTTGGCGGCGCCCGTGACGACGGCGATCCGGTCTGCGAGCTTCATCCGACGTATCCTTCCGCGCGGTCGCGCGCGCGCATCTCCGCCGGCCGCGCGGCCGGGGGCCCGTAGCCCCCGCCCCCGCACGTCTCGATGACCAGCAGATCGCCGGCGGTGAGGCGCACCGTCTCCTTGCCGCGGACCACGCGCGCGCGGGGACCCGGGTTCAGCGTTATCCGGAAGGGCGCGGCATCCCGGCCGCCGGCGAGCCCGTAGGGCGGCACCACCCGCCGGTCGAGCATGCTCGTGAGCGTCATCTCGGGCGCCACGACCCGGTACGCGCGCCGGAACCCCAGCCCGCCACGGTGCGCGCCGTCGCCGCCCGAGTCCGGACGCAGCGCCTGCTCCTCGACCATGATCGGGTACTCGCCCTCGATGACCTCGACCGGCGTGTTCATGACGTTGGACATGTGCACGCGTATCGCCGAGGCGCCGTCCTTGCCTGCGGTGGCACCCTCGCCGCCGCCGTGGACCTCGTAGAAGATCGCCCAGCGGCCGTCCGGCTGGCGCGCGCCGAAGATCAGGACGCCCGACGTGGTCGGCCCGCCGGCGGAGACGCGATCGGGCAGGACGGGCGCGAGCGCCTTGATGATCGCGTCCACGACGCGCTGCGAGGTCTCGTGATTGCCGCCGACCACCGGACGGTCGGGGTCCGCGCTCAGCACCGTGCCCGGCGGCACCAGGACGTGCAGCGGCCGGTAGCAGCCGTCGTTCGGCGGCACCTCCGGCGCGACGAGCGCCTTCATCGCGTAGTAGACCGCCGAGCACGCGATGAAGTACGTCGTGTTCACGGGGCCGCGCACCTGGGGCGCCGTGCCGCTGAAGTCGAAGCGAGCCTCGTCGCCGGCGATCTCGACCCGCACGTGGATGCGGATGGGCCCATCGTCGACCCCGTCGTCGTCGACCCAGTCCTCGCCCTCCCAGACGCCGTCGGGCAGGGCGCGGATCGCGCGCCGCATCTCCGTCTCCGACTCGGTGTGCAGGCGCTCGAAGCAGGCGCTGACCGTCTCGACGCCGTAGCGCCCGAAGAGCTCCTGGAGCCGCCGGGCGGCGACGTCGTTGGCGGCGAACTGGGCAAAGATATCGCCCTCGCGTTCGTCTCGTCCGCGCAGGTTGGCCAGGACGAGATCGATCGCATCACGCTCGGGACCGTCGGCGGTAAAGAGCCGGATCGGCGCGATCCGGAGCCCCTCCTGGTAACACTCCGTCGCCCACGGCACGTAGCTGCCCGGCACGGCGCCGCCGATGTCCGCCCAGTGCGCGAGGTTGATCGCGAAGGCGACGAGCCGGCCGCCGACGAACACCGGGCGTAGAGCCTTCACGTCGGGCAGGTGGTTGCCCCCGACCTCGGGGAGGTTGAGGAACCATACGTCGCCCTCGCGCAGCCGCGCGGGCGGCGCGCGCTTGAGGAACTCCTTCACCGTGAACCCCATCACGCCCAGATGGATCGGGATGTCACGCCCCTGCGCGATGAGCCGCCCCGCGTCGTCGGTCAGCGCCGAGGAGAGATCGCCCGCCTCCTTGAGGAGCGGCGAGCGGGCCGAGCGCATGACGATCACGCTCATCTCTTCGGCGATCGCGTAGAGCGCGTTGCGGACGACCTCGAGCGTCGCCGGATGGAGGTTCACGCGCCGACCTCGATGAGGAGGTTGCCGAGCCGATCGGCCTGGCAGCGCTGGCCCGGATAGACGAGCGTCGTCGACGACTCGTCCTCGATCAACGCCGGGCCGGCGATCGCCTGGTCGGCGGACAGCGCTCCGCGCTCGTAGCGCGGCATCGTGACGGCGCCGGTCTCGCGGAAGTAGGCGTGGAGCGTCCCCGCGAGGGCCGCGGGGACGGCCGCCGCGACCGGTGGGAGCATGACGTCGTCGCGGACGAGCTGCGCCGTCACCCGGAGGTTCACGCACTCGACGCTCTCGCCGCTCGCGTAGCCGTAGAGCTGGCGGTGGCGCCGCTCGAACGTCGCGCGCAGCGCGTCCGGGGTGCCGTCGCCCCCGTCGACCTCCAGCTCGTAGTTCTGGCCGGCGTAGCGGAGATCGGCGCTTCGCCGGACCAGCAGGCGGTCGGCGGAATGCCCCTCGTCGAGGAGCGGCGCCACACACTGCGCCTCCAGCCCTCGGAAGCGGTCGGCGACGATCTTCCCCTCCCAGGCTTCGAGGCGCATCCGGTGGGTCTGCACCGCGTCGTAGCGGAGCGGAGAGACGAGGCAGCCGAGCGCCGAGAAGGCGCCGGAGTGCGCGGGCACGACGATGCGCGCGATCCCGGCCTCGCGCGCGAGCGCGCCCGCGTGCACGGGCCCGGCGCCGCCGTAGGCGATCAGCGTGAACTCGCGCAGATCGTAGCCGCGCTGCACCGAGACGAGCCGCAGCGCACGCTGCATGTTGGCGTTCGCGACCTCGACGACGGCGTGCGCCGCGTCGAGGAGCGAGAGCCCGAAGCGGCGGCGGAGGGGCTCGAGCGCCCGCTCGGCGCGCGCGCGATCGAGGCGGATCGATCCCCCGTAGATCCGCTCGGGGTTGAGATAGCCCAGGATCAGATTGGCGTCGCTGACCGTGGGCTCCGTTCCACCGAGGCCGTAGCACGCCGGCCCGGGCACGGCCCCGGCGCTCCGCGGCCCGACCTTGAGCGCGCCGGTGGCCTCGACCCAGGCGATCGATCCCCCGCCGGCGCCGATCGACTCGACGGCGACCGCCGGCAGCCGCACGGGGTAGTCGCCGAGCTTCCGCTGGCGCGCCGTCTCCGGCGCGCCGTCGGCGATGAGGCAGACGTCGGTGGTGGTGCCGCCCATATCGAAGGCGAGCGCCCGGGGAAGGCCGAGCGCGCGACTCAGGTAGGCGGCCGCCGCCACGCCGGCGGCGGGGCCGGACATGGCCATCGTGAGCGGCCGCGCCCGCGCCGCGTCCACCGACATCATGCCGCCCGCGGAGTGGAGGAGATGGAGCGGCACCGCACCGGCCCCGGCCGCGAGACGGGCCGCCAGGTCGTCGAGGTAGCGCGCCGCCAGCGGCATCACCGCCGCGTTGAGCACTGTCGTGCACGTCCGCTCGTACTCCCGGAACTCGGCGTTGATCTCGCTCGAGACGGACACGTGGGCGAAATGCGCGGCCAGCGCCAGGCGGAGCGCCTGCTCGTGGGCAGGGTTCGCGTAGGCGTGGAGCAGGCAGACCGCCACGCTCTCGACGCCCTCGCGCCGAAAGCGCTCGATGATCTCCGGCAGCCCGCCGAGGTCGAGCGGCGTGAGCACCGAGCCGTCCGGGCCGACGCGCTCGTCGACCTCGGCGCGGAGCCGTCGAGGCACGAGGGGCTCGGGCCTGGCGGGCAGATCGAGCCGGTAGAGGTGCGAGCGGTTCATGCGCCCGATCTCGAGGACGTCGCGGAAGCCCCGCGTGGTGACGAGGCCGACGGGTCCGACCCGCCGCTCGACGATGGCGTTGGTGACGAGGGTCGTCCCGTGGGCGAGCGACGCGCAGGAGCCGGCCGCGCGCGCGATGGCCGCGAGGCCGTCGAGCACGCCGCCGGCCGGGTTCCGGGGTGTCGTCGGGACCTTGAGCGTGTTCATCCGTCCCGCGGCGTCCCAGGCCACGAGGTCGGTGAAGGTGCCGCCGACGTCCACACCCACGCGGACGCCGGCCGTCTGCGGCATCGCCGAGCCTCCGGCGCTCCGCCTCAACCGTGCTTGCGGAGCTCGAGCCGGCCGATCTGGCGGCGGTGCACCTCGTCCGGGCCGTCGGCGAACCGGAGCGTTCGCGAATGCGCCCACATCGAGGCGAGCGGGAACTCCTGGCTCACGCCGCCGCCGCCGTGCAGCTGCATGGCGCGCTCGACCACCCGGAGCGTCATGTTGGGCACGGCCACCTTGATCTCGGCGATCGCCTGCTTGGCGGCCTTGTTGCCCACGGTGTCCATCATGTAGGCCGCGTGCAGGACGAGCAGCCGCGCCTGGTCGATCTCGATGCGCGACTGCGCGATGCGCTCCAGCGTGATGTCGTTCTCGGCGAGCCGCTTGCCGAACGCGATGCGGTTCTGCGAGCGGCGGCACATCAGCTCGAGCGCCCGCTCGGCGACGCCGATCTGCCGCATGCAGTGGTGGATGCGGCCGGGGCCGAGGCGGCCCTGGGCGATCTCGAACCCGCGCCCCTCGCCGAGCAGCATGTTCGAGGCCGGCACGCGGACGTTCTCGAAGAGCACCTCGCCGTGGCCGTGGGGCGCGTCGTCGTAGCCGAACACGGTCAGCATGCGGACGACCTTGATGCCCGGCGCGTCGCGTGGAACCAGGATCATCGACTGCTGCTTGTACTTGTCGGGATTCCTGGGATCCGTCTTGCCCATGAAGATGAGGACCTTGCAGCGCGGATCGCCGATGCCCGAGGTCCACCACTTGTGGCCGTTGATGACGTAGTGGTCCCCGTCGCGGACGATCGACGACTCGATGTTGGTCGCGTCCGACGAGGCGACCTTCGGCTCGGTCATCGCGAACGCGGAGCGGATCTGGCCGTCGAGCAGCGGCTGCAGCCACTGCTTCTTCTGCTCCGGCCCGCCGTAGCGCTCGATCGTCTCCATGTTGCCGGTGTCGGGCGCCGAGCAGTTGAAGGCCTCCGGCGCGATGGGCGAACGGCCCATGATCTCGCAGAGCGGCGCGTACTCGAGGTTCGTGAGCCCGGCGCCGCGCTCGCTCTCGGGCAGGAAAAGGTTCCAGAGCCCGCGCTCGCGGGCCTTCGCCTTCAGCTCCTCCATGATGGGCGGCACCTGCCAGCGGGTCGCCCCGGCGTCGAGCTGCTCCTTGAAGACCGACTCGTTCGGGTTCACGAACTTGGTCATGAAGTCGGTGAGCTGCTCCATGTACATCCTGGTCTTCTTCGAGTACTCGAATTCCATGTGGGGCCTCCCCTGGCTTTGGTGCGCCCCCGATTGTATCCTCCCGCCAGCGAAATGGAAGGGCCCGCCCCGCGCGCATTCTTCGTCGTGAACCCCGCGGCCGGCGGCGGGCGCACGCGCCGGATCTGGCCCGGGCTGCGGGCGGAGCTGGCGCGGCGCGCGCCGGCGTGCGCCGTCGCGGAGACGCGGGCGCCCGGCGAGGCCACGGCGCTCGCGCGGAAGGCCGCGGCGGAGGGCTGGCCCGTGGTGGTCGCGGTGGGCGGCGACGGCACGCTGAACGAGGTCGCGAACGGCCTCGCGCGCGCCGGGAGCGAGGCCGCGCCCGCGCTCGGCGCGATCGTCACCGGGCGCGGGCGCGACGCGTGTCGCAACCTCGGCTTCGCGCCCGATCCGCGCGTCGCGCTCGACCGCGCGCTCGCGGGCGAGGCGCGGCGGGTGGACCTGGGCGTCGTGAGCTGGGCCGACGGGCGGCTGCGCTGCTTCCTGAACGCCGCGGGCGTCGGGTTCGACGCCGTCGTCGCGCGGCGCGCGGCCGCCTGGCACTGGGGCGGCACCGTGCCGTACGTCGCCGCGGTGCTCGAGACCGTGGGCACGTACCGCGCGGCGCCCGCGGTGATCCGGGCGGACGGACGGATCGTGTGGTCGGGTCGGCTCACGATGGCGGTGGCCGCCAACGGCGCGCACTACGGCGGGGGAATGAAGATCGCGCCCGGCGCCGACCCGTGCGACGGCCTGCTCGACCTCGTCGTGCTCGGCGCCCTCGGCCGGCTCGAGCTGCTCCGCTGGCTTCCGGCCGTCTACCGCGGCGCTCACGTCCGGAACCCGAAGGTGACGGTGCGGCGCGAGCGGTCGGTGACCATCGAGACCGAGCTGCCGGTCCACGCTGACGGCGAAGCCGCCGGACAGGCGCCCGTGACGATCTCCGTCCGGCCCGGCGGTCTTCGCGTCGTGCGCTGAGCCCGGGCGCGCGGCGGCCGTGAGCCCGCGCCACATCGCGCTCGGGGTGCTCGTCGCGGTCGTCTGGGGGGTCGCGTTCGTCGCGACCAAGATCGGGCTCGAGAGCTTCTCGCCGCCCCAGCTGACCGTCATGCGATTCCTGATCGCGTCCGTTCCCGCCCTGTCGCTCGCGCGCCCGGCGGTCCCCTGGTCGGCACTCGTGCCGATCGGCCTGACGCTCTTCGCCGGCCAGTTCCTGTTCCAGTTCTTCGGCATCGCGCACGGCATGCCGCCCGGGCTCGCCGCGGTCGCCGTTCAGACGCAGGCCTTCTTCACGGTCCTGTTCGCGGCCCTGGTGCTTCGGGAGCGGCCGACGCGGCGACACGTGATCGGAATGGGCGTCGCGGGCGCGGGTCTCGTCTCGATCGCGCTCACGGCGGGGCATGATCTGGCGCTCGTGGGCTTCGGCCTCGCGATGCTGTCGGCCGTGAGCTGGGGGATCGGCAACGTCCTGCTGAAGCGGCTCGCCGCAGTCGAGATGCTGAATCTCATGGTATGGCTCAGCCTGGTGCCGCCGTTCCCCGCGCTCGCGCTGTCGATGCTGCTCGACGGACCGGCGTCGCTCGGGCGGGCGGTCTCGACGGCCTCGTGGCTCGGCGTCGGCGCCACGGTCTACCTCGGCCTCGTGGCGACCGTCGTCGCCTACGCGATCTGGGGCGGCCTGCTGCGCCGCTACACCGCGGCGACCGTCGCGCCGTTCGCGCTCCTGGTGCCGTTCGTCGGCGCCTGCTCGTCGTCGATCGTGTTCGGCGAGCGCTTCGGCCCGTACCGGCTCGCGGGCATGGCGCTGGTGCTGCTCGGCCTGGCGATCATCGTGCTTCCCAGGAGGACGGTATGAACGTGACGCCGGCCGATCGCGCGAACGTCCCGGGCGTGATCGCCCTCATCGGGCGCGTGTACGCGGAGTACGGCTTCGTCTTCGAGCCGGCCGCGGAGCTGCCCGACCTCTTCGCGTTCGAGCGCCACTACGCGCCGCCGCGGGGCGCCTTCTTCGTCGTCCACCACGAGGGCGTGATCGTCGGCTCGGCGGGTGTCGAGCGGCTCCCCGGGGCCGCCGCGGAGCTCCACCGGCTCTACCTCGACGCCCACCTGCGCGGTCGGGGCGCCGGCCGGGCGCTCGTCGAGGCGGTCCTCGCGTGGTGCCGGGTCGGGGCGGTCTCGCGGCTCGTGCTCTGGTCGGACACGCGGTTCGAGCAGGCCCATCGGCTCTACGCGCGCATGGGCTTCCGGAAGACCGGCACGCGGACGCTGCCCCACGATCCGAATCAGACGCGGGAGTACGGCTTCGAGCGCGCGGTCTGATCCCGCGCTAGCGGCGCGCGTAGTGCTCGATGATCCAGCCGGCGATCGAATGGCGCGCGGGCCCGGTCGGCAGGTCCGTGCACGGAAACCAGCGCGCGTCCTCCAGCTCTTCCGTGTCGATGGCGATCTCGCCGCCCGCGTAGTGGGCGACGAAGCCGATCATGAGCTGGCTCGGGAAGGGCCAGTTCTGGCTCCCGACGTACTGGATGTCCTTCACGTCAACGCCGACCTCTTCCTTGACCTCGCGCGCGACGGCGCCCTCCAGCGACTCGCCGTTGTCCACGAACCCCGCGACGAGCGCGTAGCGACCTGGCGCCCACATCGACTTGCGCGCGAGGAGCACGCGCTCGCCGTCGCGCACGAGCACGATCACCGCGGGGTGGAGGTGCGGGTAGTGCTCGTAGCGGCAGGCGGGGCAGCGCTTGCCCCATTCGCCCTCGAGGCGCTCCGTCGCCGCGCCGCAACGCGGGCAGTGACGGCTCGTCCCCTCCCAGTACAGGAGCTGCATGGCCATGCCGCCGAGCGAGAGGAGGTCGTCGGGCAGGCGCGTGCCCTGCATGGGGACGAGGGTCTCGGCGTGAAAGCCCGGCGGGACGGGCGCGTCCTTCGGGAGCCCCGCGACCCAGCACGGCGTGTCCGCCCACGTGCCGAGCCAGTGCGCGGGCCCGAGTGCGTTGCCGAAGCCCGCCTCGCCCGTCGGCAGCCGGAAGCCGTCGCCCTCGTCCGCGACAACGAGCTTCTGATCCTGGACGACGAGCCAGTGGCCGCGCCGGTCCGGGGGCGTGCCGCCGCGCTTGGCGGGCGTGAACTCGCCGCGGAGGCAGTCGCGGTTGAACGGCAGGTAGACCGCGAGCGGCGTCACCGGAAGGTCCTCGGCGTCCACCACGGGTAGAAGGGCGGCATGTCCTTGCTCGGCCCGCTCGCGAAGCGCGCCGGACGCTTCTCGAGGAAGGCGCCGACGCCCTCGCGGGCGTCGGCGGAGCGGCCCGTCCAGAACATCCCCTGCGAGTCGAGGCGGTGCGCCTCCATCGGGTGCTCGGCGCCGAGCAGTTTCCAGAGCATCTGGCGCGCGAGGGCGACGGAGACCGCGGAGGTGTTGTCGGCGATCTCGCGCGCCAGGGCGCGCGCGGTCGGGAGCAGCGCGTCGGGCGCGACGACACGGCTCACGAGGCCGCCGGCGCGCGCCTCCTCCGCGTCGAAGACGCGCCTGGTGTAGACCCACTCGGCGGCCCGCGCGATCCCGACGAGGCGCGGGAGGAACCACGTCGAGCAGGCCTCGGGCACGACGCCGCGCCGGGCGAAGACGAAGCCGAGGCGCGCCGTCGCCGACGCGATCCGGACGTCCATCGGCAGCGTGAGCGTGACGCCGAAGCCGACGGCCGGGCCGTTGATCGCCGCGATCACGGGCTTCGTCAGGTCGAAGAGGCGGAGCGTGACGCGCCCGCCGCCGTCCTCGTGGTCCTCCGCGCGCTCGGCGCGGTCGCGCGCCGTCGCGTCGAAGGTCCCGCTTCCGGCCGACAGGTCGGCGCCCGCGCAGAAGGCGCGGCCGCTGCCCGTGACGATCACGGCGCGCACGCCGTCGTCGGCGTCGGCCCGGTCCAGCGCCTCGAGCAGCTCGTCGATCATGGTGGTCGTGACCGCGTTGAGCTTCTCGGGGCGGTGCAGCGTCACCGTGGCGACGGACTCGGCCACGTCGTAGCGGATCTCGGCGAAGGCCATCAGGCGAGCGCGGGCTCGGGTGCGAGCCGGCGAAGCTCGGGCATCACCGTCCGGGCGAAGAGGCGCATGTTGCGCTCCGCCTCGCCGTACTCCATGCCGGCGTAGCTGAAGACGCCGACGAACGTCTCGTGGCCGACGCGGCGCCGCACGTCGAGGATCTTCGCGTAGCACTGCTCGGGCGTGCCCCACACCTGGAGGTTCATGAAGTAGTCGATCACCTTGTCGGTGCCGTAGGTCTCGATCTTCTCGGCCATCTTGCCGTAGTACTCGTAGCCCTTCGTCGTCTTGAGGTGGTCGCCCGCGAACTGGTAGTGGTCGAGGACCGTCTGGTAGTAGCCGCCGATCCAGCGGCGCGCCTGCTCGTGGGCGCGCTCGGCGCTCTCGTCGCAGAAGGTCCAGCCGGCGCAGACCGGCGGCGGCGCCTCGGCGCCGTTGACCCGGCGGTACTCGGTCCGGTAGACGTCGAGCTCCTTCGCGACCTCGTGCCAGGGCTTCTGCGGGATGATCAGCATGCCGATGCCGAGCGCCGCCATGATGGGCAGCGACTCGGGCGAGACCGCCGCCGCGTAGGTGCGGCCGCGGAAGCTCTTGAACGGCGCCGGCCGGATCGCGGCCCTCGGCTGCCGGACGAACCGGCCCGCGTACTCGCAGAAGCCGGTCTCCAGGCCGCGCAGCAGCATCTCGGCCGATTCGACGAAGCGCTCGCGCGACTCGTCCATGGAGAGGCGGAAGCCGTCGAACTCGACCCGGCCCGCGCCGCGTCCCAGCCCCAGGATGAGCCGGCCGTCGCAGATGTTGTCGAGCATCGACACCTCTTCGGCGACGCGCATCGGGTCGTGCCAGGGCAGCACGACGACCATCGAGCCGAGCTTCGCCGTCCGCGTGCGCCCGGCCATGTAGGTGAGGAACTGCAGGACGTCGGGGCACATCGTGTAGTCGGTGAAGTGGTGCTCGACGCCCCAGATCGAGTCGAAGCCGAGCGGCTCGGCGAGATCCGCGAGCCGCAGCTCGTTGCGGTAGACCTCGTGGTCGCTGCGCCCGCGCTTCGGATTCTGGAAAACGGTGGCCATCCCGACGTGCATGAGGATCTCCCTTCGCCCGCCCATCTTGCCCGACGAGGGCGTCCTTGACAACCATGGCGCCTCCGCATATCGTCGCGACGCGATTCTGCGACGCCGCGCCCGGCCGGGGCGCCCGACGTCACGTCCTGGAGGGACCCACATATGCCGGATCCGAAGAAGACAGGCGTTCTCGTCCTGGCCCTGCTCCTGCTGCTGGCGGCGCCGGTCGTCGCCGCCGACCTCAAGATCGGCTCGACGCTCTCGCTGACCGGCGGGACCGACGACTACGGCAAGGCGGCGCTGATGGGCCTGACGCTCGCGGTAGAGGAGTACAACGCCCGGGGCGGGTACAAGGGCCAGAAGGTCGAGATGGTCGTCTACGACGATGAGACCAAGCCGGCCAAGGGCGTCGAGAACATCACCCGGATGATCACCCGCGACAAGGCCTTCGCCGTCGTCGGGCCGGTCAACTCGGGCGTGGCGCTCGCCATCATCGACATCGCCCAGAAGATGGAAGTGCCGTTGATGGACACGATCGCCACCGCGGAGCCGATCATCGAGCGGTACGCGAAGGCGCCGAAGAGCTACATTTTCCGCGTGTCGCTGAACGACGGCATCCAGACCTCGTTCATGATCGACCACATCCAGAAAAAGAAGTACCAGCGCGTCGGGCTCATGCACGACTCGACGGGCTGGGGGCAGAGCGGCCGCGACACGGCGATCCGGCTCATGAAGGAAGCGAACATCCAGGTCGTCGCGGGACCCGAGGTCTTCGACCAGAACGACACCGACATGACCTCGCAGCTCACGAAGATGAAGGACGCGAAGGCGGACTTCATCATCTCCTACTCGCTGGCGCCCGCGGGCGTGCAGATCGCGAAGAGCATGCAGAAGGTCGGGCTCAAGACGCCGTGGACGTCGACGTGGGCGCTCATCGCGCCGAACTTCCTGAAGCTCGGCGGCAAGGACCTCGTCGAGGGGGTCATGGCGGTCACCTCGTACACGCCGGACCACAGCGAGAACGCCAAGAAGCTCCACGCCAAGGTCGACCAGCGGTTCAAGGACCAGGGCGGCGACTTCCACCCGGTGGCGACGGCGCAGACCTATGACGGCGCCCGCCTGGTGCTGCGCGCGCTCGACCGCGTCGGGCCGGACCCGAAGAAGATCCGCGACGCGCTCGAGGAGATCAGCGATTTCACCGATCCCGTCACCAAGATGAAGCCGCGGCCGTACAGCAAGGACAACCATGAGGCCCTCGGTCGCGAGAGCGGCTTCCTGGCCGTCTGGAAGAACGGCAAGCTGGTTCGCGCCGACTGACCCGTCGCCGGCGACCCTCGGACGGCGGGGCTGCCCCGCGGCGGCCCCGTCGCGTCACCCGGGACCCATGGACGCTCTACTCGTCAAGCTCTGGCAGGCCCTCGTGAGCGGCCTCTCCGTCGGTAGCGTGTATGCGCTGATCGCCCAGGGCTACTACGTCACCTTCATCACCACGGGCGCGCTCAACTTCGGCCAGGGCGAGTTCCTGATGATAGGCGCGCTCTTCGGTCTCACATGTTATGTGACGCTGGGCCTGCCGTACGCGGTCGCGATCGGGGGCGCGGTGCTGCTCGTCGGGCTCATGGGCGTCGGCCTCGAACGCGTGGCGATTCGCCCCGTCCTCCGCCACGCGCTCTCGCTGTCGTGGGTGCTCTCCACGGTCGCCGTCAGCATCATTCTGAAAAACGCGGCGGTGCAGCTCTGGGGGCCCGAGCAGATCAAGTTCCCGTCGCCCTTCGGCGACACGGTCCTCCGGTTCGGCCAGGCCGGCATCTTCCCCCAGGAGCTCTTCATCATCGTCGCCGCCATCGGCACCGTGCTGCTCGTCCAGATCTTTCTCAAGCGCGCCGTCCTCGGTAAGGCGCTCACCGCCGTCGCCCACAACCGGAACGCCGCGGCGGTGATGGGGATCAACGTGCAGCGGATGATCGTGCTCGCGTTCGTCATCTCGTCCGCCATGGCGGGGCTCGGGGGGGTCCTGATCGCGCCGATCACCTTCGCGTGGGCGTACATGGGCACCGTGCCCGGCATCAAGGCGTTCGCCGCGGCGATCTTTGGCGGCCTCGAGAACCCGATCGGCATTCTCATCGGCGGCCTCGTGATCGGCCTGCTCGAGCAGTTCTTCGGCGTCATCAGCTCGAACCTGAAGGAAGGCATCACCTTCCTGTTCATTTTGTTGATCCTGGCTCTGCGGCCGACGGGTCTCATGGGCAAGAAGGACGTCGAGAAGGTCTAGCGTGCGCCCGCCGGTCTTCGCCCACACGGGCCCCCGCCACTGGGGGATGCTTCTCGTCGTTGCCCTTGGCGTCGCGGCGCTCCCGCTGATTCTGGCGGACCCGTTCTTCATCCTCGTGCTGCAGTCGCTCGCGTACCTCTACATCGCGACGCTCGGCCTCGACATCCTCGTCGGCTGGACGGGCCAGATCTCGCTCGGCCACGCGGGGCTCTACGCCGTCGGCGCGTACACGTCGGCGCTCGCGACGACGAGGCTCGGCTGGCCCTTCTGGCTGAGCGCCCCCGCCGGCGTCGTCCTGGCTGGCGTCTTCGGCGCGCTCCTGGCGCTGCCGTCGCTCCGCGCCAAGGGCCCATACCTGGCGATGGTCACGGTCGCGTTCGGCTTCATGGCCGAGGTGACCGCGAACCGCTGGAGCCTCACCGGCGGGCCGATGGGAATCATGGGCATCCCCGGGCCGAAGCTCCCCGGCGGCGCAGAGCTCAGCCCGACCCAGTATTTCTGGCTGATCGCCGGAACGGCGATCGTCTGCCAGCTGCTCGCGAACAATCTCTTGACGGGGCGCGTCGGGCGCACGCTGCTGGCCCTCCGCGGCAGCGAGGTCGCGGCGGAGACGGTCGGGATCAACGTGTACCGCTGGAAGGTCCTGGCCTTCGTGATCAGCTCGGTGTACGCGGGGATCGGCGGCGTCTTCTTCGCCCACCAGAACGGCTTCATCAACAGCGACACGTTCGTGTTCGGCCTGTCGGTCTCGCTGCTGACGTCGGTGCTGATGGGCGGGAGCGGCACGCTCTACGGCCCGCTCGTCGGGAGCGTGATCCTCAACCTGATCCCGACGATCTTCGCGAAGCTGCACGAGTATCACCTCTACATCTACGGCGGGATCATCCTCGTGACGATCGTCTTCCTACCGGACGGGATCGTCGGCAGCGTGCTCAAGATGCGCGTGTGGCAACGCTTCCGCCGCCCGCCGGCGGCGATCGAGCCCGACCGCGCCGCGTTCGTCTTCGCCGTCGCGGGCGACGGGGAACGCCCGGTGATGGCCGTGCGCGACCTGAGCCGCAACTTCGGCGGCATCCGGGCACTCAACCGGGTGACGCTCGCCGTACGCCCCGGCGTCGTCCACGGCCTCATCGGACCGAACGGCTCGGGCAAGTCCACGTTCGTGAACGTGCTGACCGGCCTCTACGAGCCCTCGAGCGGCGCGGTGGAGTTCGAGGGGACGGCGGTCGCCGGTACCTCGCCTCACCGTATGGCCGCGCTCGGCGTCACGCGCACGTTTCAGTCGATCCGCCTCTTCGGCGACCTCAGCGTGCTCGAGAACGTGATGGCCGGCTTCCACCTTCATCTGCGCGCAGGTCTCGTCGCGCACCTGCTCCGGACGCGCGGCGCGGTGGAGGAGGAGGCGGTGTTCCGCCGGAAGGCGATGGCGCTCCTGGAGGTCGTCGGGATCGCAGATCGCGCGCAAGAGATCGCGCAGAACCTCTCGTACGGCCAGCAGCGGCTGCTCGAGATCGCGCGCGCGCTCGCGGTGCGCCCGCGGCTCCTGCTGCTCGACGAGCCCGCGGCTGGCGTCAACCCGACGGAGCTTCACCACCTCTCCAAGATCATCCGCGACATCCGCGCGGCCGGCGTCACGCAGGTCGTCATCGAGCACCACATGGAGCTCATCATGGGCATCTCCGATGTCGTGACGGTCCTCGATTTCGGCGAGAAGATCGCCGAGGGCACGACGAAGGAGGTCCAGCAGGACCCGAAGGTGATCGAGGCGTATCTCGGCTCGGCGGTGGAGACGTCGCATGCTTAGCGTCCGGGGACTCGCGGTCGAGTACGGCCACGTCCAGGCGCTGCGGGGGGTCGATCTCGATGTGCGCGCGGGCGAGATCACGGCGATCATCGGCTCGAACGGCGCGGGGAAGACCTCGATGCTCATGGCGATCTCGGGCCTGGCGCCCGTGACCGCGGGCGAGGTGCGCTTCGACGGCCAGCCGATCACGCGCCGGCCCGCGCACGAGATCACGAAGCTCGGGATCACGCAGATCCTCGAGGGCCGCCAGCTCTTCGCCGACCAGACCGTGGAGGACAACCTGCTCCTCGGCGCCTACACGCGGCTCGGCGACCGCCGGCGCGTGCGCGAGCTGATAGGGCGCGAGCTGGACCGCTTCCCGATCTTGCGCCAGCGGCGCCGTCAGCTCGCGGGCACGCTCTCGGGCGGCGAGCAGCAGATGCTCGCGATCTCGCGCGGCCTCATGTCCGAGCCGAAGGTGCTCCTGATGGACGAGCCGTCGATGGGCCTGGCACCGCTCCTCGTCCAGCAGATCGCCCGGACGATTCGCACGCTTCGCGAGGAGGGGGCGACGATCCTGCTCGTCGAGCAGATGGCCTCCGTGGCGCTCCGGCTCGCCGATCGCGCCTACGTGTTCGAGAACGGGCGGGTCAGCCTCACGGGCACCGGGCGCGAGCTCGCCGATAACCCCGACGTCAAGCGCGCCTACCTCGGGGGCTAGCCGAGCGCCGCGCGAACCCGCGCGGGCGTGAGCGGGAGCGCGGTCAGCGCGACGCCGCGGTCGCGAAACGCGTCGCAGACGGCGTTGGCGATCGCCGCGCCGAGGCCGGGGTTGCCGCACTCGCCGAGGCCGCGCAGCCCGAGCGGATTGGTCCGCGCGGCGATCTCCTGGAAGAAGCCCTCGATCGGCGGCACGTCGCCCGCGAGCGGCAGCGCGTAGTCGAGGAGGCTGCCGCAGAGCGGCTGACCCGCCGCGTCGTACTCGAGGCTCTCGTGCAGCGCGTTGCCGATGCCGAATGCGACGCCGCCGACGAGCTGGCCCTCGATCAGCGCCGGATTGACCGCGCGGCCTACGTCGGCGCCGACCACGACGCGCCGCAGGCGCACCTGTCCCGTCGCCTCGTCCACGTCGAGCACGACGGCGACGGCGCAGCCGGCGTACGTGACCTTGGCGACGGTGAACGAGGCGCCGGCGGCCAGCGGCCCGTGCGCGGCCAGCTCGGCGAGGCTGACGCGCCGGGCGCCCCGGCCGAGGACGCCGCGCGCATAGAAGATCTCGTCCGCGGGCGCGCCGAGCAGCGCCGCGGCACGCGTGCGCGCCTCCTCGACGAGCCGGGCGGCGGCGAGGTGCGCGGCGTTGCCCGCCATCACCGTGCCGCGCGAGCCGTAGGTGCCCACGCCGCTCTCGATGGCCGCCGTGTCCGGGTGCCGGACGACGAAGCGGTCCGCCGGCAGGCCGAGCGCCTCGCCGAGGATCTGCGCCAGCACGGTCTCGAGCCCCGGCCCCATGGACGAGGCCCCGGTGTCCACGGTGAAGGTGCCGTCCGACTTCGCCTCCACGTGCGCGGTCTCGAACGGCCCGAGCCCGGTCTTCTCGACGTAGGCGGCCAGCCCGATGCCGCGCCGCACGCCACGCGCGGCCAGCGCGCGTTGCGCGTTGCGCGCACCGTCGTAGTCGAGCCGCTTCAGCAGCTCGTCGAAGAGGGCGGGAAAATCGCCCGAGTCGTAGACGGTCGTGGCCCCGAAGGACGTCGTCCCCGTCTCGTACGGCATCTCCTCCGGGCGGATGAGGTTCCGCCGCCTGATCTCGGCCGGGTCCAGCCCGAGCCGCGCGGCCGCGACGTCCAGCAGCCGCTCGCGCGCGAAGTTGCACTCGGGCCGGCCGGGCGAGCGGAGCGTGCCGACGGGCGTCTTGTTCGTCACGACGCTCCAGAGGTCGCACGCGTACGCCGGCACGCGGTACGGCCCGGGCAGGAGCGCCGCGCCGAACTCGGCGGGCACCAGCGCCGCCGTCCGCACGTACGCGCCGATGTCGGCGTGGATCACGGCCCGCATCACGAGGATGTGTCCGGCGGCGTCGAGCCCGATCTCGAGGTCGTACTCGGTATCGCGCGCGTGGTTCGCCGCGACGAGGTTCTCGCGACGCTCCTCGATCCAGCGGACGGGCCGGCCGAGCTTGAGCGCGGCGAGCGGGACGAGGATGTCCTCCGGGTAGAGCTCGCCTCGGACGCCGAAGCCGCCGCCCACGTCCACCTCGGTGAGGCGCAGCGCGCCGGGCGGGATCCCGAAGATCGGCGCGAGGATGCCGCGGTTGATGTGGATGCACTTGGTCGAGCCGATCAGGTGCAGCTCGCCGCCGCGCGGATCGGGCGGCACGGCGACGAGCCCGCGCGTCTCGAGGGCGGCCGCCGTCTGCCGCGGGTGGCGGAAGCGGTCGCGGACGACGAGGTGCGCGGCGGCCAGCGCCGCGCCGGCGTCGCCGACCCGCATCCGGATCGTCGCGACGTTGTTGCCGTCGGTGCCGGCGAAGAGCCGCGGCGCGTCGGGCGCGAGCGCGGCGGCCACGGTCGCGCACGCGGGGAGCGGCGCCCAGTCCACGCGGATCAGCTCCAGCGCGTCCGCGGCGACGTACCGGTCGTCGGCCACGACGAGCGCGACGGGCTCGCCCGCGTAGCGGGCGACGTCGCGCGCGATCGCGGGCTGGAGATAGCGCGCCGCGCCGTCGGGCGCGGGCACGCGGTTGGGAATGATGGCGTTCGCGGGCACGTCCGCGGCGGTGAGGACGGCGCGCACGCCGCGCAGTCGCAGCGCCCGCGAGGCGTCCACGCGTTGCACGCGCGCGTGGGCGTACGGCGACCGGAGCACCGCCGCCTCGAGCAGGCCCGGCGGCCGGACGTCGGCGACGAACCGGCCGCGGCCGGTCACGAGACGCTCGCCGCCGAGGCGCGGGTGGCTGGCTCCGATCATCGCGTTCCGCATGATACCCTATGCCGCGTATGGCGACTCCCGACCTGGCGCCCTTCGGTGAGCGCCGTCTCCGCTTCGCGGCGGCGCTCGGCGACGCGATCGCGATCGTCCCCGGCGCGCCGGAGGTCCGGCGCAACGGCGACGTGAACCACGAGTTCCGCCAGAGCTCGGATTTCTTCTTCCTCACGGGCTTCGACGAGCCCGACGCCGTCGCCGTGATCAACCCGGCCCACGCCAAGGAGCGCTACGTCCTCTTCGTCCGTCCGCGCGACCGCGAGATGGAGATCTGGAACGGCCGGCGCGCCGGCGTCGAGGGCGCCGTCGCGACCTATGGCGCCGACGCCGCCTATCCGATCGAGAAGCTCGACGAGAAGCTGCGCGAATACCTCATCGACCGGCCGACGCTCTACTATCGCCTCGGCCAGGGCGCGTTCGACGGGCGGATCACGAGGCTGATCGCCGAGCTGCGCCTGGCGCGCGCCCGCGGCTTCGCCGCGCCGGTGCGCGTCGAGGACCCGGGCCCGCTCCTCCACGAGCTTCGCCTGCGCCGCTCGCCCGCCGAGCTCGCGCGCCACCGCCGCGCCTGCGAGATCAGCCGCGACGCGCACGTCGAGGCGATGCGCTACGCGCGGCCGGGGCTCTACGAGTACCAGGTGCAGGCGGCGCTCGAGTTCGTCTTCCGCGCCAGCGGCTCGCCGCGCAACGGCTACCCGTCCATCGTCGCGTCGGGGCCCAACGCCTGCATCCTCCACTACACCGAGAACACGCGGCGGCTGGCGGACGGCGACCTCCTGCTGATCGACGCGGGCTGCGAGTACGGCTACCACTCGGCCGACATCACGCGCACCTTCCCCGTCAGCGGGCGCTTCACCGCCGCGCAGCACGCGATCTACGAGATCGTCCTGCGCGCGCAGCTCACGGGCATCGCCGCGGCGCAGC
Organism: Methylomirabilia bacterium; assembly: GCA_041496385.1. Taxonomy (GTDB): domain Bacteria; phylum Methylomirabilota; class Methylomirabilia; order Rokubacteriales; family CSP1-6; genus AR19. The sequence continues at coordinate 57,136 of JBGQEL010000002.1, read as the reverse complement.
CGGGCGGCCGTTACGAGGCGGTGCACGAGGCGGCGCGGCGCGTGCTCGCCGAGGGGCTCGTGGCGCTCGGCCTCGTGCCGCGCGGCCTCGACGACACGCTCGCGATGCACCACTACCGCGAGTTCTACATGCACGGCACCGGTCACTGGCTCGGCATGGACGTCCACGACGTCGGCGACTACCGGATCGACGGAAAGTCGCGCGCCCTCGAGCCGGGTATGGTCTTCACCGTCGAGCCCGGCCTCTACGTCGACGCCGAGCGCGAGACCGCGACCTTCTACCTCCGCGAGTACAGCGAGGAGGAGATGTGGGAGCGGCGCCTCCGGCTCGGCATGGCGGCCGCCAAGCGCCTCGAGGACGAGGAAAAGGCCAAGGCCGAGAAGCTCGTGCATCCGATTCCGAAGGAGTTTCGCGGGATCGGCATCCGCATCGAGGACGATCTGCTCGTCACGGCCGGCGGCACCGAGGTGCTCACCGCGGGGACGCCGAAGACCGTGGACGAGATCGAGCGCGCCTGCGCCGAGCCGCCGCGACTTCCGCGCGACCTCTAGTCCCGCTCGGATCGCGCTCGTCGCGGGTGGCCGGGCCGGGCGCCGTAGGGGTCGAAAGGACTCGTTCCCGCCGCGCGGCGGCGGGGCTACGCGTGCCCGGATGGAGCCCAGTCACAGCGGGACGGCGAGCGCGTGCCGCGTGGTCCGTCGACCCCTACGGCGCCCGGCCCGGCCACCCGCGACGGACCGCTAGCCCACGCGGTAGTCGCGGTGCCAGAGATCCACGTACTCCTGCGCGTTTCGCAGGATGTCCTCCAGCTCGTCGGGCTCCATCTTCCGCACCGGCTTGGCCGGCACGCCCATGACGAGCCAGCCCGCGGGCACGACCTTGCCGGGAGGCACGAGCGCGCCCGCGCCCACCTGCGCGCCCTCCTCCACCACCGCGCCGTTCAGCACGACGGCGCCGATACCGATGCGGCAGTTGTCCATGATCGTGCACGCGTGGACGACGGCGCGGTGGCCGATCGTGACGTTGTCGCCGACGACGCACGGGACGCCCGGCATCACGTGCAGCACGGAGTTGTCCTGGACGTTCGAATTCCGGCCGAGCCGCACGTAGCTGTCCTGGTCGCCGCGCAGCACCGTGAACGGCCAGACGCTGGCGCCCTCCGCGATCGTCACGTCGCCGATGACGGCGGCCTGGGGGTCGACGTAGGCGCCGGGGTGGACGCGCGGCCTGCGGCCGGGAACCTCGCGGATCATGCGCTCTCCTCTCGCGGGGAAAAGGACGTCGAGTCGGATTATACTGTCGCGCGCAGGAGGCGATCCCGTTGATCTCGACCACGGCCCCCGTCCGCGAGCAGCACCGCTTCGACGTCGACGCGCTCGCGCGCTACATGCGCGTGCACGTCGAGGGATTCGCGGGTGTGCTCGACGTCCAGCAGTTCCAGGGTGGCCAGTCGAACCCGACGTACTACCTGGCGGCGGGCGGCAAGGAGTACGTCCTGCGCCGGAAGCCGCCGGGCAAGCTCCTGCCGTCGGCGCACGCGGTGGATCGCGAGTACCGCGTCATCACGGCCCTCGGCACGACCGGGTTTCCGGTGCCGCGCACGTACGCGCTCTGCGAGGACGACACGGTCATCGGCACCGCGTTCTACGTCATGGACTGCGTCCACGGGCGCGTCATCACCGATCCGGCGATTCCGGGCCTGTCCAGGCACGAGCGCGCGGCCATCTACGATTCGCTCAACGAGGTCATCGCGCGGCTGCACACGGTGGACTGGCGGGCGATCGGGCTCGCCGATTTCGGGAAGCCCGGGAACTACTTCGCGCGCCAGATCCATCGCTGGACGCAGCAGTACCGCGCCTCCGAGACGGAGAAGATCGAGGCGATGGAGCGGCTGATCGCGTGGCTGCCCGAGCACCTGCCCGCGGAAGACGAGGTGGCGCTCGTCCACGGCGACTTCAGGCTCGGCAACGTCGTCGTCCATCCGACCGAGCCGCGCGTCGCCGCGGTGCTCGACTGGGAGCTCTCGACGCTCGGCCACCCGCTCGCCGACCTCGCCTACAACTGCCTGCCCCACCGCTTCACGCGTGAGTGGGAGGGCCTCGCCGACAAGAACCTGGCGGAGCTCGGGATCCCGGGCGAGCAGGAGTACGTCGCGGCCTACTGCCGCCGCACGGGGCGCGCGGGGATCCCCGACTGGGAGTTCTGCCTCGCGTTCGCGATGTTCCGGCTGGCCGCGATCGCGCAGGGGATCATGGGCCGCGTCGTCACCGGCACCGCCAACGACCCCAACGCGCGCGAGCGCGGGCGTCGGGCGCGCCCGCTCGCCGAGTCCGCCTGGGCGCTCCTCGCCCCGAGGGCCGGGTGATGCGCGCGGCGGCGAGCGTCGTCGTCCTACTGGTGGCCCTGCTCCACGTCTACTTCCTGGTGCTCGAGATGTTTCTCTGGAGCAAGCCCTTCGGTCGCCGCACGTTCAGCCTCACGCCCGAGTTCGCGCAGGCCTCCCGAGCCCTGGCCGCGAACCAGGGCCTCTACAACGGCTTCCTCGCGGCGGGACTGGTCTGGGGACTGGCGATGGGCCCCGCGGGCGTCGCGGTCGAGCTCTTCTTCCTCGCGTGCGTCGTCGTCGCCGGGCTCTTCGGCGCCCTCACCGTGGGCCGCAAGATTCTCTGGGTTCAGGCGCTGCCGGGCGCCGTCGCCCTTCTTCTCGTCCTGGCGTCCCGGTGATGCGACCGACCCGGCGGGCGTGAGCGCGCGCCGCTAGTTACACGCCTCGAAGAGCCCCGCGGCGCCCTGGCCGCCGCCGATGCACATGGTCACGACGCCGTAGCGCGCCTTGGTGCGGAGCATCTCGTTGGCGATCGTGCCGACCATGCGCGAGCCCGTCATGCCGAACGGGTGGCCGATGGAGATCGAGCCGCCGTTCCGGTTCAGCTTCTCCGGATCCAGCCCGAGCCGGTCGCGGCAGTAGATGACCTGCGAGGCGAACGCCTCGTTCAGCTCCCACACGCCGATGTCGGACACCTTGAGGCCGTGGCGCCCGAGAAGCTTCGGCACCGCGAAGACCGGGCCGACGCCCATCTCGTCGGGCTCGCAGCCGGCGACCGCGAAGCCGCGGAAGATGAGCTTCGGCTTGACGCCGAGCGCCTTCGCGCGGTCCATGGACATGACGAGCGTGGCGGAGGCGCCGTCGGAGAGCTGCGAGGAGTTGCCGGCCGTCACCGAGCCCTGGCCGCTGTCCTTGTCGAAGACGGGCGGGAGCTTCAGCAGACCCTCGAGCGTCGTGTCGCCCCGGTTGCACTCGTCCTTCTCGACGTAGGACTCCTCCTTGCCCACGACCTCGCCCGTCTTCTTGTCCAGGACGCCGCGCGTGACGTGCATCGGCGCCATCTCCTCCTTGAAGAAGCCCTCCTGCTGGGCGCGCGCGGTCCGCTGCTGGGAGAGGAGCGAGTACTGGTCCTGGGCCTCGCGGCTGATCTTGTAGCGCTTGGCCACGACCTCGGCCGTGTCGCCCATGGCCATGTAGATCCCGGGGAAGTGCTCCTTCACCCAGGGATTCGGACTCGTGTCCCGCTGCATCATCGTGATCGATTCGACGCCGCCGCCGATCATCACGTCGGCGCCGTCGTTCATGACGTAGTTCGCCGCGATCGCGATCGCCTGGAGGCCGGACGAGCAGAAGCGGTTCAGGGTGAGGCCCGCGACCGTCACCGGCAGACCCGAGCGGACGGCCGCGACGCGCGCGATGTTGTGGCCCTGGGCGCCGTGCGGCTGGCCGCAGCCGAGGATCACGTCCTCGACCTCCTTGGAATCGAGCTGCGGGACCTTGCCGAGGACGTCCTTGATGCAGTGGGCGGCGAGGTCGTCGGGCCGGGTCAGGTTGAACGAGCCGCGCCCCGACTTGGCGAGCGGCGTCCGGGAGCTGGCGACGATGACGGCTTCACGCATGATGGTCTCCTTGTGCCTCGGGGCGGCGCGCGCGCGGGCGCGCGCGCGCGCTAGATGGCCGCGACGCTCATGATCTCGACGAGATATTTCGGCGACGCGAGCCGCGCCTCGACCGTCGCCCGCGCCGGCGTGTTGGCCTTGTCCACCCAGGCGTCCCAGGCGGCGTTCATATCGTTGTAGACCGCCATGTTGGCGACGTAGACGGTGGCCGAGAGCAGCTTCGACTTGTGGCTGCCGACGGCCGCGAGGGTCTCGTCGATCTTCTTGAGGATCTGCTCGGTCTGCCCCTTGGCGTCCGCCGAGGGGTCGCCGGCCACCATCCCGGCGAGGTAGACCGTGTTGTCGTGGACGACCGCCTGGGAGAGCCGGGCACCGACACCGTGACGCTTGACGCTCATCGCTCGTTCCTTTCGGGTGAGGGGATGCCCGACAGGATAAGGCGAACGCGCTCACATGTCGAGGGGGCGTCAGGCGTGGGGCGCGTCCCTGAGGTTGCGGGCCCAGCCGCCGGACAGCACGAAGCGGGGGAACGTGATCCATTGCTCGGCGAGAATGCGCCGCACGAAGTCCCCGGCCCCGTGGAACGGCTCGGGCGCCTCCGCCTCGAGCGTGTGTCCACGGCCCTGCAGCGAAAGCGACGCGACGAGGCACGCGACGCCCAGGACGGCGGCGCCCCCCACGCGCCGCACGGCGGCGTACACCAGGAGCAGGGTTCCCAGCTGGAACAGCGGCACCGCGACGATGTGGACGAGGAGGTTCGCCCGGCTGCGATGCTTCGCGGTGTAGTCGGACCACTGCCACTGCAGAAGCTGCCGGACGCTCATTGCAGCGCGAAGCCGTGGCCCCGGATGAAGGGGCCGAAGTTGTGGCGCTCGGGCACCGAGTACTGCCGCGCCTTGTCCTCCGCCCAGCCGTAGGGCTCGGTGTAGCCGAAGCGGTCCGCGTAGCGCTGGCTCTCCCGCGGCGTCGCGTGCCGCGCCTCGCGCCGCCGGTCGTAGGCCTCGAGCTCCCCGGGCAGGCGGCGGTCGTCGTAGCGATCGGTGTGGACGGTGAGGGTTGGTGGAAGCCGCAGACTGATCCAGCCCGTCTGGACGGGATAGCCAACGCAGAGGCCGGCGACCGGAAAGACGCCGGCGGGCAGCTCCAGCAGCGCGGCGAGCCGCTCGACGTGGTTGCGCACCACGCTGATCGGGCAGCAGCCGAGCCCCAGGCTCTCGGCGGCCGTGATGAAGCTCTGCAGCACCAGGCCCGTGTCCACCGCGGCGTTCATGAACATGTCGAGCGTGTCGTTGGGAAAGGGCCGTCCGCGCAGCTCCGCCACCCGCCGGATGCGACGGTGGTCGCCGCAGAACACCAGGAAGAGCGGGGCCTGCGCGATCCACGGCATGTCGGGGATCCAGCCGCCGATCGTGGCCTGCTTCGCGCGGTCCTTGACCAGGATGATCGCCACCTGCTGGAGATCGGACTTCGACGGCGCGGAGAGCGCGGCCGCGAGCAGGACTTCGAGGATGTCGTCCGGAACCGGGTCCGGCTTGTACCGACGCTGCGTGCGGTGCGACAGCATCTGGGCGAGGGCGCCCTCGGCGGGCAGGGCGCGGCCGGCCTGCGTGGGCAGGCCGAACCGCTCCTCGATGAGATCGGCGATGGTCCGGCGCGCGGCGCTGTGGCCCATGGGCTACCGGTCGAGCCACGTGTCTTGAAGGCGCGGCCAGTTGTACGTGACGTTGTGCGGCACGAGGTTCTTGACCCACGGGTGATGCGCGAAGCGGTCCGTGCGCCAGCCCATGGTGGGCCGCGCGGCGTCCTCCTCGAGCTGTTTCTGGATCTGCCAGACGAGCGCCTGGCGCTTTTGGGGGTCGGTCTCCTGCGACTGCTGCTCGATCGCCTTCATGACCTGCTCGTTGCAGTAGTCGCGGTAGTTGCGCGCCGAGCCGCAGGCGTAGTTCTCGTAGAAGTTGGCGTCGGGGTCGTCCACGCCGAGGCCGGTCAGGTTGGCGGCGATCTGGTACTCGCGCCGCGTGACCATCGGATGCCACTGGGCCGTCTCGATCTGCTTGAGCGTGACCTCGAGCCCGACCTGCCGGAGCTCGCTGACGACGTATGACGCGAAGTCGAGGTAGATGGCGATGCCGCGCGTCACCATCTCGACCTTCAGCGGACTGGCGGGGGTGAAGCCCGCCTCGGCCAGCAGCTTGCGCGCCCTCGCCTTGTCGTCGGCCGCGCGACCGTAGCCCGGGAGCTGGACGAGGTCACGCTCGAGCAGCCCCCAGACCCCCCAGGGCTTGGGCGAGAGGGCGGCGCCGATCACGGCGCTCCCGCGGTGCACGGCCTGCGTGTACGCGCGGCGGTTGATGGCGAGGCTGAGCGCGCGGCGGACCTTCACGTTGTCGAAGGGCGGCCGCTTGGTGTTGAGTAGCAGGTTCTCGCTGACGTTCGAGGCGGTCTCGGTGAACACCATCCTGGGCACGGCGGCCCGGAGCTGCTCCCACTGGTTGATCGTGATCTCGCCGGGGTAGGACGCGTCCACCTGCGCCGCCTGCAGCGCGGCGGCCCGCGTGCCGCGCTCGACGATGATGGTGTAGCGCACGCCGTCGAGGTACGGGCGACCCTTGACGAAATAGTCGGGGTTGCGCACGAACTCGACGGACTCGCCCCGCCGCCACTCCTTGAGCTTGAAGGGCCCCGTGCCCACGCAGCGCGAGCGGTGCTCCGCCGGCGGCACGTGCGCCGGCAGCACGGGCGAGTAGCCGGAGGCGAGCATCACCAGCAACGACGGCTGCGGGCGCTTGAGCCTGAAGATGACGGTGGTCGCGTCGGGCGCCTCGACGGCGTCGACGTTGGCGTACCACTCCTTGCGCGGGTTGAGCCGGAGCCGGAGCGGCGTGTCCTTGGCCTCGCGCACCATGTCGAAGGTGAACTTCACGTCCTTCGAGGTGAACGGCTGCCCGTCGTGCCAGCGGACGTCCCGGCGCAGGAAGAACACGAGGTTGCGGTAGCCGTCCTGCCAGGACCAGCGCTCGGCCAGCTCGGGGACGATCGTCTCGGGGCGCTCGAGCTGCTTCTGCTGGTCGAAGACGACGAGGTTGCTGTAGCAGGGCATCCCGGGCCACGTGACGGAGTTGGTCGCCGTCTCGTGCATCGAGAACCCCTGGGGCAGGTCCTCGCGCAGCAGGAGACGCAGGATGCCGCCCGGCTTGCCCTCGCGCGCCGCCGGCGCCTGCGCGGCCGCCGGCGTCGCCAGGGGAACGAGGGTCAGCGCGAGCCCGAGCAGGATCGTGGCGTGACGCATGGAGACCTCCCGTGAATTTGGGAAAGAGTCTCTCACAGTTGAGATGCGCCGTGACACCGGGTAATCTTCCGGCTCGGGAGGATCCGAGCGCCCGCCATGCCGCAGACGATGTTCGAGAAGATCTGGTCGCGCCACGTCGTGGCCGAGGGGCCGGGGGGCCACGTCCTCCTCTACATCGACCGGCACCTGCTGCACGAGGGCTCGACCAGCGCCTTCGGCCGGCTCGCGGCGCAGGGCCGGCGGGTGCGGCGGCCGGAGCTCTCCTTCGCGACGACGGATCACTACCTGCTCACGGCGCCGGGCGCGGTCGCCGCCGACCCCGAGATCCGCGGCATGGTCGAGAACCTCACGCGCCACACCGCGCGACAGGGGATCGTCCACTTCGACGTGGGCGACGCGCGGCGCGGGATCGTGCACGTCATCGGCCCGGAGCAGGGGCTGACGCTTCCCGGGATCACGCTCGTCTGCGGCGACTCGCACACGGCGACCCACGGCGCCTTCGGCGCGCTCGCCTTCGGGATCGGCTCGAGCGAAGTCGAGCACGTGCTGGCGACGCAGGCGCTCTGGCAGAAGAAGCCGCGCACCATGCGCGTCGCCGTCGAGGGCCGGCTCGGCCCCGGCGTCACCGCCAAGGACGTGATCCTGACGATCATCGCGACGATCGGCGCCGGCGGCGGCGTGGGCCACGCCATCGAGTACGCCGGCGAGGCGATCCGCGCCATGTCCATGGACGAGCGCATGACGGTCTGCAACATGTCGATCGAGGCGGGCGCGCGCACCGGCATGGTGGCGCCCGACACGACGACGTTCGCGTACGTCGAGGGCAAGCCGTTCGCCCCCACGGGCGCCGCGTGGGCGCAGGCGCTCGCCGCCTGGACGGCGCTGCCGAGCGACCCGGGCGCGACGTTCGACCGCGAGGTGGCGCTGGCCGCGGGCGAGATCGCGCCGACCGTGACCTGGGGCACGAGTCCGCAGGATGCGCTGCCCGTCACGGCGCGCGTGCCCGACCCCGGCGCGATCGCCGACGTCGCGCGCCGCGAGAGCATGACGCGCGCGCTCGCCTACATGGGGCTGGCGCCCGGCACACCGTTGACCGACGTCACGGTGGACCGCGTCTTCATCGGCTCCTGCACGAACAGCCGGCTCGACGACCTGCGCGCCGCGGCGCGCGTCGTCCGGGGACGCCGCGCCCTCGTGCCGGCGTGGGTCGTGCCCGGCTCGGGGCTGATCCGCCGCGCGGCCGAGGCCGAGGGGCTCGATCGTGTCTTCGTCGAGGCCGGCTTCGAGTGGCGCGAGGCGGGCTGCTCGATGTGCGTCGGGATGAACGGCGAGACGGCGCGCGAGGGCGAGCGCGTGGCGTCGACGTCGAACCGCAACTTCGAGGGACGTCAGGGCAAGGGCGCGCGCACGCACCTCATGTCGCCCGCGATGGCGGCGGCGGCCGCGGTCACGGGGCGGCTCACCGACGTGCGGACGCTCTGATGCGGCCGTTCACGCGGCTCAGCGCCGTCGCCGCGCCGATCGACCTGCCGAACGTGGACACGGACCGTATCATCCCGGCGCGCTTCCTCCGCAAGCCGCGGGCGACGCCCGGCTATGCGGGGTTCCTCTTCCACGACGTGCGCTTCGACGCCGACGGCTCGGAGCGGCCGGAGTTCGTCCTGAACCAGGCGCCCTACCGCGGCGCGCACATCCTGGTCGTCGCGGAGAACTTCGGCTGCGGGTCCTCGCGCGAGATGGCCGTCTGGGTGCTCGAGGCCTACGGTGTGCGCTCGGTGATCGCGCCGAGCCTCGGCGACATCTTCCACCAGAACTGCTACAAGAACGGGCTGCTGCCCGTGATCCTGCCCGCCGCGGCCGTCGCCGGTCTCCGGCGTCAGCTCCACGCGCGCCCCGGCACCGCGCTCGCCGTGGATCTCGAGACGCAGACGGTGACGGACCCGGACGGTGTCGCGCACCCCTTCGAGGTCGATCCGTTCCGCAAGCAGGCGTTGCTGACGGGCCAGGACGAGATCGCGCTCACGCTCTCTCAGGAAGCCGCGATCGCCGCGTTCGAGCGCCGGCAACGGACCGAGATGGGCTGGCTCGTCGCCGGGAGCCCGGCGTCGTGAGCGTCGTCCGGGACTTCGAGCGCGCCTTCAACCGCCGGGACGTGGATGCCCTCGTCCCGCTGTGGGCACCGGCGGGGAGCTATACGGACACGTTCTTCGGACGCCACACGGGGCACGCGGCGCTGCGCGCGATGTTCGAGCGCATGTTTCGCGAGGGCCGCGACTACGCCTGGACGTTCGAGACCGTCGTCGAGGACGGCCGCCGCGCCGCGGCCGAGTGGAGCTTCGGCTACGTCGTCACGGAGGCGGTGCCGCGAAGCGCCGGGCGCAAGGTGCGCTTCCGCGGCATGAGCGTCTTCGAGCTGGCCGACGGACGGATCGCCGACTATCGCGAGTACTTCGACGAGGGCCAGGCGCTGCTGCAGCTCGGCTTCGCCCCCGCGTCGCTCGCCAAGGTGCTGCAGCGGAAGATCGCGGAGGGCTGAGATGACCCTGTCCAGGACCGAGCGCGAGCAGCTGATCGCCCAGTACGCCGCCGGGCCCGCGCGCCTGCGCGCCGCGCTCGCGACGGTGCCCGCGGAGGCGATGACGTGGCGTCCGGCGCCGGGCGAGTGGTCGGCGCACGAGGTCGTCTGTCACTGCGCCGACTCCGAGACGAACAGCTACGCGCGCATCCGCTACGTGCTCGCCGAGAAGGACCCCGTCGTCCAGGGTTACGACCAGGAGCAGTGGGCGCGCGAATTCGACTACCACGCGGCCCCGCTCGAGCCCGCGCTCGCCACGGTCGACGCGGTCCGCGCCAACACGGCCGCGCTCATCCGGCGCCTCGGCGACGAGGCGTGGGCGCGCGTGGGCCGGCACACCGAGTCGGGCCGGTACACCGCGGAGGAGTGGCTCAGGATCTACGCCGAGCACCTCGAGGTGCACGCGCGGCAGATCGAGGCGAACGTGGCCGCGTGGCGCGCGGCGCCCCGGCGGTAGCGACTAGCCCCGCGCGAGCAGCACCAGGCCCGAGACGAAGATCAGCCCGAAGACGACTCGCCGAAAGCGGACAGGATCGATCCGGGTGAAGAGCGCCATTCCCGCGGCCACGCCGGCGATGGCGGGCGGCGCGTAGACGGCCGCGAGACGCCAGACCTCGCGCGTGAGGAGCCCCGCCCACCAGTAGCCCACCAGGATCACCACCTGGTTGACGATGAAGAAGGCCTGGAGGTTCGCCTTGATCGTCCGCGGGCTCCAGCCCTGCGTCGTGGCGTAGAGGACGACGGGCGGTCCCGGCGTGCCGACGGCGCCGCCGATCACCCCCGCGAGCACGCCGGCGCCGAGGCCCCAGCCGCGGCCCGCGAGCCTCTCGGGGTAGAGGCCGCGCCACTCGAGCGCGACGGCGACGAGCAGCATGAGACCGATGAGCCGGTTCAGCACGCTCGCGGGCGTGCTCGCGAGCGTCCAGACGCCGAGCGGCGTGCCGACCACCGAGCCCAGCACGAGGTCGGCCACGCGCCGGGGCGCGAAGTCGCGGCGCACCGGCACGAAGATCGCGAGCGCCCCGACCGCCGCGTAGAGCGTCATGAGCACGATCGCGTCCGCGGGCGCCATGATGTAGGGCAGGAACGCGAGCGAGACCAGCCCGATGCCGAAGCCGGCGAGCCCCATGACGAGGCTCGCCGCGGCGATGATGAGGGCGCCCGCCGCCCAGTGGGGGGACACCGGGCTCAGTTCGCGATGCGGAATTCGATCCGGCCGTCCACGGCGTCGGCCGCCGCCGACGCCGATGGCGCGGGCGCGGACGGCGGTGCGGGCGCGGCAGTCGCCGGGGCGTCGCCGGCGGCGATCAGCCGGTCGGCCGGGATACCCTCGACCTTCACGAGGGCCTCGCGCACGGCGTCGAGGCGGCGCGTCTGCAGCTCGGCCAGGCGCGCGGGCGGCAACGGCTCGCGCGCACGGAGCAGGGCGAGCTGCTCCTCGGCCTTCTCCGGCAGCGGCACCTCGGGGAGGCGCTCGCGAAGGTCGAGGGTCACCGCGGCGGCGTAGTCGGCGAGCCCGCGCTCTTGCTGCAGCTTCTGGAGGCGCGCGGTCAGCTCCTGCGCCCGGAGGCTGTCGCTGTCGCGCGCCGTCAGGACCGGGGCCAGCCCGAGCTTGATGAGGGGCGCCTTGCGAAGAAAGTCGCCGACCTGCGTCAGGTGCCGCTCCATCGCCGGGGCGAGCACCGCGCTCCCCGCGGCGAACGTCACGGGCTCGACCTTCAGCTCCTCGACCGTGTCGTCCTTGCCCTTGAAGAGCCGGCCGATCGCGCGGAAGGGCGCGGCGACGATGTTGACGACGGCGTTCTTGATCGCCGCCCAGATCGCGTCGCTGATGCCCACCTGCCACTGCGCGAGCGGGCCCGAGATCGGCACGTTGAACTTGATCCCGTTCTTGGAGTCGGTGATGAGGGCGACGATCAGCCCGAGCGGCAGGCCGATCCGCTTCTTCACCTCGTCCTCGTGCTGCTGGGAGGGCGCCACCGTGAGGTTCTGCACGATGATCTCGTTGTCCGCCGTGAGCTGGTCCTTCTCGACGCGGTAGTGGATGCGGACGCCGAGCCTGCCGCTGCGCAGGAACCAGGCGACGAAGCTCTCCGCGTAGGGATTCACGCTGGGCAGCGAGAAGTCGCGCAGCTCGCCGACGAGGTCGGCGTAGAGCTCGCCCAGCGGCGCGATCTCGCCGCGCAGGTCGAGCGCGGCGTCGCCGCCGACGATGCCCTGCATCGTGAGCTTCGCGCGCCGGCCCGGCTCGTTCGAGAGCCCGTCGATCGTGAGGTTGAGACGCGACACGGTCTCGGAGAACGCGGGCGTCGTCGTCCGGTCGAGAAACCGCGCGAACCCGTCCTCCACGACGATCTGGCCGAGCTCGACCGCGAGCGGCAGCGTCGACTTCTTCTCCTTCTCCGCTGATGCAGTCGCCGCCGACGCCGCGCCCGGTGGGGGGACTGTGGGGGGTGCGGCGGCGAGTGTAGTTCCGAGCCCAGCCGTGCCCCCCACAGTCCCCCCACCGGGCGCGGAGCGCGGCTCGAAGAGCTTGCGCAGATTGATCGTGCCGTCGGCGTCACGTTCCAGGCGGATTTCCGGCTTGGTGACCGTGACCTTCGCGGCCTTGGCGTGCTGCGGCCAGGCGAAGTCGATGCCGTCCAGGCGGACGCGCTCCAGGCGCGCGGCCGGCGTGGTCTCGCCGGGAGCCTGCAGCTCGAGGCCGTCGATCCAGCTCGTGCCCTTGGACTGAGCCGTGAACGCGCCGTTCGCGATCCGGACGCGCGAGCGGCTGTCGCCGTTGAAGGTGCCGGCGAAGGCCGCGTTGACGGGAATGTACGCGGCGTAGGGCCTGATGGGCGCGTTGCGCATGGACGTCACGATCTCGAGGTCGAGCGGGAGCGGCGTGACGCGGCCTTTCAGCTCGAGCTTGCCGCCTCCCGGCAGCGTCGTCGCCACCTCGAGGTCCGCGGGCGCCGTGCTCGGCCAGGTGAGATCACGGACGCGCGCGGTGAGGTTGGTCAGCACGAGCGTCGTGACGGGCGCGACCATCGCGTCGGTGAATGCGGCCTTCGAGCCGCGCAGGGCAATGTCCGAGATCCTGAGCTGGAGCTGCGGCGCCGGCTGGGCGGTGGGCCCGGCGGCGGCCGGCGCGGGAGCGGGCGGCGCGGCGGGCGCGTCCCCGGCGGGCGTCGCCGCGAGCGCCAGGAGATCGATCACGCCCTTCGCGTCGCGTGCCACCTTGAGGTCGAGGCCGTCGAGCTCCACCGACGCGACGGTGATCGAGCGGGCCACGAGGTCCGCCTCCTTGATCGCGACGGCGAGCCGGGGCAGGACGAGGAACGGCGCCGCCCCTCCCGTCTGGATCACCTCGAGCCCCTCGAGCTTCACCTCGCCGGCGACGCGGAGCCGTCCGAGCGCCTCGGCGCCCTTCTCGAGCGCGACGTCGAGCCCGGCCGTGAGGCGTCCGGCGCGCGGCGCGGCGGGCAGCCCTGGCGGGATGTAGGGGACGGCCGCCGCGAGATCGAAGCCGTCGACCGCGACGCGCCCTGAGAAGGCAAGCGGCTTGAGCGCGACGCCACCGTCCTTCACCGCGATCCGCGCGCCGTTGAGCTTGAGGGCGACCTCCAGATGCCCGGGCCCGGCGCCCTCGCGCGTCGTCAGGTTCTGGAGCTCGACGCCCAGGTCCTCCACGCGCCACTCCGCCGCCGGCGTGACGGCCTGATCCCGCGCGAGCACCGTGGCCTGCGCGAGCGTGAGCCGCTCGACGGTCACGGCCCGCGTCGAGGGCTTGGCGTTCGGATCGGCGGCCGGGAGGCGCGCCAGGATGTCGGAGAAATCGAACTCCGCGGGTCCGGTGCGCGTCACGCGGATCGTCGGCCGGGTCAGCGTCAGCTCGCGCACGCGCACGTTCGAGGTCAGGAGCGAGAGGAGCCCCACCCGGACCTCGAGGCGCTCGAACTCGATCGCCGCGTCCTTGCCCTCGCGCTGCGCGAGGCGGAAGCGCTTCACGGCGAGGCGGCCCGTGAAGACGTTCAGGTCCACGCCCTGGATGACGACGGCGCGCCCGGTGAGCTTGGCCAGCTGGGTCTCGGCGACCCGGCGCGCGATCTCGGGGAGCACGGCGAGGCCGACGGCGCCCAGGACGACGAGCCCGGCGGCGACGACCAGGAGGACGCGGCGGCGGCGCGTCATCTCAGGCCGTGACGTCGACGAGGACCTTCATGACGGGCGCGCCCGCGAGCGTCTCCTCCATGCCGCGCTGCAGCTCCTCGAGGCGGATCGTCCGCGTCACGAGCGGCGCCACGGGGATGGCGCCCGAGGCGGCGAGCCGGATCGCCTCCTCCCAGTCCTCGCGCGCGTAGAGGCGGCTGCCGTGCATGACGAGCTCGCGGGCGAACATCTGGTAGAGGTTCACGGGGATCGGCTCGGCGTGGATCGCGACGATGCTGATCGTCCCCCAGACGCGCACGACGTCGGTGACGAGGCGCGCGGCCGCGGGGTTGCCCGTGACCTCGAACGCCACGTCCACGCCCGTCCCGCCGGTCCAGTCGTTCGTGAAGCGCAGGACGTCGATGTCGGGGCCGACGGTCTCGAGGCCGAGCGATTCGAGGATGTCGATCCTGAACGGGTTCAGCTCGGCCACGGCCACGCGGGCGCCGCGGTGACGGGCCACCAGCGCGATCAGCGCGCCGATGGGCCCGCCGCCCAGGACCAGGACCGCGTCGCCCGCCTTGACCTGGGCGCGCGCGACGTCGTGGGCCGCGACGGCGAGCGGCTCGATCATCGCGGCGTGGTCGTCGGAGAGCGCGTCGGGGACCTTCAGCAGGCGCGCCGCGGGGACCGTGCAGTACTCGCGCATCCCGCCCGGCAGCTCCACGCCGATGATCTTGAGGCCGTAGCAGAGATAGGTCGCGCCCATCCGGCAGGCGCGGCACGTGCCGCAGAACGAGAGCGGCTCGAAGACGACCCGGTCGCCCGGCCGGACGCCGCTCGCCGCCGGCGCCTCGACGACCTCGGCGAAGGTCTCGTGGCCGATCACGCCGCCCTTCGGCACCCGGTGATCGAGGTGGCCCTGGAAGATGTGGAGATCGGTGCCGCAGATGCCGACGCGCCGGACGCGCAGCAGGGCCTCGCCCGGCATGGGCACCGGCATCGGCGCCTGCCCGGTCGTGAACGTCCGCGACCCCTGATAGAAGGCGGCGCGCATCGGCGGGGCTTCGCGGTTACGCGCCGAGCACCGGCCCGGCGCCGACGAGCGTCCGGGCGAGCTCGATCTCGCCGAGGTGGGTCATGCCGTGCGTGAGCCCGACCTGGCCGAGCGCGCGGAGCGCCGTCATGTCGCCGAGCGGCTTGATCGTCACGGCCTTCTCGAGGAGCGCCGCGTCCGCGCGGCCGAAGAGCTCGTCGGTGGAGGTCCAGACCTTCTGCATGTAGTCCTTGAACAGCGCGACGTCCTTGACGCGGAGCGCGTGGGCCTCCTCGACGGACATCCCCGTCCCCTGCGCGACCGGCGGCAGCCCGAGCCGCTCGGCGTACTTGCCCTCCATCCAGACCGTCGGCCGCCGGTCCTGGATCACGTAGCGCGCGACGTTGTCCTCGGTCCGCGCGTAGTGCCAGAGCCCCCAGGCGATCGTGTTGGCCTTCGGATGGCCGCCCGGCACCGCGTGGAGCTGCTCTCCGGTGAGCCCGTCGAGCGCGCGGTCGAGCCCCCGGTGCAGGCGCCCGAGCTCGGCGTGGATGAACTCGGCGGCGGTCAGCACGATCCTACTCGCCGACCCGCGCGTAGCCCCGCGAGATCATGCAGGCGTCGAAGGCGCGGGCCTGCCGCGTCTCGAGCAGAAAGAGGCGGCCGACGTCTACGAGCCCGCCCACGACGAGATCGGGGCCGGGTCCGATCTCGAACGTCTGGCGCGCGCACTCGATCTCGCTCGCCGTCACCTGCTGAGCCATCATGGCGGGCTTCGTCCACTTCGCCGCCTCGAGGTCGAGGGTGCAGCCCGCCAGGAACAGGGCCGTGACCAGCACGAGCATCGCTCTCATGGTCTCTCCTTGCGGAGCGCCCGCGATCGACCACCACGCCGGGCTCCCGCGGCGGATATTCTACCGTGATCTTCCCTGCCGCGCGCCGGCTCAGCGGAGCGCGTCGAGCGCGAAGTCGAGCTGCCTGGCGTCGAGGTTCGGCGGCAGCAGGAGAATCGGGAGGGCGGCGCCAGCCTCCTGCCAGCGCGCGAGCCGCACCCGCGCCTCGGCCGGCGTGCCGTACACGGTCAGCTCCTCGAGGAGCGCCTCGGCCTCGGGCGGGACGATCGCCGAGCCGCGGGTCGTGTTGGCCGCCTGCACGGCCCGGACTTCCTTCGCGAAGCCGAGTCGCGAAATGGTGTCGGGGTAGAACGGCCCCATGGACGTCAGGTAGAAGGTGACGAACCACGCGGCGCCCTTGCGCGCCTCGGCGGCGTCCGGGGCGATGACCGCGGGGATGGACGGCGCGATGGGCGGCAGGGCCGCGCGGCCGGCGCGCGCGGCCCCCGCGCGCAGGAGCGCCGCGGCCTCGCGCAGCCGCGAGCGCGGGTAGAGGAACGGGATCCAGCCGTCCGCCACCTCGCCGGCGAGCCGCACGGTCGCGTCGGAGAGCCCGGCGAGATAGATCGGCACGGCGGGGGCGGGCGGGAAGTTCAGCTTCAGCGGCCGCGCGTCCCGCATCGCCTCGAGCGGGACCCGCTCGCCGCGGAGGAGCGCGCGCACCTGCGCGACGGTGCTCCGCAGCTTCGGCACCGGGGCGGTGAAGGGCACGTCGTGGAGCCCCTCCGTGAGCTGTCGGGTGCTTGCGCCGAGCCCCAGCGTGAAGCGCCCGCGCGAGACGTCGTGGAGCGTGGCGGCGGCCATCGCGATCTGCGCCGGGCTCCGTCCCCAGACGCCGAGGATGCCCGAGCCCAGGCCGACGCGCTCGGTGCGGGCCGCGATCTCGGCGAGGAGCACCGTGGCGTCGTAGGACCACGTCTCGGGGAGGAAGACGCCGTCGAGACCGAGCCGGTCGGCGCCCGTCGCGAGGCGCAGGATGGTCTCGCGGCGGTGCTCGAGCGGCATGAGCGAGACGGCGACGCTCACGACGCGAGGATGCGCTCCCAGCGCCCGTACTCGCGCGCCGCGTCCATGAACCACTTCACACAGTCGGGGTTCGCGCGCGGCGGAAGCTCGCACGAGGTCGAGAGGACGAAGCGCGAGCGCGGCCCGACCGTGTCGATGCAGCGGCGCACCTCGGCCTCGATCTCCGCCTGCGTGGCCCGCTCGAAGATCGTCGCGTCCACGTTGCCGACGGCGACGACGCCCCGCGCGTTGCCGAGCGTGACGAGCTTGTCGAGCTGGTCGACCTTCAGGCGCGGGTCCGCCTGCTGGTCGAGGTCGATCGTGATCGCAACGAAGCCGACGTCCACCAGGTCCTCGTGGATCTGATGGGTCGTGCCGCAGATGTGGATCGTGGTGCCGACCTTCTTCGCCCGGAAGTAGTCCACCATCTCCCGGTGGTAGGGCTTGATGAACTCGCGGTAGGTCTCGGGCCCGACGAGCGAGCACGAGGCGGTCGGATCGGTATAGGAGAGCCCGATCTTCGTCGCCAGCACCGCATCGCCCCAGCGCTTGGCGTACTCGGTCGAGAAGCGCATGAGCGCGTGCACGAACGCCGGGTCGTCGATCGTGTCGAGGCACATGATCTCGGGGTTGCGCAGCAGCATCGCGATCGTCCAGGGCCCGACGAGCACGGCGCCCAGCGGGCTCGGGAGCTTCGCCGCGGAGAGCGCCTCGCACTGCTCGAGGAAGGCCGGCAGCCGGCCGTCCTTGCGCGGATCCGGGATCTCCAGGCGGGCGAGCCGGCCCTTATCGTCCTGGAGGATGTGCGTGTCGATCGAGGGGACCACGTAGTCGGAGTACTTCACGCGGCAGCCGAGCGCCTCGGCCTCCTTGGCGAGATCGTTGAAGGCGATCATGATGTCGGGCTGGTACCGCTCGTAGTAGTTCAGCATCGCCTTCGCGGCCTTGGTCGGATTCGTGCAGTACTCCTCGATCGAGAGGCCGTCGAGGCAGCCGGCGAACGAACCCGCGATCGGGTAGGCGGGCACGCGGTCGGCGCGGCCGCCCTTGTAGGCCGCCGACACGCGCTCGCGCGGCGTCGGGTTCTGGCTCTGCTGGTCCATCTCGCGACCTCCTTGCATGCCGCCGAGTCTCGCGTATCTTAGCCCCACCCGACACCAAACGACACCCGGGAGGGAGACCATGGCCGAGATGCTCACGCTCACCGCAGAGGACAGCCACCGGCTCGCCGCGTACCGCGTGGCCCCCGCAGGCACGCCGCGCGGCGGCGTCGTCGTGATCCAGGAGATCTTCGGCGTCAACACGCACATCAGGAAGGTCGCCGACGGCTTCGCCGCGGACGGTTATGTGGCGCTGGCGCCGGCCATCTTCGATCGGGTCGAGCGCGAGTTCTCGATCGGCTACAAGCCCGAGGACATCGAGCGCGGGCGCGCGGTGCGCATGAAGATCCAGCTGGAGGACATGGTCCAGGACGTGCGGGCCGCCGTGAAGGCGCTGGCGGCCGAGGGCCTCAAGGTGGGCGTCGTGGGCTACTGCCTCGGTGGTACGCTCGCGTGGCTCGCGGCCACGCGCATCGACGGCGTCGCGTGCGCGGTGGGCTACTACGGCGGCGGCATCGCCGACACCGCGCAGGAGCATCCGAAATGTCCCGTGGTGCTCCACTTCGGCGAAACGGACCAGTCGATCCCGACGGAGCACCACGACCGGATCCGGGCGGCCCAGCCGTCGCTGCCGATGCACGTCTACCCGGCGGGCCACGGCTTCAACTGCGACGAGCGCGGGAGCTATCACGCGGCGAGCGCCGCGCTGGCGCGCACCCGGACTCTGGAGTTCCTGAAGCGGCACCTCGGCTGAGGGGGAGGGGCGCGCGGGTCCGCCGTTCTGGACAGGACCGACCGATCTCTGATAGAAAAGCTCGGTGATCGTTCGAACTCCCGCGCGCGCCCTCCTGGCGTTCGCCTGCGTGCTCACGTCCGTCGCGGCGCTCGGCTTCGGCATCGGCACGGCCGCGGCCCAGCAGTCGGCCGAGGCCGAGGTCGCGACGGCCGAGGCCGCGCTCGCGTACGAGGACAAGCGCTACGACGAGGCGCTCACTCTCCTGCGCGCGGCGCTCGCGCAGGATCCCGCCAACGCCGACGCGCTCTACTACACGGGTCTCGTCCTGCTCGCCCAAGGGAAGCCGGCCGAGGCCGCGGAGGCGCTCGAGAAGGCGCGCGCGGCGGCGCCCGACGACCTGAACGTCCTCTACCAGCTCGGCGTGGCGTACGTCACGCGGCGGGACTACGAGCGGGCGGAGGCGCCGCTCACCCGCGTGCTCCAGGCCGCGCCGCAGACCGAGGGGATCGGCTACTACGTCGGTCTCGTCCGCTATCACAAGCGCGACTACCGTGGCGCGCTCGAGGCCTTCCGCGCGTCGACGTCCTCGGACCCCGACACGCAGCAGCTCACGCGCTTCTACTCGAGCCTGGCGCTCGCCAGCCTGGGCGAAGCGCCGGAGGCCGCCGCGGAGGCGGAGCAGGCGCTCAGGATCCCCTCGGCCACCGCGCTCACGGGCGTCGCGGACCGGCTGCGGGACACGATGGCCACCGCGCGGGAGCGCAGCCGGCGCTTCCACGCCGAGCTCCGGGCGGGGTTCCTCTACGACACCAACGTCTCGCTCCTGCCCCGGCCCAGCCACGATCCGACCGCGGAGGCGGTCCGGCAGCTGCGGGACCAGCACTCGATCGGCGAGCTCCTCGGCCTGCGTCTGGACTACGCGTGGCTCAGGACGGGGCCGTGGGAATCGAGCGTCTCGTACTCGTTCTTCCAGGTGTTCTACAACGACCTGCCGAAGTTCGACGTCACGAACCACCTCTTCGGTCTCTCCGGCGCCTGGCTGGGCGCGCTCGGCGGAATGCCGCTGCGGCTCGTCGCCGACTATGCCTTCGACACGACGCTGCTCGACGGCGACGCGTTTCTCGACCGCCACACGGTGAGCGCCAGCGCGACGCTCGTCGAGAACGCGGGCAGCCTGACGGCGCTGCAGGCCCGCTTCCAGGACAAGAGCTTCTCCGAGCTCCCGCTCACCGTGCGCGCGGAGCAGCGGAGCGCGGACAACTGGATGGTGGGCGGCCTTCACGTGTTCCGGTTCGCCGCCGACCGGCACTACGTGCGGCTCGGGTACCAGTTCGACATCGAGAACGCGGACGGCCGTGACTACAGCTACCGCGGTCACCGGCTGCTCGCGGGCGGGCAGTACACGCTGCCCTGGGGCGGGCTACGGCTCAAGTACGACTTCGACCTGCACCAGCGCGACTACGTCAACGACCACGCGCTCCTGCCCGCCGCCAATCCGAACTCGAAGGCCCGGGAGGACACCGAGCAGACCCACGTCGTCCGCGTCGAGAAGCCGCTGCCGTTCAACATGACGCTGGCGGGTGAGTATCAGGGGATCGTCAACCACTCGAACGTTCCGCTCTACTCGCTCAGCCGGAGCGTCTTCTCGCTGATCCTCTCCTGGCGTTACTGACGAAGATCCGGCGCCGTCGGCTACCTGTAGCTGCCGCCGACGATCTGATTCCCCGGATTCAGTCCCGGCGTCCGGACGGTCGTCGGGGTGTTCAGCCCGCCCGGAGCACCACCTCTCGCAGCATCCAGATCGCTCGACGCCTGCGCGCCCCGCGGCCCGCCGCGGGGCTGGCTGGGCGGCGCCTGGCCCTTGGGCTTCAGATCCGAGATCCTCAGCGCCTGCGCCCGCGTGAGCACGCGGATCTGGCCGAAGAGATTGCCGACGACGGTGAGCGATTGCAGCGGTCCGAGCGTGACGGGAGATCCCGAGCCGGAGCGAGACCGGACCTCCACCAGGGACGCGGGCTCCTTCGCGGGATCGGACACGTTGTGGAGGTCGGTCTGCGAGGGGCCGCCCGCCGGCTGCGTCGGCACCTCGACGACTACGAGCGTGCCCCGGATGCTGGCGACGACGTTCGGCGTCCTGATGTCGTACGCCTGGGCCTGCGTCCGTTGCGGCACGACGCCGTAGGCGATCTTGCCGCTGGTGAGGTCGATCTGCTTGATATCCTCCGTGATGGTCACGACGGAGAGCTCGCGGACGGTGACGACCGCCTTGCTCGCGAGGAGCATCCGGAGCAACGAATGCTCGGACGTCTGGATCCTGTCCCTCAGGAAGATGTCGTTGGCCGGCTTGAGCGCGACCTGCGCGGCGCGCGCGGGGCCGGTCGCGACGGCCTCGCCGTTGACCCCGGTCACCTTGCCCGCGGCCGGCCCCTGGGCCCAGGCGGTGCCGGGCGCGAGAACGAGCGCGAGGAGTGCCGGCACGAGAATTTTCACGCGGCGATTATGACTCGACGCCGCGCGGAAAGGCAAGTTGCGCGCTCGCCGGGCCTCAGTCGCACGGGCCGTCGCACACGCGGAGGACGTCGCCCTCCGGCACCAGCGTGAAGTCCCGGCTCAGCAGGCCGTCGTCGTTGAGCGTATAGACGGGCCGGCCTGTCAGAAGCTCGCGCCGGACACGCAGGCGCACCTCGTCCCGGGCGTCCTCGAGCGCCTCGTCCCTCGGCACCCCCCGTGCGCGCAGCGCGGCCCGGTGCCCGAGGCCGTAGAGTCCCCAGTCGAACAGCTCCACGTCGGGGCGCCGGCCCTCGACGGCCTTGAGATAGAGCAGCGGCGTGATGTTGAGCCAGCCGCCCAGGATGAAGGCGCCGGGCAGGACGTGACCCAGCACGCCCTCGGCGTACGTGCGCGGCGTCGCGTAGCGCGAGAGATCGACGCGCGTGTAGTTGGCGATCAGCATCGCCGCCACGAGCAGGGCGGCCGCCCCGCGGAACGCGCGCGGAGGCACGCGCAGCCGCTGCGCCTGGGCGAGGACGTCGCGCAGGCCGTCGAGGCCGAGGGCGATCCAGATCGCGCCGACGAGGAGCGGTGGCAGGAACATCGTGTCGTTGTCGGGGACGCGGTAGTCGATGAAGAACGCGGCCGTGACGACGAAGACGAGGCCGAGCGTCCCCGCGGCGACCCGGTCGCGCCGCCACTGATCGAGCAGGCCGAGCGCGGCCACCGCGGCGCCGGCGCCGAGGAAGCTATCCCAGAAGAAGCCGAGGAACCGGAGAACCTCCCTCGGGATCTCCGCGGGCGCAAAGCCGAACATGAACTCGCCGAACATGGTGCCGCGGACCATCCAGAGGACGCCCGCCAGAGTCCGCAGGTCGACGCCCAGGGTGTGCGCGTAGTTCACGGCGGGCTGGGCCGCGTCGCGCAGCGGCAGGTAGAGATACGTGAGCGGCCCGAGCGCGGTCAGGCCGAGCGCGGCGATCCACGCGCGACGGGTGATCGGGTGGACCCGCGCCACGCGCCAGACGAAGAACGCGAGCGCGGGCAGGAGGAGCGACGTGGACATGTGATTGCCGAAGCTCAGCCCGAGCATCAGCGCGAGCAGCAGGATGTGTCGCGACCGCCCGGTCTCCCGCCAGCGCAGGGCGAGCCAGAGCAGCGCCGTCAGGAAGACGCCGTGCAGCGTGTACACCTCCGCCGCCGTGGCCTCCGACCAGAAGGGGTACGAGACGCCGAGCATCGCGGCGGCGGCCAGCGCGCTCGCGGGGGAGGCGCTCAGCAGGAACATCACCCGCCGGAGGAGCACGAGCGTCAGCGACGCGCAGAGCGCCGAGAAGAGATTGACGCGCCACGCGACGTCACCCAGCGGGACGAGCAGCGTGAAGAGCTTGGCGAGCAGGAGATAGAGCGGGTAGCCGGTGGCGTGGACGATCCCGAGGGTGTACGCGCCCGCGGCCAGCTCGGCGCTGTCGAAGATGTAGACGGTCGGCGCGAGCGTCTTGACGTAGAGCGCGAGGCTGGCGACGAGGAGCCCGACGTCTGCGCTTCGCGGATCGGAGGCGAGGCGCCGGAACACGCCCTGATGATATGCTGCCGCTGGCCGACTCACAACCAGGAGACGCCATGCTGAACGAGTTCAAGGCCTTCATCATGCGCGGCAACGTCGTCGATCTCGCCGTCGGCGTGGTCATCGGCGCGAGCTTCGGCGGCATCGTCACCTCGCTCGTCAGCGACGTGATCATGCCGCCGATCGGCCTCCTCCTCGGCCGGGTGGACTTCTCGCACATGTTCATCAGCCTGACGGGCCAGTCGTTTTCCACGCTCGCCGCCGCCAAGGCCGCCGGCGCGCCGACGCTCAACTACGGGCTCTTCTTCAACGCGATCATCAACCTTCTCGTCGTCGCGTTCGCCGTTTTCCTGCTCGTGAAGCAGGTGAACCGCCTCTTTCCGAAGCCCTCCGCGCCGTCGGCCACGAAGGCGTGCGGCCGCTGCGCGATGCCGATCCCGCTGCCGGCGACGCGCTGCCCGCACTGCACCTCGGAGCTCGCGGTGTAGAGAAGGAGCCCGCCATGCCACCGACCGAGTTGATTCTCGATCTCGTGATCCGCTACGGCTTCCAGGTCCTGGGCGCCATCGTCATTCTCGTCGTCGGCGCGATCGCCGCCCGGTGGACGGGAAGCCTCACCGACCGCGCGCTCGAGAGGAAGGCGATCGAGCCGCCGATGCGGAAGCTCATCGTCCGCGCCGTCAAGGTGATCGTCCTGCTCTTCGCGGTCGTCGTGGCCCTCGACAAGTTCGGATTCCAGATCGCGCCCCTCGTCGCCGGCATCGGTGTCGCCGGCATCGGTGTCGGCTTCGCGCTCCAGGGCGTGCTCAGCAACGTCATGGCGGGACTCACGATCATCTTCACCAAGCCCTTCCGCGTCGGCGAGTACATCGAGCTGCTCAACGTGCACGGCGAGGTGGTCGCGGTCGAGCTGTTCTCGACCACGCTCTTGCACACCGATCGCTCGCGCGTCGTCATCCCGAACCGCAAGATCGTCGGCGAGATCCTCCACAACTTCGGCTCGACCCGGCAGCTCCACCTGGCCGTCGCGGTGCCCCACGGCACGGACCTCGCGGGCGTGCTCCGCGCGGCGCGCGGCGTCGTGGACGCGAACCCGCGTGTGCTCAAGGACCCGGTCGCGATCATGGGGATCGTGAAGGTCGGCGACGCGGGGGTCACCCTCAGCGTGGACCCGTGGGTGCGCGTTCCGGACTACGGCTCCGCCGAGGGCGAGCTCTATGCCGCGCTCGTCGAGCGGTTCCGCCAGATCGGCGTGGGCCCTGGCCTCCCGCAGCGCGAGGTCCGGATCGTCGAGGGCGGCGCGGCCGTCGCGCGCTGAGCCCGGCGGGCGCGGCGAGCGGGCGAGGCGGCGCGGGGATGTTCCAGGGAGGGACGTGAGCGATGCCCAAGGCCAGGGTCGGCGACGTGAACCTCTACTACGAGGAAGCGGGTGGCGGAGGGCCGCTCGTGTTCGTCCACGAGTTCGCGGGTGACTGCTGGAGCTGGCAAGCCCAGGTCCGGTTCTTCGCGCGCCGCTACCGCACGATCGTCTTCAACGCGCGCGGCTATCCGCCCTCCGACGTCCCGCTCGACGGCAAGACCTACTCGCAGCAGCAGGCCGCCGACGACATCAAGGGCGTCCTCGACCACCTCGCGATCCCGAAGGCCCACGTCGTTGGCCTCTCGATGGGCGGCTACGCGACGCTCCAC
The DNA here is from genome assembly GCA_041496385.1 of Methylomirabilia bacterium. GTDB lineage: Bacteria > Methylomirabilota > Methylomirabilia > Rokubacteriales > CSP1-6 > AR19. The sequence goes on along the minus strand of JBGQEL010000002.1, from coordinate 32,677 downwards.
TTCGGGCTGTCGTATCCGGAGCGCGCGCTCTCGCTCGTCGTCGCCGGCGCGGGCTACGGGAGCGAGGCCCAGGGCAAGCATCGCGCCGACTCCGAGCTGGTGGCGCGCCGGCTCGAGACGGAGGGCATGGCGGCCGTCGCCGAGTTCTACGCGCGCGGGCCCACGCGCGTGCAGTTCGCCGAGAAGGACCCCGTCGGCTGGCAGGAGTTCCACGACCGGCTCGCGGCCGGCTCGGCACAGGGCCACGCCCTCACGTTGCGCGGCGTCCAGATGCTGCGCCCGTCCATCTTCGACCTCGGCGACCGGATGGCGAAGCTGGACGTGCCGACGCTCATCATGACCGGCGACGAGGACGAGCCCTGCCTCGAGCCCGGGATCTACATGAAACGCACGATCCTGACGTCGGGCCTCGTCGTCCTCGCCAAGTCGGGCCACGCCATCAACCTCGAGGAGCCCGATCTCTTCAACCGGGCGGTGCTCGACTTCCTCACCGCGGTGGACGGCGGACGCTGGCCGCGGCGGCGCGCCGACTCGATGACGGGCTCGGCCATCCTGCCGAAGACGATGTGAGGGGGCCGCGTCAGATCGCCGGGAGCAGCGACGAGAAGACCGCGGCGACCTCGGGTGGCACGAACGTGAATCGTACCCGGAAGCAGCCGCGCTCGGACGCCGGGCCGACCACCTTCGCGTAGCACGCCTTCGACGGCTCTCCGGCCGCCGTGAGCTCGAGCCGGAGATCCGCGAGCGGGGCGGGCGGGTTATCGCTCCAGATCTCGGCCTCGTCGCGCGACAGCCTGACCACGCGGCCGTGAACGCGCGACGGCCCCACTTGCTTGCCCTCGATGAGGGCATACTCGACCGGAAGCTCGTGCGTCGGTGTCTGGAGCCTGCGGTCGCGCGGCGGCATGTCGAGCTGGAATGTGCCGCCGATGCCCGTGAGGTCGAACGCCGTGAGCGGCTCGCCCACCCCCTTGACGCTGCAGGTGAGCCTGTCGCCGACCCGGGCCGCGGGGCCGATGTCCGCGCGCGTGGCCTCGGCGATGAGCACCTGCCCGCCGACCGTCAGGGACTCGAGCCGCGCGGCCTCGGTGATCGTCCGCCCGACCGCGCCGTACTTGGCCCTGAGGGCGGAGCCGATGTTACCCACCACCACCTCGCCGGTGTTGACCGCTATCCCCATCTCGAGCGGCGGGAGCCCCTGCCGGCGGTTGAACGCGTTGACGTCAACCATCGCGAGTTGCATGTCGACGGCGCAGGCGACGGCGTGGGCCGCGTCGTCCGGACGAGCGATCGGCGCGCCGAAGATCACCAGGATGGCGTCGCCGATGAACTCGTCGATCGTGCCCCCGTGCTCCCGGATGACCTCGGTCATGACGCCGAGATAGTGATTGAGCATCTTCACGACGGCCTCGGGCGACAGACGCTCGACGACGGCGGTGAAGCCACGGAGGTCCGACATGAGGACGGTGACCTTGCGCCGCTGGCCGCCCATCGCCAGAGCCTCCTGATCGCCGAGCAGGCGCGTCACGACCTCCTCGCTCAGGTAGCGGCCGAACGTCCGGCGGATGAAGCGGTTGCGCGCGTCGAGCTGCTCCGTCCGCCGCGCGAGCGCTGCGTGGAGCTCGAGCATCCGTTCGCCGACCCGTAGGCGGGCGCGCAGCTCGTCGGGCTGGAAGGGCTTCACGACGTAATCGTCGGCACCGGCTTCGAGAGCCGTCACGACGTCATCGGTCCGTGTCATGGACGTCACGAAGATGAGGTAGGGCCGACGCGGCTTCGCCAGGCCCCGGACCTTCAGGAGCAGCTCGACGCCGTCCATCCCGGGCATCATCCAGTCGATCATCGCCAGCGCCGGCGCGTCGGCGCGCTGGAAGATCTCCCACGCTTCGGCACCGCTGGCCGCCGGCACCGGTTCGTAGCCCCAGCTCGCGAGCGACTCCTCGAGCAGGCTGCGGATGGCGGGCTCGTCGTCGACGATCAGGACGCGCCTCTCGATGGCCGCCGTCATGGGGATTCCGGCCCGCCCATCGGCTTACGTGAACTCCGCCCCCAGGATTCTCCGGATCTCGCGGAAGTCCTCCAGGTATTCCTCGCTGTCCTTCACCTTGATCACGTCGCGCGGGCGGGGGATGCGGATCTCGTACGCGGCCTTCACGCGCCCGGGCCGCGCGCCGGCGCCCGGCCCTCGATCATGTCCCAGAACGCGCCCCGCCGGTCCGCCGTCATGCCTCGAGCGCGGCGAGCACCGCCTTGCCGAACTCGCGCGTCGTCGCGCCGCCACCCTGATCGCGCGTGAGGCGCTTGCCCTCCCGATAGACGCGCGCCACGGCGGCCTCGAGCCTCCGGGCCTCGCCCGCGAGCCCCATGTGCTCGAGCATCATCGACGCGGAGAGGATGGTCGCCGTCGGGTTCGCGATGCCCTGGCCGGCGATGTCGGGCGCCGAGCCGTGAACCGATTCGAAGTACGCCCACCGATCGCCGAAGCAGCCGGAGGGCGCGATGCCAAGGCCGCCCGCGAGCTCGGCGGCGAGGTCGGAGAGGATGTCGCCGTAGAGATTCATGCAGAGCACGACGTCCATGCTCTGCGGGAAGCGCACGAGGCGCCGGGACGCATCGTCCACGTGGAAGTGCTCGAAGCCGAGCCCCGGGTGCTGCTTCACGACGTCCTCGACCACGGCCTGGAAGAAGCCGTCCGACTGACGGAGCACGTTGGACTTGGTGACGCACGTGATCTTGCCCGCGTGCCCCCGCGCCTTGCGTTCGAGCGCCAGCCGGCACGCGAAGCGGGCGATGCGCTCGGTGCCGGCCCGACTCACGACCTTGACGGCGAACCGTCCCTCGCCGTAGTCGCCGACGTGCTTGCCGACGCGGTCGCGCAGCTCCGGCATGGCGCGTCCCAGCTCGGCGAGGTCACCCTCGCGCCCGGGATAGAGACCCTCGGTGTTCTCGCGCAGCACAATGAAGTCGATCCCGTGCGGATCGGCGAGCGGCGAGCGGGCGCCCTCGTAGTACTTGATCGGGCGCACGCCGGCGTACGCGTCCTGCTGCCAGCGGAGCCAGCTGACGACGGCGCTCGTGGATGGTCCCGCGGCGCCGAACAGGATGCCGTCGGCCTGCCCGCAGAGCCGCTTGGTCTCGTCGGGCACGGGCGAGCCGTGCGTCTTCTCCGCGGCCGCGCCGTGGGGCGGCGTCAGGATGCGGAGCGGGAAGCCCGCGGCGTCGAGCAGCTCGCACGTCGCGTCCACGACCTCGATGCCGATGCCCTCGCCACCGAGGGCGACGACGGTCTTCTGGCTCATGCGTAGGGAGAGTAGTCCGCCGTGTCGTCGAAGGCAAGCGAGACGCACGCGACGACGTAGAATGGACGGCGCGATGCGGCCCGAGGACGATCCGTTCGAGCAGTTCTTCGCCCGCGGTGTCACCGACGGCCTGCCGGTCGTGCCGCCGACGCGCGAGCGCGTCAGTGCGGCGATCGACGCGTCGGGTCGACCGGCCGACGAGCTGATCGGGCTGGTCGCGCCCGCGCACGGGCGCGCGACCGTGGAGAAGATCGCGGTGAACGCCGTGATGGCCGGCTGCCTCCCGGCGTACCTGCCGGTCGTCATCGCCGGCGTCCAGGCGCTCTGCGACGACGGCTTCGACCTGGTGGGCGTCTCCGGCACGACCGACGCCGTCGCGCCCGTCATCGTCGTGAACGGCCCGGTGCGCGCGGTGCTCGACATCAACTGCGGTGTCGGCGCGCTCGGCCCCGGCTGGCGCGCCAACGCCACGATCGGTCGCGCGCTGCGCCTGGTCTGGGTGAACCTGGGCGGCGCACGGCCGGGTGCGATCAGCATGTCCACCTTCGGCGGCCCGGGCCGCTACGCGTGCTGCTTCGGCGAGTACGAGGAGGCGAGCCCGTGGGAACCGCTCCACGTCGAGCACGGCTTCGCGTCGGGCGAGAGCACGGTGGCGGCGCTTCCCGGCGAGCCGCTCCAGGTCGTCGCCGACGGCCAGAGCCGCTCGGCGCCGGACGTGCTCGCGACCCTCGCGCGCAGCCTCGAGGTGATCGCGAGCCACGCGACGACCGGGCTCGGCGACATTCTCATGGTCCTCTCGCCGCTCCACGCGCGCACGATCGGGGGCGACGGGTGGTCGAAGGCCGACGCGCGGAGGTTTCTGTGGGAGCAGCTCGAGGCGCGCCGCGCCACGCCCGTGCCGAAGTTCCGCTCGCCCGCGAACTTCAAGCTGGTCGTCGCCGGCGGTACGGCGGGCGCGTTCACGGCGTTGATTCCGGGCTGGCCCTTCCCGAACTCGCCCGCGCGACTGGTCCTGACGCCCATCCGGCTGCCCGCCTAGCTGGCCGGCGCGGCGCGAGTCGGCCTGGCGCGAAGGCGACCGCTGGCGCGACTCTGATCGGCGCCGGTTCGCGGGCGTCGAGCGCAAACTCGCGTCCTGTAAGTCCTCGGATTTCCGGAACGTCGTGGCATTTCACTTGCCTCTCTCCGCTGCGCGCGCGGTCTGCGGGTAGAGACCGCCGCACGGAGAGCCGACGACATGAGCCGTCACAGCACGCGATCGCTGCGTTCACTCGTCATGACCGCGTTTCTCCTGCCGGCGGCGGCGCTGGCGGGCGAGCGCGCCGGCGTCGTCACGACGCTGGAAGGCACGGCGACGGTCGTTCGTACCGCGACACCCGAGCCGGCCGCCCTCAAGTTCAAGGACGACGTGTTCGTCCGCGACCGCATCACGACGAGCGAGAGGTCCTTCGTGCGTGTCCTCCTCGGCGGCAAGGCGACCGTGACCGCGCGCGAGCAGACGGTGCTGACGATCACCGAGGTGCCGGGCACCGCGACGATCCACGTCGCCTCCGGGCGTATTTCCGTGTCGGTCTCCAAGGACAAGATGAAGCCGGGCGACGTCGTCGAGATCACGACGCCGAACGCGAAGGCCGCGATCCGCGGGACGATCGTGGTCGCCGAGGTGGCGAGCGCGCGTTCGGTCATCACGGTCCTGCGCGGCCTCATCGATGTGACCCGCCTGGACTCGGCGACGGGCCGCAGCATCGGCGCGCCCGTGTCCGTCTCGATCCGGGAATCCATCACGGTGAGCGGGACGTCGCTGCTTCCGCTTCCGCAGCCGACAAGGATCTCGCCCGCCCGCGCGAACAGCCTCGGCGCCGACTTCACCGTGCTCCCGAAGAATCCGCCGGCCGCGAGCATGGCGCCCGCGGTCGCCGAGTCCGTGCAGCGCGCGGTCCAGGACATTGCCGCCGTGCTTCCGCAAGCGGCCACCAGCGCCAGCGCGAGCACCACGAGCGGCAGCAGCGACAAGACCGGTGGCAGCAGCGACAAGTCGGGCAGCAACAGCGACAAGGTGAGCACCGGCAGCGACAAGGCGGCGAGCAGCGCCGGCGCCGCCAGCGAGAAGGCAACGATCATCGTCGACAAGGTAAGCGTCGCCACGACCCAGAGCGACGGGGGCAGCGGCAAGGGGCTCGGCACTAGTGGTGGCAGTGCGACGACCACTTCCCTTCTTACCGACGGGGCGAGTGGACTGGCCGTCGGCAACGCCGGGACTCCGGGCAATAGCAGTGGCAACGGCCTCGCGCTCGGCAACGCCGGGACTCCGGGCAACGGGAGTGCCGCAGCGCCGGTCGTCAACGCGGTCACGCCGGTCATCAGCGCCGTCGCGCCTGTCGTGACCCCGGTCGCGCCGGTGGTCACTCCCGTGGCCCCGATCGTCAGCAGTGTCGCGCCGGTAGTCACGCCCGTGGCCCCGATCGCCAGCACCGTCGCGCCGGTGGTCACGCCCGTGGCCCCGATCGTCAGCGCTGTTCCGCCGGTCGTCAGCGCGGTCGCGCCGGGGCACGGCGTCGCCAATGCCACCGGGAGGCCCGCGTCGATCCCGGGCAACGCCTTCGGCAAGACCAAACCCTAGCCCGGTTCGCCGCCTGCAGCAGCTCGCGCCTGTAGAATGGCCCGGTGAGGCTCCCGCACGGACTGCGCGCGCTGCACCACGGAGAGTTCCGCCGATTCTACGCCGCGCAGCTCATCGCCCAGATCGGCGGCTGGATGCAGACGGTCGCGCAGGCGTGGCTCGTGCTGCAGCTCACCGGGTCCCCGTTCAAGCTCGGGCTCATCTCGACTCTCCAGTTCTCGCCCGTGCTCCTGTTCTCGATCGTCACGGGCGCGGTCGCCGACCGGCTGCCGAAGCGTAAGCTGCTCGTCGCGACGCAGACGACGCTCGCCTGCCAGGCGCTGGGGCTCGGCGCGCTCGCGGCCACGGGGCTCGTCGAGTACTGGCACGTCGCCGCGCTGGGGCTCCTGCTCGGCTTCGCCAACGTCTTCGACCAGCCCGCCCGGCAGTCGTACGTGATGGAGATGGTCGGCAAGGCCGACGTGGCGAGCGCGGTCGCGCTGAACAGCGCGGCGTTCAACGGCGCGCGCATCGTGGGGCCCGCGGTCGCCGGCATCGTCATCGGCCGCTTCGGGGTGGTGCCGGCGTTCTTTGTCAACGGCGTGGGGTTCCTCGCGGTCATCGTCACGCTGCTCCGGCTGAAGTCGGGCGGGCTGCCGGCCGCCGCACCGCGCGCCTCGATGCTCGAGGAGATCGGGGAGGGACTTCGCTACGTGCTGCGGACGCCGCGGCTCCTGCTCGCGATCGGCCTCGTGCTCGTCGTGAGCCTCTGCGTCTTCAACTTCACGGTCTACGTGCCGCTGCTGGCGCGCACCGTGCTCGGCCTCGGTCCCGAGGGCTTCGGCTTCCTCATGGCCTCGCTCGGCGTCGGCGCCGTCGGCGGCGCGCTCACGGTCGGCATGCGCGGGTCGCGCGAGCCCGGGCTGGCGCAGATGTTCGTCGCGGCCGGGATCACGTTCTCGAGCCTGCTGGGCCTCGCGGCGACGCGCCACGTCTGGATGGCGGTGCCGCTCCTGTTCGTGACGGGCTACTTCGGCATCATGCTGATGGCGAGCTGCAACACCTCGATGCAGCTCCGCGCTCCGGACGCGCTACGCGGGAGAGTGATGGGCCTCTACACGTGGGTCTCCGGCGGCATCTTCCCGATCGGCGCGTTTCTGGTCGGGACGATCTCCCAGTGGTGGGGCGTCTCGGCCGCATTCCTCTGGAACGGCACGCTCGGCCTCGCCGTGCTCGCGGCGCTCGCGCTCTGGTGGCGCCGGCGTCAGCGCTCCTTCGCGTAGCCCTTCTGGCGGAGCGCCTCAGCGATCTCGTCGAGAATCGCCGGATCGTCGATCGTCGCGGGCAGCGTGTATTCCAGGCCGTCTGCGATGCGTTTCACGGTGCCGCGCAGGATCTTGCCCGAGCGCGTCTTGGGCAGCCGCTTCACGAGGATCGCGGTCTTGAAGGCGGCCACGGGCCCGATCTGCGCGCGCACGCGCTGGACCAGCTCGCCCGCGATGTCCGCCTCGCTCCGCTCGACCCCGGCCTTCGTGACCACGAAACCTACCGGGACCTCGCCCTTGATCTCGTCGGCGACGCCCACGACCGCGCACTCGGCCACGTCGGGATGCCCGGCCAGCACCTCCTCCATGGCGCCGGTCGAGAGCCGGTGGCCGGCGACGTTGATGATGTCGTCCACGCGGCTCATGATGTAGAGGTAGCCGTCCTCGTCCCGGTAGCCCGCGTCCGCCGTGAGGTAGTAGCCCGGGTGCTTCGCGAGGTAGGACTGCACGTAGCCCGCGTCGTTGTTCCAGAGGGTCGGCAGGCAGCCGGGCGGCAGCGGCAGCCGGATGGCGATCGAGCCGATCTGCCCCGCGGGCATCTCCGTGTTCTCCTCGCTGAGGACGCGCACGTCGTAGCCGGGCACCGCTTTCGTCGGTGAGCCCGCCTTCACCGGCAGCGCGCCCAGTCCGACGCAGTTGGCGGCGATGGGCCAGCCCGTCTCCGTCTGCCACCAGTGGTCGATGACCGGCACGCCGAGGCGCTCCTCGGCCCAGTGGAGCGTGTCGGGATCGCAGCGCTCGCCCGCGAGGAAGAGCGTGCGGAAGTTTCGGAGGTCGTGCCTGGCGATGTGGTGGCCCTGCGGGTCTTCCTTTTTGATCGCGCGGAAGGAGGTGGGGGCGGTGAACAGGGCGCTGACCCCGTGCTGGGCGATGAGCCGCCAGAAGGCGCCGGGGTCGGGTGTCCCGACGGGTTTGCCCTCGTAGAGAATCGTCGTGCAGCCCTTGAGGAGCGGCGCGTAGACGATGTACGAGTGGCCGACCACCCAGCCGATGTCCGACGCGGCCCAGTAGGTCTCGCCGGCGCCGATGCCGTAGACGTTCGTCATGGACCACTTGAGCGCGACGGCGTGGCCGCCGTGATCGCGCACCACACCTTTCGGCACGCCCGTCGTGCCCGACGTGTAGAGGACGTAGAGCGGGTCGGTGGCCGCGACGGGCACGCACTCCGCCGCCGGCGCGCCGGCGACGAAGTCTCCCCAGTCCAGGTCGCGCGCGGCCGAGAGACGGGCGAGCTCGGGTGCCCGCTGGAGGATCACGCAGCGCTCGGGCTTGTGCGTCGAGAGATCGATCGCGCCATCGAGGAGCGGCTTGTAGGGCACGGCGCGGTTCACCTCGATGCCGCACGAGGCCGAGAGGATCAGCCGCGGCCGCGCGTCGTCGATGCGCTTGGCGAGCTCGTTCGAGGCGAAGCCGCCGAAGACCACCGAGTGGATCGCGCCGATGCGCGCGCACGCGAGCATCGCCATGACCGCCTCGGGGACCATCGGCATGTAGATGATCACGCGGTCGCCTTTGCCGACGCCCTGGCGCCGCAGCGCCCCGGCCAGGCGCGCCACCTCGTCGCGCAGCTCGCGGTAGGTGAAGGTCTTCACGGTGCCGGTCACCGGGCTGTCGTAGACGAGCGCTCGCTGCTTGCCGCGCCCGCGGTCCACGTGCAGGTCGAGCGCGTTGTAGCAGGTGTTGAGCAGGCCGCCCGTGAACCATCGGTAGAACGGCTTGCGCGAGTCGTCGAAGACGCGGTCCCAGCGCCTGTCCCAGTGGATGTCCTCGGCCGCCGCGGCCCAGAACGCCTCGGGATCCCTCATCGAGCGGGCGTAGGTCTCGTCGTAGATGCTTCTCGCCATGTCGAATCCTCCCGCGGCACGCTGCCCCGACAGGGTCAGCGCTGGCACGTTAGCCGTCCCGCGCGCATCGCGCAAGCCCCTTCCCGATTTTGGGAGTAGCAGTCAACTATGTTTAACATATGGCCGAAATCATTCTTGACAATGCCGATAGGGAATAGTAGTTTTCCGTCATGGCGCCGGAGCGGTTGGCTCGAGTGCGATGTAAAGCGCGGGAGAGATCGCTACGTCAGTACATCGGGTGACCGTGGTGCCGTCGTAACGGCCAGTCTCGACAACGAAGACCCAGAGCCGGGAGGACGGGCGAGCGACACGCCCACCTCCCGGTTTCGCTTTGGAGGAACCGGTGAGCGAAGCCGTCCAGGAGACGAAGGCTCAGCGCGTCGAGCGGCTCAAGCGTGAGCAGAATCCGTGGGAGGCGTACGCCGAGATCGTCCGCTTCGCGCGCGAGGGATGGGAGGCGATCCCGCCGGAGTGGATCGGGACGTACTTCCGCTGGTGGGGCATCTACACGCAGGGTGACGGCGTCGGCGCCGTCGGCGGCAAGGGCGGCGAGGGCAAGGCCACGCGCCACTTCATGGTGCGCATCCGGATCCCGAACGGCGCGCTCCAGTCGCATCAGCTGCGGACGATCGCCGACCTCGCCGAGCGCCACGCGCGCGGCGTCGCCGACGTCACCGTGCGCCAGAACATCCAGCTCCACTGGGTGGCCCTTGAAAGCCTCCCGGAGGTGTTCCAGACGCTCTGGCTCAACGGCGTCACGACGCTCGGCTCGTGCGGCGACGTCACGCGCAACGTCACGGGCTGCCCACTCGCCGGCGCGGACAGGGACGAGCTGGTCGACGCCTCGCCGCTCGTGCACGCGGCGACGCGGATGCTCAACGGCAATCCCGCCTTCTACAACCTCCCGCGCAAGTACAAGGTGACGATCACCGGTTGCCGCGCGTGGTGCTCCTATCCGGAGATCAACGACGTCGGGCTCACGGCGCAGCGCCACCCGGCGACGGGTGAGATCGGGTTCGCCGTGCGCGTGGGCGGCGGTCTCTCCACCGACCCGCACCTGGCACTGCGGCTCGACGCCTTCGTGCCCTGGCACCAGGCCCTGCCGGTCCTGCGCGCGAGCTCGGAGATCTTCCGCGACTCCGACGTGCTACGCCAGAACCGCGAGAAGGCGCGGCTCAAGTTCCTCTTCCTGCAGCACGGCTGGACGGCGGCGCGCTTCCAGGCCGCGATCGAGGAACGGCTCGGCGTGGCCCTCGAGCCGGGCGTGCCGGACGATCCGCCGGACGACGTGTACCGCGATCACGTCGGAATCCACCCGCAGAAGCAGCCGGGCTATGTCTACGCCGGCGTCGCAGTCCTGCGCGGGCGGCTCGCGCCGGCCGCCATGCGCGCGGTCGCCGACCTCGCCGACCGCTTCGGCTCCGGCGAGATCCGCACGACGCACTTGCAGAATCTCCTCATCCCGAACGTCCGACGCGAGCATGGCGGCGCGCTCGCGCAGGCGCTCGAGGCGGCCGGGCTCCCGCTGGAGGCCTCGCCCTTCCGGCGCGGCACCGTGGCCTGCACGGGCTCGGAGTTCTGCAAGCTCGCGCTCACCGAGACCAAGGGCTTCGCGCGGCGCCTCGTCGAGGCGCTCGAGGCGCGGCTGCCAGGGTTCGAGCAGCACCTGAAGATCCACGTCACCGGGTGCCCGAACAGCTGCGGCCAGCACTGGATCGCCGACCTCGGCATCGAGGGCAAGAAGGCGAAGGTGGACGGCGCGCTCGTGGACGCCTACTACTTCTGCGTCGGCGGCGCTCTCGGCCTGCACCAGGCCGTGGCGCGGCCTATCGGGCTGCGCGTGCCGGCGACGGAGGTCGCGCCGGCGATCGAGCGCCTGCTCCGCGCCTATCTCCTGGACCGGTTCCCGGGCGAGAACTTCAGGCCGTTTGCCGCGCGTCACAGCGAGGATGAGCTGCGCGCGCTGCTGGCGGGCACGCTGGTCGAGTCGGTCGCGCGCGACGCCTCGCCGGGGAGCGCGCCGCACGGTGTGGACGGCTGAGGTGGCCGCCTACCCGATCGTGCTCGACCTGGCGGGCTGGCGCTGCGTCGTCGTGGGCGGCGGTGTCGTCGCCGAGCGCAGGGTGGACGGTCTCCTGGCGGCCGGCGCGAGTGTGACCGTCGTCGCGCCGGCGCTGACGCCGGCGCTCGCCGCGCTCGTCGGCGCCGGGCGGCTCCAGCACCTGGCGCGCGGCTATGGCGCCGGCGACCTGGCGGGCTTCGACCTGGCGTTCGCGGCCACGGACGCGGGTGAGGTCAACGCCGCGGTGGCGCTCGAGGGCCGCCGGCGCGGCGTCTGGGTCAACGCCGCGGACGACCCGGCGCACTGCGACTTCTTCCTGCCGGCGCTCGTCCGCCGCGGCGACCTTGTCGTCGCGGTCGGGACCGGCGGGACCTCGCCCGCGCTCGCGCGGACCGTCCGCGAGGAGCTGGAGCGTGTCCTCACCGCCGACTACGCGACGCTCGCCGAGATCGCCGCCGAGGCGCGCCGCGAGCTCCGCGCCGAGGGCCGCGTCGCCACTGCCGACCTCTGGCGGAACGCGCTCGGGCCGGAGACGCGCCGGCTCATCGTCGAACGCGGACGGGACGCGGCCAAGCGCCACGTCCTCGAGCGTCTCGGCGTGCGGGCATGACCGCCGGGACGGTCGCGCTCGTCGGCGCCGGGCCCGGCGATCCCGGGCTCATCACGGTGCGCGGCCGCGACTTGCTCCGGCAGGCCGAGGTCGTCGTCTACGACCGGCTGGTGCACCCCCGGCTCCTCGACGAGGCACCGCGCGCCCGCCGCGTGTTCGCGGGCAAGGCCGCCGGACGCCACGCGCTGCCCCAGGCTCGGATCAATGCGCTCCTCGTCCGGCACGCGCGCCGCGGGCGGCGCGTGGTGCGGCTCAAGGGCGGCGATCCCTTCGTCTTCGGCCGGGGCGGCGAGGAGGCCGAAGCGCTGGCGCGCGCGGGCGTGCCGTTCGAGGTCGTCCCCGGCGTCACGTCTGCGGTCGCGGTGCCCGCCTACGCCGGCATCCCGCTGACCCACCGGGGCGTCGCCTCCTCCTTCGCGGTCGTCACGGGCCACGAGGACGCGGTCAAGCGCGGGGCGAGCGTGGACTGGGCGCGACTCGCCGGGGCGGCCGACACGCTCGTCGTGCTGATGGGCGCGCGCGCGCTCCCGCGCATCACGCGGGCGCTGATCGCCCAGGGCCGCTCGCCCGCGACACCCGTCGCCCTCGTGCGCTGGGGGACGACCGATCTCCAGGAGACTCTGACCGGACGTCTCGACGACATCGCCGGCCGCGCGGCGCGCGCGAGGCTCGAGCCGCCGGTCGTCGCCGTGATCGGCGACGTCGTCGCGCTTCGCCGGCGCCTCCGGTGGTTCCCCGAGCAGGCCCTTCCGATTCCCATGGGAGCGATACGATGACCACGCCTCTCTCGGCACCGATCGGCGTCCTCGACGAGCACCCCGAGTGGTCGGCGCGGCTGATCGCCGAGCTCCAGCACCGCAGGCTGCCGTTCGAGAAGATCGACCACTCGAGCCACGCGTTCGATCCGCGGGAGAGGAGCCCGCGCTACTCCGTCATCGTCAACCGGACGAGCCCGTCGTCCCACCGGCGCGGCCACGGCAGCGTGCTGTTCTACGCCGAGCCGCTGCTCGCCCACTGGGAGGCGCTCGACGTCCCCGTGATCAACCCGGTGGCGGCCTGGCGCTTCGAGAAGTCCAAAGCGCTGCAGATCGGCCTGTTCGAGCGGCTGCGCGTGCGCTACCCGCGAACGCTCGTCGTCAACGACCGGGAGCAGCTCGCCAAGGCGAGCGAGGGCGTTCGGTTCCCGGCGGTCGTCAAGCCGAACGTCGGCGGCTCGGGCGCGCTCATCGAGCGTTTCGACTCGCGCGCCGGGCTCGAGGCGCGCGCGGCCGCACTCGACTTCGGCCCGGACGGCGTCGCCCTGCTCCAGGAGTACATCGAGCCTGTGGACGGCGCGATCGTCCGTGTCGAGGTGCTGGACGGTCGCTACCTGTACGCCATCCGCATCGTGCGGACCGCCGCCGACTTCAACCTCTGCCCGGCGGACATCTGCCAGGCGCCGGCTACGGCCGCCGCCGCGGAGCTCAACGCCTGCCCGGTGGACGCGAGACCGGGGCTCAGCGTCAGCCGGTACGACGCCCCGGCCGAGGTCGTTGCGCAGGTGCTCGCCCTCGCGCACGCGGCATCCATCGACGTCGGCGGCATCGAGTACCTGGTGAGCGAGGCCGACGGCCTCGCGTACTTCTACGACGTCAACGCGACGTCGAACTTCGTCGCCGACGCGCCGCGCGTGCTCGGATTCGATCCGTTCCCGCCCTTCGTGGACTACATCGTCAGGGTCGCAACGACGAAAGGAGACCATCGATGAGCCTCAGACTCGGAGATCTCGCCCCGGACTTCAGCGCCGACAGCACGGAAGGCCCGATCCGCTTCCACCAGTGGCTCGCCGGCGGCTGGGCCGTCCTCTTCTCGCACCCGCGCGACTTCACGCCCGTCTGCACGACGGAGCTCGGCTACGTCGCGCGGCTCAAGCCGGAGTTCGACAAGCGGAATGTGAAAGCGATCGGCCTCTCGATCGACCCCGTGGACTCGCACCGCGCCTGGGCGCTTGACATCAAGGAGACGCAGGGCCACGCGCCGAACTTCCCGATCGTCGCGGATCCGGAGAAGAAGGTGGCGGGCCTGTACGGCATGATCCACCCGGCGCACGACGAGGTCTACACGGTGCGCACCGTGTTCGTCATCGATCCCAAGAAGAAGATCCGCCTGATGATCACCTATCCGCAGACGACCGGGCGGAACTTCGACGAGATCCTGCGCGTGATCGACTCGCTCCAGCTGACCGACGCCCACCGGGTCGCGACGCCCGTCAACTGGAAGCAGGGCGAGGACGTCATCATCGTGCCCGCGGTGAGCGACGAGGAGGCGAAGGCGAAGTTCCCCAAGGGCTGGCGCGCCCTCAAGCCGTACCTCCGCCTCACCCCCCAGCCGCGCTGACGGAGCGCCGCGCGGTCGCGCCGCCTCAGGGGGCGAGCGCGATCGCGCGGAGCGGCGAGCCCGTCGCGCCCTGGATCCGGAGCGGCGTCAGGACCAGGAGGGCGACGTACGCCTTGGCGTCGCCGAGCGGCTCGAGGTTCGCGTTCTCGACGATGTAGATGCCGTTGTCCGCGAGCAGCATCATGTGGACGCTGAACAGCTCGCGGCCGTAGGCCGCCGGCCGCTTCTCGAACGTCGCGGTGTCGTCGCCCGCGAGCCGGACGCCCTTGTCGATGATCCAGCGCGCGCCGTCCTGACCCGGCCCGGGCGACTGCTCGCCGAGATACTTGGCGTTGTCCTTCGCGAAGTACTGGCCCCACCCGGTGCGGATCAGGAGGGAGTCGCCGCGCCGCACCTCCACGCTCTGCGCCCGCATCGTCTGCTCGAGGTGCGCACCCGTGATCTCGAAGCCCGGCGGCAGCGGGTCCGGCCGGCCACCGGCGATCTGGCGCGCGACATCCAGGAGGACCGCGCGGTTCACCATGAGGTCCGCGGGGAAGCTCTCCATGCCGAGATTGGCGTCGATCGTCGGCGCGCCGTGCTGGCCGCTGAAGTACATGATGGCCATGGCCGACGCCCAGGAGACGCGACTCCCCGGGACCTGGCCGAAGATCTCGTGGGTCATCTTGTGCGTGCGGTTGAGCGCGAAGGCGTAGGGCGGATTCAGGCTGAGGACGGGCGACTGCTCGTTCCAGACGAACGAGAGGTCGAACATCCTCGCCCCCTTGACGGTGCGGATGAAGTCGTCCGCCGTGGGCCGGCCCTGGGCGATCGCGGTGCCGGTGAAGGCGGCCGCCACGCCGAGCACCCCCGCGGCCTGCAGCAGCTCGCGCCGAGACACGTCGCTCATGCGTCCCTCCTCGAGTCAGGATTCGTCGGGAGGGCAGTCGGTGTCGGCGCCCGGCGCAAGTGCTCCTGGGGTACACTGACCCAAACCAGGTCGGAGGAACGGTCCATGAGCGAGTTTCGCCACCTCGACTTTCGCCACGTCTACCGGACGGAGCTCACGCCGGTGAGCTTCCTCGCGCGCAGCGCCTACGTGTTCCCGCAGAAGACCGCCGTCGTGCACGGCGGGCGCCGCTACACCTACGCGCAGCTCGAGGCGCGCGCGAACCGGCTCGCCTCGGGCCTGCGCCGCGCGGGCCTCGAGAAGCTCGACCGCGTGGCGTTCCTCTGCCCGAACACGCCGGCGATGCTCGAGGCGCACTACGGCGTCCCCCTGGCGGGCGGCGTCCTCGTGGCGATCAACATCCGGCTGAGCTCGGACGAGATCGGCTACATCCTCACGCATTGCGGCGCTCGGTTCCTGTTCGTGGACGCGGAGTTCGAGCCCGTCGTGAAGCCGCTCGATCTCTCGGGGCTCCGCGTGATCCGCGTCGACGACACGGGCGCCGCCGGCGACCCGTACGAGGATTTCCTCGCGACCGGCTCGCCCGCGTCGGTCGAGAGCTGGCTCAAGGACGAGGAGGAGCTGCTCGCCATCAACTACACCTCGGGCACGACGGGCCGGCCGAAGGGCGTGATGTACTCGCACCGGGGCGCGTGGGTCAACGCGATCGGCGAGGTCATCGAGACGGCAATGAGCTTCGACGCCCGCTATCTCTGGACGCTGCCGATGTTCCACTGCAACGGCTGGTGCTTCACGTGGGGCGTCACGGCCGTCGGGGGCACCCACGTCTGCCTCCGCAAGGTCGAGTCCACGCGCATCTGGGACATGATCGACGCGGAGGGCATCACCCACTACAACGGCGCGCCCACCGTCCACATCGGCGTCATCAACGACCCGAAGGCCCACACGCTCACACGGCCGGTGACGGTCACGGTCGCCGGCGCCCCGCCGTCGCCGACGCTCCTGGCCAGGATGAAGGAGCTCGGCTTCCGACCCGTCCACGTCTACGGCCTCACCGAGACCTACGGGCCCCACACCGTGTGCGCGTGGCACGAGGAGTGGAACGCGCTGCCGATCGACGAGCAGGCGCGCGTCGCCGCGCGGCAGGGCCAAGGCTACGCCCTCTTCGACCTCGTGCGGGTCGTCGACGCCAACATGACCGACGTCCCGAAGGACGCGGAGACCCTCGGCGAGGTCGTCATGCGGGGCAACAACGCCGCGATGGGCTATTTCGCGCAGCGCGAGGCGACGGCGGAGGCCTTCCGCGGCGACTGGTTCCACTCGGGCGACATCGCGGTGTGGCACCCCGACGGCTACATCGAGCTCCGCGACCGCAAGAAGGACATCATCATCTCGGGCGGCGAGAACATCTCGACCATCGAGGTCGAGCAGACCGTCGCGAAGCATCCGGCCGTGCTCGAGTGCGCCGTCGTCGCGATCCCCGACGAGAAGTGGGGCGAGCGGCCGAAGGCCTTCGTCACGCTCAAGCCGGGCCGGACGGCGACGGCGCAGGAGATCATCGAGTTCTGCCGGCAGCACATCGCGCACTTCAAGTGCCCGGCGGCGGTGGAGTTCGGCGACCTCCCGAAGACCTCGACCGGCAAGGTGCAGAAGTTCGTCCTGCGCGACAAGGAGTGGAAGGGGCGGGAGAAGCGGATCAACTAGTGCTACGCCTTTCCGTCCTCGACCAGTCGCCGGTTCGGAGCGGCGGCACCGCCGCCGACGCGCTCCACGAGACGCTCGATCTCGCGCAGGCCTGCGACCGCTGGGGCTACCAGCGATACTGGCTCGCCGAGCATCACTCGACCCCTGGGCTCGCGGGCTCGAGCCCCGAGGTGCTGATCGGCCAGGTCGCCGCCCGCACGTCGCGGATCCGCGTGGGCTCGGGCGGCATCATGCTCCAGCACTACAGCCCGTTGAAGGTCGCCGAGTGCTTCCGCGTGCTGGAGACGCTCTTCCCCGGGCGCATCGACCTCGGCCTCGGCCGCGCCCCCGGCTCCGACCAGCTCACGGCGCGCGCCCTCAAGGCGGAGGCGTCCCCCGAAGCGTTCCCGCAGCAGGTCGCGGACGTCGTCGGCTTCCTGCGCGCGAGGCTGCCTGCGGGCCACCCCTTCGCACGCGTCGTCGCGATGCCGAGCGGCCCCGGCGCGCCCGACGTCTGGCTCCTCGGCTCGAGCGACCAGAGCGCGATGCTCGCGGCACAGCTCGGGCTTGCCTTCTCCTTCGCGAACTTCATCAGCGCCGAGGGTGGCGCCGAGATCACGCGCGCCTACGCCCGCGAGTTCCGGCCCTCCGAGCTCCTGGCCGCGCCGCGCGCGAGCGCCGCGGTCTTCGTCGTCTGCGCGGACGCCGAGGCCGAGGCGCTCCGCCTCGCGAAGAGCCGCGAGCTCTTCATCGTGCGACTCTACACCGGGCGCGCCGGTCGCTACCCCTCGGTCGAGGAGGCCGAGGCGTACGCGTACACCGACCACGAACGGGGGATCGTCGAGCACGCGCGGCGGCGCGTGATCGCGGGCGCGCCCGAGCAGGTGCGCGAGCGGCTGCTCGGCCTGGCCGCCGAGTACGGCGTGGAGGAGCTCGTCGTCGTCACGATCACCCACGATGTCAAGGCCCGGCGCCGCTCGTACGAGCTGCTGGCGCAGGTCTTCGGCCTGGAGGAGGCTCAACCATGAGACGCAGCGTGATGGCGGCGGGGGCGGCGGTGGCGCTCGCGATCGGAGTCGCCGTGCTCATCGAGAGCGCGACGGCGCAGCGGCCGGTGGAGGGGCTCGCGCCGCGGTTCGCGGTGGATCCGTGGTGGCCGAAGCCGTTGCCGCACAACTGGATCCTCGGCCAGGCGTCGGGCGTGGCGGTGGACCGTCAGGACCACGTCTGGGTCCTGCAGCGCCCGCGCTCGCTCACCGAGGACGAGCGCGGCGCCGTGCTCACCCCACCGCGCTCGCTCTGCTGCGCGCCGGCGCCGCCCGTGCTCGAGCTCGACGCGCAGGGCAACCTGCTCCAGGCGTGGGGCGGCCCCGGCGCGGGCTACGACTGGCCGCTCAACGAGCACGGGATCTACGTGGACTACCAGGACAACGTCTGGATCGGCGGCAACGACCAGAAGGACCACCACCTCCTCAAGTTCACGCGCGACGGCAGGTTCCTGCTCCAGATCGGCAAGGCGAACGTGACCGGCGGCGACAACGACACGGCGCACCTCGGCCGCCCGGCGAACGTGAGCGTGGACCCCGCCACGAACGAGCTCTTCGTCGCCGACGGCTACAAAAACCACCGGGTCATCGTCTTCGACGCGCAGACGGGCGCCTACAAGCGCCACTGGGGCGCCAACGGCCGGCCGCCCGGGGACGCGGGCGTCAAGGGGTTCGGGAACCCGGTGCACTGCGTCCGTCTGTCCCGAGACGGCCTGCTCTACGTGTGCGATCGCATGAACAACCGCATCCAGGTCTTCCGCAAGGACGGCACCTACGTGCGGGAGTTCGTCGTGGCGCCGGCCACGCGCGGCGCAGGCTCGGTGTGGGACGTCGAGATCTCGCACGACGCGCCGCAGTCGTGGCTCTACACCGCGGACGGCGAGAACAACCATGTCTGGACGCTGCTGCGCGAGACCGGGAAGGTCCTGGGCAAGTTCGGCCGGAACGGGCGCCAGGCGGGGCAGTTCCACTGGATCCACAACCTCGCCGTGGACTCGAAGGGCAACGTCTACACGACCGAGGTGGATACGGGCAAGCGCGCCCAGAAGTTTGTCTTCCGCGGCACGTTCCCCGTCGAGCCGTGAGGCGCTGAGGCTCGACGCGTGACGCCCGCGATCGGCTCTTCGCTCCAAGGGCGCGGCGCGCTCGCCGATCGTGGCGCCATCACGACGCTTGCCCGGCGCGCCGAGGCGCTCGGCTTCGACTCGATCTTCGTGACGGACCGGCTGCTGATCCCCGTGAAGAGCGTGTCCGCGTACCCCTACTCGGCGACGGGCGCGTTCCCGCTGGGGCCCGACGAGCCCTGGCTCGAGCCGCTCACCGCGGTGACCTACCTCGCCGCGGTCACCGAGCGCATCCGCGTCGGCACGAGCGTGCTCGTGATTCCCTACCGCAATCCGGTGTTCACCGCCAAGGTGCTCGCGACGGCGGACCATCTCTCGGGCGGGCGCGTGATTCTGGGGGCGGGCGCCGGCTGGTGGCGCGAGGAATTCGCCGGACTGGGCGTGCCGTTCGAGGAACGGGCAGCGTCCGGCCGCATCCCGTGCCGTCGCGGACGGCTGGCATCCGCTCGGTCTCCGACCACCGGTGGCGCTCCATCCGCCGGAGATGGCGGCCGCCGTCCGCCGGCTTCGCGAGATGGCCGCGGCCGCCGGGCGCGACGCGAAGAGCATCACGATCACGTTCAAGGCGCCCCTGAAGCTCGAGGGCGGCGCGCCGAAGGACCGGGCGCCGCTGACGGGCTCACCCGAGCAGGTCGCCGCGGACCTGTCGGCCTACGTCGCCGCGGGCGTCGAGCACTTCGTCCTGGACTTCTCGGTGCCGACGGTCCCCGAGATGCTCGACGTGCTCGAGCGCGTCGCCGCCGACGGGCGGCCACGCGTCCGGGCCTGAGCCGGGCGGGTTCATCACGATCACGTCGAGGAGGACATCATGATGGTCCGGCGGGGCTTCCAGGTGCTGAACTCGGGTCCGCTCGCGACGCGCGACCACGCGCTCGAGACGGCCCGCCGCGCCGAGGCGCTCGGCTACGACGCGATCGTGGTCACCGATCACGTCGTGATCCCGCGCCGCATCGAGTCGCGCTACCCCTACAACGCCACGGGGCGCCTCGCGGTGCCGCCGGACGCCGACTACCTCGAGCCGCTCTCGATGCTCTGCTTCCTGGCCGGCGCCACGACGCGCGTCCGCTTCGGCCCGTCGGTGCTCGTCGCGCCCTACCGCAACCCTGTGCTCACGGCGAAAATGCTCGCGACGGCGGACGTGCTCTCGGGGGGCCGGCTCTTCGTCGGCGTCGGGGTCGGCTGGATGCGCGAAGAGTTCGAGGTCCTCGGCTCGCCGCCTTTCGAGTCGCGCGGCGCCGTGACCGACGAGTGGCTCCAGCTCTTCGTCAAGCTGTGGACCGAGGACAACCCCGTGTTCGAGGGAAAGTTCTACCGCGTGCGCGACATCGGCTGCAACCCGAAGCCCGTTCAGAAGCCGCACCCCCCGATCTTCGTCGGCGGCAACAGCCGCCCGGCGATCCGCCGCGCGGCCCGGTACGGCCAGAGCTGGCACGCGTTCCGGATCCTCGCCGAGGAGCTTCCGGGACACGTCGCGTACCTGCGCGAGCAGGTGACGGCCGCCGGCCGTCCCGCGGGCGCGTGCGGGCTCAGCGTGCGCTACGGGGTCCGCGTGGTCGGCCCCGGGGGCGACGCGACGCGCCGGGCGCCCGAGGAGCCCGGCCGCGTCTTCGTCGGCACGGCTAGGCAGGTGGCCGAGCAGCTCAAGCCGATCGTCGCGCTCGGCCCGACGCACGCGATCTTCGACTGCCGCTCGGGCTCGTCGGCGGAGCTGGTGGAGACGATGGAGCGACTGGCCGACGAGGTGTGGCCGAAGCTCGGCTGATCAGCCGCGCTGGACGAGCCAGATCCCGGCGGCGACGACGGTCGCGCCCGCGAAGTCCCAGGCGTGGAGCGGCTCGCCGAGGAGCAGCGCGCCGAGGAAGATCCCGAGCACCGGATTCAGGAAGAAGTACGCGCTCGCGCGCGTCGCGTCGCCGTGGGTGAGGAGCCAGAACCAGATGAGCATCCCCACCCAGGAGACGCCGACGATCAGGTAGGCCTGCGAGGCGAGGAACGACGCGGTGAGACGCACCGCGCCCAGATCCTCGACGGCGAGCACCGGCGCGGCCAGCACCAGCCCGGCGACGAGGAGCTGGCCCCCGTTGAGCACGAGCAGGTCCCAGCGGGGCTCGGCGCGCTTGAACAGCAGCGTGCCGGCGACGAGGCACGCGATGGACAGCACGACGAGCGCCATCGCGACGGGCTCGTTGTCGGGACCGATCCGGCTCCACATGACCCACACGACGCCGGCGAAGCTCGTGAGGAGCCCGAGGACCTTCCGCGTGGTGAGCCGCTCGCCGAGGAGCCACGCCGCGCTCACGGCGAGCATCAGGGGATTCGTGCTCGCGAGCACGGCGCCCATGCCCGCCGAGAGATGGCGCAGCGCCACCGCCGTGAGCCCGAGGTAGAGGGCGTAGTTCAGGACGCCGAGGAGCGCGATCGGCCGCCAGTCCGCGAGGCGCGCGGGCAGCGCCGCGCCACGCCAGCGCGCGATCAGGAGCAGCACCGCGCCGGCGACGATGAAGCGCGAGGACATGAGAAAGAGCGGCGGCGACGAATGCAGGCCGATCTTGACCGCGCTGAAGGCGGAGGCCCAGAGGAGCGAGAAGAAGACGGCGAGGGCGGTGTAGCGCAGGGGTGGGACGCGGGTCGCCCGTCAGAGCTCGACCGGGGTATCCTTGCGACCGCCCCATTCCGACCACGACCCATCGTAGACGGCAACCCGTCCCGTGCGGAGCAGGTGAAGGCCGAACGCCAACACCGACGCGGTGACGCCCGAGCCGCAGGTGGTGACGACGGGACGGTCGAGGTCGAGCCCGGCCGCCGCGAAGGTCTGCCGGAGCTCGAGGGGCGGCGCGAACGTGCCGTCCGGCCGGTACAGCCGGTCGTACGGCAGACTCAGGCTGCCCGGAATGTGGCCCGATCGGAGGCCCGCCCGCGGCTCCGGCTCGGTGCCGGCGAAGCGGCCGCCCGAGCGCGCGTCGAGCACCTGCTCGCGCCGCGACGTGAGGTTGGCGCGCATCTGCGCGAGGTCGCGCACGAGGCTCTTCCGCAGGTGCGCGCCGAAGCGCCGCGGCCTCGGGGTGGGATCGCCCGACTCGACGGGCCGGCCCTCGGCGCGCCACTTCGGGAAGCCGCCGTCGAGGACGGCGACCCGATCGTGGCCGAAGACGCGGAAGGTCCACCAGACGCGGGCCGCGCTCACGACGCCGCGCGTGTCGTAGGCGACGACCAGGTCGCCCGCGCCGACGCCGAGCGCCCCGACCCTCGAGGCGAACGTCCGCGCCGTCGGCAGCATGTGGGGAAGCGGGGAGCCCGTATCGGCGATCGCGTCGATGTCGAAGAACGCGGCGCGGGGGACGTGCGCCGCGACGAACTCGGTGTGGGCGTCGCGCTTCTGCTGCGGCATGTGCCACGAGCCGTCCAGGACGCGCAGGTTGCGACGAGTGAGGTTGGCGGCGAGCCAGTCGGTCGTGACGAGCGCGGGGGTCTTCATGCCGGGCGCCCATCTTGCCTTCGCGACGGGGCCGACGCAAGCTGGAGCGCACCGCGATGACCTTCCCCAGCGGCCTCCGGGCCCTCAACCACCGGGACTTCCGCCTCTTCTGGGCGGGCCAGCTCGTCTCGTTGATCGGCACCTGGATGCAATCGGTCGCGCAGTCCTGGCTCGTGCTCCAGCTCTCCGACTCGCCGCTCAAGCTCGGGCTCATCGGGACGTTCCAGTTCGCGCCGGTCCTGCTCTTCTCGGTGCTCGCGGGCGCGATCGCCGACCGGCTGCCCAAGCGCCGCCTGATCCTCGGCACGCAGACGGCGCTCTGCCTCCAGGCGCTGACGATCTCGGCGCTCGTCTGGACCGGTCACGTGCGGTACTGGCACGTCGCGGGGCTCGCGCTGCTCCTGGGCTTCGTCAACGTGATCGACATGCCGACGCGACAGGCGTTCATCGTCGAGATGGTGGGCAAGCGCGACATCGTGAACGCGGTCGCGCTGAACTCCGCCGCCTTCAACGGCGCGCGCATCGTCGGTCCCGCGGTCGCCGGCCTCCTGATCGGGCGCTTCGGCGTGGCGCCGGCGTTCCTCCTGAACGGCCTCTCCTTCCTCGTCGTGCTCGCCGCGCTCTTCCAGATCCGCACCGAGGGGGCGCCGCGCCCGCGCGCGGGGACGACGGTCGCGCAGGAGATCCTGGAGGGCCTGCGCTACGCGCGCCGGACGCCGCGGATCGCGCTGATGCTGGCGCTCGTCCTCGTCGTCAGTCTCTGCGTCTTCAACTTCTCGATCTTCGTCCCGCTGCTCGCGCGGAGCGTGCTGCGCCTCGACGCGCAGGGGTTCGGGCTGCTGATGGCGGCGCTCGGTGCCGGCTCGGTGGCGGGCGCGCTCTCGCTCGCGACGCTCGGCGGCCGGCAGACGCCGCTGCGCGCGATCTTCCTGGCGGGCGCGCTCTCGTGCGGGACGCTGCTGGCGCTCGCGGCGACCGACGAGTTCCACCGGGCGGTCGTGCTGCTCTTCCTGACGGGCTACTTCGCGATCGTCTTCATCGCGAGCTGCAACACGACGCTCCAGCTCACCACGCCCGACGAGCTGCGCGGCCGCGTCATGAGCCTGCACACCCTGATGTTCGGCGGGGCCTTTCCGGTCGGCGCGTTCCTGACCGGCGCGATCGCCGAGGCCTTCGGCGTGCCAGCGGCGCTGCTCGTCGCGGGCGTCGCGGGTCTCGTCGGCATGGCCGCCGTCGGCCTCTGGTGGCGCGCGGAGCCGGCCCCGAGCCTCAGCAGGACTTGAGCGTCGGGTCGTCGCCGACCTTGACGATGAGCTTGCCGAAGTTACGGCCCCGGAGAAGGCCGATGAACGCCTGCGGCGCCTGCTCGAGCCCCACCACGACGTCCTCGCGGTACCGGAGCTTGCCCTCGCGGTACCACGCCGTCATGTCGCGCAGGAAGTCGGCGAGCCGGTCCATGTGGTCCGAGATGATGAAGCCCTTGATCAGCGCGCGGTTCACGAGGACCGGCGCGAGGTTCGGGCCGGGCGGCAGCTCGATCGCGTTGTACTGGGAGATCAGGCCGCAGATGGGAACACGCGCGCTCATGTTGATGAGCTTGAGCGCCGCGCCGAGGACGTCGCCGCCCACGTTGTCGAAGTAGACGTCGATCCCGTTCGGGCACGCCATCTGGAGCGCCGGCAGGAGTGGCTCGGCCCGCCTCCTTCACGATCCAGGCGCACTTTTCCGGCGAGCCGGCCACGCCCACGGCGCGACAGCCCTTGAGCTTCGCGATCTGCCCGACGACGGCGCCGACCGCCCCCGACGCGGCGGAGACGACGACGGTCTCTCCGGCCCTGGGCCGTCCGATGTCGAGAAGGCCGACGTACGCGGTCATCCCCGGCATGCCGAGCACGCCGAGGGCCGTCGTCAGGGGCGCCAGCTTCGGGTCGAGTTTCCGGAGGCCCACCGTCTTGGCGACGGCGTGGGACTGCCAGCCGTTGAAGCCCAGGACGAAGTCCCCCTTCGGGAACGCCGGGTTGTTGGAGGCGATTACCTCACTGACGGTGCCGCCGACCATCACGGTGCCGAGGGCCGGATTCGGGACGCCGAGGTACGACTTGCCCTCGTTTATGCGCCCGCGCATGTAGGGGTCGAGCGAGAGGTAGATCGTGCGGCAGAGGGCCTCGCCCTCTCCCGGGACGGGCAGCGGCGCCTCGGCGAGCTCGAAGTCCGAGACCTATGGCTCGCCGGTCGGGCGGCTCCGGAACAGCACCTGACGGTTCAATAAGTTTTGCATGGGGCCAAGGCTACACTAGACTCAAGGGAGATGGCGATGCGTGCCCTCGCCAGGGATCGGTGACGGATTTCATCCCGGACACTCCCTCGGTTGCCCGTCCCTACTGCCCTGGTTGTGAGCCCGAAGCCGATCCGAGTTGCGAGATCCTCGACGTGCGCTGGTGCGAATCCCACTCGCCGATGCGTGACGGTCTCGACGACGCCGTGGTGAGCGCGGCGGCCTATCTGTCGGGCAGCGCGGAGGCGGGCGGGGACGACAACCGGCGCTGGTGCGAGATTCTCCACCGGCAAGGCTGAGGGCGCCGGCGCGACGTCCGCGCTAGCCCAGATCGCGTAGCGAGCGGACGATCCGATGCGGCCGCACCGGGCTGCCCGGCGGTAGTCCGCGCCCGGGCCGGTCCACCCACACGCCCGTGAGGCCGAGACGCTGCGGCGCGGCCACGTCGAACTCCAGGTGATCACCGACCATCCAGGCCGTCTCTGGCACGGCGCCGAGCTGCGCGAGCGCGCGGCGGTAGACGACCGCCTCCGGCTTGCCGCGGCCGAACTCGCCCTCGATCACGATCGCGTCGAAGAAGCGCGCGAGCCCGTGGCGCTCGATCTTGTCGCGCTGCTGAGCGGCGTCGCCATTGGTGACGAGCCCGAGGGGCACGCCGCGCCGCCGGAAGCCCTCGAGGCTCTCGAGCGCCTCCGGGAACAGGCGCATCGACTCGCGGCGACGGGCCGCGAAGTCGCGCGCGATCGCCGGCGCCAGCCCGTCCGCCGCGACGCCCAGCCGCTCGAGGGCGAAGTCGACGATGTGCCGCCAGGCGCCGAGCATGTCGACGCGCTCGCGCCGATGACGCTCGGGGTCGTCCCAGAACCAGCGGCGGGTCTCGGCGACCGTCGCCACGAGCCGCGCCGCGTCGATGGCGGGCGTGCACTGGGCGCGCACCGCCGCCTCCCAGTGGTTCTCCACGCCGCCCGAGTAGTCGAGCAGCGTGTCGTCGAGGTCGAACAGGAGCGCCTTCAGGGCGGGTGTCCTACGCCGCCGCGCTCGCGACGACGCCGAGGGTGACCTCGACCGCGCGCAGCATGAGCGGGAAGTCCATGCTCGGCTGCTCCAGGCCGCCGGCGGCCACCATCGCGGGCAGGAGCGGGACGTGGATGAAGCCGACCGATGGCGCGCGCGGAAGTCCGCGGACGGCGTGGAGCGTGCTGTAGAGCGTCTGGTTGCAGAGATAGGTCCCCGCGGTGTTCGAGAGGTACGCGGGAATGCCCTCGGTCGTGAGCGCGGCGAGGATGGCCGGGAGCGGCAGCGTCGCGAAGTACGCCGCCGGCCCGCCCGGCACGCACGGCTCACCCTGCATCCTCACGCCCGCGTTGTCGGGCTGCTCGTAGTCCATCACGTTCACCGCGAGGCGCTCGAGTGCCAGGCGTGCCCGGCCGGCCGCGAGCCCGAGGTGCAGGACGGCGACCGGCTCGGTCTCGTCGACGAGCGCGACGACCCGCGCCGCGGCCTCGGCATGGTGGACGGGCAGGACCGCGCTCCGCACCCGGCAGGTTCCAAGCTGCCGGCCGTCGACCGCCTTGGCGAGCCCCTCCGTCGGGTTCACGGCGTAGGCCCCGAACGGCTCGAACCCGGTCACGAGAATGACTGGCACGTCATCGTCCTCCCGACTCGATGTGCCGGGCGGCCCGCGCGTGCTCGGCCGCCTCGTCGGCCCGGCCCAGCCGCTCGAGCGCCGCCGCGAGGTTCGCGTGAGCCTCACGCGAGCGCGGCTCCAGCTCCAGCGCCTTCCGGTACCGTTCGACCGCCTCCTCCCACCGTTCCTGGCGGGCGAGCGCGATTCCCCAGTCATTGTACGCATCCGGCATGTTCGGGTGAATGGCGAGCGCCGCCCGGTAATGCGCGATCGCCTCATCGCGCCGGCCCTGCTCGTCGCGGACGACGCCGAGCTTGGCGTGGGCGATCGCGGAGGGGCCGACCGAGAGCGCGTGGGTCCAGAGCGTTTCCCCGTCGCGCCAGACCTGCACCTGGTTGAGCGTGAGCAGGGCGAGCAGGGTCACCACCACTCCGGCACCGGCGACGGGCAGCGCGCCGATGACGCGGCGCCCGTCCAGCGCGCGCCCGGCCTGCACGAACGCACCACCCGCGAGCAGCGCCACGGCGAGCCCCGGGAGGTAGGTGTAGCGGTCGGCCGCGAGCTGGGGACCGACGTGGACGAGGCCGGCCATGGGCAGGAGCGTCACGACGTAGGCCGCCCAGGCGACCGCGAGGGCCGGCCAGCGGCGGCGCATCACGAGCGCGACGGCGCTGAGTGCCAGGACGACGAGGGCGCCGCGCAGGTACGGCGCGCTGAACGGCGCGACGCGCGCGGGCAGCTCGTAGATCGGCGAGAGCTGGAGGGGCACGAGCGTCTTCCAGAGATAGAAGGCGAGCGCGTGGAGGGCGACCGCCAGGCGCTCGAGCGGGCCGAGGAGCGTCACGGCGCTCAGCGCGTCCGCCTGCCGCTGGGCGACGAGCGCGAGCACCCCGGCGGCCAGGCTCAGGACGAAGAAGGGAATCTTCTCGCGCCACGCGCGGCGCCGGAGCGGCCAGGCGTCGAGGAGGAGCAGGACCACCGGCAGCGTGACGGCCATGGACTTGGAGAGGAGCGCCGCGGCGAACAGGCCGAGCGCGGCGCCGTACGCGCGCCGCGCGCCCGTCGCGCAGTAGCGGAGGTAGGCGAGGATCGTCAGCAGGTAGAAGAACCCGCAGAGAACGTCGCGCCGCTCGGTCGCCCACGCGACCGACTCGACGCGCAGCGGATGGACGGCGAAGAGCAGCGCGGCGACCAGGGCGCCCGCGCGGAGCGCGGCGCCGGGCGCGGCGGGCAGGGCCGCGCCGAGCAACGCGCGCGCGACGCCGAAAAACAGCACGGCGTTCGTCGCATGCCACAGCACGCTCGTCAGGTGGTAGCCCGCCGGGTTCATGCCCCAGAGGACGTAGTCGAGCCCGAGCGTGAGCCACGTGAGCGGCATGTAGTGCGCGTGGAGATCGGTGAACATCCAGGCGAGCCGCGCCGGGCCGAGGCCGCGGTAGTGGGGATTGTCGAGGAAGTTCCCCTCGTCGTCCCAGGCGACCCAGCCGTTGCCGAGCGCCGGGAGGAAGCAGACGGCGGTGACCACCACGATGAACAGGGCGGCGGCCCAGTCCGGAATCCGGCGGGGGTTCGACCCCGTCATCCGCGATCCACCAGGGGCCGCAGACGCGGGAGCACGGCCGCCACGGCCAGGGCGATCGCCGCCAGGAGGAGCCACGGGACCGTGTAGCCTCCGGTCGCCTGGAGCACGAGGCCGAAGCCGAGCGGGCCGATCAGCGTGCCGCTCCAGGCGAACCCGGTCGCCACGCCGGTGAGGAGCCCGGCGTGCCGCGACCCGCCGATCTCCGCGACGAGCGCGAAGTAGAGGCCGACCCAGCCGAAGGCCCCCACGCCCGCGACCAGCGCGAGCAGCGTGGCGATCGGCAGGGGCAGCGCGCCGCCGAGGGCGAAGAGCCCGTAGGCGCCGGCGCCGATGAGCGCGCTCCCGACGATCCCCGGCCGGCGCCGGCCGCCGAACGAGCCGTCGCTGATCAGGCCCCACGCGATGCGGCCGGCCGTGCCGCCGACCTGGGCGAGCGCCAGCAGCCGGCCCGCCGCGACGGCGGACACGGCGAAGGTCTCCTTGGCGAAGAGGGTGAGATAGGCGAGCACCGACGACTGCGCGATCGAGAGCAGGAGCCCGCACGCGAAGACGACGAGCACCTCGCGCCGCTCGAGGAAGATCGCCAGCTCGGCCAGACGCGGCCGCGCCGCGGGCGCGGCCGCGGGGTGAAGGGGCGAGCGGTACGCCACGAGAACGAGCGCGCCCGACGCGAGCGACGCGGCGCCGGCGGCGGTGAGCGCGCGTCGCCAGCCGGCGGCGGCCGCGAGCGGCGGGAGCGCCAGCGAGGCCACCAGGATCCCGAGCGTGAGCCCCGTCTGCTTGATCCCCATCGCCATGCCGCGGCGGCGCGGCGGGACCCACTCGACGATCGCGCGGCCCGTTGCGGGGTTCAGGACGCTGAAGCCGAAGCCGCCGGCCACGAGACAGGCGAGCATCGCCGGGAAGGTGGGGCTCAGCGCGGCGAGGATCACCATCGCGCCCGTGAGCGTCTGGCCGAGGCCGAGCGTGGCGCGCACGCCGAACCGGTCCGTGAGCCACCCGGCGGGCAGCGACATGAGGACGCCGCCGAGGTAGAGGGCCGGCAGGAACAGCCCGACCTCGGCGCGGGAGAGCCGGAACGATTCGAGGAGGAAGGGCGAGAGCGGGGCCACGGCGAGCGCGGTGAGGGCGCCGAGGCCGTGGGCGAGCGTTGCCAGCGTGAGGACCGCGGGGAGCGGCATCAGCGCTGGCGCAGGAGCGTCTCGGCCGCCTCCATGAGCGTTTCCCCGAGCGTGGGATGCGTGTGGATCGTCGCCGCCAGGTCCTCGACCGTCAGCGCGCACTCGACGGCGAGCGTGCCCTCGGCGATGAGCTCGCCGGCGCCGGGGCCGACGACGCCCACGCCGAGCACCCGCCCGGTCTCAGGGTCGGCCAGGAGCTTGGTGAGCCCGTCCGGGCGGCCGAGCGTCGCCGCGCGCCCCGAGGCCGCCCACGAGAACTTCGCCACCGTCACCGCGCGTCCCTCCCGCTGCGCCTGCGTCTCGGTGAGACCGCACCAGGCGATCTCCGGGTCGGTGAAGACCACGGCGGGCACGGCGACGTTGTCGAACGCCGCGGGCCGGCCGGCGAGCGCCTCCGCCGCGACCACGCCCTGGCGCATCGCGCGGTGGGCGAGCATGGGCTCGCCGGTCACGTCGCCGACGGCGAGGATGTGCGGGTCCGCGGTGCGGCACTGCGCGTCGACGGGAAGGAAGCCGCGCGCGTCCGGACGCGCGCGCGTCGTCTCGAGGCCGAGCCCGGCACTCGCCGGCCGGCGGCCGACCGCCACGAGGACGCGGTCGAACGCCGCGGCGTCGGCGGGTGTGACCCGGGTGCTCAGACGGATCTCGGCGAAGAGCTTCTCGCACCGGCGGGCGAGCGGCTGGACGAGGTCGCGGTCCACGCCCGGCAGGAGGCCGTCCGTCATCTCGACGAGCGTCACCCGGCTGCCGAGCGCCGCGTACACCTGGCCTAGCTCGAGGCCGATGTAGCCGCCGCCGACCACCAGCAGCCGCGGGGGGATCTCCGCCAGCTCGAGCGCCGCCGTCGAGTCCATGACCCGCTCGCCCTCGATGCCGGGCAGGGCGGCCGGCCGCGAGCCCGTGGCGACGACCGCGTGCGTGAAGCGGATCTTCTGGGGCGCGTTGCCCTCGACGCGGAGCGAGCGCGAGTCCTCGAAGACCGCGCGGCCGCCGACGACCTCCACGGCCTTGCCCTTCGCGACGGCGGCCAGGCCGCGCGCCAGCCTGCCGACCACACGCTCGCTCTTCCACTTCCTGAGCGGGTCGAGCGCGACGTGCGGCTCGCCGAAGTCCACGCCGAACTCGCGGGCGCGCGCGGCCTCGCCGATGACCGCGGCGACGTGGAGCAGCGCCTTCGAGGGAATGCAGCCCTCGAAGAGACAGGCGCCGCCGAGGCGCGCGGCCTCGTCCACGACGACGGTCTCGAGACCCAGCTCGGCGCAGCGGAAGGCGGCGGTGTAGCCGCCGGGGCCGCCGCCGACCACGGCGACGTCCACCTCGGTCACGAGGTCGCCCATCACCATTCGAGGAGGAGCTGCTCGGGCCGCTCCAGCCGCCCCACGATCGCGGCGGCGAAGCGCGCGCCGTCGGCGCCGTCGGCCACGCGGTGGTCGAACGTGAGCGTGATCGGCAGGAGGACGCGCGGGACGATCCGGCCCTCGCGCACCACGGGCTCTTCCCGCGCGCGGGCGACGGCGAGGATCGCGACCTCGGGGTAGTTGATGATCGGGATCGCGCCCGTCCCGCCGAGCGCGCCGATGTTCGTGAGGGTGAAGGTCCCTCCGCGGAGATCGTCGAGCGTCGCCTTGCCGTCGCGGACGCGCTGCGCGAGTGCGGCCAGCTCGCGCTGGATCTCGAGGAGGGGCTTCCGGTCCACGTCGCGGAGCACGGGGACGATGAGGCCGCGGTCGGTGGCGACGGCGATACCGAGATGGCAGTAGCGCTTGACGATCAGCTCGCCCGCCGCGGGATCGAGGCTCGCGTTGAACTGCGGATGCTCCCCGAGGGCCAGGGCCGCGGCTTTCAGGAGAAAGCCCGTCAGCGTCAGGGTCACGCCGCGCTGTCGCGCCGGCTCCACGTTTCGCTTGATGATCGCGTCGAGGTCGGTGACGTCGGCGCGGTCGAAGTGGGTCACGTGCGGGATGAGCGTCGCCGAGAGCGTCATCCGCTCGGCGATCGTCCGGCGCAGGTGCGAGAGCGGCTGGCGCTCGACGGGCCCGTACCGCTCGAAGTTCGGCAGGGCGGGAGGCTCGACGCCGACGGGCGCGAGCGGCCTGGCGACCGCCGTGCGGTCCGGCGCCGCGCGCTCCGCCGTGGGCGCCGCCGGGGCGTGTGCGCCGCCCCCGGCCGCGCGCACGTCGTCGTCGGTGACGCGCCCGCCCGGCCCCGACCCGCGGACCGCGTGCAGGTCCACGCCGAGCTCCCGCGCCAGCCGCCGCGTCGCCGGCGCCGCCGCCACCGGCCCTCCGCCCGCCGCGGCGGCCGGCGACGTCGACGAAACGGCCGCCCGGGGGGCGGGGGCCGGCGACGTCGCCGGGGCCGCCGCGCCCCGGGCCGCGGGGGCAGGGAGGGGGGCCCGAGCGAGTGTCGTTCCGAGCGTAGGGCCTCCCTCCCTGCCCCCGTGGCCCGGGCTCGAGACCTCGTCGAATGTCACCAGCACGTCGCCGACCTTGACCGTCTGCCCCGGCTGCACGTGGATCCTCGCGACGCGGCCGCCGAACGGCGAGGGGATCTCCACGGTGGCCTTGTCGGTCTCGACCTCCAGCAGCGGCGCGTCTTCGGCGATCACGTCACCCTCGCGCACGAGCACCTTGACGATCTCGGCCTCGGTCAGACCCTCGCCGAGGTCGGGGAGCGCGAAGGGACGGGCCATGCCTAGAACGCGAGCGTCGCGCGCGCGGCGCCGACGACGCGCGCGACGTCCGGGACCTGGGCCTTCTCCCGCGCGAAGCCGACGAAGGAAACGTCGTGCGCGGTGACGCGGCGCACGGGCGCCTCGAGCCGGAGGAACGCGCCCTCCATGATCGACGCGGCGATCTCGGCGCCGGGCCCGAAGCTCCGCGGCGCCTCGTGGACGACCACGGCCCGCCCCGTCTTCGTGACCGAGGCCACGAGCGTCTCGCGGTCGAGGGGCGAGATGGTCAGGAGATCGATCACCTCGGCCATCGCGCCGTCTTCGGCCTGGAGCACGTCGGCGGCCTCGCGCGCGACGCGGAGCATGGCGCCGTAGGCGATGAGCGTGAGGTACTGACCCTCGCGCACGACCTGGGCCTTCCCGATCGGGAAGGTCTCGCTCTCGTCGGGGACCTCCTCCTTCGCCGCGTGGTAGAGCGCCTTGGACTCGAAGAAGACGACGGGGTCCGGGTCGCGGATCGCGCTCGCCAGGAGGGCGCGCGCGTTGCGCGGACCGGACGGGATCACCATCTTCAGCCCAGGGATCTGCGCGTAGAACTGCTCCTCCGACTCCGTATGGTGCTCGAGCGCCCGGACGCCGCCGCCGTACGGCATCCGGATCACCATCTGGCAGTGGAAGCGGCCCTGCGAGCGGTTGCGGTAGCGCGCGGCGTGGTTCTCGATCTGGTGGAAGCACTGGAAGGCGAACCCCGAGAACTGGATCTCGCAGACGGGCTTCAGGCCGTAGAGCGCCATGCCCACCGCCGTGCCGATGATCGCCGCCTCCGCGAGCGGGCTGTCGATCACGCGCTGCGAGCCGAACTTGCGCTGGAGGTCGTCGGTGACACGGAAGACCCCGCCGTCCACGCCGACGTCCTCGCCCAGGATCAGGACGTCCGGGTCGCGCTCCATCTCCTCGAGGAGCGCCTGGTTCAGCGCCTTCACCATGTTGAGCTTGGTCATGTATC
>JBGQEL010000001.1:0-122494 GCA_041496385.1 Methylomirabilia bacterium | reverse complement strand
GTTGTCGCCCCACGTGCGCCTCGACGCCGTCTCGCGCGTCCTCTTCGAGGAGTCGAGCACGATCGGCGTCCGCTGGTCGGAGTGGCGGCGGAGCCGGCTCGAGCGCGAGATGGTGACGCTGACGACCGCCTACGGCGCGATTCCGTTCAAGGTCTCGCGCCTCGGCGGCCGGATCGTGACGATCACGCCGGAGTTCGCGGACGTGCTGCGTATCGCGCAAGAGAAGGCGCTGCCGGTGCGCGAGGTGCTCGACCAGGCCCGTGCGGACGGCCGGCGACTCCTACACGATTGACAGGTCGCTGGCGAAGTCTTAGTCTCTGACACCGCAAGCCATCGGGGCCTGCCCCGAAACCGCCCGAATCCCGGAGGAAGAGTCGTGAAACTGCCAGTGACGATGACGATCAACGGCCAGAAGTCGAGCCACGACGTCGAGCCACGCCTGCTCCTGGTCCACTACATCCGTGAGGTGGTGGGGCTGACCGGGACGCACGTCGGCTGCGACACCAGCCAGTGCGGGGCGTGCACCATCACCCTGAACGGCCAGGCGGTGAAGTCCTGCACGATGTTCGCCGTCCAGGCCGAGGGCGCCAAGATCACGACCATCGAGGGGATGGCCAAGAACGGCGAGCTCCATCCGATCCAGCAGGGTTTCTGGGAGAAGCACGGCCTCCAGTGCGGGTTCTGCACCCCGGGGATGATCATGACCGTGGTCCAGATCCTCGAGCGCTACCCGAAGCCGACGGAGGAGCAGATCCGCCACCAGCTCGAGGGCAACCTTTGCCGGTGCACGGGCTACCACAACATCGTGAAGGCGATCCAGTGGGCGGCCGAGCACATGCCGGCGAAAAAGAAGTAGGGGGGAGACCATGGCGACGGTCACCCAGGAGCGGCTGTTCGGGAAATCGGTCAAGCGGCGCGAGGATCCGCGCTTCATCACCGGGCGGGGCACGTACGTGGACGACCTGCGGCTCCCGGGCATGACCTACGCCGCCTTCGTCAGGAGTCCCCATGCCCACGCGCGGATCAAGAAGATCGACGTGAGCGCCGCGCTGAAGCGGCCGGGCGTCGTCGCGGTGTTCACCGGCAAGGACATGGTGGGCGTGAACTCGCTGCCGTGCGGCTGGGACCTGCGCAAAGCGAAGAACGTACCCGGGGTCATGCAGGACCTCGCGATCGTTCCCCACATGCCGCTCGCGTCGGACGCGGCGCGCCACGTGGGTGACCCGGTGGCGGTGGTCATCGCGGACAGCCAGGCGGCGGCTGTCGACGCGGCCGAGAAGGTCCGGGTGGACTGGGAGCCGCTTCCCTCGGTGACCGCGACCGACAAGGCGACGCAAGGAGGGGCGCCGGCTATCCATGCGGACGCGCCGAGCAACGTCGCCTTCAAGTGGGAGATCGGTGACCGCGTCGCGACCGACGCGGCCTTCAAGGGCGCGGCGGTGACCGTCAAGAAGCGGATCGTCAATCAGCGCCTCGTCGCGAACGCGATGGAGCCACGGGCCTGCGTGGCCCGCTACGACGAGGCGACGGGCGAGCTCACGCTCTGGGTGACCTCGCAGAACCCGCACGTGCACCGGCTCCTCATGTGCGCCTTCGTGCTCGGTATCCCCGAGCACAAGGTGCGTGTCATCGCGCCCGACGTCGGCGGGGGCTTCGGCTCGAAGATCTTCCTCTACAACGAGGAGGTCGTCTGCTCCTGGCTGTCGCGCCGGCTCAAGCGGCCGGTCCGCTGGACGTCGAGCCGCAGCGAGGCGTACCTGACCGACGCCCACGGCCGCGACCACGTCACGCACGCGGAGCTCGCCCTCAGCCGGGACGGAAAGATCTTGGGGCTGCGCGTGAAGACGACGGCCAACCTCGGCGCCTACCTGTCCACCTTCGCGCCCGCGGTCCCGACCTTCCTCTACGGCACGCTCCTCAACGGCGTCTACACGATCGGCGCGATCCACTGCGAGGTGACCGGCGTCTTCACGAACACGACCGCGGTCGACGCCTACCGTGGGGCCGGCCGTCCCGAGGCGTGCTACGTCCTCGAGCGGATGGTGGACGCGGGCGCCCGCGCGGTCGGCATGGACGTCGTCGAGCTCCGGAAGAAGAACTTCATCCCGAAGTTCTCGGGCGCGCACCAGACCCTCGTGGCCGTCGTCTACGACAGCGGCGACTACGGGGCGGCGTTCGACAAGCTGCTCCACATGCTCGACTACCGCAAGTTCCGCGCGGAGCAGGAGGCGGCGCGCAAGCAAGGGCGCCTGCTCGGCATCGGCTTCTCGACGTACATCGAGGCGTGCTCGATCGCGCCCTCGAAGCTCGTCGGCGCGCTG
This sequence comes from Methylomirabilia bacterium, assembly GCA_041496385.1. Classification (GTDB taxonomy): domain Bacteria; phylum Methylomirabilota; class Methylomirabilia; order Rokubacteriales; family CSP1-6; genus AR19. Next base: position 120,173 of record JBGQEL010000001.1, on the reverse strand, counting down.
GGCGCGGGGGCCGGCCTCTACGAGTCGGGCAAGGTCCGGGTCCACCCGACCGGCATGGTGACCGTGTACACGGGCTCGCACTCCCACGGCCAGGGGCACGAGACCACCTTCGCGCAGCTCGTGGCCGGTGAGCTGCAGATCCCGATGGAGCAGGTCGAGGTCGTGCACGGCGACACCGGCTTGATCCCGTTCGGCATGGGCACGTACGGCAGCCGGTCCGCCTCGGTCGGTGGCACCGCGCTCCTCATGTCGGTGAACAAGGTCAAGGAGAAGGCGAAGAAGATCGCCGCGCACCTGCTCGAGGCGGCGGCCACCGACATCGAGTACCAGAACGGCCAGTTCCAGGTCCGGGGCGCTCCCGGCAAGGCGGTGCCCTTCGGCACCGTCGCGCTCACCGCGTACATCCCGCACAACTATCCCGAGGGGCTCGAGCCGGGGCTCGAGGAGACGTCGTTCTACGACCCGTCGAACTTCTGCTTCCCGTTCGGCGCGCACGCCTGCATCGTCGAGGTGGAGGCGGACACGGGGAAGGTGAAGATCCTGCGTTACCTCGCCGTCGACGACGTCGGCAACGTCATCAACCCCATGATCGTCGACGGCATGGTGCACGGCGGCATCGCCCAGGGCGTCGGCCAGGCGCTCTGGGAGGGGGCGGTGTACGACGACGCCTCGGGTCAGCTCGTGACCGGCACGATGATGGACTACGCGCTGCCGAAGGCCGACTCGCTGCCGTTCTACGAGACGGACCGCACGGTGACGCCGACCCCGGTGAACCCCCTGGGCATCAAGGGCGCGGGTGAAACGGGCACGATCGCCGCGACGCCGGCGGTGGTCAACGCGGTCGTCGACGCCCTCGCGGCGCTCGGCGTCGACCACATCGAGGCGATGCCGCTGACGCCCGAACGGGTGTGGAAGACCATCCAGGCCAGCAAGGCCAAGCGATAGGAGACGCGCATGTATCCAGCCTCGTTCGAGTACCACGCGCCCAAGAACGTCAAGGAAGCGCTCGGGCTTCTCGGCAAGCACAAGGACGACGCCAAGCTCCTGGCCGGCGGCCACAGCCTCATCCCGATGATGAAGCTCCGGCTCGCCCAGCCCAAGCACGTCGTCGACCTGCGACGGGTGCCCGGGCTCGCCGGCGTCAAGGCGGACGGCAAGGCGCTCGTCATCGGCGCGATGACGACCCACTGGGAGATCGAGTCGTCGTCCACGGTGAAGTCGAAGCTCCCGGTGCTCGCCGAGGTCGCGGGCGTGATCGGCGACCCGGCGGTGCGCAACAAGGGCACGGTCGGGGGCTCGATCGCCCACGCCGATCCGGCCGCCGACTGGCCGGCGGCGATGATCGCGCTCGGGGCCGAGATGGTCTGCGAGGGCGCCAAGGGCAAGCGGAAGGTCGGCGTCGACCAGTGGTTCCTCGGTCTCATGGCGACGGCGCTGAAGGACAAGGAGATCCTCGTCCAGATCCGCGTGCCGTTGCTGCCCCCGGGATCCGGCGCGGCCTACATGAAGTTCCCGCACCCGGCCTCGCGGTTCGCCGTCGTCGGCGTCTGTGCGGCCGTGACGCTCGACAAGCAGGGCGTCTGCACCAAGGCGAGCGTCGGCCTGACCGGCGCCGGGACCCGCGCGGTGCGCGCCAAGGGGGTCGAGGCGGGGCTCGTCGGCAAGAAGCTCGACGCCGCGACGATCGAGGCCGCGGCGCAGAAGGCCGCGGAGGGCGTGGACGTGCAGGCCGATCTGCAGGGCTCGGTCGACTACAAGGCGCACCTCTGCCGCGTCTTCGCGAAGCGCGCGATCACGGAAGCCGTGAAGCGAGCCGGCTAGGCCACGGGCTGAATAGGACCCCGAGACGGGGAGCCGTTCGCCGGCAGCCGGGCGCGCCGTGATCTCGGGCCTGGTGCTCGCGGCGGGACTGGCCCGGCGGATGGGGCGCCAGAAGCTGCTCCTGGTGCTCCAGGGCAAGCCGGTCCTCCGCTGGGCGGTCGAGCGAATCGCGCCACACGTCGGCGAGGTCGTCGTGGTCACGGGCCAGGACGACGGCCAGCTCCGTGACGCCCTCGCCGGGCTCGCCGTCCGCTTCGCCGTGAACCCCACCCCCCAGGCCGGGCAGGGGAGCTCGATCGCCGTCGGCGCCGCCGCGCTCAAGCCCTGGACCCGCGCCGCGCTCGTGGCGCTGGGCGATCAACCGCGCATCCCCGAGGTCGTCGTGCCCGCGCTCATCGCCGCCTTCGAGGCGGGCGGAGCGGCGATCGTCGCCCCGGTCTACCGCGGCACGCAGGGCACGCCGGTGCTGTTCGCCTCGGAGACGTTCGCCGAGCTGCGCGCGCTCACGGGTGACACGGGCGCCCGCGCGCTCGTGAGCGCGCGGCCCGAGCGCGTGCGCAGGGTGGACTTCGATCTGCCGATGCCGCCCGACGTCGACACGCCCGAGGACTTCGCGAGGCTTCATGTACAATGACGATTCATGCGTGAGGAGATCCGGAAGATCCAGGAGCTGATGGAAGCCGCGGAGTACGTGACCGATGCGCCGGTCGCGACGTCGGTGCACCTGGCCATGCGCCTCCGGAAGCCGCTGCTCATCGAGGGGCCCGCGGGCGTCGGCAAGACGGAAGTCGCCAAGGTGATGGCGCGCATGCTCGAGACCAACCTGATCCGGCTCCAGTGCTACGAGGGGCTCGACGCCTCCACCGCGCTCTACGAGTGGAACTACCAGAAGCAGCTCCTGCACATCAAGCTGGAAGAGGGCGCGCACAGCAGCCGGCCGCTCGGTGAAAAGGAGCACGAGATCTTCTCCGAGCCCTTTCTGCTGCGCCGGCCCCTGCTGCAGGCGATCACGCAACGCGATCGGGCCCCGGTGCTGCTCGTGGACGAGTGTGACCGCGCGGACGAGGAATTCGAGGCGTTCATGCTCGAGATCTTCTCCGAGTGGCAGGTGACGATCCCGGAGATCGGCACGATCGAGGCGACCCACCCGCCGCACGTGATCCTGACGTCCAACCGGACGCGCGAGCTGTCGGACGCCCTGCGGCGCCGCTGCCTCTATCTCTGGATCGACTACCCGTCGTTCGACAAGGAAGCGCGGATCGTCGCGCGCAAGGTCCCCGGGATCAACGCGCGCCTCGCGCACGAGGTCGCCAGGTTCATGGAGACGCTGCGGCAGGTGCGGCTGTCCAAGGTGCCGGGAGTCGCCGAGACGCTCGACTGGGCGCAGGCGCTGGCCGTGCTCCACGCGGACCACCTCGAGGCCGAGGTCGTCAACGAGACGCTCGGCTGCATCCTGAAGGACGCCGACGACCTCAAGCGGTTCCGCGCCGAGGTCGACAAGGCGGGCCTCGCGCCGTTCCTGGCCGCCCGGGGCTGAGGGTGGGCGCGCGGGAGCTGTCGGGCGCGGTCGCGCGCTTCGCCGCGCTGCTCCGGCAGAACGGGTTCCCCCTCACCCTCGTGCACGTCACGGACGCCGTGCGCGCCCTGGACCACCTCGACATCGGAGACCGCGGGGAGCTCTACCTGGGCCTCAAGGCGATCTTCGTCGGCCGGCCGGAGGAGACGCCGGCGTTCGACCGTTACTTCGACGCGTTCTGGCGGGCCGAGCCCGGGGCCGAGGGGATCCCCGGGCTCGTCGACATCCCGCCGGCCGAGACGGGCGAGGGCGGCGCCACGCGCAAGGGGTCGGAGCAGAAGCGGGAGTCCCTCGCGCTCGAGACCTGGGGTGACGAGGAGAGCGGAGAGGGCGAGGAGCCCCTGAGCGTGCCCGCGGCCTCCGACAACGAGGCGCTCCTGGGGCAGGACTTCTCCACCTTCACCGGAGACCAGCTCGACGAGATCCTCCGACTCACCCTCAAGATCGCGCGACGGCTCGCGCATCGCATCACGCGACGCCGGCGGCCCGTGCGACGCCGCGGGCGCGTGGACGTCCGGCGGACGCTGCGGGCGAATCTCACGAAGGGTGACCTCATCGATCTGCGCTACCGCGAGCGGAAGCGGAAGAAGGTCCGTCTCGTCCTGCTCTGCGACGTCTCGGGCTCGATGGACCTTTACAGCCGTTTCCTCCTGCAGTTCCTCTTCGCGCTGCAGAACGTGTTCGGGCGCGTCGAGACGTTCACCTTCTCGACCCGGCTGACCCGGATCACCGAACAGCTCCGCGGGCGTTCCTATCGTCAGGCGCTCCGGCGCCTCGCCGAGGTGCGCGACTGGTCGGGCGGCACCAAGATCGGCGAGGCCCTCGCCCAGCTCAACCGCGACTGGCCCCACGTCGTCGATCGGCGGACGATCGTGATCGTCCTCTCCGACGGCTGGGACACCGGCGAGCCCGAGACGCTCGCGGTGGAGCTTCTCCGGATCAAGCGCCGGGCCGGGCGCGTCATCTGGCTGAACCCGCTGCTGGGCAACCCGTCGTACGAGCCGCTGACGCGCGGCATGGCGGCGGCGCTCCCGCTCGTCGACCATTTCGCCCCCGGCCACAACCTCGCCGCGCTTCGTGATCTCGCGAACAAGCTGAGCCTGTAGGCGTTTTCGTTTTCCCGCGCCGGAGCGTATCATTGGGTTCCCCATGGCTGAACTCTTCGACCACATCGACGAGCTGCGACGCTCGACCCGCAAGGTGGCGGTCGCGACGCTCGTGAACACCCGCGGCACGACGCCCCGCAAGGAAGGCGCCAAGATGGTCGTCGGGGAGGGCGGCGCCGTCCTGGGCTCCGTGACCATCGGCGGCTGCGTCGACGCGCAGGTCATCGAGCAGTCCGAGGACGTGCTCCAGACGATGCGTCCCCGGCTCATCGAGATGGACCTGGGGGACGAGGAGGCCTGGGAAATCGGTCTGACGTGCGGGGGCACGATCGAGGTGTTCGTCGAGCCCGTTACCTTCGACCGCCAGGACGACGAGGCACTCCGCCTCTACGATCGCGCGCGCGCCCACGCCGCCGCCGGCCACGCCGGCGCGATCGTGACGCGGCTCGATGGCCGCCCGGGCGCCAAGCTGCTCGTGCTCGACACGGGAGAGGTCGACGGGACCCTGGGCGATGCGTTCCTCGACGAGCGGTTCGCGCGCGAGGCGCGGGCCGCGCTCGCCACCGGCGCCTCGCGCACGCTCTTCCTCGAGGGCACGCGGGCGTTCGTCGAGGTGCTCACCCCGGCCGCGCTGCTGCTGGTCGTCGGCGCCGGGCACGTCGCGATGCCGCTGACGCAGCTCGCGCGTACGCTCGGCTACCGCACCGTCGTGCTCGACGGCCGTCCGCGGTTCGCGACGCGGGACCGGTTCCCGGAGGTGGACGAGCTGCGCATCGGGATACCGTCCGAGCTCGTCGCCGGGTATCCGCTCGGCGCGTCGACGGCGCTCGTCCTGGTCGCGCACGACTACAAGTACGACCTGCCCGTCCTGCGACTGGCGCTGCAGCGCGAGACCGGCTACATCGGGATGCTGGGCTCACGGCGGCGCGGCGGAACGATCCTCAAGTTCCTCGCCGAGGAGGGCGTGAGCGAGGCGGCGATCAAGCGGATCCGTGTCCCGATCGGCCTCGACCTCGGCGCGCGCTCGGCCCCGGAGATCGCGCTGGCGATCCTGGCCGAGATCCAGGCGGTGCGCGGCGGTGGGACCGGCCAGCCGCTCTCCCTCAAGCCCCGCGAATGAAGGCGATCGCGCAGCGCCGCGAGACCGCCGGCCTCGACATGCTCGTGGGCAAGGTGCTCTGCCACGACGTCCGCGACGGGTCCGGGAAGGTGGTCGTCGATAAGGGCGCGCGCCTCGACACCGACGCGACCCGGCGCCTGCTGGAGGCCCCGTGGCAGGAGATCCACCTCATCGCGCTCGAGCCCGGCGATCTCCACGAGGAGGAGGCCGGTGCACGGCTCGCCGCGGCGGTCGTCGGCGACGGCGTGGCGGTGAAGGGATACACAGCCGGCCAGTGGACGCTCGTGGCGACGCGCCGGGGTGTGCTCCGGATCCGCCGGCCCGCGCTCGAGGACGTGAACGTCCTCGAGGGCATCTCCGTCTTCACGCTCTTCGACCTTCAGCCGGTGGAGTCGGGCGAAACGGTCGCCAAGTGCAAGGTCACCCCGCTCGTCGTCCCGGGCGAGACGCTCGCCGCCGTCGAGCAGGCGGCCCGCGCCGCCAGCGGGCTCGTCGCGGTGGAGGGCTTCAGGCGGGTGACCGTCGGCGCCGTCGCGCAGCAGCGCCTGGACGACAAGCAGCGCAGCCGGTTCGAGGCGGCGCTCACGCAGAAACTCGGCTGGTTCGGCAGCGCGCTGCTGCCGGTGCGCTACGCCACCGGCTCGGCCCGGATGGTCGCCGACGAGCTCGGCACGCTGGCGCAGGCGGGCGCCGAGGTGCTGATCGTCGCCGGCGCGAGCGCGCTCGACCCGCTCGACCCCGTCTTCGGCGGACTCACGCTGCTCGGCGCGCGCATGGAGCGCCACGGCGCGCCCGCGCACCCGGGCAGTCTCCTCTGGCTCGCCTTCTGGGAAGGCCGGCCCGTGCTCGGAATGCCGACCTGCGGCATGTTTTCGCAGGCGACGACGTTCGATCTCGTCCTGCCGCGAATCCTGGCGGGCGAGCGGATCGACAACCGCGCGATCGCGGAGCTCGGCCACGGCGGCCTGCTCTCGCGCGACCTGGCCTACCGGTTCCCGCCGTACCGCGCAAACGCAGCGCGAGGGGAGCTGGACGAGTGACAGTGCAGGCGGGGCCGTACAGCGACGCGATCCGGGCGCGCTGGCGGCAACCCCGGTTCCGCGGGGAGCTGCCGGGAGCCAACGCCGTCGCCGAGGACGTCAACCCGCTCTGCGGTGACCGCATCCGGCTCATGCTCAGCGTGGGCGACGGGCGCGTGGCCGCGGCGCGGTTCGCGGGAGACTCGTGCGCGATCTGCGCCGCGTCGGCCGACGTCCTGGCGGAGCTGGTCACGGGCCGCTCCGTCGCCGAGGCACGACGGCTCGATGCCGCCGATCTCCTGACGGTGCTGCAGGCGGACATCCGGCCGACACGGATGCGGTGCGTGACGCTGCCGCTCTCGGTGCTGGGGCTGGCGCTCGACGGCGACGGTGCGAGATGAGGCTCGACGAGAAGACCCGGCCTGACTTTCCGATCCTCTCGCGGACGATCAACGGCCATCCGCTCGTCTACCTCGACTCGGCCGCTTCGAGCCAGAAGCCCCGGAGCGTCATCGAGGCGATGAGCCAGTACTACGAGCGGAGCCACGCCAACGTCCACCGCTCGATCCACACCCTCGGCGAGGAGGCGACGGAGCTCTACGAGGCGGCGCGCGACCGTGTTCAGCGCTTCATCGGCGCCGCGCGGCGCGAGGAGATCGTGTTCACGCGCGGGACGAGCGACGGGCTGAACCTCCTCGCCGACGCCGTGTGCCGGAGTCTCGCGCCGGGCGACGAGATTCTCGTGACGGAGATGGAGCACCACTCGAACCTCATTCCCTGGCAGATGGCGGCGCGACGGCAGCGGCTCACGCTCGCCGCGGTTCCCGTGACGGGCCAGGGGCTGCTCGACCTCGAGGCCCTCGACCGGCTCCTGGGAGCGCGCACGCGCGTCGTCGCCCTCGCGCACGTGTCCAACGTCCTCGGCACGATCAATCCCGTGGCCGAGATCGCGCGACGCGCACGTCGGGTCGGGGCGATCACGGTCGTGGACGGCGCTCAAGCCGCCCCTCACCTCATGCTGGATATGTCGGTGTTGGGGTGTGACTATTACGTCTTCTCGCCGCACAAGATGCTGGGCCCGACCGGGATCGGGGTCCTCTACGGGCGGCAGGAGTTGCTCGAGCGCCTCGAGCCCACGCGGGGCGGCGGCGAGATGATCAAGGAAGTCTGGATCGACCGCGCCCAGTGGAACGACCTGCCCTGGCGGTTCGAGCCCGGCACGCCGCCCATCGCCGAGGCGGTCGGGCTCACCGCCGCGATCGAATACCTCGAGAAGCTCGGCATGGAGCGCGTGGCGGAGCACGAGCGCGCGCTCACGCGCCGGGCTCTGGAGGGGCTGGCGGCGATTCCCGGGGTCACGGTGTTCGGGCCGCCCGCGGCGGTGGATCGCGGCGCCGTCGTCGCCTTCGCGGTGGAGGGCCTGCACCCGCACGACGTCGCGGCCCTTCTCGACGCCGACGGCATCGGCGTCCGCGCCGGGCACCACTGCGCGATGCCGTTGATGCGCCGGCTGGGCGTCGTCGGGACCTCGCGGGCGAGCTTCTCGGTCTTCACCTCCGCGGAGGAGGTCGAGCAGCTCCTTCGCGCGGTCGCCGGCCTCCGGACCTCGCTTTAGACGGGCCCTCCGTGGATCACCCCGGACCTCGCGATGCCTTCGTGTCCCCCCGATTCGGACAGGTGGCGACCTTCATGCTCCTGCCGCTGGCCGCGAGCGCCCGGGGACTGGATGTCGCGTTGCTCGGCATCCCGTACGACGGCGGGACGTCCTACCGGACGGGCGCGCGATTCGGTCCGCGCGCCATCCGGGAGCAATCCTCGCTCATCCGGCCCTGGAACCCGGTGCTCAAGGTCCACCCCTTCGAGAAGCTCCGCGTCGCCGACTGCGGCGACGTCGACGTGGTGCCGATCTCGATCGAGCGCACCTATGCCTCGATCGAGCGCCGGATCGACGAGGTCACGGGCGACGGCGCGTTGCCGGTCTGCGTGGGCGGCGACCACTCGGTCACGCTGCCGATCCTCCGCTCCCTGGCGCGACGTCACGGGCCGCTCGGGCTCGTCCACTTCGACGCCCACCCGGACACCTGGGACGAATACTTCGGCTCGAAGTTCTTCCACGGAACCCCCTTCCGCCGGGCGGTGGAGGAGGGGCTCGTGGACCCGAAGCGGATGATCCAGATCGGCATCCGCGGCCCGCTCTACGGCGCCGACGACTTCGCCTTCCACGACCGCCACGGGATCGAGGTGATCCGGATCGAGGCGGTCATGGAGCACGGGACCGCGTGGGCCGCGGAGCGGCTCGAGCGTCTGCGCGGCGGTCCGGTCTACTGCTCGTTCGACATTGACGCCGTGGATCCCGCCTACGCGCCCGCCACCGGAACGCCGGAGGTCGGCGGGCTGACCTCGTATCAGGCCCTCGTGCTCGTGCGGGCGCTCACCGCACTCACGCTGGCCGGCGCGGACGTCGTCGAGGTTTCTCCGCCGTACGACGGGACCGGGCAGATCACCTCGCTGCTCGCCGCGAACCTCATGTTCGAGCTCGTGAGCGTGCTGGCGCGGCAGCGATGAGAAGACTCGCCGCGCCGCTCGCCGCCGCGCTGCTTCTGGTGCCGGCGGTCGTCTCCGCAGCCCCCGCGCCCGTGGCCACGATCGAGATCGAGGGCGTCATCAGCCCGGTGACGCTCCGCCTCGTCGGTCTGGCGATCGACCGCGCCCAGGCCGACCGCGCCCAGGCGCTGGTCATCCAGCTCGACACACCCGGCGGTCTCGAGCGGTCCATGCGCTCGATCGTCCAGCGACTGCTGAACGCCGAGGTGCCCGTCCTCGTCTTCGTCGGCCCGACGGGGGCGCGTGCCGCCTCGGCGGGCGTCTTCATCACGATGGCGGGCCACGTGGCGGCGATGGCGCCCGCGACGAACATCGGCGCGGCCTCGCCGGTGATCATGGGCGGCAGTGCCGACAAGACCTTGCTGAAGAAGATCGAGAACGACGCCGCGGCGTTCATCCGCACGATCGCGGTCGAGCGCGGGCGCAACGCCGACTGGGCGGAGAAGGCCGTGCGCCAGGCCGTCTCGATCACCGAGCGCGAGGCGGTCAAGCTCAAGGTCGTGGACTTCATCGCCGACTCGATTCCCGACCTGCTCGACAAGGCGGACGGGCGCGTCGTCAAGCTGCCGAAGGGCACGGTGACGCTTGCCACGCGCGGGGCCCCGCTGAAACCGATCGAGATCGGCTTCCGCGACCGCGTGCTGAACATCATCACCGATCCGAACGTGGCCTATATCCTGATGATGCTCGGGATGCTCGGGCTCTTCTTCGAGCTGTCGAACCCGGGCGTCGTGCTGCCCGGCGTCATCGGCGGCATCTCGCTCATCCTGGCGTTCTTCGCCTTCCAGAGCCTGCCGATCAACTACGCCGGCGTGCTGCTGATCCTGTTCGGCATCGTGCTGTTCATCGCCGAGATCAAGATCGTCAGCCACGGCATCCTCGCGATCGGGGGCATCGTCTCGATGGCGTTCGGCTCGCTCATGCTCTTCGACGCCCCCGAGGTGGGCTTCCGCGTCTCGTGGTGGGCGATCGTCCCGATGGTCGGCCTCACCGCGGGGATCTTCCTCTTCGTCGTCGCGGCCGGCGTGCGCGCGCTGACCGGGCGACCGCTCCGCGGTCCGAGCGGGCTCGTCGGGCGGCTCGGCGTCGCGAAGGAGCGGCTCGCGCCCGAGGGGCACGTGCTGGTCCAGGGCGAGCTGTGGCGCGCGGTGGTGGACGGGGGACCGCTCGAGCCCGGTGCGGAGGTGCGCGTGCTCGCCGTCGACGGACTCACGCTGAGGGTCGGCAAGGCCGACGTGAAGGAGAGCAACCCATGATCTCGATCGACTCACTGGTGGTCCTCGTCGTGGTGTTCGCGGTCATCTTCTTCATCGGGTCCTTCGCGAAGATCCTGCGCGAATACGAGCGCGCGGTCATCTTCCGCCTGGGCCGGAGCACGCGGGCGATCCTCAACCCGGGCGGGCAGGGGAACGGGCCGGGGCTGGTCCTGCTCGTGCCCTTCATCGACAAGATGGTGAAGGTCAGCCTCCAGACGGTCGCCCTCGATGTCGCGCCGCAGGACGTGATCACGCGCGACAACGTCTCGCTCAAGGTGAGCGCGGTCATCTACTTCCGCGTCGTCGATCCCGAGCGGGCGGTCATCGCCGTCCAGGACTACCTCTACGCGACGTCGCAGATCGCGCAGACGACGCTGCGCAGCGTGCTGGGCCAGGTCGAGCTGGACGACCTGCTCTCGGCGCGGGACAAGATCAACCAGCAGCTCCAGCGGATCATCGACGAGCACACGGAGCCGTGGGGCATCAAGGTCGCGACGGTCGAGGTCAAGCAGATCGACCTGCCCCAGGACATGCAGCGCGCCATGGCCAAGCAAGCCGAGGCCGAGCGCGAACGCCGGGCGAAGGTGATCAACGCCGACGGCGAGTTCCAGGCGGCGGCCAAGCTCTCCGAGGCGGCCGAGGTCCTAACCCGGCACCCGATCGCCGTCCAGCTCCGTTATCTACAGACCATGCGGGAGATCGCCTCCGAGCGCTCCACGACGACCTTCTTCCCGCTGCCCCTCGATCTGTTCGGGCCGCTGCTGCGCGCCTTCAACAAGGGCGACGACGGCGCCAAGTCGTGAGGTAAAATACGCTGGTTTCGTGACCTCGGGGGGTTAGCTCAGTTGGGAGAGCGCGGCGTTCGCAACGCCGAGGTCGAGGGTTCGAATCCCTTACCCTCCACCATCCACGTCCTCGGGCACTTAGCCAGCATCGCCGGTGCCCGTGGACGTATGTGGACGGGGAGTGACCGATCGTCGGACCTTGAAGAACAAATCGCGAGCTGGCAGGCGCCGATTTGTCGACGGCCGGGCCTGCTTCACCGTGAGGCCGCTGCCGCCACACATGCGCACATCGTAGCGCCCGCCGGTCTTGGACAGCCGCCAGCGCTCGTGCTCCCGGAGCTGGCCGGCCTTTCGGCGGGCGACGCGCTTCCCGCACCTCGGACACCGGGCCTTCGGGGAGCGGGCCAGGAGCCGCTCATCCAGCTCGAGGTCGGCCGTCCAACAAAGCTGCGGGACCTTCGTCCCGTACCAGAGGACGCGGACGCGGGACGGGTGGGCTGTCAGCTTGACGAGCTCGCCGTAGCGGCTCCCCGCCATCCGGACTGTGGATCGAACACGATCGCCGACCTGAAAGCGGTTCACTCCGCCTGGCCTTTCACCCGAGGATCCCGTCGAGATCGACGCGCCGCTCGTGGCGCTCGGCCTCGAGATGGCCGTAGGTGCCTTCCGTCTCCTCGATCGAGCTGTGCCCCATCTGGTCCTTCACCCAGCGAAGATCGACGCCCTCCTCGAGGAGCCACGTCGCGTACGAGTGTCGCATCGCGTGGGGCTTGCGGTAGGGGAGCTTCGCCGCGGCGAGGAGCGGCTGCCAGACGTGCTCGAGGAACGTTCCGTAGCGCGTCACGCGCCCGACGCTGTTCGGAAAGACCAGCGCGCGCGTGGTCCACTCCATGACGCTGCCCTCGAGCTCCATGCTCTCCACGTGGGCGCGGAGCGCCTCGAGCGCGGCCGCCGGCAGCTTGACCCAGCGGTCCTCGCCGTCCTTGCAGGGCTCGAAGCGGCTGCCGTCCTCCGACCAGGTGCGTTCCACGTGGACGCGGCCGCGCGTCCAGTCGAGATCTCGGCGCTCGAGCGCCGTCGCCTCGCCCCAGCGCAGGCCGCCGCCGAAGCAGAGACGTAGGAACGCGGTCCACCGCGGCCGGAGCGCCTGGCAGACCTTCACGAGATCGCGGGCCTCCTCGCGGCGGAACCACTGGACATCGCGCTTGCGGCCGCGCTTCGAGGGTTGCTTGCCGAGGAAGAACTTCAGATCGCCGGCGGGATTCGGGCCCGGCCAGCGCCGCACGTTCATTTCCCACTGATAGAACTTTGTCAGCGGGCAGCGGATCTGTTCCAGGCTCGCCGCCGACTTGCCGGCCTTGCGGATCGCGAGGAGCACGTCGCCGAGCTCCTCGCGCGTGATCGTGTTCCAGGGCAGGGCGCCCACGCGCGGATAGCACCAGGTCGCGAGCCGGTTCTTGTAGGCGCGGGCCGTGCTCAGGCGGAGATTGCCGAGCTCCACCTGCTCGTCGAGGAAGACCGGGAGGACCTCGCGCAGCGGCGGGTACGCGCGCGCGCGATCGCTCTTCGCCTCCGCGAGCGCCTGGCCGAGGTCGACGCCGGCGAGCCCGAGTCGGTTGAAGTGCCGGACCAGGTCGATCGCGTCCTCTTCGGTCTCGACGACGCGCGTGATCCGTGGGGCGTTGGCCGGCCGGATCAGGACCCGCCACTTCGAACGCCGCCACCGCACGTACGTCGCGGTGATCGTGCCGGCGCCCTTCACGGGCGGATCCTGTTCGTGTGCACTGAGACGAGTGTCCACCGCGATCATCCGGATCCGTCTCTTTTTTGTTCGTGCTTGCAGCCGCGATCGCGCTCGAGCGGCCCGCCGCCGCAGCAGGGGCAGACCGGGACGGCCTCGCCGCGGCGCGTGTCGACGACCGTGGTCCGCGCGCGGCCGCAGCGCGGGCAGGGCTCCACCAGGAGCGGGCCGGTCATTCGTCTAGCCAGCCAATCTCGAGCGCTGCGACGTCCTCCGCCCGGATGCGCGCGCGCTCGTCTACGACCAGGAATTGCTGCCCGTCCGCGAGCTGGCGGCCGAGCTCAAGGAATGCGGCAAGCGCCTGAGCTTCACTGCTGTAGCGGTACCGCAGGCGGATTGAGTACGACACGATGATCTCGATGAACCATCGACGTTCCGCCACGTCCTTGCGCCAGAAGGACCTCACTACCCGCCTCCGTTGCCTGGTCCGGCGGCCTTGATGATCAGATAGGCGGCCGCCTGGTTGAGGAGCATCTGCAGCCGGCGCTCCGCCATGGAGCGGCGAATCCGCGCGATCTGCTCCGGCCCCGGGACCTGGGCGATCGTCGGCGGTTCGTAGCGCGGCCGCGCCCGCAGCACGCCCGGCAGCTCGATCTGGTCGCTCACATGGGCTCCATGGGCTCGCGCCGGCTCGCGTCGGCGATCTCGAGGCACGTCTTGATCCAGGCGAGGTGACCCTCGAGGACCAGGAAGACCTCGCGGCCGATGCGCTCGTCGTTCGGGAGCTCGATCGCCGCGGCCGTCACCAGGACGCCGGCGTCGTCGACCAGGCGGAGCTCGAGCTTCATGGCGCCGGCTTGCGGAGCTGCTCGAGGACCCGGCGCCAGTCGTCGACGAGCTCGCGCGCCACGCGCGGATCGTGGACGATCGGGACCAGGGCCGTGAAGGCGCGCGCCGGCGTGAGCCGGCCAGCCGAGATCTCGACGAGGACCCGGTGGATCCTCGAGACATGATGGTCGACCAGCTTGTCGAGCCGCTGCGGCCGGGCCCGGAGCGCGCCCTTCATGAACGCTGATCCATTTCGCCCAGCCGGAAGAGCTGCTCGAGCTCGCCCAGGCGCTTCTTCAGGGCGTCGACCTTCTCCCGCTTCGAGGGATCCGCGGCGAGCGCCGCCCGGTCCTTGTCGAAGTCCGGTGATCGCTTCAGGGCCACGGCCGCCCCGATCCGGAGCGCATGCCCCCAGGCGCGCCAGATGATCAGCGCCGCGCGATCCGGCCCGATGCGCTCGAGCGCCGGCCAACGCTCGAGCTCGACGGTGGTGCGCGCGATGTACTCCTCGAGGGTGCGCTGCAGGGCGGTCGTGGCCCAGTCGAGCGTCTTCGTGATCAGCTCGCGCTCCGCGGGGCTGTTCACGGCGCCTCGCAGAGCGTGTGCAGCAGCTCGAAGTCGTAGACCTCGCGCGAACCGGCCGGGATCTTGACGCCTACGTCCTCGTGGCAGCGCTGACACCAGCGTGCGCCGTACGCGCGCAGGATCCACGGCCGCCGCGCGCACCGCCACGCCCGCCGTCGACCTTTGTGGATCATCGAGCGGCCGCGCCGAGTCGCTGGATCCCGCGGATCATGCTGCGCGGGCACTCCGGCTCGACGATGTGGATCGTCTGACCGGGCAGGATGTCGACGCACGCCTGCCTTCCATTCGCCACCGCCGGCCCGGTGCAGATCCTCGCCGGCGGCTTCTCAAGCGGGCGCCCGGTCAGGCGCCCGATCGCGATGCCGGCGCCGGCGGCGAGACAGAACGAGCAGAGGAGTGTCCCGATCAGCGGACCCCACGCCCTGAGCCACGTCCTCACGCGAGCGCCTGGCGCGCGCACGCGCGCGCGGCCGTGAGCTGCTTCATGCGCTCAGGATCCCCGCCGCGGTCCGGGTGGTGCTCGCGCGCGAGCGCGCGGAAGGCTTCCTCGACCTGGTCGAGGGTCGCGTCCGCTTTCACGCCGAGGATTAGCCACCATTCGACCGGCGCCGGGCCGATCGCGGTGTAGCCGGCGAAGGCCTGCTCGAGCGTGCCCACGCCGTACCGCTCGATGCGCCGCACGGCGTCGACGTGGAGCGCGATCGCCGCGATGTTGTCGGCGACGCGCTTCCAGCGATCGCAGGCGAGGACCTGGTCCTTCTTCAAGAGCTGGAAATAGATAGCGGCGCCCGGATCGTCGGGCTCGCGCTGGCCGGACGCCGGCAGACCCGAGAGCCGGACCGGCACGTTCGTACTGAGGATCTCGGCGACCGCGCCGAGCAGCCGCAGCTGCTGCTCGAGCCGCTCGAGCGCGTCCGACACCGTGAGGGCGCGCTCGCTGGCGCCGGCGACGATCTGGCCCGTCTTCGGATCCACGCCGCGGATGCTCCGTCGAAAGTGGGCGCCCTTCCGCTCGCGAGCCGTCGTCCGCTTCCAGCCGGCCGGCCAGGAGAGCGGGTAGCGCTGCGCGGCTTCGACCTTCACCGCGCGGTCGCCGCCAGGCCTTCCGGGGTCGTCAGCCAGGCGGCGATCTCCTCGTCGAACAGCCCGAGATCGTCGAGCAGGGTCCTCCACGCGCGCGCCAGGACGTCGTCCTCCTTGAGAGCGGCGAGCGCCTCGAGCACCCGGAGTTTCGTCCGCATGTTCCAGGCGACGCCGCCGAGCGCGAGCTGGAACTCTTGGAGCTCGGCTTCGCGGGCCCGGCACGCCGGATTCGCGCAGTCGTTCATACGCACCGCGAGCAGAGATCCGGCGTCGCCCACACGCAGCCGCCCTCGCAGGCGTTGTCGTCAGAGCAGCCGCACACGCGACACCGCGGCCCGTCGTCGGCCTCGGCGAAATCCTCCTGCTCCGGATCTCCGAAATCGTCGCCCGGCCAGGCGTCGAGTCCCCTCATGCGCGTCTCCTCTCCGCTGGAATGGACGGCGCGCGGCCGTCGAGCAAACCCTTGCCGGGGGACGGCCGCGCGCCGTGGCCCGCGGGATTGCGGGCGCTCATGAGGGCCTGGGGCTTCCGCAGCTCGCGAAGCGGATCCAGGCCGAGCTCGTGGAGCACGCGCGCGACGACGGCCTTGCCGCGCGTGCGGTACTGCTGGAACCAGGCGTCGAAGTCTCCACGGCGAATGAGGACGCGCCGGCCTGGTCGATAGCACGGGAGCGCCTGGCCGGGCGGGAGCGCGAGATACTTCCGGAGCTGGCGTACGGAGATCCGCGCGTACGCGGCGAGCTCCGGGAGCGTCAGGTACTCGGTCATCAGGGCCACAGGACGAAGACCGCGAGAATCAGTGAGAAAGAGGCCAAGCAGCACACGGCGCCGACCACGACCCGCTCGACGTACCACTCCCGCGACGGGCGCAGCGACGGTAGAGCTATGGAGCTAACGAGCACGACGAACGACACCAGGACCAGGGCCGCCGCGATGCGGGCCGTCATGGTTGCACGTCGAGCACGACGATCCTGAGCACTCGGCCGCTCTTCAGGCGCAGGTCTGTGTACGGGGGAACCATCTCCTCGTGGCACTCGATGCTCTCCACCTTTAGCGGCAACGCGCCGACCTGCTGCTCTCGAAGCACAATCCCCGTAACGTAGCCGGCCAGAAAGTCGGCCTGTGCGCTCACGACTCGTAGATCCTTCCGATCTTCGACAGCTGGCGCGCCAGGCGCGCCAGCCCGCGCGCCGGCTGGCCGGCGCCCGGGCAGGGTCGGCGATCGGGGCGCCGGTGACGCCGCAGGACCGCGGTCTTCGTCAGGACCAGACGGCGGCCGCAGGTTGGGCACCGCCCGCTCATGGCTGCTCCACGCGCTGAAGCTTCTCGACGCACGTCGGGCAGTACCGGAACTCGCCCAGGAATGTCGCGCCGCGGCCGGCCTCGTGCTCACGGACGCGGACGATCGGCGTGGACGACTCGGCGATCGGTATCCCACACCGGGAGCAGAGACAGTCGGGGGCGCCGCTGGCGGGGCTACTCGGAAACCGAACGTCGGTTCGGAGGACATGGAAGGCGAAATGATTCATGCCGTCCCCGTCTTCTCCGCCGCCGGCGGCTCCTCGCGCCGCGGCGCTTTCACGAGCGGCCGGCGCTCGAGCTGGCGATCCCAGGCTTCCCGTTGCGCGGCTTTCGAGTCGACCAGCGCTCGACAGCGGGCGTAGAGCCAGCGCTCAAGCGCCCGCAGCTCCTCCTCGGTCGCCGCGTCGAGCGGGTGGTCGTTGCAGTAGACACGCCGGAGCTCGGCGATCTCCGACACGGGCAGCTCGAGGCCGTCGATCAGCGCGCGCACGCGGACCAGGATCTTCCGGCGCTCGCCGAGGCTCACGGGGCCCGCCCTTCTAAGTGTTGTTTCTGCTCTTTGAGCGGGAGAACAGCAAAGTCAGGAGTAGTAGGTGAGGCCGTCGTCGGTGGACAACCGCCAGCTTTTAAGATGGCCGGCGGCCGGTGGAGAAGCCGACGAGCGACCCGGGGATGAAAATCCGCGGACGCGGCGGATCCACCGGCGACTGGCCGGGTTGTGCACACGTTTTCCACCGCCCGGTAGACCGGCCGATGGAAGAACTCGATCTCACGGAGTGCGCGCTCCGTTCGTTGGTTCATGGGAGCGGGCGGCCGGGGGTCAGCCGCGCCGCGACAGGTCGTGCTTCTTGACGTGGTCCCAGAGCTTCTTCGTCATCGCCGAGGGCGGGATCGGCTCGGCGCCGAAGACCTGCTCGAGCGTCCGCTGCTGGCCGGCAAACGAGATCTTGTAGCCGCCGAAGGCCGGCCGGGGAGTGCGGGATTGCTTGGAGCGAGCCATGTGTCGTCTCCTTTCGCGATCGAGGATCGCGTCGACGGCCTGCTGCGCGCACAGGCCGCGGGTGAAAAACTCCTCGAGGACGTCGCCGCGGCGTCCGTCGAGCGTGCAGCAGATCACGCCGCGACCGGGAGATCCGGGCAGGCGAGACAGCGATAGGACCAGGTCGACGCCGCGCCGGCGGCCGCCGCGCGGTCAATGTGCTGGGTGACGATACAGAACGCCATCGCGCGCCGGCAGCCGGGGCAGGCGAGGCCGACGTCGGGATGGAGGATCGCGAAGTAGCCTGAGCGATCGGGCAGGACGAACAACGCGCTCAGCGCGGCGCCGAGCCCGTTGGGGATCCCCGCGGGTCGTGCTACAACCGATTCAGCCATTGCCAACCTCTCGCGAAGGTTGCGGTGGTCAGGGTCACCGGCCCGGAAGAGGGCCGTGTGACCCGTTTCGTTTTTCTAGGCCGCCCGCCGGCGCCGCGTGAGCTCGCGCACGACGTCCATCACGCGCAGCGCCTTCCCACGCACCGCGCCCCGCTGGCCGCTGAGGACGTACTGGACGTAGCGGTACGAGGCGCGCGCGCGGCGCGCCACGTCCTCGAAGCTGAAGCCGTTCCGCCACAACGCGCGCTTCACACGCTCGCGCGCCGCGGCCCGCAAACCTTCCTGTTCGTCCGGGGTTCGTGCGACCATCAGGGGGCAAAGGCTAGTGCCGAATGAGGGCACCGTCAAGCCCAAAGTGCCTTCATTCGACTATGGCTAGAAAGACGCACGTTTACAGGACACCCTGGGCTGAGGCCGCGAGGTACTTCAGCTCCGAGGCGGATCTCTGGCGCTCGGCGCGCACGAAAGAGACGCGTCGCAATTGGCGCAAGCTCGGGGTCCCCGCCGACGTCCTCCTGCCGCAGGTCTTGAATTACTTTGGTGTCGGTGTACGCTTGGCCCGCCGCTTGCCCCCTAAAGATGGTGAGCCGCGGGGGGTGCGGGAAGTAGTGGAAATTGCGAAACGGGATCCCATCGTGCTCGAGGTCTTCCGGAATCTCCGCGACATCCAGGCACGCGATCCGGACCTTTTTGGTCACGTGCGCGCCTGGATCCAGGCGATGCACGAACGAGTGATCCGGACGAAGTCTCAGCCGAGGAGGCGCCGGGAGGGAGCGCAATGAAACTCGCAAGCCTCCTAGTCGCGATCGCGGCCGGGGCCGGCTGCGCGACGCTGCCCCAAACTGCATCACCTGTCGTCGTCGGGACGGTCGCGTCGACGGGGACAGCAAACTCGCCACTTCCCGTCGGGACGCAGTGGACGCTCATTTACGACCGGGCCCGCTACACGCGCGATGCGGCGATCGCTGAGCTGCAGACGTGTAAGGAGTGGGCCCAGGCGAACCGCAACGACGTCGCCGTCCTAAAGGCGAACGGCGTGGAGCCCGGCAACGCCAGAATCGGCGGCGACGCGGGCGCCGGCGCGCTCACCGTGTTGTCCTGGGCGTCCCTCTTAGCCCCGAGCCCCTACATGGGGCCGCATGGGTCGGATCTCGGGTCCACTGAGAAGGACCGGATCGTCGCGCTGGCGCTCAGGTGTCTCGGCGACAAGGGCCTGCGCCTCGAGGTCAGGCCGATATAGCGCGGCGTCGGCGGTGGATCCCCCGGGAAGCGGCTGCGCTATAATCTGACCGTGGCCACGCGCGCCCGCCCCCGCGCTCGCAAGCTCGCCCGTCGGCGGCGGAACGTCCCGACGTCTCCGGCCGAAGGGATCCGCGAAGGTCTCGAAGACCTGGCGGCGGGCCGGATCCACGGGCCCTTCACATCGGCGAAAGATCTGGTCGAGGACCTGCACCGCAACCGTCGGAGTCGCCGAGCCGCCGGGTAGATGGAGGCGTTCTACACTGAACGCTTCCAGCGGGACTACAGCGGCGCGCCGCGCGAGATCCAGCGTAGCGTCGATCGCAAGGTCGCCCTCCTCCTCGAGAATCTCCGGCACCCGTCGCTCCACGCCAAGAAGTACGCCGAGGCCGACGATCTCTGGCAGGCTCGCATCACCGGCGCCTGGCGGTTCTACTTCCGCATCGAGGGCGCACGCTACGTGCTGATCTCGATGGGGATGCACAAGTAACGGGGCGGAGCGAGCCTAGCGCCGGCCGGCGATCCCCGGGAGCTCCGGGATCTCGAGCGTGACGTCGAGTAGTTCGGTCTCGGTGCGGACCTTCGCCTGCACCGTCTTCCCATCCGGCGAGACGTCGACGACGACGCCGGAGTAGATCACGCGCGCCCCGTCGGGCGTCATCCCCTCGAGCTTGATCGGATCCCCGCGCTCGAGGCGCTTGCGCTGGCGGAGGACGAACGGGGCGCGGCCGTTCTTCAATTGCGCCACACGATCAAATAGCGGATGAGCTCGGGATAGGCGAACACAAGGTCCGCCCACTCCACGAGCTGGAGCCCGGTGAACCGATCAGTCCGGCAGCGCCGAGCCCCCATCACAAACCTGGTCCTTCGTCACCCGGCGGCGCCGACGGCGGCGAGGCGCCGAATTGCCGGGAATTCGGGGGGCGCCTGGGCCCCGGGTTTGTCACCCGCCGCCAGGGCCCGGCGGACCTGGGTGGTGTGGACGCCGAACCGGCGCGCGATCGCGCCGAGCGACGCGCCGGCGCGCCGGAGCTGCTCGAGCTCGGCGCGCTCGAGCCAGGCCTTCCTCGGCCGGCCGATCCGCCGGCCGCTCCGGGTGCCGTGCTGCTGCGCGCGGCGGACGCCGGCGATGACCCGCTCGCGGATCAGATCGCGTTCGAACTCCGCGATCGCCGCGAGCACGTGAAAGAGCAGCCGCCCCACCGGCGTCGACGTGTCGATCGCCTGGTCGAGGACGACCAGGTCGACCCCGACGGCCGCGAGCTCACCGGCGACCGTCACCAGGTGGCGCACGCTCCGAAAGAGTCGGTCGAGCTTCGTGCAGATCACTAGGTCGATCTTCCGCGCCTGCGCCGCGAGGAGCATTGCGTCGAGCGCGGCGCGGTGGGCCTGGGATCCACTGACGCCCTCGTCGACGCACTCGATCGTCGCGAGGCCCCGCGCGGCCGCGTAGGCGCGCATCGCCTCGAGCTGGATGGCCAGGCCGCCGGGCTGCTCGAGCGTCGACACGCGCGCGTAGAGCGCCGCGCGCTTCATGCCCGCGGCGCCTCAGCGGGCGGCGCCGTCCGCGCGGGGCCGATCAGCGGCGCGCCCCGCAGCGTGATGATCGTGTGCAGCTCCGCACACGACGGGCAGATATTCAGATCGCGCTGCGCGGCGGCCGCGGCGACGTCGTCGACGCCAGGACGGGTGATCCCGGACGTCATCGCGAGCAGCTCGCCCATGAGGCGCTTGACGGTGTCCTCGTCGCCCTCCGCCGACGCCTGTTGAGCCTGGACCATCCATGTGCCGAGGGCCTCGATCAGCGCTTGCTGAGGCGAGATCTTCGGCGCGCCGCCACGCTCGAGGTGAAGAGCGACCCAGCCCTCCGGGAGCTCCGGCTGACCGAACCGTCCGCTGTCCGGCGCGTAGGCCTCACGCAAACAGGAGTCGCAGCGGACGCCGTAGAACCTCATGGCGCGGCCTCCTCAATCTTACGCACCGGCTGAAAAGGCTCGTCCCAGGACCGCCGCGGCCACCAGCTCACACTCACCGCGGTATCCCGCCCGGTGGTCCCGAGCGAGACGCAGCCGCCGCGGTGGCGCGCCTCGATCGAGCACGAGAGCGCGCCGGCGGCGATCCCGAGCTCGGCACAGAGCTCGACCGGCAGGACCTCGCGGCAGACGGGCTTGTCGGGGACGGCGCGGAGCGGGATCAGCGTGCCGTCGTCACGCCAGGTGACCGAGCAGCTCCACGTCTCGGTCAGGACGCGCGCCAGGTGATCCGGCGCCGGCCCGTGGTCGACGTCGAGCTGACACCGGAGCTCGATGGCGATCGCCGCCGCGGCCGCGAGCGCGGCCGGCAGCACACACGTGCAGTAGGGCTCCGCCTGAACCAGAATCGGCACCGCCGTCCTCCTTACCCGAAGAGGCGTTGCGGAAGGGTGATCGCCGATCACCGTATCACGCGGTACTCGTCGGGCGTCAAGTCAATCGTGGAACGCGCTGGGGGAGTCGAACCCCGCCGCGGCGAGCTCTTCGTCGCCGCGTCGACACCGGCCGACAGCGCGCGCTGGACATTCACCGCGATACGACCTCGAGCGCGCCGGCGCCGACGCCCGCGCGATCGCCCGGGCGCCGGCGCGGCCGCGGTGGCGGCCACCAGGCCCTCGAGGAGTGCCGCGCCGATCGCGACCGCAACGCCGACGCCCGGGCTGACCGTGTACCTCTGGCGGCCGAGCTGGATGTCCATGGTCAGGGATCGCACCGGCCCGGATGATCGAGCGGCTTGGTGCAGACGCCGCCGCGCCGGCCGACGCGCAGACAGTCGCCCAGCGGCATGATCGGCATGTCGGCGCGGCCGCGGTTGGCCGGGAAGAGCGCGCGGATCACGGCCAGATGCTTGGCGGTCATGCGCCGCCTGACCATCAGGTCGTCCCCGCGCAGGAGCCCGCGCATCGGGAGGAGCTTCATCGCTCAGGATCTCACTGGTACCGGCACGCGGGGGAATCGTAGACCGCGCCGGAGTCGTAGGTACACGCGCCGTCGCCTACTGCGATCCCACTGACGTCGGGGGCAAAGGGAGTGCAGCGCTCTCCTGGTGCCACGCTCCGTCCGTGGTCAACGTGCTGCAGGTGGCCGCGTTGCAGGCGGACCACCGGAGCAGCACAGTGCCGGTGACGGCACTCGTCACCGCGAAGCTGCACGCGGCCGGGCGAGCGGCCGGATTCGTCGCCTCGGCCCAGGTCACGCCGCCGTCGACCGACGAGTCCAGCTTGAAGCCGGTCGCGCTGGGCGAGCCTCCGCAGGTGAACGTCTTCGTCCAGGCGTCGGCCGACGCCGCGAACGCTACCACCATCGCGAGTGCGATCACGATTCGACGCATGATCAGTCTCCTTTTCTCTCGTTCGAGGGGTTTACAGCAGGACCCAACCCGGGTACGGCCCCAGCCCAGCACTCGTACCGACCCACGCCGAAGTGACGACCGCCGCAATCGTCCCGTCCGGCTTCTTGAAGTACATCGTGGCCTGGACTGAGGCATCCGGCATGAAGAACCCGCCGCCGGCGTCGTAGTACGCGGTCCCCCGGGCCGCAGCGTTGGCCCGCGATGCCATGGCCTCGAGCGAGGCCTGCAGCGTGTCAACGGCCTTGAGCACCGCTGGCGCGACCACGTCCTTGAGGGTGATCGGCATCAGGGCGTCGATTCGACGGCCGGCACGCTCGCCGGCGCCATGGCGGCCGCCGGGGCGCCCACGGTGAGCTGTAGCGCGGCCTGCACGGCCTGCAGGCTCGTCATGCGATCGTAGAAGACCTCAAAGGACAGGATCCCCGCGTCGCGCCAGGCGCGCGCCGACGCATAGCCGAGCTCGCGGGCGAACTGCGTCAGCGTGCCGTGCGGATTCCGGTCGACGAACGTCTTCCACTCTGCGGCCCAGATCGCGCCGATCATTGGCTGCCAGGTCGTGAACCCGAAGAAGTTGGCGACAGCGTGGAGCTTGGGCTGGCGCCGATACTCGGCGGCGACGTCGTCGATGTCGTCGAGCGTGAAGCCGCGCGCCATCATGCCGGCCGCCGGCTTGATCCGCGCCTGTACCAGGTGGACGACCTCGGTGTTGAAGGGCGCCTTCCGCCACTCGGCGATCCCCGCTTGCGCCTCGGCCTGGAAGGTGGCCGCGTGCTGCGTGAGGATCACCGCGAGCTCGTCGAAGGTGATCCCGGCCCAGGTCGCGCCCCAGGCATAGTTGGCCGGCGTGTTGTAGATCGCACAGCCCGGCGCCGCGAAGTAGAGGAGCGTGTCGGCCGCCAGCGTCGCCGCGCGGCCGCCGACGCGGACCCGCGCGCCGGCGGGCATCGTGACCCAGGTCATCATCGCGATCTGCTCGATCCCGCCGCAGGCGCCCGAGCCCCAGTGGATCAGCACGGTGAGCAGCTCGCGCGGCGTGAGCGCCCCGGCGATCTCGGGGAACATCGGCTCGAGGTTCCGGGCGTAGCGCGCCGTCTCGAGGACCTCGCGCTCGGTGTGCGAGAGGCCGCCGCCGAAGAGGGTCCCGCTGAAGAGATCGAAGATGAACTTGACGACCTCGATCACGACGGCCAGGACGATGCCGACGCCCGTCTCGGCGAAGATGAGGCAGGCGATCGCCGCCGTGTCGAGCGCCGTGTCGATGCCCTTCACCACGTCCGGCTTGTTCGACGCGATGGTGAAGCCGATGTCGACCGCGAGGCCGGCGATCCCCAGGCCTTGCAGGAGCCCGCCGAGATTCGAGATCGGCGGAGCCTCGAGCACCAGCTCGCCACCCGTGGCGACGCCGCCGGTGGCGATCGAAGACTCCAAGGAGCTCGCGGCCGCCGGCGTGAGATCGGCCACGGTGATCGGCTCGGCGGCCAGCGCCGGCGTGATGTCGACGAGCTGCACGGTCCCGTCCGCCAGGCCGGCCGCGGCCGCGCTCCCGCCGGGCACGTCGACGAGCTCCGCGGCCGCCGCCGCCGGGGAGCTCGTGAGCGCCTGGATCCAGGTCTGTCCGACGCTGATGATCGCCGCCACCGGCAGGCCGGTCGCGACTGACGCGGGGAGCGAGGCGAGCCCTGTCAGATCCATGACGACCTGGGTGACGGTGGCGCCGTTGAGAACGTCGAGCAGCGTCTTGGCGGCCTTGAGCCCGATGGCCGCGAGCATCTGGTCGGAGAGCTGGAAGCCGCCGGCGGGCGCCTGGTGGACGACGAGGCCGGTCGGCCGCGCCTCGAGCGCGCCGGCGTAGTGATCGAGCCAGGTCTGATAGTCGGCCGAATTGCCGCGCGCGTAGCCACGGAAGGCCTGCGCCGTCGCCTGGTCGAGCGTCACGACTGAGCCCGGGAGCGCTTGCTGGCCCGTCGCGATCGCGCCGGTCGCCCCCTGGCCGGCCTGGCCGGCGGCGAGCGACGTCGACGTCGCGAGCGGGTGCGCGGGATCCACGGCCGGCGCGGGCTTCAGCCACCGGAGCGCGAGCACGGCCAGGCCGCCGAGGACGAGGGCGTTCATGCGCGCGACGAGCTCCACTTCTCCCGCATGAGCGGGCTCAGATGCCAGGCTTCCGGCGTCGGCCGGGCGACGTCGATCGGCGTCAGGGCGATCGTGTCCAGATAGGACACGGCGACCATGAGCGCGCAATTCTCGCCGCTCTTGTAACCCTCGTGGGCGTCGACGGCGATGTGGTTGAGGATCTCGAGGTTGACCAGGTTCGAGTACTTCTCGCCGGTGTGAAGCCACGCCGCATCCGTGATCAGCATGCGCTGGTGGTCCGTGAGGCCGTCCTCGCTGTTGAGCTCGAGGAGCGCCAGGTGCTCGACGGTCGGATCGTCGGTGATGACCTCGAGGCGCCGGCCGGCCACGCCGCGGACGTCCGTCGTCGCCTCGAGGACGATCCAGATCCCGCCCGCGGTCTGGTCGATCATCGCGACGTGCGAGTACTGCGAGTGCGTGACGGCGCGGATCACGTCGGAGATCCCGCCGCGGCGGCCGACGAGCAACACGTCGGCCGGCCGGAGGACCTCGCGCAGGTCGGTGGCGATCACTTCAGGAAGTCTCCGAGCACGCCCCCGCCGGGAATGGGGGCGACCTTCGCGCCGACGCGCGCGGCGAATCGTAGGATGCGTTCCTTGACATAGGCGCAGTCGGCCTGCACGTCGAGCGGGATCAACGGGGCGCTCGTCTGGCTTTGGAGTGCCGCGTCGACCTCGGCGATGATTTCGTATTCCGACACCAAGCCCTGCGCGGCCGCCGGCACGATCGGCTGGGTCGCCGCGGGCTGCGTGTACTTGATCAGCGTCGTGTAGCAGCGCAGGCGATAGGGCGCCCCCGGATCCTTCGCTTTCGTGGCCAGGTCGATGGCGAGCTGGACGTCCTTCTGCGCGGTCGCCATGAGCTTGGCGTAGGCGGCGGGATCGAGCACGGACAGCGCGGCCGTGACCGCGCACGCGGCGAGGAGCGGCACCAGCGCGAGGAGGACCAGGGCCTTCGGTGCGGTGCCGGTGCCCGGGATCCGGAGCCCCGCGTCCGCGGCGAACCACCCGAGGCCCGCCAGCAGCGCGCCGACGACCAGGTGGTAGATCTCCGCCTTCGTCTCCGGGAGCTTGCCGCCGACGTTGCCCAGGTAGTAGAGCACCGCAAGGGCGAAGCCGACCGCGCTGGTCTTCCAGTTTTGCTTCAGCTTGTCCACGGGATCCTCCTCAGCGTGTTAGGTCCAGGTTTTCCGGACGCCGTCGTAGATCGCCACGGAGCCGGCAGGGAAGTCCGCCGGCTGCAGATGATCGTGGGCGGGGGCGGACTCGTGGATGACCTTGAGCCCGTTCTCCGAGCACAGCGGACACGAGTGCGGCAGGCGCGGGTGTGTCTCGGCGCCCTTGCGGTTGGGGCCGTGCGGATAGACGAGATCCCGGCCGAGATCCCAATTGTGCGCGTCGCCGGCGACGCCCCCGACAGCGATCGAATGCGCGTCGGTGCGGCCGGCGGAGGTTTCGGAGGCGTCGTACTTGCGGCGATAGACGGCGACGGCCTCGGCGAACTGCCCGACGGTCATGATGGGCACTCCCGGCGCTCGGTGAACGCCTTGCGCTGCTGCGCGATCGCGTCGAGCTCGCGCACGTTTTCGCCGTAGAGCTGGACCTCGGTGGACGTCAGCAGGCGAGTCCGCCGCGCGAGCTCCATCTGTGTCTGCTGATTCACGAGCAGGATCTCCTGGGTCCGGAGCTGGCCGAGCTTCAGGGCGAGCCCGGTGCACTTGATGTCCTTCACGTCCTGGCGGACGGTCCCGAGCTCGTCGCGCTTGGCATAGCGCTGGTCGTTGCGCTGGTCGATCCAGCTCGAGGCCTTGAAGCCGCCCCCCACGAGGGTCGTGAAGATCGTGACCGCGTAGGCGCCGAGGGCCAGGATCCGCTTCAGGCCGTTCGCCGGAAGGGCCAGCATCACTTGGACCCCAGGGCGACCACCGCGGCGATCCCGAGCGCGATCGCGCCGGCGACGCCCAGCCCGGCCTGTGCAGTGTCGATCGAGCCGTCCGCCGGCGGCGACGTCGTGTCGCTCGGCACCGTGTCGCCCGTGTCGCTCGACGTGGACGTCGGCGGCGCCGCGGCGCCGGCGGCGAGGGGATCATTCGCCAGGTACCAGGCGACATAGAGCAGGACGTCGTCGACGTAGCTCTGGTTCGCGCTGGTCGCGTGGCCGGCGTTGTAGGCGGAGATCGCCGAGGGGAGATCCCCGGCGTAGCGCGCGAGCTGCTGGCGCAGGAAGAGGATCCCGAGCTCGATATTCGTGATCGGATCGAGGAGCTGCTGCTTGGTGTACGACGGGAAGGGCCCGCCGGGCCCGTAGAGGATCTGCATCAGCCCGTACGACGGATCCGCCGGGTTGATCGCGTTCGGGTTCCACTCAGACTCGCGAGCGACGATCGCCTTGGCCAGCGCGATGATCGTGGGATCTGCGCCAGCGGCCTGGTAGATGAATGTGTCCCAGGCCGAGGGGACGCCGGCGATCGCGATGCTCGTGGAGAAGCCGAGCATCAGACGACCGGGCCCGGCGCCGGGCGCAGGAAGAGGTAGTAGAGCGCGTAGCCGATCCCGCCGAGGAGGAGATAGGTGTCCCAGCCGCTCGAGCTGGTCGCGGGACGGTAGCGGGCGTTCGGCCGCGGCCGCGCGCGCCGGCTCATGACCACGTAGCGCTGGGCGCCGCGGATCAGCCGCGGCTGGACGAACGCGCCGACGAGCTGGCGCTCCTTGCGGATCGCGGCGGCCTTCGAGCCGAAGGCGCCGTGGAAGGTGACCGTCCGGCCGCGCCTCATGTGCCGACCCCGACGAGCGTCCGGTAGGGGACGCTGCTGATCGGCGCGGCGCCGCCCGAGCCGACGCTCGTCCAGGCCTGCCCGACCGTGCTCGCCCCCGCGGCGGACAGCTGGACGTAGCGGCGGCCGCCCTGCTTGATCCACTGGATGATCGTCATGGATAGATCGGCAGGGTGACGAACGTGTCGTCCGCGGCCGCGGCCGTGCACCGGAGCATCAGGTAGCCGCCGTTCAGGTCCCCGGCGCCGAAGTCCAGCACATAGGCGCCGTTCGACACGCCGAGGATGTTGGCGAGGGTGCCGGCGGCGAACGCACCGGCGTCGAGCGATCGCGTGCACGCCGGCGCCAGGCCGGCGTCCGGATTGTGGTTGGTGGAGTCGGTCATCATGAACGGGAACTTCGTACTGGCGACGTTCTTGTTGAGGGGGCCCTGGATCTTGATCCGCCCGTTCACGTCGACGCCCAGGGCGGCCGCCAGCGCGGTGCCCTTCGTATCCTCGACGTCGACCTTCGGGAGATTGTTCCCGTCAAGAGCGACCGCGGCGCCGGCGAACTGATCCGTGTTCGCGGTGACGCGCGCCGTCACGGACGCCACCGAGCCGCCCACGTTGCCGGTGACCGAGCCGACGGCGCCGGTGACGGATCCCGCCGAGCCCGACAGGTTGCCGGTCACGTTGCCGGTGAGGTTGCCGCGGATGTCGACGCCGCCGGTGCCGGCGACGCCCTTGATCCCGTCGGAGGTACCCGCGGTGCCGCCGGTCGCGACGAGGCCGTGCTTCGAGGTGCCGTTCGCGGTGGCCGTGATCGCGTTGCCGGCCGTTGGCGTGATCGAGAACCCATCGCCCGCCGTCGTCGTCACGCTGAGGCCGGCGCCCGACGTCGCGCCGCCCGTGAGGGAGAAGCCGGAGCCCGTGGCCCCGCCCGTGACCGCCAGCCCGGCGCCGGTGCCCACGCCGAGCAGGGTGAGCCCGTTGCCATTCGTCGAGCCCGCGACGCCGCGGATCCCGTCGCCAGTGGCGCCGGCTCCGCTCGTCGCGATCAGGCCGTGGCCGGTGCCGTTGCCCGTCAAGCTGAGGGCGGACGCATTGCTCGAGGAGCGCGTCACGACGATCCCGTCGGAGATCGTGAACGTGCCCGTGATCGTGACCGCCCCGAAGGTGGTCGTGCCCGAGTTCGCGCCCGAGATCAGAAGCCCACCGGCCGCCCCGGCGGTCGCGTTCGGCACCTGCGTGCCGACGACGGGAAGGCCCGTGTTTGCCCCGGCGTTGGCGTTCGGCAGCGACGTCAGCCCGAGCCGCACCGCATCGGTCAGGTCGATGACCACCACCTGATCGTCAAAGTCGGAGGCGTCGGTGTTCGCCGACGTGCAGTGATAGGCGAGCTGGCCGAGGGTGTTCGTGTCCGTCGTGTTCAGCGCGATCTTGTACCACCAGTTCGCCAGCTCGGTGACGGCGCCGCCGGAGGCCGCGAAGGCCCCGCCCGCCTTGGACAGCGTGCAGGACACGGTTTCGGCGGTCTTGCCGGCGATGTGATCGCTCGACGCGATCATGACGAAGTCGCGGGTAAACGCCGTGGACTGCTTCAGCAGCATCGAGCCGGCCGCGGCGACGTCGGGGCCGAGCAGCAGCAGCGCGAGGATCAGGAGCAGGCGCCGGGTCACTGGGCCCCCCAGGGGCGCGAGCCGGCGCGCGCGCCGAAGGGATTCAACGTGCGGCGGAACTTCACCGCGGCGCCGCTCGGCGCCTGGATCCGCACCGCAACGAAGGTCGTGTTGTGCCCGTTGGCCAGGTCCCAGGTGCAGACCACGCCGGTCGTGCCGAGCGCGTAGCCGGTTTGCTGGTTCTCCGCCGTGTTTGAATCGGTCTGAAGCGCGGTCGTGCAGCCCAGGGGATTGTTGCCGATGTTGCTGCCCGCGGCGCCGTAGCTCGCGTCGTTGGCGCCCAGGCCAGTCGGCGTCACCGTCACCGACGTGGCTTCTGACGCCGAGGTCTGCGCATTCGCCGCGGGGCAGGGCGTCGTGGTGTCCGAGCCGGTGAAGCTCGCCGCATTCAACTGCAACGGCACCGAGGTATCCGACGTCGCGGTGACCGTCCCGGAGCCCGTCGTGGGCGCGTTGATGCACCAGACCGTCGTGTAGCTGTCCGGGGTGCTGAGGGTGTGATCGCGAAGCACCTTGACCTTCGTGACGGTGCCACTGCCGAGGCTCCACGACACAGCGGTGTAGTCGGCCGTGGCGTGTTGCAGCGAGGCGCCGACGGCGATGACGGTTGCGCCCGCGGCGATCGTGAACGCCGGCGTCGTGATCGTCGTGTTGGTGATGGCGGTCGCCGAGCCCTTGTTGTCGAAGGCGACACCCGCCCAGGCCGAGGACGCCCAGAGCAGCAGGAGCAGGATCGCCGTGACGCGGGAGCGCGTCCTCATGCGGCCCGCTGCGCGTGGCACGCCTGGCAGACGTAGACGCCGCCCGGATGGAGCACCGCCGCGGCGGCGACGTGGCCGCAGTGCAGCCGCAGCGGGATCGGCAAGGTCACGGGCGCCGGCGCGAGCGGCGTGATCACCTCGGCGCGGAGCGCCTCGAGGAGCCGGTCGACGGCCGCGCGCAGCTCGCGCACCAGGAGCGCCGTCATGAGGACGATCGTGGCGATCAGGAGGAGGACGCTCACGGGACCAGGATGCGGACGTAGGTGATCTGGACGGCGACCGCGACGTTACCGCTCAGGTTCACGTTCAGGGGATCGCCGGCGACCGTCTCTTCCCAGCCGTGGTCGTTGTGGGGCTGGACGAGGCCGCCGTTCGCCGCGAGCGGCCAGAGCGGGGAGATATCGGTCACGTTCGTCTGAAACTTCATGTTGACGGCCGCCGAGGCGATCGCCGTCACGGCCAGCACGCGGATCTTGCTCCCGGCGACGGCGCCGACGATCTCCGTGTTGCCAGCGGCCGCGGGGTTGCCGAGCGTCCGCTTGACGGTCAGCACGCGCCCCTGCTCGTCGTAGAGGAGGCCGCTGTTGACGGGGGGCATCAGTTGCAGACCCAGGCACCGTTGAGTCGCTTGGCGACGGCGCCCGTGCCAGAGCCGGCGCACGGGTTCGCCACCGTGCAATCGCTGCAGCCTACGATCGAGAAGTTTTCGGCGGTTGGGAGGTTGGAGAAGGTCGTCGACGGGATCCGCATCGTCGACGGGAACCCCTGACTCGCGTTGGTCGCCCCGAGGCCGAACTCGACGAGGCCGCTCGCCGGATTGTCGATCGTCCCGCCGGAGGCGGCGTTGATCCCCCAGAATCGGACCCGGCTGCTCGTGCCCGTGATCTTGAGGATGGCCGCGCCGGAGACGGCGCCGCCGACCACGTTGTGCACGTCGCACTGGATGCAGGCCGCGAGATCGATGTCATTGATCGCGCCGCCGGCGCCCGCGAACGTCACGCCGTCGAGGAGCACGTTCCGGACGGTGCCCGTTCCGCTCGTGGTGGTCACGAACTGCGTCGGGCCGGACAGGGTGTTGTTCGTCCACAGCGACGAGTGGAAGAAGGAGATCCCGTAGCAAATATTGTTCACGGGATCGATCACCACGCCGGCGTCCTTGTTCGACTCGATGAGCGCGTCGACGAAGGTCAGGTGAGCCGGGGAGGCGCATCCGCTGATGCTGAGCCCGCGCAGGTTGTTGACCCGCGAGCGGAGCCCGTAGGCCGTGAGCGCCGTGCTCTGATTGCCGCTGATCGCGAAGCCGGTGAAGTTCCCGTAGGTGTAGATCTGCCGGAAGGTGTTGTTGACGCCGGCCTCGTGACTGACGCCGTTCGCCCCGGTCGCCGTGCAGCCATGGACGGAGACTCGCTCGAAGGTCGACCGCACGAGGAAGTTCCCCCCGGAGCTGCCGGGGCTGATGTCGATCCCCTGGGTGCTGTTTCCGTTGCAGAGGAGATCCAGGTCCTGCATGACGAAATTGCTGATCGCGACGTTCGTCGGGAACAGGATCGCTTGCGCGGCGCCGGTATGCTTGAGCTGCCCGGGCCCCTTCGCCACGATGTTGTCGTCGGACGCCCCGCCGCCGCGGAAGGTGACGTAGCTCCAATTCGCGTTGGCGAGGAGCTGGCTGAAGAGGCAGGGCGTCGCCGTGGGCGGCACGTAGACGGTGCCGCCAGGGATCGTGGCGGCCGCGGCAAAGGCCGCGGTGAACGCCGCGGTGTCGTCGGTCACGTTGTCGCACTTGGCGCCGTACTTCGTGACGTCCTTCCAGCCGAGCACGACCTGCGGGGTGGGCGGCGGGACGGTGACGTCGACCGCCCACGCCCCGCCGGCCAGCAGGGCGATGAGGATCCAGCCGAGCGTCTCGAGGCGCCGCGTGGGCGCCCAGAGCAGCCGGAGCGCCCGGATCATCGGACCTCCTCGGTCAGCGAGACGACGATGTTCGCGCCCTCGGAGATCCCGAAGACGGCCGCGGTGACATTCGTCTTGAACGCGGCACCGGCGGCGATCCGCTGGCCCTTCGCGGCGGCGACCGTCGCGTCGCCGATCCGCATGTTGACGCCCGGGTCGTCGTTCGTGCCGCCCAGGACCAGGCGGCTGTTATTTGCCGCGCGCAGGAGCGTGGCGACGTTGGTGACGGTCACGTCGGTGATCGGCGTGATCGTCGATCCGCCCGTCTGCACCGTCGGCACCGTGGCTCCGCCGACGCCTTGGGGAATGTTGAAGACGCTGGGATCGCGATCGGATTGCATCGCCTAGCCTCCCACCGCGGCGGGCCCGGGATGGCTCTGCGGCGTCCAGTACCAGCCGGCGAGAAAGGCCTGGACGTTCTGGATCTGGCTGGTCCCGGTGTTCGTGGCGACGACCTGCACGCGCGCGCCGGCCGTGAGCGGCTCCATGACGCGCCAGGGCTCCTGCGCGGACAACGTGAGCGGCCCGATGATCGAGGCGAACCCGGGGATCGCCGCGCCGTCGCGATCGAGCTCGAAGGTCACGCTGGCGTAGTCCGCCGCGGCGCCGACGGCGTTGGCGAAGAAGACCAGGACGCCGACGTCGCCCTGCGGGATCCGGAAGGCGGTGACCGGAATCCGCGAGTCCCCGACGTTGAGCGTGATGGACTCGCCCCGGATGAACCAGGCCGCGAACGGCGGCTTGGTGGCGAGCCAGAGCTTGATTTCGTCCAACGGGGACTGCGGGTTGACGTCCTGCGCGCGCGCGATGAGATCGTGCAGGATCTCGATCGGCAGGTGCCGAAGCGGATAGTCTCCGAGGCCGCTGCCCATGTGCGGGCACACCCTTCCCGCCGTTCACAAAAGGATCCGCGGGCGCCGTGCGCGGCGGCGCCCGCCGGGCGATCAGGACCTCGGGCTACCTTGCGATCGGATCCCTCGGGGGCGCCGCCGCGGTGCGCAGGACGCGCATGCGCGCGACCGCGTTGTCGATGGCGCCCTGGGCCGCCTTCAGCCGGTCCGCGAGCGAGGCCTGGACCTCGGGCGAGAACTGGCCGAGACCGAAGCACACGACACAGT
The DNA here is from genome assembly GCA_041496385.1 of Methylomirabilia bacterium. Lineage (GTDB taxonomy): Bacteria > Methylomirabilota > Methylomirabilia > Rokubacteriales > CSP1-6 > AR19. The sequence goes on along the minus strand of JBGQEL010000001.1, from coordinate 86,955 downwards.
CGTCGCTGACCTGGTCGCAGCCGCACTTGGGCCAGGCGGGATCCGGCACGCGCCCCACGCCGTTGCAGGACGCGCAGGGGTCGCCCTTCAGGCCCCGGCCGTCGATCGCGAGCTGCTCGGTGATCGCGCCGTTGCCGTTGCAATTGCCGCACGTCGGCCAGCTGCGATCGGTGTGGCCCTTCGGCGGGTATCCGGGCATGGACTTCTTCTTTCCGGTCGTGGGGTCGGTCATGACGAGCTCCTTTCCTAGTCCTGCTGCGTCCAGGTGGCGCTGATCCCGTAGAGGCGATAGACGCCGGTGTTTTGCATGACCACGGTGAAGTCCACGTCGATCGCCGCGCTGGTCGTGTTCATGAACGCCGGCGTCCCGACGGTCCCCGCGGTCAGATAGGGATTCGCCTGGGTCGCGGTCGGCATCGTGATCGTGATCGAGCCGCCGTAGGCCGCGACCGCGTTGGCGACGTTGTTCGCGTAGGCGACGGTGCTCAGCGCGTTGAAGGTGTTGGAGGTGAGGGCCGCCGTGCCGATGAATTGCGAGATCGAGAAGGCGGTCAGCTTCCAGCCCTTGCCGGCCGTGGTCCGCGTCGGCGCGTTCAGGTGGCAGGCGATCTGGTAGGTCTCGGCGCCGGCGGCCGTGCGCGCGAGCGCCCAGTCGTTGGGGGCGACCCGTGTGGGCTTGAGGTTCGCCAGGGTATCGTTCGTGCACTCGGTCACGGCCATGTAGAACTGGACGATGTCCGTCCGCGCGCCGAGGAAGCCCGTCGTGATCTGGCCCGTGTCGTCCACCACGAACTTGTCGCTGCCGCCCACCTGCAGCTCGATCAGGTTCTTCGCGCCGGAGCCGGTGGCCGTCTCCGTCACGGAGCCGCAGAGGAAGCAGTAGCCGGCGGTCCCGGACTGATTCACGGTCGCCGTGAGCAGGAAGAACTGGTTGGCGAACGCGGCGCCGGCCGCCTGGTTGTTCGTCGCGAAGGCGTTGAACGCGGCCGAGAAGGTGTCGGCGGCCGCGCCCGACCCGCCGGGGTAGGCGACGTCGATCTCGAAGCCTCCGGACCCGCCGGTGCCGGTGCCGTTGCCACCGCGCAGCGTGAGCTTGCCGCCGGCGATGTTGGTGCCGGTGCCCGGCTGACCCGAGAGCGTCTCCGTCGCCGGCGTCGCCGAGGGATTGCCCAAGAGGGTCAGCGCGCCCGCCGGCGCCAGTGTCAGGCTCGGCGAGGCGTCGCCCCCGTTGGGGCAGCCGAAGGTCGCGATGGTCGGATTGTTCGTGGCCGTGTTCCCGGTGAAGCGCAATCCGTTCACCGTGGTGCCGCCCTCCTGGTCGACCTCGCAGCCGAGCTCGAAGCGCTGCGGCGTCGTCGACGTATCGACGCGGGCGGTGTTCTGCTGGCTGGGCCCGCCCCGCACGGACAGGGGGAACTTCCCTTTCACGCCCTGGGCGGAGGCGTCGGGCGCGCACGTCAGGAGCAGGACGAGGGCGCCGAGGGCGCCGAGGAGTCGCGTGCGCATGATCAACCTCCCACCCGCAGGCCGCCGGCGGGCTTGAGCTTGTCGCCCTCGAAGATCACCTGCATCCGGTTGCTGGCGCCGGAGAGATCCTGCGCGGTGACGGAGAGCGCGCCGCGCGCGGCGATGAACTCCGGACACTCGTCGGGGAGCAGGAAGGGCCAGGCGCCCGCCGGCGGATCGGCGTCGATCGTTGTGCCGCCGAGGAGCCACACGTGGACGGCGCGGTGGAACCACTCGGCGCGCGTGTCCGCGTTCTTGACCTGCAGCTTGGCCTCGCCGTCGCTGACGATGATCAGCTTCTTGACCTCGAAATCCCCGTCGGGGTCGATCGGGACCGGGATCTGCTGGGTCTTGTTTGCCCCGAGCGCCGCCAGGAGCGGGCCCTCGACGGTGAAGTCGGCCATGTAGCGCCAGGGCGTACGCGAGGCGTACCAGCGCTTCGTGACGACCGGATCCTTCCGCACGATGTAGCCGAAGTGCAGCGTCCGGAGCGTGAGCGCGGCGGCGACGGTCTGGAAGTCGCCGGCGATGGCGACGAACGTCGACTTGCCACGGATGAGCAGCGGGGCGGCCAGGTATTGCGGAAAGCGGCCGGTGCCGATCGTCGAGAGGTAGCAGCCGACGGAGTCGTTGCCGCCGCCCGCGCCGGCGAACTGCAGCTCCCGGTCGATCTTCAGCTGGATCTTGCCCTGGCCGCCGGAGGCGGCGGGGGACCAGATCGCCGCGCGCCCGAGCGCGTAGAAGTCGAACGTGGAGTCGATCACGAGCGAATCGGAGATGTTGATCTGGCCGGCCGTGAGCGCGAGCGTCTGCTCGCCGGCCGCGAACTGATGCGTCATGCCGTAGAAGGCGCGGTAGCGATCGGGGATCTCGATCATCCCGCCGGGCGGGGCCTCGAGGAGATCGCCGCGCGTGAGCGCGCCCGCGCGCCGGAGCAATGCAGTCGTCATGGAGACGGCACACCCTTCCCGCCGTCGTCCAAGTCATGTGGCGGGCGCCGTGCGCGGCGGCGCCCGCGGGGATCAGCGCGAGCTCGTCCGCGCTACTGCGCGGGTCCGATCAGGTACCCGTTGAGGTACATGCCGAGCTTGCCGGCGGTGGTGACCGCCAGCGCGGTCTTCCAGAGCGCGGCGGCCTCGATGTTTTCCCCGGCGACGATCGTGATCGGCGGATCCAGCAGGAAGAGCGACTTCGTGTCCGGCGTGCCGAAGGACGGCCACGCGATGTTCCGCGTCACGGTGGCCAGGGACACGGCCACGGGGACGGGACCGAAGCCCGGCGAGAACATCGCGAGCGGCCCGATCGTGTCGAGGTACTTCTTCCTGCCGATCTTGAAGTCGAGCCAGCAGTTGCGCATCATCACTTCCGTCCAGTCGCCGAAGGCGATGGGTGTGCCGGCCGCCGCGGTGTCGTAGTCCGCGCGCGCGGGGAGCGCCAGCATCCGGAGATCGAGGGCCACGAAGATCTCCTGGCCGGCGAGCATCGAGGCGATCTGCATGTTCGTGTCGCCTTCCTGCTGCGTCGCCGCGCCGATGCCCTGATCGAAGAAGGTGAGCTTGGTCTGCCCGCCCGTCGGATAGACCTTCTCCGAGCGGAGAACGTGCCGGCGCGCGTCGAGCAGCGTCGGGACCTTCGTGAGGAACGACATGAAGTCCTGCCCGAGCAGGAAGGTGTCCGGGATCCCGAAGGGCGCCGTGGAGAAATGCGAGAGGACTGCGTCGAGGGAGACCTGGCCGGGGCTGAGCGTCGCGGGGCCTGACATGGGTGATGACGTCCTGTCCCGCCGTCGTGGGTGAAAGGCCGCGCGCGATCATGACCGTTGAGCTCCGCTGTCAGCTCGGGGACAGGCGGTTCGTGTAGAGGCGGCTCGGGTGCAGGCCCATCCCGCCCCCGCGCATCGTCAGGAAGGCGCTGGTGCCCCGCACGCCGCGCGGGCGGCTCCGGCGCTGCATATAGGCGTCGACGCCGTCGACGCCGGCGACCGCGGTGGCCGGCTGCAGCGACGTCGGGAGCACCGACACGAGCGGAGCCCCGCCGGCGGCGCCGATGGTGACCTGGTAGCCGCCGGCCTCGAGCGCGGTGGCCAGGCCGACGTAGGCCGTCGCGCCGCCGATGTAGGCCATGCGGTTGTGGCCGGGCAGGAAGCGGCTGAGCACGGCGCCGCCGACCGCGGCCACGCCGATGCGGCCGAGCAGGCGGACGAGGATCCCCGTCCAGGTCTGGTCGACCCCGTAGGTCCCGAGCGCGGTCAGCGAGAAAAGGGCCTTGTAGGACAGGAACGTGACCGCGAAGCCGGCGCCGCCCGAGAGCGCGGCGGTCATGTACGGCACGCTCGCGTAGCTTTTCAGGACGGCCGTGATGCCCGGGTTGTAGGCGGCGAGAAACGGATTGTGCCGGTGGTGCCGGTGGTGGTGCCTGTGCCCGTGGCGGCGGGGGTTGTCGAGCCAGAGCTTCCGCATAGATCCTCCTCGTGGTCGAATGAGCAACCCACCGTCGGTGAGCGCGAAGATGTCGGTCGGGGTCGTGAAGGCGTGCTTGTAGAACCCTGGATAGTCCGAGGTCCGGTGATACCGGATTTCCTCGAGATCGCCGGGCAGCCGGCCGTGGATCTGGACGTTCATAGCTTGCGGAGCACGCCGAGGGCGGCGATCGCGATGCCGCCGCCGATCAGCCACTTGCCGGCCGTGCCGAGCTGCGCGAAGAGCTTGCTGAAGTCCGGCAGGCCGAAGGGGTTACTGCCGGGCGGCGCCGGCTGGGGCGGCGTCACGGTCTGCGTCGCCGAAAAGAGCACGTAGGCGTAGACCCCGCCGTCGCGCGTGACCTGCCACCAGAAGCCCTGGGCGTTCTGGACGTAGGAGTAGATCGTGCCGAGCGGCTGGCCGGCGGCGACCGTCGCGAGGATCGCCGCGTTGATGTCCGGGAGCTCGTAGACCGTGCCCGTCGTCGTGAGCACGAGCGGCTGATCGAGAAACGTCGCGATGTCGACCCACTGGTCGTTGACGTAGAGCTGCGTGATCCCGCCGTCCGTGCCGGCGCCCACGCCGCGCAGGCGATTGATCCGGAAGCTGTAGCGATCCGGCAGGCCGCCCGGGTTCCGGACGTTCTGCTCGAGCACCAGCGCGGTGGTCGGCGGCCGCGTCATGCCGCCCGGGTTGAGCGGCTGCTGCGGCAGCTCGGCGGCCTGGTAGGGGCGCGCGAACGCATCGAAGTCGAAGGCGTTGAACGGCAGCGGCAGGACGGGCCGGCCCTGCCGATACGCGTAGCGGGCTGCCAGGGTGCCGCCGCGCTCGCCGAGGAGCATCAGGCGCCTCCCGTCGAAAGGAGCTTTGCGAGCGCGCCCGATTTCCAGAGCAGGAGGCCGCCGCCCACGACGGCGAGCGTGGAGAGCTTCGGGCGGATCAGGAACGCGATCGCGCCGAGGGCGAGCGGGATGGCGAGGGAGAGATTCGCGAAGAGATCGCCGCTCGCCGGATCCGGCGCCGGCGCCGGGCCGAAGCCGATCGTGACCTGGATGCCGAGGCGCTGCATGATCGCTTGCGTCGTCGCGTCCTGGGCGGCGGCGAACGGGTCGATGACCGCGGTTCCGAGCGGGGTAGCGAGCTGCACGTACATGAGCCCGGGCCCCAGCGTGCTGAGATCCGGGACCTGGCCGACGCCGCGCGCGCCGGAGTGCGTGATCATGCGGCGGCCGTCCGGTGCCCGCGCAGGCGCTTGAAGAGGAGCCAGCCGACGGCCGCCAGGCCGCCGATGGCGAACAGCTCGCCCAGGCCCGAGCTCGGCGGCGCGCCGACGATCGTGCCGTCAGGGAGCTGGTAGAGGCCGTTCGCGAGACGGACCGGCGTGACGACGGTGCCGCTGCCCGTGCGGTACTGGCCGCCGCTGAGCCAGGTGCCAGGCTGCGTCTTCGTGATCCCGAGCTTCTGCAGGATCCCCACGACGCCGCTCGCGATCGCGCCGCCGGTCTTGAGCCAGTCCTGCAGGGTCGCGCCCACCGTCGCGCCGTCCGGTGTCGGCGTCGACGGGCTGACGATGCTCCCGTCGCTCAGCATGATCTGCGCGGTGTGGACGTTGACCCAGCGCTCCGAGCCGTCCGGTTGCGGGATGGATTGCCAGCCGGCGGCCGTGAGGACCATGCCGTCCGGCGTCGTGCCAATGACGCGGTCGCTGGTCCCGTTGGGCAGGTCGATCGTCAGCGGCGTATCGGCGCCGACGGCGCCGGTGTCGGGCATCGAGCTCACGAAGCTATCGCTGGGCGGGTTCGCGAGAAACGCGGCCTGCTCGTCGGCTGTCAGCGACGAAATGTCGATCGAGCCGCCGCTCGGCGCGTAGAGAATCAGGCTCGTGTCGCCGTCCTGGCCGACGCCGCGCAGGAGACTGCCGGGCCGGCGGTGATACTGCTCGGGCTGGCCGACGCCGTCGACGCCGTGGGCCGCGGCCCAGCCCTCGAGGCCGCCGCGGACCGGCTCGAGGGAGCCCACGCGGCCGCTGCGCAGGGGCTCGAGCGCCGCGCTCAGGTGCTTGAGCCCGCGGCGATACTGAAAGCGCGTCCCGAGATCGCTCATCGTTCTCTCTCCGCGCGCCGATCACTCATGGCAGCCACCGAAAACCCAACGGCCCACCCGAGCCGACGGCGAGGCTCGAGCGGGCCGTCTTGTTCTCCGAGTTACCCCGCGCCGGGTCGCGCAACCCGGCCGGTGGCCGCCACGATCGTGATCTAGGTGAGCGCGCCCTCCATCGGATTGACGCCCAGCGCTTCGAGCGAGGGCGGCATGTCCGATTCCTCGTAATTCGTGATCTGCGTGGGCGGCACGTGCGTGCCGAAGGCGAGCGGCCGCCCCGTCGGGCCCTTCAGGATCGGATCGGCGACGATCGGGCCCGCGTTCGTGTCGACGATCAGGTACGTGTGATTGAAGTCGCGATCGCGCCGCGTCGAGATCGTGACGATCCGGATCGGGATCCCGATCGCGGCCAGGAGCGCCCCCTCGAGGATGACGAAGTCGTCACAGTCGCCCATCGTCGAGCCGCGGTCCTGGATCTCGAGGACGAGGCCCGCCGGCGCCCGGAGCTCCTCGATGAGGACGTGATCACCGACGTAGGCGATCTTCTGCTGGATCCAGTCGTGGATCGCCGCGGCGTGGAGCGCGTTGCCGTAGAACTGCACGCGGTAGGCGCGCAGGATCTCCTCGGCCTGGCCCCGGAGGATCCCGAGCGCCGCGGGCGTGCCGCGGTCGGGATCGTAGCCGAGCACGTAGGCCCACATGTGCTCGACGGTCTCGGCGATCCCCGCGTCGCCCCAGGCGAGCTTGTGTAGCCGCGGCGTCGACGTCATGCGTCCTTCCGCTGGCACGTGAAGGTGCAATCCTCCGCGTCGCGCGGCAGGCCCACGCGCAGCTCGACCGGATGCCCGGCCAGCATCGCGCGGAGATCCGCCTCGCCGAAGCAGAGCGCGTAGCGATAGCGGCCGTCGGGCGGCGTCTTCGTGTCGGGCGTTTCGTTGACCAGGTGGGCCATGGCTAGCGTTCTCCGACGTCGACGAGCGACCGGGGGACCCGGTGCCCGCGCATGCGATCGGCAAAGGGCGGATCCTGGTCGCCCAGCACGTGCCAGTCGCCGGCCTCGTCGCGGCGGGGCCAGAGCGTGATCCGCGTCGTGTGGCCGAGCGGCTCGGCGAGGTTCATGCCCACGCGAAAGCCGGCCTCCTGGCAGCGGATGACGAAGTAGAGATCTTCGAATTCTTTGCCGGGATGGATCTGGCCGACCTGGAAGGCCGGCGCCGGGAGCGCCTCGAGCACGCGCCGGCGGATCAGCAGGCCGGCGGTGCCCATCGTGAGATCGGGACGCTCGAGCACCCTGGCCTGCGCCGGGAGATCCGCCCAGGTCAGGTTGCGGATCTCGAGCGCGCCGGCCGGCGATCGCTGGAAGATCCCGCCGACGGGATAGGTGTCGCGCAGCGCGACGCGGGTGCAGTAGAGGGCGCCCAGGACGTCGACGTCGTACTGGATCGCGCGCGCGAGCTGCGCGTAGAGGATCGTGCGCGGAAACTTGTGATCGTCGTCCAGGAAATAGAGCCACTCCGCCGAGGATGGCAGGGACAGCAGCGCGTCGACGGCCAGGTTCCGGGAGGCGACCTTCTCGCCGTTCGAGAGTAGGAGCTCCTCGGTCCCCGGCGGCACCGCGAGGCGGCGAAAGGATGAGAGGAAGTCCTTGTACGAGCCGACCTCGCGCGTGAGCACCGCGACCAGGCCAGCGGCCGGGCCCGCCGGGCCCGTGCCCCGCGCGTCCGCGGGCCAGCGCTCGACGTCGACCTGCTGCTCGCTGCTCATGTCTTGCGCGCCTGCTCCGCGGCCGCCTCTTCCGCGCGGCGCTCGCCGACCCACTTCAGGAACAGGGCGACCTCGCTCCGGAGCTCGTTGATCTTCGGGGCGATCGGCTTCAGCTTGAGCACGTAGGCGAGCGGGTTGACGTCGGGGTCGATCGCGACGAGCGGCTCGCCGTCCTCGCGGACGAAGGCGTTCGTCAGCATCCAGTAGACCGTCGCGAAGTCCTGCGTGCGGAGCGCCTCGAGGAGAAAGTCCACCTGCTCGCGCATCGCCTGCTCGGCCGCCCGCGCCTGCTCGATCGCGCGCTGTTGAAGCGCCGCCGCTTCGGGGCTCGGTTTCACGTCAGCGCCTCCTGGCGCGCGGAGCGCGCCGCCGCTCAGCTTGTAGTCAACCAGGTCCATGATCCGGCCCGCCACGGGCGCGAAGCCCTCGAGCATGGTTTTGACCGAGTCCGGGCTCCACAGCGACGCGGCCGTCGCGGCCGCCGGGCTCCCGCCGCGCTTCATGCCGAGCAGCTCACCGGCTTCCATGACGCCCTTCACCGTTGCGGTGAGTGCCGTGAGCCCCTGGATCCCGTCGCCCGAGGCCGCCGGCCTGGCCTGGCGCATTTCGGCGCGCGTCGCCTCGAGCTCCTTCGTCAGGAAGTCGATCATGCGATCGCGCTCGGGCGAGGACGCCGGCGGTGCGGCCGGCGTGCCGGCTTTCTCGAGGACCTTCGTGACGAGCTCGATGAACATCCGTTGCGGGGCGAGCTCCCGATTCGTCCGGGCGGCCTCGAGATCCACGACCAGGCCCGAGAGCTGGTCGCTGGTGAGCCGCGAGCGGATCGCCTCGGTCATCTGGCGCAGCGCTTCATTGCCGGTGACGGCGGTGCCGTCGCCGTTGCCGCCGTTGGGGGGCAGCTGCTCCGGGACGTCGCCAATCGTGTAGACGCGCCAGGCGAAGGATTTCGGGCCGACGATCGCGGCGAAGCGGTAGCGCGCGGGCCCGTGCTTGTCGAGAAGGTAGGGCTCGATGCTTGCGGCATCGGTGCCGGGGCCGAGCTCCTCGACCTTCGCCGGCTGCCAGCTGTTCCGGGCGAAGCTATGGATCTCGACCTTCTCGACCTCGGGGAACTGGAACGCGGTCTCGATGTAGCCGGACGGGGTGAGGGCGCTGTCGCGCAGCGCGAGGGTGATCTCCTCGGTGCGCTTCTTCTGGACGGCGGCGGGACTGCCGGTTGCGACCGTAGACGATCCCCAGCGGGGACGGCTATACTCGGCCCGGCGAAGTCAGTCGCGGGCTCGAGCGCGCCTTACCCGCGCCTCGAGGTTGCGTTGCGCCCCCGGGCGCCGTTCAAGCGGCGCCCGGGTCACTCTCGCCCCCGCAGTGTTACCCGCCTGCAGAGGCCGCGTGCGTCACATGAGGCTACGGTGCGACCCGAGGCGGCGATGGGTCAAGCGAAATTTTGTCCTGTTGTGGCGCACTTGGCGCTCATGGTGCATTGAGCGCATATGGCGCCAGACCGCGGGCTCCCCGCCTCGAGCGATCTGCTGACCACGAGCGAGGTGGCGGCGCTGCTGCGCGTGTCCGTGACGACGCTACGGCGCTACGTGGGCCACGGCTGGATCGAGCCGGCGGCCGTGATCGGCCGCTCCTACCTCTTCACGCGCGAGGCCGTGGAGCGCCTGCGCGTCACGCTCGGCCGACCGTAGGCCCGGGCGCGCGCACCAGGGACAGGCGTCCGGGATCGTGGTCAACCGCGCGATCGCCACGTCTTTGCGCGCCAGGCCCCGCCGGCAGTCCAGACACGCCGCGAAGCGGCCGTCATTCCCCGTCCAGCTCGGCGGCGCGACGTCGATGAAGTGCCGCCCGAGCACGCTCGCGAAGGCGCGCTGCGCGCGCGCGATCGCGCGCTCCACGGTGTCGAGCCGTTGGGGCGGCCGCCCGCCGTGCGACCGCCGCGCGGCGGCGAGGTGCTCGTCGATGCGGCGCTGCATGGCCTGCCGGCGCTGCGCGAGCGACGTCAGCACGGTCACGGGCGGAGCTCGTCCACGTGGATCCGCACGCTCACCGCGGGCCCGAAGCGGTTCTTCGCGACGTGCAGGATCCGGACGTCGTCGGCCAGGCTCTCCACGCGCTCATAGTAGAGCACCGTGTCGACCAGGTGCTCGAGCGTGCGCGGGCCCTGGAAGCGATCGGCCCACGTGACGTGGCCGACGAGCACGAGCGGCACGCCGGCGGTCTTCGCCCACCGGAGCAGGATCCCGGCCGAGCTCTTGATCTGGCTCGGCGTGCCCGGCGCCGCGGCCAGGCCCGGATCGTGGAGGCGGTTGACGGAGTCGACGATCAGGATCTCGCGCGCCCAGGCGTGCGCGAGCTCCTCGATCCGGAGCGGGTCGGTTTCCTGCCAGGCGCGGATCCGGCCGACGCCCACGCCGGCGAACCGCGCGCGCACCTGCTCGAGCGTCTCTTCCGCCGTCACGTAGAGCCCCCGGTCGCCGGCGAGCTGCTCGGCCGCCAGGAGGATGAGCGTTGTCTTGCCGGCGCCGGGCGGGCCGACCAGCAGGATCGTCTGGCCCGGCACGACGCCGCCCCCGAGGGCCCGGTCGACCAGCGCCAGGCCCGTCGGCGTGTGCACGATGTCCCCGACGACTTCCTCGAGCCGCGGGATCTCGGGCAGCATGTCGGCCACATCCTGACCGTGGCGAATCTGCAACATCGCGCCGGGCGCGCCGCAGTCCTGGCAGGCGGCGAACTGGACCGGGGCACTCCACCCGCACGCCTGGCAGGTGAACATCGGGGGGGCTATGCGCGCCCGCGCGCGACGCGCGCGCGCGTAGACGGCCCCACCGGAATCAGGCCCGCCGCGGCCCCTGGCGCGGGCGCCGGGACCGACGAACCGTGGGGGGCCGCGGTGGGGGGACGGGCGCCGACGATTCGTCGGCCTTGCGCTGGCGCCCAGCGCCTGCAGGCCGCAGCGGGCACTCAGCCGCCCACTGTGACCCCGGCGTGTGCTGGCCGTTGACGAGGCAGCGATCCGGGAGCTTGGGGCGCGTCATGATGAGCCGATCGCGCTCAGATCCGGTGGACGAAGCAATCGCAGTCGGGCCTGGGCGGCGTCGACGACGCCGCGGCGCCAACGCCGGTCGAACTGGCGCATCTCCTCACGGGTGTTCGGGCCACTGTGCTCGAGATACGTCGCCGCGTTCCTGAGAAGCCCAGGGTTCTCACGGAACATCCCCAGGCCGGTGTTGCAGTTGTTGCACAAACCGCCGCGGATGATCCGCGTCTCGTGGCAATGGTCGACGACCAACCGGACACGACTCCGACAGATCTGACATTCGCGAAGCGCGGCGCGCGCTTCCGCCCACTCGGGACTGCCCCGCCGTGGTGCTGTCGTGCCGACGAGCGAGACGATGGTGGGCTTCACAGCCGTGGACGTATATGGACGCGGAACGGGAATTTGGTGCCGTTCCAGGCCGCTCCGGGCCGAGTCACAGAAAGCTGTTTCGCGCAATTCCGCGAGGTTAGAATGGTCGGTGAGGGTAGGAATCCCTTACCCTCCACCATTTGCAATATCAGCGACTGACGCGCGGATAGGTCAAGCCGGGAGGCCGGGGGCGCGTGGTGCCCCCGGTCTTCGTGCGTCCGGGGCGCCTCCGGTCATGGAGGCGTCCGGAAGATGGACGCGACGGGCGCGCGTGAGACGCGGCGAGGCGGGCGACTCTGCAGATCGATGAAGCACGGAACCGGCGGCGAGGCGAGAGACGGCCTGGGCCTCTGCGTGGCCGGGACCGATGAGCGCCGTCGATCTCCCCGTCGGGGTCGCCCGGGCCAAGGCGCTCGTGGTGTTCATCGCCGCCCTCGTGGCCTTCCTGCCGGAGCTCGGGACGCAGCACGTCTGGTCCAGGGACGAGGCGCGCCCTGCCCTCGTCGCGAAGGAGATGCTCGCGACCGGAGACTGGGCCGTCCCGCACATCGGCGGGCGCGTCTATCCGGCGAAGCCGCCGCTCTTTCCGTGGGTTGTCGCGCTCCTCTCCCCGAACGGCGTCAGCGAGTCGAGCCTGCGACTACCCTCGGCCATCGCGGCCGCGGGGACCGTGGCGCTCACGTACGCCCTCGGCGCCCGCCTCGTGGCGCCCGGTGCCGGCATCGTGGCCGCCGCCGCGCTGGCCTCGAGCTTCACGTTCTTCCAGTGGGCGAGGACCGGACGCATGGAGATGCTCCTCACGCTCTGGATCACGCTCGGCTGCTGGAGTCTGCTGCGCTGGTTCGTGGCCGGCCGCCGCGCCGATGCGGCGCTGCTCGGGCTCTGGATGGGACTGGGTCTGCTCACGAAGGGGCCGTCCGCCTTCGTTCCCGCACTGATCGCGGTGGTCGTGCTCGCGGCCGCGCGGGCGCGCCCGCGCGGTCTCGGCGGCGCCCTCGCCCTGTGCGCGCTGAGCGCGGGCGCGGTTCTTGGGCTCTGGCTCGGACTCGCGTGGCTGACCTCTCCGGGCTTTCCGGCGTACATCGGCGAGCTCGGACCGAAGTTCGTCAGCGAGCTGGGGGAGCATCGTACGCGGAACCCGCTTCTGCTCGTCGCCGCAGGGTTCCTCCCGTGGACGCTGTGGCTTCCGTCGATCGCGATGTTGCTCGTTCGGTCCTGGCGACAGGCCGCCGGACGGCTCCTCCTTCCGCTGGCGTGGCTGAGCGTCGTCCTCGTGGCCTTCTCGACGGTCGTCTATCCCCGGGAGGCGTACTTCCTCCCGCTCTACCCGCCGCTCGCCATCCTCCTGGGCTGGGCCTGGCATACCGCGGCGGCCCACGGACGCTGGATGCTCTCCACCCCGCTGGCGATCGCCGGCCTCTGCGTCGTCGCGCTCGTGACGGGGCTCCGCCTGTTGGGTCCTCTTCAAGTCGGTCACGTCCCGCTCGGGCCGTCGCCGGAGATGACGGTGACGGCGCTCGTCGCGGTCGTGAGCGTCGTCGCCGGCGTGGCGCTGTTGCGCGCGCGGCGCCCGGTCGCCTCGGCCGCCACCGTCGCCGTCGCATCCCTCGCGATCTTCGTCATCGTCGCGACGCGGATCCACACCCCGGTCTTAAACTTAAAATATCCGGTCAAGCAGGCGGCCGCGCGCCTCGCGGCGAGGCTGCCACGCGACGCCGTGGTCGCCTACGTCGACCGCCACCACGCCACGGCGCTCGTGTTCTACCTGCCGCATCGGTCGATCCGGCTGCCGGCCCTGGACGCGGCGGAGTCGCTGAACGGGCGGCGTGACGTGTTCCTGCTGCTGTCCGAAGGCGACGAGGTCACGGGCGAGGCAGCACGATCGCTCAACGTCGTCCCCATCGACACCGTGCGCTTCCAGGGCAGAGGCTACGTGCTGGCCTCCCTCCGCGAGTCGCCGCGCGCGGCGCCCCCGCGGTAGCGACGGCGCCGGCAGGCGCCTGTGGTATCGTCCCCCCATGCTCGACATGGTCATCGCGAATGGTCGGGTCGTGACCCCGGAAGGTGTCGGCGCCTGGGACATCGGGATCGAGGGCGAGCGCATCGCCGCCGTGGCCCATCGCGGAAGCCTCCCCGTGGAGGGCGTCCGCGTGCTCGACGCGACGGGGAAGATCGTCGTGCCCGGCGGAATCGACCCGCACACCCACCTCGCGCATCCCATCATGAGCCACCCCGAGGAGCCGGGCGTCACGCTGGGGCCCGAGGACGACACGCGCGGAATGGCGTTCGGCGGCACGACGACGCACATCGATTTCTGTTACGTGCGTCCCGGCATCGAGATCCCAGGGGCGATCGAGCAGCGCGCGGCGAGGTGGAAGGGCAACTCGTACGTCGACTACGCCTTCCACGTCACGCTCTGCGGCGCGCTCGACCTGCCGGTCTTCGACGCGATTCCGGAGGCGATCCAGGCGGGCTTCCCGAGCTTCAAGGTCTTCACCACGAACGTGCTGCCGCCCCACCCGAAGCGGCAGGGGAACCGGCTCGACTTCGGGCGTATCGGCTTCGCGATGGAAAAGGTCGCCCCGAACGGCGGCCTGATGGTCGTCCACGGCGAGGACGAGGACCTCGTCCAGTTCAACTACGAGCGGTTCCGCGCCGAGGGACGGACCGAGGGCACGAATCTCCACCTGGTGCACACGAAGCTCTCCGAGCTGCTGGCGTTCCGCCGGACGATCGCGCTCGCCCGGGCCACCAGCAGCGCGGTCTACTTCGTGCACACCTCGGCGAAGGAGGGCGTGGAGACGATCGCCGAGGCGCGCGCCCAGGGACTGCCGATCTACGGCGAGACGCTCCACCAGTACTGCTGCTTCAACGCCGAGTACTACGCGACACCGCGCGGCTTCTGCTCCCACACCTATCCGTCGCTGAAGTTCCCCGAGGACCAGGCGGCGCTCTGGGACGGGCTCGTGCGCGACGGCCTCTCGACGCTCGCGACCGACGAGTACCCGACCTCGCTGGCGATCAAGCTCAGGGGCAGGCGGATCGACGACGTCACCGGCGGCAACGTGGGCGCCGAGGCGCGGCTAGGCATCGCGTACAGCGAGGGCGTCGTGAAGCGGGGGATGTCGCTCCCGCGCTTCGTGGACATCACGTCCGCGAACGCCGCGCGGATCTTCGGTCTCTATCCGCGCAAGGGCGCGATCGCGCCGGGTGGCGACGCGGATCTCGTGCTCATCGACCCCACGACGACCAAGAAGCTCGCCCGCGAGGACTTCCACGTGACCGACTACAGCCCCTGGGAGGGCTGGGAGGTCACGGGCTGGCCGGTGACGACGCTGTTGCGCGGGCGCGTGATCGCGGATGCCGGCCGGCTGCTCGGGACGACGAGCGACGGGCGCCTCCTCACCCGCAAGATCGACGGCGCGATCCTGCGCCGCCCCGCGTCCTAGCGGCCTCCGGCCACCGCCGACGAGCCGATCGCGCCCATGGCCCGGTACGACGTCGCGATTCTCGACGGCACCGTCGTCGTTCCCTACCTCGGCGCGCTACGCTGCGACGTCGCGGTGCGGGGCGGCCGCATCGCCGCGCTCGCCGATGCCATCGCGCCGGGCGACGCCGAGCGGGTGATCGACGCTCGGGGCAGGCTCGTGCTCCCCGGCGCGGTCGACTCCCACTTCCACATCGGTATCTACCGCGACCTCGCGCTCGACGCGGAGAGCGAGACACGGTCGGCGCTCGCTGGCGGCGTGACGACGGTGCTCAGCTACTTCCGCACGGGCCAGCACTACCTGAACAAGAGCGGGCCGTACTGCACGATCTTCCCGGAGGTCGTGGCGGCAACCGTGGGGCACGCGCACACCGACTTCGGCTACCACATCGGTGTCATGACGTCGGCGCAGCTCGACGAGGTGGACTGGCTCGTCGGCGAGCAGGGCGTCGGCTCGTTCAAGTACTACATGTTCTACAAGGGGCTGAACCTCACCTCCGACTCGACGCGGGGCGCCGACTATACGATGTCGGACGTCTACGACCTCGGGCACCTCTACCGCCTCATGGAGCAGGTGGCGGCGGCCTCGCGGAAGCACGGGGCGCGCGGGCGCGTATCGCTCTCGCTCCACTGCGAGCAGGCCGAGCTGATCCGCGTCTTCATCGAGGAGGTGAAACGCTCGGGCCCCGCCGGGCTCGAGGGCTATCATCGCTCACGGCCGCCGCTCAGCGAGCGCCTCTCGATCGCCGAGGCGATGGTGCTGGCGGACGCGACGCGCTGTCCGGTGAATCTCCTCCACCTCTCGAGCCTGGAAGCCGTCGCCGCGGGCACGCAGGGCCGGCGCGAGCATCCGCACCTCGACATCCGGCTCGAGACCACGCTCCACCACCTGGCGCTGACCCACGCGACCGCGCATGGAATCCTCGGCAAGGTGAATCCGCCGATCCGCACCGAGGCCGACCGCGAGGCGCTCTGGCAGGCGGTGCTCGACGGCCGGATCGATACCGTCGTGAGCGACCACGCGTGCTGCGCCGAGGAGGAGAAGCGGCGCGATCTCTGGGCGGCGCTGCCGGGCTTCGGCGGCACCGCGCTCCTCTACCCGTACCTCGTCTCGGAGGGGCCGCGCCGCGGTCTCTCCCTCGCGCGCGTCAGCGAGCTGGCCAGCGCGAATCCGGCGCGCGCCTTCGGCCTCTACCCGCGGAAGGGGACGATCGCGGTCGGCGCCGACGCCGATCTCGTCGTGCTCGACCCGGAGCGCGAGCAGGTCGTCGCGCCGGAGGTGCTCCAGTCGGCGCAGGACTTCACTCCGTTCGCGGGCCTGCGGGTCCGTGGGTGGCCGACACACACGCTGCTACGCGGGCAGGTGGTCTTCGAGAACGGTGTGGTGGGGGGAAGGCCGTCCGGGCGGTACCTCAGACGGCCGGCAGACTGAGGCGCGCCCCTCAGGCCTTCGTCTTCGCCTTCGCCGCGGCCCGACGGCCGGGGCAGACCTTGTGGTACCACGTGGACCCGAGCTTCACGTGGTTGCCGTTCTTGTGAATCGTCAGCTTGCACTTCGGGCAGGTGCCCATCGATGGCTCCTTCGTCGAATCCGGTTTTGTGCTCGGCTATTATAGCAGGGGCGTTCGAGGAGGGACTCCGTGGCCGATTGCGTCTTCTGTCGCATCATCGCCCGGCAGCACCCGGCGGACATCGAGTACGAGGACGAGGCCGTCCTCGCCTTCAAGGACATCTACCCGAAAGCACCCGTGCACGTCCTGATCGTTCCGAAGCGACACATTCCGTCGATCATGACGATGGAGCCCGCGGACGTCGATGCCCTCGGCCGCTGTCTGCTGGCGGCGCGGCGGCTCGGTGACGCGAAGGGCTTCGCCGAGCGGGGCTATCGCCTCCGCGTGAACTGCGGGCCGGAGGGTGGGCAGGTCGTCTACCACGTCCACATGCACTTTCTCGCGGGCGGGCGGCCGAGCGGTGCCTAGCCACTTCATCGACTACCAGCTGTTCGGCGACCAGTTCTCGACGCCGGAGATCCGCGCCGTCTGGGACGAGCGGACGATGCTCCAGCGATGGCTGGACGTCGAGGCCGCGCTGGCCGGCGCGCAGGCGGACCTGCACCTGATTCCACGCGAGGACGCCGACGCGATCGCGCGCGCGGCCCGCGTGGAGAATCTGGATTTCGCGGCGCTCAAGCGAGACCTCGCCGTCACGGCACATCCGATCGTCCCGCTCGTGCGCGAGCTCGGGCGGCTCGCCGGCGACGCCGGCCGGTGGGTGCACTGGGGCACCACGACCCAGGACGTGCTCGACACCGGGATGATCCTGCAGGCGAAGACCACGCACGAAATCTTGCGGCGGGACCTCGTGGCCCTCACCCAGGAGCTCGGCGACCTCGCCGAGCGCCACCGCGAGACGGTGATGGCCGGGCGCACCCACGCCCAGCATGCCCTGCCCATCACCTTCGGCTTCAAGGTGGCGACCTGGGTCGCCGAGTGCCTGCGCCAGGTCGAGCGGCTCGACGAGCTGGCGCCGCGATTGTTCGTCGGCGAGCTGGCCGGCGCCGTCGGAACGCTGGCGGGCTTCGGACCCCACGGCGAGGGCGTGCAACGACGGGCGCTCGAGCGTCTCGGCCTGGGCGTTCCGCTCATCGCCTGGCACGCCTCACGCGACACGATCGCGGAGCTCGTCACCCTTCTGGCGCTCCTGGGCGGGACGCTCGCGCGCATCGCCAACGAGGTCATCCAGCTCCAGCGGTCGGAGATCATGGAGCTCGAGGAGCCCTTCGACCACGGCAAGGTGGGCAGCTCGACGATGCCGCACAAGCGGAACCCCGCGCATGCCGAGCGGATCGTCGCGATCGGACGCCTGCTTCGTGGCCTGGCGGCGACCGCGCTCGAGACGACGGTGGCGGCGCACGAGCGCGACATGAGCGTCGGCCGCGCCGAGTGGGTGCTCGTTCCCGAAGCCGCGTGCCTGGCTGCGGCAGCTCTGCACTGGTCGCTCGTGGTCACGCGCGGCCTGCGGGTGAACGAAGACCGGATGCGGGAGAACCTGGACAAGCTCGGCGGGCTGCTCCTGTCGGAGCCGGTCATGCTGCGGCTCGGCGAGAGGCTCGGGCGGAACACCGCCCACGACCTCGTCTATGAGGCGGCGATGGCGGCGTTCGAGGGCAGGGGGAGCTTCCGCGATCTCTTGCTCGGCGATCCGCGCGTCGCCACCCACCTCGGGGCCGAGGAGCTGGACCGCCTGCTCGATCCCACGGCCTACACGGGATTCGCGGCGGCGTTCGTCATCCGCGTCGTGCGCGAGGCGCGAAAGATCGCGAGCTAGGCGGGCGCGCCCGCGGTCCCCGGCTTCGCCTCGAGCGGGAACCCGGCATTGGCCCAGCCTCCGAGCCCGCCCTTGAGGATCCGCACGTCCTTGAACCCGGCCTGCCGCAGGAGGTGCGCCACACGGGCGCTCGTTGCCTCGTCCGGTCAGGTGCAGTACGCGACGACCGTGCGCGTCCGGTCGAGGTCGAGCGTGCCCGTCCCGTCCTGAAGCTGCCGCGCGGAGACGTGCTTCGCGCCGGGGATCCTGACCGGGCTCTGCGCGTAGGTGGCGTCGTCCCGGACGTCGAAGACGATGGGGCGCTCGCCCACGCTCTCCAGAAGCCGCGCAACCTCGGACGCGCGGATGCGGAAGCGATTGCGTCGCCAGCGCAGGCCATGCATGGCCCCATAGCCGACGACGCTCGCCACGATCATTCCGATCGCCACGGTCGCCCACGGAAACGGGCGGGGCGGCGGATTCTTCGCGTCCGCGATCAACCGCCGAACGTCCGGGAGATCGGGCAGGAGGCGGTTCGCCTCGGTGAAGTTCCCCACCGCGCGGGCGTAGTTGCCGGCGAAGAAGTCGCCGAGGCCGGCGCGCCAGGCGGCGTTGAAGCGGCTCGGTTCACCCAGGGGGACCGGGGTGCCCCGGATGAAGTCGCGGACGGCGGCGGACGGGATCACGAAGTTGAAGCCCTGGACGGCACCGCTCTGGTCGCCCTCGCCCATGGCGACAAACGTGAGCACGCCGATGACCTCGCCTTTCGACGTCACGGCCGGCCCGCCGCTGTTGCCCCAGGCCGACGGCGCGTCGGTCTGGATGATCGGCTGGTTGGCGCGGTCCTGCTTGAAGCCCGAGATCGCCCCGTTCGTCACCGAGGACTCGACCTTCGCCGACGCGTTCAACAGCTCGTGGCTCATGACGACGCCCGGGAAGCCGAGAATGTGGATCGCGTCGCCGATCTGGGCGTTGGCCGAGTCGGCCATCTCGAGTGACGGCATGTCGGCGGCTTCGAGCTTGAGGAGCGCCAGGTCGCGTCCCGACATTTCCGCGTCCGCCATGGGCGGGCTGTACTTGACGACGACGGCCGGCAGGCGGACCCCGTTGGGCAGGATCACGTAGACCGACGGATCGAACGTGACCCTGGCCCGGGCTGCGGCTCCGGCCAGGGCCTGCGGGGCGAGCTCGCCGCATGCCTCGCGGGCGGCCCGGCGTGCGATCTGCTGCTCGATCGATGGCCCGGGCCTGTGCGCCGACGAGACGACGTGTGCGTTGGTGATCATCCAGCCACTCGGCGCGATGAACCAGCCCGTTCCGGTCTCGCGCAGGGGCGGCGGCGAGACGCGCTTGTCCTGGCCTCCGGGGCAGCCCAACGTGACCTCAGCGGCTACCTCGGCGATGACGAGCGCGACCGCCGGCTTGGCGCGAAGAAGTCCCTCCTGCAGGGAGACCTCGGCGGCGACAACACCTTCTGGGGCCAGCACGAAGAGAGCGAGGGCTCCGAGGACGCGAAGTATCACCCTCTGAATTATACCGATAAAAAAAGGCTCCAGGGGTTGCCCCCTGGAGCCTTGATCGTCCTTCTTACCGCTTCTTACTTCAGGATCTTGATCGCGGCCTCGGCCTTGGCCTTCGCCTCCGAAGAGTTGCCGGCCTTGCACGCGGCCTCGGCCTCACGGATCAGCTTGCCGGCGTCACTGGTACGCGGCGCCTGCACATCCTGACCGCGGGGCGCCTGAACATCCTGGCCACGCGGGGCCTGGACATCCTGGCCACGCGGCGCCTGAACATCCTGCTTGCCACGGGGTGCCTGGACATCCTGCTTGCCACGCGGCGCCTGCACATCCTGACCACGCGGCGCCTGAACATCCTGGCCACGCGGGGCCTGGACATCCTGCTTGCCACGGGGTGCCTGCACATCCTGACCGCGCGGCGCCTGAACATCCTGGCCACGCGGGGCCTGGACATCTTGCTTGCCACGGGGTGCCTGAACATCCTGACCACGCGGAGCCTGCACGTCCTGACCGCGCGGCGCCTGAACATCCTGGCCACGCGGGGCCTGGACATCCTGCTTGCCACGGGGTGCCTGAACATCCTGACCACGCGGAGCTTGCACGTCCTGACCGCGTGGCGCCTGAACATCCTGGCCACGCGGGGCCTGGACATCCTGCTTGCCACGGGGTGCCTGAACATCCTGACCACGCGGAGCCTGCACGTCCTGACCGCGTGGCGCCTGAATGTCCTGCTGGCCACGCGCGCCCGCGAGCGAACGCGGGGCCTGAATGTCTTGACCGCGCGGGGCCTGAACATCCTGGCCACGCGGGGCTTGCACGTCCTGCTTACCACGCGGCGCCTGCACATCCTGACCACGCGGCGCCTGAATGTCCTGCTGGCCACGCGCACCCGCAAGCGAGCGCGGGGCCTGCACGTCCTGGCCCTTGGCCACCTTGTTCAGCATCTCCTTGGCCTGGGCGACTTCAGCAGGGCAGGACGACTGGGCGTCCGCCACCGGCGCCAGCACGCCAAACATCGCTACGCTCATGATCGCTGCGAGAAATCTCTTCATCATTCTCCCGTTCCTTCCGGTTGTTGAGGTGCTCTGCTCCCTGCCACTGGTCCCGTCCGCCGGCCTCTTCCAAGGACCCCCTTTCGCCTTCCGATGTTCGATGGAGCCTGAGTCGAGAAGCATCTTGGCTACCGTTACAGCAATCCTCCTGCCAGGGCCTGGACAGACTCATAAAGTCCATGGTATCGAAGTGTTACGGTCGTCGTTAGTGAATGGCCAGAGGCGATGTGCCCGATGCCACTCGCTCGCCGGGTGCGGCATTCTGCCCTCCGGGCATCGCCCTGTGGTAGGCTCACTTACACCTATGCCCCTCCTGGCGCGGTCTGCGCCCACGCTGCTCGTCCTCGTGCTGGCGAGCGCGTGTAGCCTCGCCGGCAGCGCCAAACCCGCCCTTCAACCAGTGTCGGATGGTTCGTCTCCGACCCTCAGGGTGCTCAGCAACGGCGTTCGGGTCCTCGTACAGGAGTTCAATGCGAGCGGGGTCGTGGCGCTCCAGGTCTGGGTCCGCGCGGGAGGGCGCGACGAGGCGGCCTCGGAGCTGGGGCTCGCGCACTATCTCGAGCACATGCTTTTCAAAGGCACCGTGCTTCGCGGCCCCGGCTTCGTCGAGCGCGAGGTCGAGGGCGTCGGAGGCGGAATCAACGCGGGAACCTCGCTCGACTACACCTACTACCACGCGATCCTTCCGGCCTCCCGAGCGGCGGCCGGCATCGAGATGCTGGCCGACATGAGCGTGAACTCGAGCCTGGACGCGACGGCCCTCGATCTCGAGAAACGCGTCGTTCTCGAGGAGATGCGATTGAGCCAGGACAACCCCCGGAGGTTCATGTTCCGCCGGCTCTACGAAGTGTCCTTCGAGGGCCACGCGTACGGCCGGCCCGTCATCGGAACACCGGAGATCGTGCGCGGACTCACGCGCAATTCCCTCATGGCCTTCTATCGGCGTCACTACGTTCCCGAATCGTTCGTGCTGGTCGTCGTCGGCCAGGTGAAGACCGCCGACGTTCTGGCGGTGGCGGAGCGGACGTTTGGCCGGCTCCCGCGGGGCGGTCGGGAGCGACTGCCGGTCGCCGCGCCCGGTGCGCTGCATCCGCGGCGCCTCGACGTCGAGCGCGCGGGGGCGCAGGCGTACCTCGGTCTCGCATGGCGCGGGCCCAAGCTCGACCACGCCGACACACCCGCGGTGGATCTCCTGGTCGCGGTGCTCGGTCAGTCGCGCTCGTCGAGGCTCACCCAGGCGCTCCGCGAGCGGCTGGGGCTCGTGAGCTCCATCGACGCGGGCTACTCGGCTCTCGAGGCGAGTGGACTGGTGTCGGTGATGGCCCAGCTCGAACCGGCCAACGTCGGGCGGGTCGAGGCGGAGATCCTGAGCGAGGTCAGGAGGCTTCAGGAGACGGGCGTCTCGCCGGCGGAGCTCCGCCGCGCCGTGACCGCGGCGGAGGCGAGCCATGCGTTTTCCGTTGAGACCGCGGAGGGACGCGCGCGGGCGTTCGGCCGCGCCGAAACGGTCTGGCGGCTCGACGCCGAGCTGGCCTATGTCGACCGCTTGCGCTCGGTCACACCGGAACAGATCCGCACCGCAGCGCGCCGTTACCTCGATCTCGAACGCTACAGCCGGCTGGCGTTCGTTCCTCCGGCGAAATGAGCCCGAGCGGGGGACTCGGCGCTCTGAGCCTGGCGGCGCTCGTGCTCTCGGCGACGCCGGTGTGGGGCCAGACGACGGCGGCGACCCGCCACGTGCTCGACAACGGGCTGACCGTTCTCGTTCGCGAGAATCGCGCGGCCCCGGTCGTCGCCCTCTCGTTGCAGGTCCGCGGCGGCTCCCGCTTCGAGAGCCTGAACGAGGCGGGAATCACGAACTTCCTCCTCCGGGTGATGGTCCGCGGGACCGCCAGACGTTCCGGGATCCAGCTTGCGGAGGCGGCGGAGGAGATCGGCGGCGGCCTCGAAGCCTCAGGCGAGGTGGAGTCCGCGGAGATTCGAGGGCAGGCGCTCGCGCGCAACTGGGAAGCCCTGCTCGGTCTCCTGGCGGAGGTGGCGCTCGAGCCTGCGCTCGCCTCGGACGAGGTCGAGCGCGAGCGCCGCCTCATCCTGAGCCAGATCCAGACGCGGGCGGACACGCCGTTTCCGCTCAGCCTCGACACGATGCTCCGCGAGCTGTACGCGACGCACCCGTATGGTTGGCACAGTCTCGGGACCCGCGCGAGCGTGGAGCGCCTGGGAAGGGCGGCGCTCCTCGCGCACTATCGCGCGACCTTTCGGCCGGAGCGGTTGGTTCTCGCCGTCAGCGGCCAGGTGCCGCCGGAGCGTGTGCTCAAAGTCGTCGAACGTCTGTTCGGCAAGCTGCCCCGATCCGGGGTCGAGCTCACCGAGCCGCCGCCGCCCGAAATGCCGCAGGGCGGTCGCCGGGTGATCGAACGGCCCGCTCAGCAGGCGCAGATCCTGGTCGGCTATCTCGGCCCCGGCCTCTCCGATCCCGCGTACCCGGCCGTGAGGGTTCTCGGCGCCGTGCTGGGCGGCGGGATGGCCGGACGGCTGTTCGTCGAGCTGCGGGACAAGCGGGGACTCGCGTACTCGCTCGGCGTCCTGACGCCGTACCGGACGAGCCGGACCTTCATCGTGACGTACCTGGGTACGGCGCGCCAGAATGCCGCCGCGGCGGAGGCGGGGGTGCTCCACGAGCTCGACAGGATCCGCAGCGCGCCCGCGGGCGAGGAGGAGGTCTCGCGGGCGAAGGCGTACATCCTCGGGAGCCTCGCCCTCGACCGCCGCACGAACGCGCGCCAGGCGTGGCACCTCGCGTTCTTCGAGGCGGTCGGAGCCGGCCGGGACTTTTCCGAGCGGTACGCAAAGGCGATCGCGGCGGTGACACCGGCCGATGTCGCCACGGCGGCCGAGCGCTATCTCGTCAGGCCCACCGTCGTCGTCCTGCTCCCTCCGGAGCGCTGATGCTACCGCTCAAGGACGACGTTCAGAGCGAGACCTTCCCGTCGATCACCGTGGCGCTCATCGCGCTGAACGTCGCCGTCTTTCTCTACCAGGCCTCGCTCGGGCTCGGGCCCGAGCCCGGCGCCTCGAAGGCGACGCAGGCGTTCGTCGCCGAGTTCGGCCTGGTCCCGTGTCGCCTCACGGGAAGCTGTGCGATGACCGACGAGTTCCCGACGCCGGTCGTCACGATCTTCACGGCCATGTTCCTGCACGGCGGTCTCTTTCACATCGTCGGGAACATGCTCTACTTCTGGATCTTCGGGAACAACGTCGAGGACACGCTCGGTCACGGGCGCTTTCTCGGTTTTTACCTGCTCGCCGGCGTCGCGGCGGCCTCCGCGCAAGTCCTCGTGGATCCCGGATCCTCCGTCCCGATGATCGGCGCCAGCGGTGCCGTCTCCGGCGTGCTCGGCGCGTACCTGATCCTGTTCCCCTATGCGCGAGTGCTCGTGCTGCTGGTGTTCGGGTTCTTCGTGCGCCTCGTGTACGTCCCCGCGCTGATCGTGCTCGGCTTCTGGATCGTCGTGCAGTTCATGAACGGCCTCATCACGGTGAGCGCCTCGAGCCACGGAGGCGCCGAGACAGGAGGAACGGCGTGGTTCGCCCACATCGGCGGGTTTCTCGCGGGAATCGTGCTGCTGTTTCTGCTGCGTCCGCGGCGGAGCGCTCGCCTATAATGAGGGCCATGGCGAAACCCGCTGCGCGCGTTCGGATCGACCGCCTGGTCGTCGACCGCGGGCTCGTGGAGAGCCGGGAGCAGGCGGCCCGCCATATCCTGGCGGGCGAGGTCCTCGTCGACGGCAAGCGCGTGGACAAGGCGGGCGCGCTCGTGCCTGCCGGGGCGGCGGTCGAGCTGCAAGGGCGCTCGCCGTACGTCGGTCGCGGCGGCGAGAAGATCGCCCACGCGCTCGACGCGTTCCGCGTGAAGGTGGCCGGGCGCGTCTGTGTCGACGTGGGGGCCTCGACGGGCGGCTTCACCGACTGTCTCCTCCAGCGGGGAGCGGCGCGCGTCTTCGCGGTGGACGTGGGGACGGCGCAGCTCGACGCGAAGCTCCGCAAGGACCCGCGCGTGATCGTGATGGAGCAGACCAACGCGCGGGCGCTCGATTCGCGCATCTTCGGAGAGCAGCCGACGCTCGCGACCATCGACGTGTCGTTCATCTCCCTCGAGAAGATCCTACCGTCGGTGTTCGGCATCCTGGCGCCGCGTGGCGAGGTTGTGGCGCTCGTCAAGCCGCAATTCGAGGTGGGGCGCGAGCACGTCGGCAAGGGCGGCGTCGTGCGCGAGCCCGCGCTGCACCGCGCCGCCGTCCAGCGGCTGGCCCGCTACGCGGTCCTGCGCGGCTGGCACGTGCTCGGCTGCACGGCGTCGCCGCTCCGCGGGCCGAAGGGCAACCGCGAGTTCTTCCTGCACTGCTCGTCGCATGGCCGCACGGCCGCCGACCTCGAGTCCATGATCGACAAGAG
The DNA here is from genome assembly GCA_041496385.1 of Methylomirabilia bacterium. Classification (GTDB taxonomy): domain Bacteria; phylum Methylomirabilota; class Methylomirabilia; order Rokubacteriales; family CSP1-6; genus AR19. Next base: position 61,900 of record JBGQEL010000001.1, on the reverse strand, counting down.
TGTCGAGGCGCTCGCGTGAAACGCGTCGGGATCGTCGCGAAGCCGGGCGCGACGGAGGCGCGGGGCGTCGTGACGGATCTGCTCGCGTGGCTCGGCGCGCGTCGCCTGGGCGCCGTGCTGGAGAAGGAAACCGCGGCGCTCGTGCCCGCGGCGAGCGCGCCCTCGGTCAGCAAGGCGGAGCTGCCCGCCCAGGTGGATCTCCTGGTCGTGCTCGGCGGTGACGGCACGCTGCTCTCGATGGCGCGGGCGGTGGGCGATCTCGGGGTCCCGCTCCTCGGCGTGAACCTGGGCGGCCTCGGCTTCCTCACCGCGACGACGCTCGACGAGATGCTTCCGGCGCTCGAGGCGGTGCTCGCCGGGCGGATGGTCGTGGACGAACGCATGATGCTGACCGTCCGGGTCATCCGGAACGGTCAGCGACTCTGCGAGTACGCCGCACTCAACGACGTCGTGATCACCAAGTCGGCGATGAGCCGGATCATCGACCTCGCCGTTTCGATCGAGGGGCAGCACGCGACGGCGTACCGCGCCGACGGCCTGATCATTTCGACGCCGACGGGGTCCACCGCGTACAGCCTCTCGGCGGGCGGGCCGATCCTGTTCCCGACGATGGACGCGGTCGTGCTGACGCCGATCTGCTCGCACACGCTCACGAACCGCCCGATTGTGCTGCCGGGCAACCTTCGCGTCGAGGTCACCCTGCTGGCCGACCAGGAGGTGATGGCGACGGTGGACGGTCAGATCGGGATCAACCTCAAGGTGCGGGACACGGTGGACGTGGTGAAGGCGGGGCCCCGCATCCGGCTCGTCCGCTTCCCCCACAAGGAGTTCTTCTCGGTACTCCGGACGAAGCTGAAGTGGGGGGAGCGGTAACGCCGTATCCCCTCGGATACCGCTTGAGCGGTCTGGGCGACTGACCTAGCATTCATCCGATGCTGCGCGAGCTGCGCATCCGAAACCTCGCCGTGATCGAACGCATCACGGTGCCCTTCGGCCCCGGTCTGAACGTGCTCACGGGCGAGACCGGTGCGGGGAAATCCATTCTCATCGACGCGCTCCTCCTGGTGCGGGGCGCCCGCGCCCAGGGCGACGTGATCCGGACCGACGCCGAGGCGGCGACGGTCGAGGCGCTCTTCGATGTCGGGCCGCGAAGTCCTGCCGCGGCGCTGCTGGAGGAGGCGGGGCTGGGGCTCGAGGATGGCCAGGTCGTCGTGCGACGCGAGCTCGCGCGCGCGGGCCGCCATCGGGCCTTCATCAACGACTCACCGGTGACCGTGGCCCTCCTCGAGCGGCTCGGCGACCTTCTGGTCGAGGTCCACGGCCAGCACGAGCACCAGCGGTTGCTCGAAGCCGCGCACCAGCTCGAGCTGCTGGATCGATTCGCCGACGCCGAGGATCTGCGCGAGCGCGTCAGCTCGCTGGTGGCGAAGCACCGGGAGGCGTGCGGGGAGGTGGAGCGCACCCGTGTGGCCGCGCGTGACCGGGCGCAGCGCGAGGATCTGCTTCGCTTCCAGCTGTCCGAGCTCGACGCCGCGCGGCTCCGCCCCGGCGAAGAGGAGGAGCTTCGGCAGGAGCGACGGCGGGCGCAGCATGCGGAGCGCCTGCTGGCCGGGCTCGTCGAGGCGTCGGCGCTCCTCGTCGACGACGAGGGCGCCGCGGCGGCCCGTCTGCACCGCGCGGCGCGGGTCCTGGGGGATCTTGGCCGCATCGACGCCACGTTCGCCGGACCCCTGGAGGCCCTCGACACGGCCGCCGTCCAGATCGAAGAGGCCCTCGCCCGGATCCGCGCGCTCCGCGAGGCGGTCAGTGTCGAACCGGGGCGGCTCGAGGCGATCGACGAGCGCCTCGACGTCCTCACGCGGCTGAAGCGCAAGTACGGGGACAGCGAGGACGCGATGCTCCGGTTGCGCGACCAGGTCGCGGAGGAACTCGACCGGCTCGCCCGGCACGAGGAGGTGCTGGCGGCGCAAGAGCGGCTGCTCGCCGAGCTCCACGCCGAGCTGACGGAGGCCGCGGCCACGCTCTCCGAGCGTCGCCGCGCGGCGGCCGAGCGCCTCGCCCCGCTGGTGGAGCGGGAGCTCCGGACCCTCGGCATGGAACGGGCGGTGTTCCGCATCGGACTGGAACACGGCGCGATCGAGCACATATCTTTTCGGGGCCTTGATCGCGCGGAGTTCAGGCTCTCCACGAATCCGGGCGAGGAGCTCCGGCCCCTGTCGCGCGTGGCCTCAGGCGGCGAGCTCTCGCGCGCCGTCCTCGCGTTCAAGACGGTGCTCGCGAAGGCGGACCGCATTCCGACGATGGTCTTCGACGAGGTGGATGCCGGGATCGGCGGCCGGGTCGCGACGGTCGTGGCGCAGAAGCTGGCCGCCGCGGCGGAGGGGCGCCAGGTGCTCTGTGTCACGCACCTCGCGCCGATCGCGGGGCGCGCCCAGCGCCACGTGCGGGTCGCCAAGGGCGTCCGGACCGGACGCACGCGGGTGAGCGCCGAGCTCCTGGCCGGCGACGCGCGCGTCGAGGAGATCGCGCGGATGCTCGGCGGCGAGCGGGTCACCGAGGCCGCGCGTGGGCACGCGCGCGAGCTGCTGCAGGACCCGCCGGCGAGGCGCTGAAATCGCCGGGCCATCGCCCCGTGTGCCATAATCAATCGACATGATCGACGCGCTGCTTCGGAAGATCTTCGGGACGAAGCACGAGCGCGACGTCAAGCGGATGCTGCCGGTCGTCCAGGCGACCAACGCGCTCGAGCCAGCGATGCAGGCGCTCGACGCCGCGGGGCTCCGGGCGAAGTCCGACGAGTTCCGGGGGCGGAGCACGGGCGGCGCGTCCGTGGACGAGCTGCTGCCCGAGGCGTTCGCCGTGTGTCGCGAGGCCGCGCGGCGGACCGTGCGGATGCGTCACTTCGACGTCCAGCTCATCGGCGGCATGGTGCTCCACCAGGGCAAGATCGCGGAGATGGCGACGGGCGAGGGGAAGACGCTCGTCGCGACGCTGCCCGCGTATCTCAACGGGCTCACGGGCCGGGGCGTGCACATCGTCACGGTCAACGACTACCTCGCGAAGAGGGACGCGCAGTGGATGGGCCCCATCTTCCACGCGCTCGGTCTCTCCGTCGGCGTGATCCAGCACGAGGCGTCGTTCTTGTACGATCCGGGCTACGTCACCTCCGACATCCGGCTGACCTCGCTCCGCCCGTGTTCCCGGCAGGAGGCCTACCGCGCCGACATCACGTACGGCACGAACAACGAGTTCGGATTCGACTACCTGCGCGACAACATGCGCTTTGCGCTCGACGAGCTCGTCCAGCGCGAGCTCCACTACGCGATCGTGGACGAGGTGGACTCGATCCTGGTCGACGAAGCCAGAACCCCGCTGATCATTTCCGGGCCGGCCGACGAATCCACCGACCTCTACTACAAGCTCGACCGCATCATTCCCAAGCTCAAGCGGGCGGCGACGATCGTCGAGGGCAAGCTGTCGGAGATCGAGGAGCAGAAGGCGGGCGACTTCATCGTGGACGAGAAAGCCCGGGCCGTGGCGCTGACCGAACAGGGCGTCGCCACCTGCGAGCGGCTCCTCAACATCGACAACCTCTACGACCCCCAGCACATCACCGCCCTCCACCACATCCAGCAGGCGCTGCGGGCCCACTCGCTGTTTCGGCGCGACGTCGACTACATGGTGAAGGACGGGCAGGTGGTCATCGTCGACGAGTTCACCGGACGTCTCATGCCGGGTCGCCGCTGGTCCGACGGGCTCCACCAGGCGGTGGAGGCGAAGGAAGGGGTGAAGATCGAGCGCGAGAACCAGACGCTCGCGACGATCACCTTCCAGAACTACTTCCGGATGTACGAGAAACTCGCGGGCATGACGGGCACCGCCGAGACGGAGGCCGAGGAGTTCGGAAAGATCTACAAGCTCGACGTGACGGTCATCCCGACGAACCGTGCGCTCATCCGCGTCAATCAGCCGGACGTCGTCTACAAGACGGAGCGCGAGAAATTCAACGCCGTCGTCGAGGACATCGTCGTCCGGAACGCGCAGGGCCAGCCCGTGCTCGTCGGCACGGTCTCGATCGAGAAGTCGGAGCAGCTCTCGAAACTGCTCAAGAAGCGCGGCGTGCGCCACGAGGTGCTCAACGCCAAGTATCACGAGCGCGAGGCCGAGATCGTCGCCCAGGCCGGCCGCGAAGGCTCCGTGACGATCGCGACGAACATGGCGGGCCGCGGCACCGACATCCTGCTCGGCGGTAACCCCGATTTTCTGGCCAAGGAGGTCCTCCGGAAGCGCGGGCTCGACCCGGCGACGGCGTCGGCCGCGGACCGTGAGGCGGCGTTCGAGGAAGCACGGCGCACCACCGAGCCAGAGCATGGACGTGTCGTCGGGCTCGGCGGCCTCCACATCGTCGGCACCGAGCGCCACGAGGCGCGGCGCGTGGACAATCAGCTCCGCGGGCGCTCCGGCCGCCAGGGAGACCCGGGCTCGTCGCGCTTCTACCTCTCGCTCGAGGACGACCTGCTCCGCATCTTCGGCTCACAGCGGATCCAGGCGATCATGGAGCGCCTGGGGATGGAGGAGGGCGAGCCGATCGAGCACAAGCTCGTGACGCGCGCGATCGCGACGGCGCAGAAGCGGGTGGAGACCCACAACTACGAGATCCGCAAGCACCTCCTCGAGTACGACGACGTGATGAACAAGCAGCGCGAGATCATCTACGGGATGCGGCGCCAGATCCTGGACGGGGAGAGCCAGGCGGATACGATCGACGAGTGGCTGGACGACGTCATCGTGGCGACGCTCGACGCGTACGCGGCGCAGGATGCGCATCCGGAGGACTGGGACCTCGGCGCGCTCGGCGAGGCCCTGTACCGCCAGTTCGACGTCCGGATCGCACCGGCGCGCTACGCCGAGGTCGCCTCGCGCGAGGGGCTCGGCGAGCTGGTCGGCGCCGCGGTCCGAGAACGCTACGCCGAGCGCGAGCGCGAGCTCGGCACGGACCTGATCCGCGCGCTCGAGCGCCACGAGATGCTGATCGTCATCGACCAGCAATGGAAGGACCACCTGCTGTCGATCGATCACCTGAAAGAAGGCATCGGCCTCCGCGGCTACGGGCAGCGTGATCCGCTCACGGAGTACAAGAAGGAAGCGTTCGACCTCTTCCAGGACATGGTCGAGCGGGTGAAGGGCGCGGTGGTGGAGCGCCTCTTCAAGGTTCAGATCGTCCGCGACGCTCCCATGGAGCTGCCGGCGATGACGGCGTGGGCCGACGCCCGGGAGTCGCGGGGCGCGCTCCCGCAGGAGCCAGGCGTCACGGGCGCCGCGGCGGCCCGGCCACAGGTTCCGGCACGCACCCCCGCCGGGGAGAAGGTCGGTCGCAACGATCCGTGCCCCTGTGGCTCGGGAAAGAAGTACAAGAAGTGCTGTTACTTGAAGGGCTGACGCGCCCCCCTCGCTGAGGCTCGATATCTAGGGGCGGCCCCTGGCTCTTCACCCCACGGCTGGTACATTTCCTTTGGCCGCACGCCCGCGTCCGTGCTAGAAAAACCTATGCGTCTGGAATCCATCGGCCTGCACGGCTTCAAGTCGTTCAGCGAGAAGACCGTCGTCAGGGTCCTGCCAGGCATCACGGGTATCGTCGGTCCGAACGGCTGCGGCAAGAGCAACATCTCCGAGGCGGTCCGCTGGGCGCTCGGCGAGCAGAGCGCGAAGTCGCTGCGCGGCCATCGGATGGAAGACCTGATCTTCCACGGGTCGGCGTCGCGCAAGCCGGTGGGACTGGCCGAGGTCGAGCTCACGTTCTCGAACGACGGCGTCCTCGACGTCCCGTGGACCGAGGTGGCCGTGAGCCGCCGGCTCTACCGGACGGGCGAGAGCGAGTACTTCCTCAACCGGAATCTCTCGCGGCTCCGGGACATCCTCGATCTCTTCGCCGGCACGGGCGCGAACCCGCGCGCCTACTCGGTCATGGACCAGGACAAGCTGAACCACGTGCTCACCGCGAAGCCGCATGAGCGTCGCGTCTTCATCGAAGAGGCGGCGGGCATCGCGCGCTACAAGCAGCAGCGCACCGAGACGCAGGGCAAGCTCGACGCCGCCCGCCAGAACCTCGTCCGGGTGCGCGACGTCATGGACGAGGTGAAGCGGCAGCTCACCTCGCTCGAGCGCCAGGCGAGGAAGGCGCAGCAGTACAAGGCGCTCCAGACCGAGAAGCGCGATCTGGCGCTCGCGCTCGCCACCGCCGACTGGATCGCGCGCGTCGTCGAGGGCGAGCGCCTCGGCGCTGAGATCGCGCGTCTGCGCGACGAGGAGCAGGCGCTGCGGACCCGCGGCGCGGGCCTCGCGGCGCGGGCGGCGCGGCAGCAGGAGCTGTTGCAGGCGAGTGATCACCGTTTGTCGGATCTGCGCCAGGCCGTCCAGAAGGTCCAGGGCGAGCTCGAACGGCTCCTGGAGCGGCGCGAACAGATGGGTGTGCAGCTCCGCGAGCTGGCGGAGGAGGCGGTGCGCATCGACGAGGAGCTGCGCGTCGCGGCCGAGCGGCGCCAGACCGTGCTCGCCGACCGCGCCGCGGGCGACGCGGCCCTGGCGGAGGCGATGCGTCAGGCGGAAGAGCGGGGGAGGGTGGCGGACGAGCTCGCCGCGCGTCTCGAGCGCCACCGCGCAGCGCTCGCCGGCGACCGCGACCGCGCGGAGGCGTTGAGGCTCGAGCAGGCCCGGCGAGCCTCCGAGCGTGTGGACCTCATGCGGGAGGCGGGTGAGCTGCGCGAGCGCGAAGCCCAGCTCCGGCGGCGCGGCGAGCGCCTCGCGCAGGAGCTCGCGGCGGCCGAGGCGGAGGCCGCGAGGCTCGAGCTCGAGCGCGGTCGCTTCACCGAGGCGCGCGACGCGGCCAGAACGGAGCTGGGAGCGCTGGAGGGCGAGCGCCTGCGGCTCGGTGCACTCCTGGCGGACGTGGAGCGGCGGCTCGCCGAGGCCGAGAGCCAGCTCGCGGACGCGCGGCTCACGCTGGCCGCGCGGCGGTCGAGCTTCGAAGCCCTGGCCGAGCTCGAGCGCCAGCGCGAGGGATACGGTGCGGGGGTGCGGGCGGTGTTCGGCCAGGGGGGTCCGGCCGGCCTCACGGGTGTGGTCGGCACGGTTGCCGACCTCCTCGAGGTTCCCGCCGGAATGGAGCGCGCGATCGAGGCGGTCCTCGGTGAGCGGCTGCAATGGGTCGTGGTCGAGCGCTTCGCCGACGCGCGCGCGGCGGTCGCGTATCTGGGCGAGCACTTGCTGGGCGCCGCGACGTTCCTGCCGCTCGAGCATCTGCCGACCCCGCCCGCGACGTCTCCCGACGACGGCGGCGTACGCTGGCTGGCGCGGAGCGTCGCGGCCCGCAACCCGAGTCTGGTGCACCACCTGTTCGGTCAGGTCGCGCTCGTCGAGCATCTGGACCAGGCGGAGGCGCTGTGGCGGCGCAACGGGCTGGTCGCCACCTACGTGACGCCGTCGGGCGAGGTCCTCGGTCCCACGGGACGGCTGCATGGCGGCGGCGAGGCCCCGGCGTCCGAGCTTTCGCATTCGCTCCTGGCGCGCAAGCGCCAGCTCAGGGAGCTCGAGGAGGAGGTGCGGCGCCTCGTGGTCTTCGTCGAGCAGGGGCAGGTGACGGTCGCCACCCTGGCCGCCGAGCTGACCACGGCACGGGAGCGGCTCGCACGTCTCGACTCGGCCGTCAGCAGCCGCCAGGCGGACCGGCTGGCGAGCGAGAAGGATCTCGAGCAGGCGACGCGTGATCACGAGCGGGTCCATCGCCACCTCGAGACGGTGCGCGCCGAATCGCGCCAGGTGATGCTCGAGACGGACCACACTGCGCGGACGCTGGGCGAGCTCGAGCAGCGGGTCGTCCTCGCGCGGGAGACCGAGTCGGCCCACGAGGCCACCATGGCCCGCGTCCGCGAGTCGATCGAGGTCGCCCAGGCGCAGGAGGCCGACGTCGGCGGCGACCTGACCGGGTGCCGGGTGGAGCTGGCCGCGGCGGGCGAGCGCGTGGAGGCCCTGGGCCGTGAGCTCCAGCATCTCGGTGACATGGAGCGCGACCTGGTCGAGCGGATCGCGCAGGCCGGCCAGCGCCAGACCCAGCTGCGTGACCGGCGGACCTGGCTTACCGAGGAGCGCGAACGCACCGACGCGAACGCGCGCGAGGTTGCGGTGGAGCGTGATCGCCTCGAGGGCGAGACGCGTCTGGCCTCGGAGCAGCACGCGCTTCTCGCCGCCGAGCTGCGCGGCGTCGAGACCGAGGCGCACGCCGTGGCGACCGAGGCCGGCCGGCTCATCGCGCGGATCCACGAGCACGATCTCGCCGCCACCGAGTGTCGCGTGCGGCGCGAGGAGCTCGGGCAGGAGGCATGGCGCGTGTACGGCGTGGACGAGGCGCAGCTGCGGGCCGGCCACGATCCCTCGCGCGATCTCGCGGGGGTCCGCGAGCGCGTGACCGATCTCGACGAAAAGCTGCTGGCGATCGGCCCCGTGAACCTCGTCGCCGACGACGAGTATCGCGAGCTCGACGAGCGGCTGACCTTCCTCCGCACGCAGCACGACGATCTCATTGGATCCATCAAAGACCTCGACAAGGCGTTGCGCGGGATGACCCGGAGCGCGCAGGATCGCTTCGCGCAGGCCTTCGAGGAGATCAACCGGCACTTCCAGGGGATCTTCGCCCGACTGTTCGAGGGCGGGCGTGCCGAGCTCAGGCTGGTAGAAGCCGAAGAGGGCGGCGACCCGCTCGACACAGGGGTCGAGTTGATGGCGGAGCCCCGGGGCAAGCGGCTCCAGTCCGTGACGCTGCTCTCGGGTGGAGAACGGGCCCTCACCGGCCTGGCCCTTCTTTTCGCGATCTTCTACTTCCGGCCGAGCCCCTTCTGCGTGCTGGACGAGGTGGACGCACCGCTCGACGACGCCAACATCCATCGCTTCCTTCGGGTGCTGCGCGAGCTGACGAGCCAGACGCAGTTCCTCGTCATCACCCACAACCGGAAGACCATGGAGGCCGCCGATGCGCTATATGGAGTCACCATGGAGGAGCCGGGTCTCTCCAAGCTCGTTTCGGTCAACCTGAACGCCCAGTAAGTCGATGAAGAAGCTGGCGAAATAGGCTAAACTCGACGACGGTAGGCCTATGTCGTCCGTCGGCTCTTATCTCCGCGATCTCCGAACGCAGCGAGGGGTCTCCCTGGAGGAGATCTCCCGCGCCACCCGGGTCTTGACGCAATACCTGGAAGCGCTCGAGTCGGACGCGTTCGAGGCGCTTCCGGCCCCTGTCTTCACGAAAGGGTTCATTCGCGCCTACTGCCAGGCGCTGGGCATCTTGCCGCACGACGCGGTCGCGCTCTACGAAGGGCGGGACCGTACAGTCGTTGACGTCATCAAACCCACCACTGCGGCCCCGCGCCCGGTCACGAGGGCGGCCCCGACCCAGACGTCGAAGCGCCGGCAGGAGACGGAGAAGGGGAGCCGCGGCGCGGTCCTCGCTGGGTTCGTGATGCTCGTGATTCTCGGAGTGGCCTTGTTCGGTGTGACGCTCTGGCTGCAGCCCGCGCGGGAGACCCCGCTCGAGGGTCGCGCGGCCGCTACCGCATCCGACCCCAAGCCGGAGCCGGTCCCGCCGCCGGCCGCAATCGCGGTCGCGCCCGCCCCGTCGCCGAGCATCGAGGCCCCGCGGCCGGTCGCGGCGGCCGAGGTCCCCGTACCCGTCGCGGCGCCGCCCACGGCGACTGGTCCGGTGACACCGCCCCTCATCTCGGGTGTCACGGCACCGTACCGCCTGGTCGCGCGCACCTCGGAGAAGACGTGGATCCGCGTGCGCACCGACGATGGGCGCACGAGCGAGGAGAACATTCCTGCGGGTGAGACGCGGGAGTGGGTTTCCAACCGGCCGTTCGTCCTGTCCATCGGTAACGCCGGCGGCGTCGCGTTCGAGCTGAACGGGCGGCGTGTCGCGGCGCTGGGGCCCAGCGGCACGGTGATCCCGCGCCTCGTTCTCCCCCCGGAAACCCAGTGAGCTTCCTCGCCGGGCTGGGAGCGCGCCTCCGCGAGGGGTTACGCCGCTCGCAGGAGTATCTGGCGACCGGTCTCGGCGAAGTGTTCGAGGCCGATCGGCCGATCGATGAGGCGCTCTACGAGGAGCTGGAGGAGCTGCTGATTGCGGCCGACCTCGGCGCCGCGCTCGCCGCCGACTTCGCGAACCGAGCGCGCGAGGAGGTGATGTTCGGTACGGTGACACGCGGAGGCGAGCTGCGACCCCTCTTCCGGCGCTTTCTGCTCGACACGATCGCGGGCGCGGCCCCGACGCTCGACCTCGCGCACCGGCCGGCCGTCGTGCTCATGCTCGGCGTCAACGGTTCGGGCAAGACGACGACGGCGGCCAAGCTCGCCGCGGCGCTCAAGGGTTCGGGCAAGGAGGTCCTGCTCGCCGCCGCCGACACGTTCCGCGCCGCGGCGATCGAGCAGCTCCAGCGCTGGGGCGAGCGCATCGGCGTCGAGGTGATCCACCAAGCGGCGGGCTCCGATCCCGCGGCGGTCGTCTTCGACGCGGTGAAGGCGGCGGCGGCGCGCGGCGTCGATGCGCTCGTCGTGGACACCGCGGGCCGCCTCCACACGAAGTCCAACTTGATGGACGAGCTGGCCAAGCTCAAGCGCGTGATCGAGCGCCAGCTGCCCGGCGCGCCCCACGAGTCGTTGATGGTGCTGGACGCGCCGACCGGCCAGAACGGCTTCGCGCAGGCGCGCATGTTCCACGAGACGATCGGACTGACGGGCGTCGCCCTGACGAAGCTCGACGGCACGGCGAAGGGGGGCATCGTCGTCCGGATCGTCCGCGAGCTGAAGATCCCCGTGAAGCTCATCGGCGTGGGCGAACGTATCGAAGACCTCCAAACGTTCGTCCCGGAGGCCTTCGTGGACGCGCTGGTCCCGGCGCAATGACCGACCACGAGGAACGCCTCATGCGGCGGGCGCTCGAGCTGGCCGAGCACGGCCGCGGACTCGTCTCGCCGAACCCGATGGTGGGCGCGGTCGTCGTGGGGCCGACCGGCGAGATCCTCGCCGAGGGCGCGCACCTCCGTGCCGGCACGCCCCACGCCGAAGCCGAAGCGCTGAGGGCCGCGGGCACGCGCGCGCGGGGCGCCACGCTCTATGTCACGCTCGAGCCCTGCGCGCATACGGGCCGCACGCCGCCGTGCGCGCCCGCCATCGTCGAGGCGGGGATCGCACGCGTGGTCGCCGCGATCGAAGATCCGAACCCCCTCGTCGCCGGCCGGGGCTTCGCCCTTCTGCGCGAGGCCGGGATCCCGGTACACCAGGGGGTGCTCGCCGCCGACGCGGCGCGGCAGAACCGCGTGTTCCTCACCGCGATGACCGAGCGCCGGCCTCACGTGACGCTCAAGGCGGCCGCGACGCTCGACGGAAAGATCGCTGACGTGCACGGCGCCTCGCGCTGGATCACCGGCGAGCCCGCACGGGAACGCGCGCACCGACTCCGTAGCGAATCGGATGCGGTCGTCGTGGGGATCACCACCGTGCTCCGGGACGATCCTCAGCTGACGGTGCGCCTCGACAGGCCCTGGCCGCGCGAACCCTACCGCGTCGTGCTCGACACCACGGCCCGCACGCCGCCGGCGGCGCGCCTGATCCAGGCGGGCGATCCGCGGCGTGCCCTCGTCGTGGTCGGCGAGGAGACACCCGACGACCGGCCGGCGCGCCTCGCCGCGGCCGGAGCCACGGTGGTGCGGTGCCCGTCGCGGGGCGGCCGTGTCGACCTCGTCGCGCTCCTGACCGAGCTCCACGCGCGCGAGATTCGAGGTCTCCTCGTCGAGGGCGGCGGGGAGGTTCACGCCGCGTTCATCGAGGCCGGGCTCGTGGACCGCGTGGCGCTGTTCATCGCGCCGCTCCTCATCGGCGGGCGGACGGCGCCGACGGTCGCCGGGGGCGTCGGGCGGGAGCTGAAGGCCGCGCTGCGGCTCGGCGCGCTCACCGCCACACCGCTCGGCGACGATCTGCTGGTCGAGGCCGACGTGCTCCGCGAGGCTCCGGGCGGCTGATGTTCACGGGGATCGTCGAGGAGCAGGGGAAGGTCGCGGCGCTGGCCGGGGGTGCGCCCGTCGCACGTCTCGAGATCGCGGCCGCCCTGACGCTCGTGGACACGGCGGTCGGCGGAAGCGTCGCCGTCAACGGCGCCTGCCTGACCATCGTGGAGCGGCGCGCCCGCGGATTCGTGTTCGAGCTCGGGCCGGAGACGCTCGCGCGTACGACGCTGGGCGGACTCCGGGCGGGCGACCCGGTCAACCTCGAGCGGCCGCTCCGTTTCGGCGGATCGCTGGGCGGACACCTGGTCCTCGGCCACGTGGACGGTGTGGGAACCGTGGAGGAGGTAACCCGTGTAGAATCGACGACACGGGTTCGCGTCGCGCTGCCCGGCCCCGAGCTGGCGCCCCTCCTGATCCCGCAGGGATCGGTGGCGGTGGACGGTGTGAGCCTGACGATCGCGGCGCTGGGCGAGCGGTGGTTCGAGGTGATGCTGATCCCTCACACGCTCGCGGTGACCGCGCTCGGGCGGCTCGCGCCCGGGCAGGCAGTGAACGTCGAGACGGACGTGATTGGCAAGTATCTGGTGCGATCGCTGACGCTCAGGGGGACGACATGACCGCGTTTTCGAGAGTCGAAGAGGCCATCGAGGAGATCCGTCAGGGACACCTCCTGCTCGTGGTCGACGACGAGGATCGCGAGAACGAAGGTGATCTCGTGATGGCGGCCGACAAGGTGACTCCGGAGGCGGTCAACTTCATGGCCAAGTACGGCCGGGGGCTGATCTGCGTTCCGCTGACGGGCGAGCGCCTCGACGAGCTGAAGATCTCGATGATGGTCTCGGACAATACCGCGCCCATGGGAACCGCGTTCACGGTGACGGTCGACGCGCGACGCGGCGTCACGACGGGAACGTCGGCCTACGACCGCGCCGTGACGATCCGCACGCTGGTCGATCCCCAGATGCACGCCGACGACCTGACCCGCCCGGGCCACATCTTGCCGCTCCGGGCGATGCCTGGCGGGGTGCTCCGGCGCGCGGGCCACACCGAGGCCGCGATCGACCTGGCGCGCCTCGCCGGGTGCTACCCGGCGGCAGTGATCTGCGAGGTGCTCGACGAGGACGGGGGCATGGCACGCGTACCGAATCTCGTGGAGCTCGCGCAGACGTACGGTCTCAAGATGATCACGATCAAGGACCTCATCGAGTACCGGATCGTGAAGGAAAAGCTGGTCCGCCGGATCGCGACCCACAAGCTGCCGACCGACTTCGGAGACTTCACCGCGATCGCGTACGACACGCCCGTGGACGCGCGCGTGCCCGTGGCGCTCGTCATGGGCCAGGTCGCGGGCGACGAGCCGGTCCTGGTCCGCGTCCACTCCGAGTGCCTCATCGGCGACGTCTTCCAGTCGCGCCGCTGCGACTGCGGGCAGCAGCTCGAGAAGTCGCTGGCGATCATCCAGGCCGAGGGACGGGGCGTGTTCGTCTACATGCGGCAGGAGGGGCGCGGGATCGGCCTCGTGAACAAGATGCGGGCGTACGAGCTCCAGGACCAGGGCAAGGACACCGTCGAGGCGAACCAGGCGCTCGGGTTCAAGGCCGATCTACGCGACTATGGCATTGGCGCCCAGATCCTCGTGGACCTCGGCGTTCGAAATCTTCGGCTGCTCACCAACAACCCGAAGAAGATCGTCGGTCTCGAAGGCTACGGGCTCCACATCGCCGAGCGCGTTCCGATCGAGGCCCCCGCGACCGAGGCGAATCGGAAGTACCTGAGCACGAAGCGCGACAAGCTCGGGCATCTGCTTTCGTCGCTCCCGGACTGAGATGGCCGGTCGCGCGCCGAAGGCACGCCGGCCGCGCGCGGCGCAGCGCTCCGAGCGCTTCGCGATCGTCGCGGCGCGCTTCAACGAGCGCATCACCGAGCGCCTGGTCGAGGGCGCGCGCGCCGCGTTCGGCGAGGCGCGGGTCGGCGCCGAGCGCGTGGAGCTCCACTGGGTGCCCGGCTCGTTCGAGCTCCCGCAGGCGGCGGCCCTCCTGGCCGCCACGGGACGTTACGCCGGCATCGTCTGCGTGGGCGTCGTGATCCGGGGGCAGACGCCGCACTTCGAGCACGTCGCGCGCGAGGCGGCGGCCGGCATCCGCGAGGTCGGGCTGACGACCGGCGTCCCGGCGACCTTCGGCCTGATCACCGCGCTCACCGAGGACCAGGCGTGGGACCGGGCCGGCGGAGCGGTGGGCAACCGCGGGGAGGAGGCGGCCGAGGCCGCGCTGCAGATGGCCGAGTGGATCCACACGCTGCAGCTCGGGCGGGCGGGGCGCAGGGGCGGCCCGCGGTCGCCGCGCGCGCGCAGCGGCCACGATCGCTGATGGGCAAGCGACGCAAGGCCAGGGAGGTCGCGCTCCAGTTCCTCTACGAGCTGGACGTGCACGCCGAGGACGATCCGGCGGCGCGGGAGCGTGATTTCTGGGCGCGCCATGCGCTGGCGGCGGACGCACGTGGCTTCTCGGAGACGCTGGTCCGGGGCACCAAGACCCACCAGGCGAAGATCGACCAGACGATCGCACACTGCGCGGAGCATTGGGACCTGGACCGGATGGCCGTCGTGGACCGGAACATCCTGCGACTGGCCGTCTACGAGCTCCTGTGGGGGGTCGAGGTGCCGCCGAAGGTGGCGATCAACGAGGCGATCGAGATCTCCAAGAAGTTCGGCACGAAGGAGTCGAGCCGCTTCATCAACGGCGTCCTCGACAAGATCCATCGCGACCTGCACCCGACGGCCTGAGGCGCGGGGCCCGTGCGGTATGCGGTGATCTCGGATATCCACGGCAATCTCGAGGCACTCGAGGCGGTGCTCGATGACACGGCCGCGCGGGCCGATGCGGTGCTCTGCACCGGCGACGTCGTGGGCTACGGCGCCGACCCGGTGGCATGCGTCGAGCTCCTCGCGACGAGGGCGACGACGATCGTGGCGGGCAACCACGAGCACGGCGTCGCCGGCCTCCTGGACCTCGACTGGTTCAATCCGTACGCGAGGGCCGCGGCGGAGTGGACCCGCACGCGCCTGGACACGGACCACATGAGCTATCTGGCCGCGTTGCCCCTGACCGCCGAGCTGGCTGACGCGACGCTGGTGCACGCGTCGCCCCGCGAACCCGACGAGTGGGACTATCTCGTGTCCGCCGGCGACGGCCTCGACGCCTTTCCCGCCTTCTCGACCCGCCTGTGCTTCGTCGGTCACTCGCATGTCCCGGCCGTCTGGTCCCTTGGTTCTTCCGGGCCGGAGTATCTTCCGGGAACGGTCGACGTGACGCTGGAGCAGGGGCGCCGCTACCTCGTCAACGTCGGGAGCGTCGGCCAGCCACGTGACGGGGACCCGCGTGCAGCGTACGCGCTCTGGGACATGGAGAAGGGCCGCATCGCGATCCGGCGCGTGACGTACGACGTGGAGCGCGCGCAGCGGAAAATCCTCGCGGGGGGGTTGCCCCGCCTGCTGTCGGACCGTCTGTCGAGGGGTGCCTGATCGGCTTGGAGCGGCTCCGTCACAGCCTGGCCCTGGGGCTGCTCCTGTCCGCGAGCGCCCTCGGCCTCGCTCTCGCGTTTCCACGCACGGACTGGAATGGTGTGGCCTGGGTCGTCCTGGTGCCCGTGATCGTGACGGCGTTGTCCCGCGGTCCGCGGGCTGCGCTGGGCTGGGGCTGGCTCTTCGGCAGCGCCTTCTTCCTGGTGCTCCTTCGCTGGCTCGATTTCACTTTTCGGGTCTACAGCGCGATCCCCTGGCCGCTCACCTGGGGGCCCATCGCCCTCCTCGCTGCATACTGCGGCCTCTACGCAGGACTCTTCGCCGCCGCGGTGTCGTCCGTCGCGCGGCGTCGCTCGCCGACGCTCGCGCTCGCCGTGACGCCGTTCGTCTGGGTCGCGGGGGAATGGGTCCGCGGGCGGCTCATGGGGGGCTTCCCGTGGGGCACGCTCGGTTACTCGCAGTACCTGAAGCTGCCGGTCATCCAGATCGCGGAGCTCGGCGGCGTCCACGCCGTGTCGTTCGTCGTACTCGCCGTCAACGCCGCGATCGCCGGATGCCTGGTCCTCCCGTGGCGCCGCGCGCTGGCGGGCGTCGCGGTGGCGGCGACACTCGTCGGCGCAACGCTCCTGTTCGGTGCGCACCGGCTGGCCGAGCCGCCGCCACCGGGCGAGCTGCGCGTGGCGGTGGTCCAGCCGTCGATCGCCCAGCCACTCAAGTGGGACCCGGACTACGCCGCCACGACCCTGGGTATCGCGACGTCCCTCACGCGGCGTGCGGGCACGGAGCGGCCGGACCTGATCGTCTGGCCGGAAACCTCGCTGCCCGCCGTTCTCCGGCGGGAGCCGAATCTGATCGGCGAACTCGCGGCGTTGTCGCGCGAGCTCCAGACGCCGCTGCTGGTCGGCTCGGTCGACGTTGAAGGAACGTCCAAGACCAAGGTCTATAACACCGCGTTTCTGCTGACCGGAAACGGCATCGAGGGGCGATATGATAAGATGCATCTCGTTCCGTTCGGCGAGTTCGTGCCCCTGTCGGGAGCGATCGGTTTCGTCAGGAACTGGGCCGAGTTCATCGCCGAGCTCGAGCCTGGTGCGAGGACCGTGGTATTCCCGGGCCCGCCCGCGCCCGTCGGTGTCGTAATCTGTTACGAAGGAATCTTCCCCGAGCTCGTGCGCGAATTCGTCAACGATGGAGCGCGGCTGATGGTGAACATGACGAACGACGGCTGGTTCGGCCGCACGGACGGCCCGTGGCAGCATCTCGCCATGTACCCGTTCCGCGCGGTGGAGCATCGCATCGCCGTCGTTCGCGCCGCGAACACCGGCGTCTCGGCGATCATCGCGCCGAGCGGCCAGATCCTCCGCCGGCTCACGCTCTTCCGCCGCGGCACCGCATCCGAGCGCGTGCCGCTGCGTTCCGGTCGGACCATCTACACGCGCTTCGGCGAGTGGCTCGCCTATCTGTCGCTCGCGATCTCCGCGGGCGCGCTCTGGGCCGGCGCGCGCCGCGGGAACGCCTGATGCCCGGCGAGCTCAAGCGCGAGGTCGCCGAGCTGGTCGCGCGCGTCAGCGAGCTCCGGGGGCATCTTTGACATCGCGGGGAAGAAGCAGCGGCTCGCCGCGCTCGACGCGGAGATGGCGTCGCCCGCCTTCTGGGAGGACAACCGCCGCGCACAGGAGTTGCTCCGTGAGCGCACCGAGGCCGCGCGCACCATCACGCGTGTGAACGAGCTGACGACGCGCGCCGAAGAGCTCGGTGTGATGCTCGAGCTCGCCGCCGAGGCGGGCGACGACAGCCTGGATGCCGAGATCGTCGAGGGCGCCGCGAAGCTCCGCGCCGACCTCGATGAGTTCGCGCTGAAGGTGATGCTGTCGGGCCCGCATGACTCGAAGGCGGCGATCGTGTCGATCCATCCGGGCGCCGGCGGTACGGAGTCGCAGGACTGGGCGCAGATGCTCCTGCGCATGTACCTCCGATGGTGCGAACGCCACGACCTCAAGGCCGAGGTCGTCGACCTGCTGCCGGGCGACGAGGCGGGCATCAAGTCGGCGACGGTGGAGGTCACGGGCGACTACGCCTTCGGCTATCTCCGCGGTGAGACCGGGGTCCACCGGCTCGTCAGGATCTCGCCCTTCGACGCCTCGCGCCGTCGTCAGACGAGCTTCGCCTCGGTGGCCGTCGTGCCCGAGGTCGACGACGTCGAGGTCACGATCCGCGAGGACGATCTACGTGTGGACGTCTTCCGCGCGTCGGGGCCGGGCGGGCAGGGGGTCAACACCGCCGACTCCGCCGTTCGGATCACGCACCTTCCGACGGGGATCGTGGTCACGTGCCAGAACGAACGATCGCAGCTCCGGAATCGCGACACGGCGCTGCGGATCCTCAAGGCACGGCTTTACGAGATCGCGGAGAAGAAGCAGCGCGAGACGCTCGCGGAGCTGACCGGCGAGAAGAAGGAGATCGCGTTCGGCAGCCAGATCCGGTCCTATACCTTCCACCCGTACCAGCTCGTCAAGGACCATCGGACGGGGCTCGAGATCGGCAACGTCGAGGCCGTCATGGACGGCGACCTCGACGCGCTGATCAATGCCTATCTGCTGTGGTCCCGTGGGTCCCAGGTGTGATGGACGACGCGAACGAGCTGACGCGCCAGCGCCTCGAGAAGGTCGAGGCGCTGCGCGCGCGCGGCATCGATCCCTTCGGGGGACGGTTCCCCGTGGCCCACTGGGCGCGGCCGCTCGCGGACCGGCTCCAGGGCGCGGCCGACGAGGAGCTGAAGGCCGTCGAGCCGGTGAGCCTCGCGGGCCGCCTCGTGGCGCTGCGCCACCACGGAAAGTCGTGCTTCGCCCACCTGATGGACTACACCGGGCGAATCCAGATCTATGCGCGCGCCGACCGGCTCGGGGACGAGTACGCGCACTTCACCGACCTGGACCTCGGCGACTTCGTCGGCGTCACGGGCGAGATGTTCCGGACACGCACCGGTGAGCTCACGGTCAACGTCAAGTCCTTCACGTTTCTCGGAAAGGCGCTGCGACCGCTGCCCGAAAAATGGCACGGGCTCAAGGACGTCGAGACGCGCTACCGGCAGCGCTACGTCGATCTCGTCGTCAACCAGGACGTGCGCGCGATCTTCCTGCTGCGTGCGCGGATCATCGCCGCGATGCGTCGTTTTCTCGACGCGCGCGGCTTCCTCGAGGTCGAGACGCCGATGATGCAGCCGATCCCGGGTGGCGCCATCGCGCGACCCTTCAAGACCCACCACAACGCGCTCGGGATGGATCTCTATCTACGGATCGCGCCGGAGCTCTATCTCAAGCGGCTTCTCGTGGGCGGGTTCGAGCGCGTGTACGAGATCAACCGCAACTTCCGCAACGAGGGGATCTCGACCCAGCACAATCCCGAGTTCACGATGCTCGAGTTCTATCAGGCGTACGCCGACTACACGGACCTGATGGAGCTGACCGAGGCGCTCTTCGTGGAGCTCGCGCAATCGATCCACGGCACGACGGGGCTGCGCTGGGGGGAGCACGCCATCGATCTGCGACCGCCCTGGCGGCGGCTGACGTTCTTCGACGGTCTCGCCGAGGCGCTCGGCGTCGGGGTGACGCCGGCGACCGACGCGGGGACGCTCGAGCGCGCCGCGGCGGCGAAGGGCATCCGGATGTCCGGCGCTCCGGCGTGGAAGCTCTGGAAAGAGGTCTTCGAGCGGCTCGTCGAACCGACGCTGGTTCAGCCGACGTTCGTCGTGGACTTTCCGATCGAGCTCTCGCCGCTCGCGAAGCGGAAGCGCGACAACGCGGCCCTCGTCGACCGGTTCGAGCTGTTCGTCGGGCGTCGCGAGATGGCCAACGCCTACAGCGAGCTCAACGACCCGGTCGATCAGCTCGCGCGCTTCCGCGAGCAGGCTCAGCTCGCGGCGCGGGGCGACGACGAGGCGCACTGGCTGGATGAGGACTACGTGCGCGCGCTCGAGTTCGGCATGCCGCCGGCGGCGGGCGAGGGAATCGGAATCGACCGGCTGGCGATGCTCTTCGCCGATCAGGCCTCGATTCGCGAGGTGATCCTCTTTCCCCAACTGCGTCCGGAGGGCGGCCGTGCCACGGACGGCCAGGGACAGGAGACGCAGTGAAGCGGGGGATGCCCTTCGAGGTCTTCATGGGGCTCCGATACCTGCGCGCGCGGGGCCAGCGCGCGAACCTGTCGCTCTTCGTCTGGATCGGCGTCGGGGGGGTGTTCCTGGGGGTCGCGGCGCTCATCGTCGTGCTCGCCACCATGACGGGCTTCCAGGAGGGAATCCGCGACCGGATCATCGCGGCCAACCCGCACCTGCTCGTCTTTCACTCGGGGCGCGACGGACTGACCGATGCGGGGACGATGGCGGCGCGAATCGCGAAAATTCCCGGCGTGCGCGCGGCGACGCCGTTCGTCCATCAGCAGGCCCTCTTCACCACGCCCGGCGGCGGCGCGCGCGGCGGCCTGGTACGCGGTATCGACCTCGGGACCCCCGCGGTCCGTGAGGATCTGCAGGCGCAGCTCCGGAGCGGGAGCGCGGCGCCGCTCGCCGACGGCGCGCCGGGGATCCTCCTCGGGCGGGAGCTCGCGCGCGCGCTGGGTGTTGCCGAGGGGGACCAGGTCACGGTCATCTCCCCGGAGGGGGCGTTGACGGCCGTCGGCATGGTGCCCCGGATGCGGCGCTACACGGTCGCCGGCACGTTCGAGCTCGGCATGTACGAGCTCGACTCCTCGCTCGCGTACCTGTCGCTCCCCGCCGCCCGTGAGTTCGCCGGGCTCCGTGGGGCCAGCGGCATCGAGGTGAAGCTCAAGGATCCCTTCGACGCCAAGCGGGTGGGGCGCGCGGTGGCCACGGACCTCGGCTACCCGTACTGGGTGCGCGACTGGATGGACATGAACCGGAGTCTCTTCGCCGCGCTGCAGCTCGAAAAGCTGGCGCTCTTCGTCATCGTGACGATCATCATCCTCGTCGCCGCCTTCGCGATCATCGGGCACCTCGTCCTTCTCGTCGCCGAGAAACGGAAGGAGATCGGCGTCCTGAAGGCGATCGGCGCCTCGAGTCAGAGCATCACGGTGGTGTTCTTCACGGTCGGAATGACGATCGGCGTGGCCGGCACGCTCGCCGGGAGCGCGCTCGGCCTCGGGCTCATCTGGGCACAGAACACCTACAAGGTCATCAAGCTCGCGAGCGACGTCTACCAGATCAGCTACCTGCCGATGAAGCTGACACTCGGCGACGCGCTCATGGTCATCGGAGCGACGCTCTTCCTCTCGTTCCTCGCGACGATCATTCCCGCCCGCCGCGCGGGCCTTCTCGATCCCGTCGACGTGCTGCGATATGAGTGACGCGCGCCGAGCGTCGAGACGGATCCACCGATGAGCCGGGCGGCGCTCCTGGTGGCGGATGAGGTGGAAAAGGAGTATCGCTCCGGCCCCGAGGTCGTCCGCGTCCTGCGTGGGGCCAGCGTGACCATCGGGCCCGGCGAAATCGTGGCCCTCGTCGGGGCGTCGGGCGTCGGCAAGTCGACGCTGCTCCACCTGCTGGGCGCCCTGGATCGGCCGACGGCCGGGCGCGTGCTGTTCCTCGGAGAGGACCTTTTCGCCCGCGGCGAGGCGGGCCTCGTGCGCTACCGGCGGCTGGATGTCGGGTTCGTCTTCCAATTCTACAACCTGCTGGGTGAGATGAGCGCACTCGAGAACGCGATGATCCCGGCGCTTCTGGTGCGGCGGCCGACGGAGGAGGCGCGGAAGCTCGCGACCGCTGCGCTGGCCGAGGTCGGCCTCGGCGACCGGGTCCACCACCGCCCGGGCGAGCTCTCGGGTGGCGAGCAGCAGCGGGTGGCCATTGCGCGGGCCCTCGTCAACGCGCCAAAGCTCATCCTCGCCGACGAGCCGACAGGAAACCTGGACCCGAAGACCAGTGAGGTGATCTACGATCTCTTCCTTCGACTGCAGGCCGAACGGGGGATTGCCTTCCTCGTCGCGACCCACAATCCCGACCTGGCGCGGCGCGCCGAGCGGAGCTACCGGCTCGTCGAGGGCCGCGCCCGGGAGATCGAGTAAGGGTTTCACGGATTTACTCGCTCGTGAAGAAAAAGGCTAGCAGGCACCAAGACCGTGGGCTATACTGAGCGCGTAGTTCACTAACTAGCCGTCGCCGAAAGAAAATTTGCGCTCCGGCGGCTTGGGGAGGGGTGGGGGAAAGCCAGTGTTTGAACGATTCACCGAACGGGCACGACGGGTCATCATTCTGGCTCGCGAGGAAGCAGGCCGCTTTCGGCACGATTTCGTCGGCACGGAACACGTCCTGCTCGGCCTGATCCGGGACGGCGAGGGCATCGCGACCGCCGTGCTGCAGCGCCTCGGGCTCCGGCTCGAGACGGTCAAGGCAGAGGTCGAGCGGGCCCTGGCAGGCTTCCCCAAAACGCTGACGTTCGGTGAGGTTCCCTTCACCCCGCAGGCCAAGCGGGTCCTCGAGCTCTCCATTGAAGAGGCACGGCAGCTCGGCCACAACTACATCGGCACAGAGCACCTGCTCCTCGGGCTGATGAAAGAGGGCCAGTCTATCGCGGCGAAGATTCTCGAGTCGCTCGGCGCCCGTCTGGACGAGGTCCGGCAGGAGACGCTGGCTCTCCTCGGTGACCAGTACTACCCGAGGCCCAAGAAGCGCTCGCAGACTCCCGTCCTCGACGAGTTCGCCCGTGACCTCACGCAGCTCGCCCGCGAAAGCAAGCTGGACCCGGTGATCGGGCGCGAGCAGGAGATCGAGCGCGTCATCCAGATTCTCGCCCGGCGCACCAAGAACAACCCGGTCCTCATCGGCGAGCCGGGGGTCGGCAAGACGGCGATCGTGGAAGGACTCGCGCAGAAGATCGTCAGCCACGACGTGCCAGACGTCCTCGTCAACAAACGCCTCCTGCAGCTCGACCTCGGTGCGCTCGTCGCAGGCACCAAGTACCGCGGCCAGTTCGAGGAGCGCCTGAAGGCGGTCATGAAGGAGATCCGGCAGTCGGAGAACGTCGTGCTCTTCCTCGACGAGCTCCACACGCTGATCGGCGCCGGCGCGGCCGAGGGAGCGATCGACGCGTCGAACATGCTCAAGCCCGCGCTCTCCCGCGGCGAGATCCAGACGATCGGCGCGACCACGCTCGACGAGTACCGGAAGTACATCGAAAAGGACGGCGCGCTCGAGCGCCGATTCCAGCCCGTGATCGTCAAGGCGCCGTCGGTTCCGGAAGCCATCGAGATCATCCGGGGGCTGCGCCACAAGTACGAGGCGCATCACCGGGTCAAGATCACCGAGCAGGCGATCAATGCCGCGGTCCATCTGGCCGACCGGTACATCACGGACAGACAGCTTCCGGACAAGGCGATTGACGTGATCGACGAGGCGTCGTCCCGGACCCGGCTCATGGCGCTCACGCCGCCCCCCGAGCTCAAGGAGATCGAGAAGGAGCTCGAGCGCGTGATCCGCGAGAAGGACATGTACCTCGAGGCGCAGGAGTTCGAGAAGGCGGCGTCGCTGCGCGAGAAGGAAAAGGTACTCCGGCACCGCGAGGAGGAGCTCAAGCGGGAGTGGGAGAAGAACAAGGGGAAGGGGACCCAGTCCGTCGAGGAGGAGGACATCGAGTTCATCGTGTCCCGCTGGACGGGCATCCCGCTCTCGAAGCTCGAGGAAAAAGAGTCCGAGAAGCTCGCGCGGATGGAAGAGGCCCTCCACGGCCGGATCATCGGCCAGGACGCCGCCGTGGCCGCCGTGTCACGCGCGATTCGACGCTCGCGGGCGGGCCTGAAGGACGCCAAGCGCCCGGTCGGCTCGTTCGTGTTCCTGGGTCCGACGGGCGTCGGAAAGACCGAGTTGGCGCGCGCGCTCGCCGAGTACCTCTTCGGCGACGAGAACGCGCTGATCCGGGTCGACATGTCCGAGTACATGGAGAAGTTCTCGATCTCCAGGCTCCTCGGGGCGCCCCCCGGTTATGTGGGCTACGAGGAGGGCGGCTTCCTGACCGAGAAGGTGCGGCGACGCCCGTACTCGGTCGTGCTGTTCGACGAGATCGAGAAGGCGCACCCCGACGTCTTCAACATGCTGCTCCAGGTGCTCGATGACGGACGACTCAGCGACTCGCTGGGGCACGTCGTGGACTTCAAGAACACGATCCTGATCATGACCTCCAATCTCGGCACGAGCCTGATCGGCAAGCGCATCTCGCCGGGGTTCCTGCAGGAGTCGGACGAGTCGTCCTACGAGAAGATGAAAGACCGCGTCTTGGAGGAGCTCAAGCGCGCGTTCCGCCCGGAGTTCCTGAACCGGATCGACGACATCATCGTGTTCCACGCCCTCGCGCTCGAGCACATCACGCAGATCATCCGGCTCATGATCGGCCGGATCAACAAGCAGCTCTCCGACAAGGGCATCGAGCTCGTACTGACTCCCGCGGCCGAGGCGGCGCTCGTGGAGAAGGGCTACGACCCGACGTATGGCGCTCGGCAGCTCAGGCGGACGATCCAGAAGCACATCGAGGATCCCCTGGCCGAGGCGATCGTGAGGGGCCAGGTCGCGGAGCACGCCCGGATCGAGGTCGACGTCGACGGGGCGAATTTCGTCTTCCGCGAGGCGCAGGTCGTCGAAGCGCCGCTCGAGCTTGCAGAGCACTAGGACACTGTCCGCACACTCCTGAGAGTCCGGTGACGACAACGGCCCGAGTCCGTCTGACCCTTGTCGTCGCCGTCGTGCTCGCCCTCCTCGATTACGGCGCCGCTGCGGCGCAGGCGCCGGCCCAGCAGCGTCCCATCCCCATCCGGGAGCTCGCCGTCGAGGGCGCGAAGCGCGTCCAGGAGGCCGTCATCCTCGGACGCGTGAAGAGCACGATCGGCTCGCCGTTCAACCCCGCGCTCCTGTCCGACGACATTCGCGCGATCTTCAGCCTGGGGTTCTTCGACGACGTTCAGCTCAAGGTCGAGGACTTCGAGGGCGGCGTCAAGGTCACCTTCGTCGTGACCGAGCGGCCCTTCGTGCGTGACGTCGATTTCGTGGGCAACAAGTCCTCCAACCGGACGGAGCTCCAGGAGAAGATCGACATCAAGCTCGGGAGCGTCTACAACCCCGTGGACGTCCAGACCGCCGTCCAGAAGCTGCGGGACTACTACGAGGACGAAGGGTACTTCGAGGTCCAGATCACGCCCAGCGTCGAGAAGTTCGCCGACGGCGACGTGCGAATCGCCTTCAGCATCGTCGAGGGGCGGCAGATCAAGATCGATCGGATCCTGTTCAAGGGCAACGCGGGCCTCAAGGACCAGCTCCTCAAGGACAACCTCGCGACGCGCGAGCGGCAGTTCTACATCCTCCGCGGCAAGGTGCAGCGGCAGCGGCTCGACGAGGACGTCGAGCGGATCATCGCGCTGTACAACGACTACGGCTACGTCCAGGCGCGCGTCGACGCGACCGACGTCCAGGTCGACCGCGAGCGGGCGCTCGTGACCGTCACGTTCACGATCGTCGAGGGGCCCCAGTTCCGGGTCGCCGAGGTCAAGGCCGTGGGCGTCACGCTCCTGCCCGAGAAGGAGATCATGCGGCAGGTCCGCTTCAAGAGCGGCGATCTCTTCTCGCGCTCCGCGATCCGCGACAGCGCCAAGAACATCGAGAACCTGTACAGCACCATCGGCCGGGCCTCGGCCGACGTCGCGCCGAGGACCGATCAGGTCCCCGGGCAGAACCTCTATAACGTGGCCTTCGACATCATCGAAGGGCCCGAGGTGTACGTCGAGCGCATCAACATCACCGGCAACGTCCGGAGCCAGGACAAGATCCTCCGGCGCGAGATCCCTCTCCACGAGGGCGATCTCTACACGCTGCAGAAGCGCGAGCGCGCCCGCCAGCGATTGGCGAACCTCGGCTATTTCGAGAAGGTGGAGGTGACGACGCAGCCGGGCTCGGACAAGACGCGGATCATCGTCAACGTGGACGTGACCGAGCGTCCGACCGGTCTCTTCAGTCTCGGCGGCGGGTACTCCTCCGTCGATTCCTTCATCGGCAGCATCGACCTCGCGCAGCGCAACTTCCTCGGCCGCGGATGGGAGGCCTCGGCGCGCCTCCGCGCCGGCGCCAACACCATGCAGGGCGTGATCAGCTTCACGGACCCGTGGTTCCTCGACCGCCCGCTGTCGGCGGGCTTCGACCTGTTCAGCACGGACCGGCGGTACACGGAGTACCGCTACAACTCGCTCGGTGCCGGGCTTCGCCTGGGCCATCCGTTCGAGGAGTACTGGCGCTGGAACCTGGGGTACCGTGCCTCGCGCGACAAGGTCACGGACCTCACGGTTCTCGCCACACCGGCGCTCCAGGAGCAGGCGGGCACCCGCGTCACCTCGCTGGTGTCGGCCAGCGTGGGACGGGACGATCGCGACTCCGTCACCACGCCGACGCGGGGCGGCCAGATCAACCTGTCCACCGAGTTCGCCGGTCTGGGCGGCGACTCTCGCTACGTGAAGACGATCGTCTTCGCGACCCGGTATCAGCCCATCTGGCTCGGTCACATCCTGGGCGGCCGCGTCGAGGGCGGCTATGGCTTCGGCTGGTCGAAGGACCCGCTGCCGCTGTTCGAGCGGTTCTACCTCGGCGGGCCGAACTCGGTTCGGAGCTTCAAGTTCCGCGAGCTCGCTCCCAAGGACGAGAACGGAGTCCTCATCGGCGGCTCGACCGAGGTTCTCGGCAACGTCGAGTATCTCGTGCCGGTCATCTTCGGCATCCGGCTCGCGGGCTTCTTCGACATCGGCCAGGTCTACGGCTTCGGCAACGATTTCGACCTCTCGACGCTCCGCAAGGCGGCGGGTGCCGGCTTTCGCTGGCAGTCCCCCTTCGGCCCCATCCGGGTCGACTACGGCATCAACCTCGACCGGAAGACGGGCGAGGATTTCGGCGCGTTTCATTTCTCGGTCGGCACGCCGTTCTAGGAGGCTGGGATGAGGGTACTATCGAGCGCAGTGAGCGTCGCGACCATGGTCCTCGTCACCGGCCTGTCGGCGTGGGCGCAGACGCCCGCGCCCGCTCCAGCGACGCGAATCGGATTCATCGACGTTCAGCGGGTCCTGGCGCGCTCGGCGTCCGGCGTCGCGGCCCGGGAGCAGCTCGAGCGTGAGAAGGCCGGCATGCAGAAGGAGATGGACACGAAGCGCAAGGAGCTCGAGGCCCTGCGCGACGAGCTCGAGAAGAAGGGCCCGCTCATGACCGCGGATGCACGGCGCGAAAAGCAGGATCAGTTCGAGCGGAAGCGCCGCGACGCGGCCCGTCTGGCGGATGATTTCCAGAAGGAGCTCGAGAAGAAGGAAGCAACGCTCTTGCAGAAAGTCCTCCAGGACGTCTCCGGAGTCATCGAGAAGGTGGGCAAGGATCGCGGCTACTACCTCATCGTCGAGCGACGGGGTGCCACGGTCCTCTACGCCGCACCGGAGGCGGATCTGACGGAGGAGGTCATCAAGGCGTTCGATCAGCAGGCCACAACCAAGGGCAAGAAGTAGCGGAGCGATGGGCAAGGCAGTCGGGTTCACCCTCGGTGAGCTCGCCGCCGCCCTCCAGGCGACGCTGGAAGGCGACCCGGGCCGTGTGGTCACCGGCGTGGCGGCGCTCGACGCCGCCGGCCCGGAGCACATCTCCTTCCTGATCGATGCCCGCTACGGCGCTGCCGCGCTGGCCTCGCGGGCCGGCGCGTTCCTCGCCGGGACGGATGCGGCGGGGCTGCCCGCGCCCGTACTTCGTGCGCCGAAGCCGCAGCAGGCGCTCATCCGGCTGCTCACGCTCTTCCACCCGCCGGCGCCGCCCGCGCCCGGGATCGATCCTGCGGCCGTCGTCGCGCCAGATGCCCGGGTCGACCCGACCGCCACCATCGGCCCGCTCGTCGTGGTCGAGGCGGGCGCGAGCCTCGGCCCGCGCGTGCGCGTCCACGCCGGCGCGTTCGTGGGCGCGCGGGCGGTGGTGGGCGAGGACTCGGTGATCCACGCGGGCGTCGTGCTCTGCGCCGGCGTCCGGCTCGGCCGCCGGGTGGTGGTTCATCCCGGCGCGGTCGTGGGCGCAGACGGCTTCGGCTATGCCTTCGACGGCGAGGCGCACCGGAAGATCCCCCAGGTCGGCGGCGTCCAGATCGAGGACGACGTGGAGATCGGCGCCAACACGACGATCGACCGCGCGATGCTCGGCGATACCGTCGTGCGGCGCGGCACCAAGATCGACAACCTCGTGCAGGTCGGCCACAACGTCGAGATCGGCGAGCACTCGATCATCGTCGCCCAGGTCGGGATCTCGGGCTCGTGCCGGATCGGTCGCGGCGTCGTCCTCGCCGGGCAGGTCGGCGTCGCGGACCATCTGGAGGTCGGCGACGGTGCCGTGGTGCTCGCGCAGTCGGGGCTCGCGCGAAACGTCGCCCCGGGGGAGAAGGTCTTCGGCACGCCCGCGCGACCCGTGGTCCAGGCCAAGCGCCTCTTCGTGCTCGAGGAGCAGCTGCCCGATATCGCCAGACGCCTGCGGCAGGCGGAGCGGCGTCTCCAGCGGCTCGAGGGACAGCTCGGCCTCGCGGCGCCCGAGCCGAGGAACGACGATGACGCGCGCTGAGGGCATCCACCCCACGGCGCTCGTCGACCCGGCCGCGCGGATCGATGCCGGCGCGCGGGTCGGCGCGTTCTCGGTCGTGGGTCCCGAGGTCACGCTCGACGCCGGGGTCGACGTCGGGCATCACGTCGTGCTCGAGGGACGCGTCGAGATCGGTCCACGCGCGCAGGTGGGCCACGGCGCGGTCCTCGGCGGCAGGCCGCAGGACCTCAAGTACAAGGAGGGAACGCCGTCGGGTGTGCGGATCGGGGCGGGCACCGTCATCCGGGAATACGTCACGATCCACCGCGCGACGCGCCCCGAGGGCTGGACCGAGATCGGGGCGGACTGCCTGATCATGGCCATGAGCCACGTCGCGCATGACTGTCGCGTGGCCGACGGCGCGATCGTCATCAACTACGCCGGGATCACCGGCCACTGCGAGATCGGCGAGCGCGCCACGATCGGCGGACTCTCGGGTATCGTACCGTTCACGCGCGTCGGCGCGTTCGCCTACATCGGCGGCTTTTCCAAGGTGACCGCGGACGTGCCGCCCTTCATGCTCGCCGACGGGATCCCCGCGCTGGCACGCGGGGTGAACGTCGTGGGGCTCCGGCGCGCGGGCGTGCCCGCGGCCGACCGGCGCGTCCTCCAGGACGCCTATCGCATCCTCTACCGGTCGGGGCTCGGGCCGCAGCGCGCGGTCGAGCGGATCCGGAGCGAGCTGCTCGGGATCCCACTTCTGGTCCGCCTGCTCGAGTTCATCGCGACCTCGCGACGCGGAATCTGCGGCGGGCCAGACCGCGCCGAGGGCCCGCTGGGCGATCCGGGCGACGTGCCGACCGCGGCCGGAAGCGAGCCCGCGTGACCGTCGACGCGGGCCGGCGCTTGCGCGCGGGCGTCGTGGGGGCCGGCCACATGGGCCAGTACCACCTGCTCGTCTACGCCGAGCTCTGGGACATCGAGCTCGCGGGCGTCGTGGACGTCGAGCACGACCGCGCCGCGGCGGCCGCGGCCCGCTACGGGACGCGCGCGCTCACGGACCACCGTGACCTCATCGGTCAGGTGGATCTCGTGAGCGTCGCGGTGCCGACCGAGCAGCACTTCGCCGTCGCGAGCGACTTCCTCGAGGCGGGCGTCGCCGTCCTCGTCGAGAAGCCGGTCGCGCCGACGCTCGAGGAGGCGCGCGAGCTTTTCGCGCTCGCCCGACGTTGTCGCGCCGTCCTCCACGTGGGCCACGTGGAGCGCTTCAACGGCGCCGTCCAGGAGCTCAAGAAGATCGTGGCACGGCCGATCCTGGTCGAGTCGCGCCGGCTCGGCCCGTTCGCGTCGCGAGTCCAGAAGGACACCGTCGTGATGGACCTGATGATCCACGACCTGGACATCGTGCTCCGGCTGGTGGACTCGCCGCCTCGACGGCTCGCCGCGGTGGGATCGTCCGTGCACTCGCCCGTCACGGACGTCGCCACGGTGCAGATCGGCTTCGAGTCGGGGACGATCGCGATCATCACCGCGAGCCGCGTGACGGAGGAGAAGATCCGCACCCTCGCCGTGACGCAGCCCGACGCGTACGTCGTGCTCGACTATTCCGAGCAGGACATCCGGGTGCATCGGCGCGCCGCGCAGGAGTACACGCTGGATCGCGAGTCCATCCGGTACCGCCGTGCTTCGTTCGTCGAGCACGTCCAGGTCCACAAGGAAAACCCGCTGAAGCTGGAAATCCAGCATCTCATCCGCGCGGTCCGGGCCGCGCGCGCGGGAGAGGC
Organism: Methylomirabilia bacterium; assembly: GCA_041496385.1. Taxonomy (GTDB): domain Bacteria; phylum Methylomirabilota; class Methylomirabilia; order Rokubacteriales; family CSP1-6; genus AR19. The sequence goes on along the minus strand of JBGQEL010000001.1, from coordinate 31,969 downwards.
CGTGGTCCTCGCCGAGGGCGAGGATCTCCGGTCGCTCGCGCTGGCGCTCGAGATCGAGCGGATGATTCGCGACGGGCGCACCGAGACCACGTACCCCACGCCCCCACCGTGGAGCGGGCGCTCGGCCTGATGTGCGGCGCCGGCACGCTGCCGGCGCGCATGGCGGCGGAGGCGCGGCGCCAGGGCTGGCGCGTCGTGGCCTTCACCTTCGGCGACGCGCCCGGTGTCGATCGCCACGCGCTCCGTGTCATCCCGAGCCGCGTCACCGAGCCGGCCGCGGTGCTCGCGGCGCTCGGCCAGGAGGGCCTCACGGCCGCCCTCTTCTCCGGAAAGTTCTCCGCACAGGACCTCATCGCGGCGCAGCCGGGCGACGATGCCGCGGCCCGGCTGGACGAGCGTGCGGGCTCCCGCCTCGACATGCGGCTCATCGAGGTCGTCGTGACGACGCTGACGGAGATGGGCGTGACGGTGCTCGATCAGCGGCCGTTCCTGGGCGACGAGCTCGCCGGCTCGGGGTGCTGGTCCCGGCGGACGCCGACCGAGGACGAGCGGCGCGACGTCGCGGTCGGGCTGGCGGTGGCGCGCCTCGTGGCGGATGCTCGCGTCGGTCAGACCGTCGTCGTGCGACGCGGCGCGGTGACCGCGGTGGAGGCGGTCGAGGGCACGACGGAGGCGATCCGGCGTGGCACGCGCCTCGCGGGTCCGGGCGCGGTCGTCGTCAAGGCCGTCGCGCGCGACCACGACTATCGATTCGACACGCCCGGTATCGGTCCCGAGAGCCTCGAGGCCGCGGCGGCGGGCCGGGCCGCGGTGGTCGCGGTCGAAGCCGGGCGCGTGCTGCTCCTCGACCGCGAGGAGACCGTACGGCGCGCGGACGCCGCCGGCATCGCGCTCCTCGGTGTCTGACGTGGGGCGCGCGCCCGCCATCATGCTCGTCGCGGGTGAAGCGTCGGGCGACCTTCACGGTGCGGCGTTGTGCCGCGCGCTCCGCGCCGAGCGTCCGGGCTGCCGCCTCATCGGGATGGGCGGCGCGCGGATGGCGGCGGCGGGGATGGAGCTGCTCGTGGACGTGACCGCCGCTGCGGCGACGGGCGCGAGCGAGGCCCTGGGACGCGTCCCGTTGCTGTACCGGGCGTACCGCTGCCTGCGCGACGTCCTCGAGAGTGCCGGGCGCCCGGGCGTGCTCGTGGTGATCGACTTTCCCGAGTTCAACCTCCGGCTCGCGCGTGCGGCGCGGCGCGCCGGCGTGCCGGTCGTCTATTTCATCCCCCCGCAGATCTGGGCGTGGCGCGGTGGACGCGTGCGCGCCATCCGCCGACGGATCACGCTCGTCCTCGCCGTGTTTCCCTTCGAGGCGCCGATGTACCGCCGGGCCGGAGTCCCCGTCGAGTTCGTCGGCCATCCCGTCCTCGACGCGGTGGCCAGCGCCCCGGACCGGGCGGCGGCGCGGCGCGAGCTTGGCGTCGACGAGCGCACGCGGGTCCTCGGCCTCCTGCCCGGGAGCCGGCGGGAAGAGGTGGCGCGCACACTTCCGCTGTTGCGCGACGCCGCGGAGCTCGTGCGTGCGCGCGACGCCGACGTCCGGGTCCTGTTGGCACTCGCGCCGACCGTGGACGCCGACGAGGTCCGCCGCCGGCTCGGCGAGAGGGCGCCCATCGAGCTCGTGCGCGACCGGACGTACAGCGTCATGCGGGCGGCCGACCTGCTGCTCGTGACGTCGGGCACGGCGACCCTCGAGGCCGGGGTGCTCGGTACGCCAATGATCGTGTGCTACCGCTTCTCGCGCGTCTCGGCGCTCATCGCGCGCCTGCTCATCCGCGTGCCGTGGTTCAGCCTGCCGAACCTCGCCCTGGGCCGTGCCGTGGTGCCCGAGCTGTTCCAGGAGGCGGCGTCGGCCGAGAACCTCGGCGGCGAAGCGCTCCGGCTCCTCGACACCCCCGGCGCCCTCGAGAGCCAGCGCGCAGACCTCGCGCTACTCGCGCGAGAGCTGGGCGAGCCGGGCGTCGGCGCCCGCGCCGCGCGGTTCGTCCTCGCGGAGGCTCACGCCGGAGGGGCGCGATGAGGGCACGCTGGCTCGCCGGCGCGCTGGCGCCGCGGCTCGCTGCGGCCGCCGTGCGGGTCCTCGGGGCGACGCTGCGGGTGACGGTCGTGGGCGCCGACGGGCTGGCGCGACGCTGGGCCTCCGGTGACCCGCTGATCTACGCCGTCTGGCACGGGAGGATCCTGATGGTCCCCTGGCTCCACGCGCGGCTGGCGACGACCCACGGCGCGCGCCCCGTCACCGTCCTGGTGAGCCGCTCGCGCGACGGCGAGATCCTCGCGCGCTACGTGCGACGCTTCGGCCTCGAGTCGGTGCGTGGCTCCAGCTCCCGCGGAGGCGGCGAGGCGATGCGCGCGCTCGTCGCGCGGCTCCGGCGCGGACGGGACGTCGCGGTGGTGCCCGACGGACCGCGCGGACCGCGCTGTCAGCTCCAGCCGGGAATCGTCGCGCTGGCCGCGCTGACGGGAGCGCCGATCGTGCCGCTCGGCGTGGCCGCGCGGCCCAGCCGAAGGCTCGCCAGCTGGGACGAGTTCATGATCCCGATGCCGCTGGCACGCTGTGCGGCGGTCTTCGGCGACCCGGTGTCGGTCACGCGCGACGCGGACCGCGCCCGCGCGGCCAAGGAGGTCGAACGTGGCCTGGCCGACGTGACCGCGGCCGCGGACCGGCTGGTGGGGGCCTGATGTACGCGCTCTACACGCTCCTGGCCTGCGTGGCCCTGGTCGTCGTCTACACGCCGGCCGCGCTGCTGCGCCGTGTCCGGCGCGGGGTACCGCTGCATCTCCGGGAGCGGCTCGCGCCAGGGGCGCGGGCGGCGGAGACCGGGGCGGGGTGGATCCACGCGGTCTCCGTCGGCGAGGCGATCGCCGCGGCGCCCCTCGTCGAGGGCGTGCGGCGCCTGCGGCCGGCGCTGCCGCTGATGATGACGACGGTGACGGTGACGGGAGCGCGCGTCGCCGTCGAGCGCTACGCCGAGCTCGCCAGCCACCGATTCTTGCCCATGGACCTGCCGTGGACGGTGCGACGATTCCTCGAGGCGCTCCGCCCGGCCTTCCTGGTCTGCATGGAGACGGAGCTCTGGCCCAACCTGCTGCGGGCACTCGCCGCGCGCGGGGTGCCGGTGATGATCGCCAACGGCAGAATCTCCGACCGCTCGTACCGCCGCTATCGGATGGTGCGGCCCTTCATGCGCCGGGTCCTCGACTGCGTGACGGTCTTTGCGATGCAGTCGAGCGAGGACGCCCGGCGGATCATCGCGCTGGGTGCCAGGCCAGAACGGGTGGTGGTGACGGGAAACATCAAAAACGTGCCACCGGCCGACACGGGAGGATCGGTGGACATCTGGCGACGGCTTCTCGGTCTCGAGGCCGGTCAGCCCGTGTGGGTGGCCGGCAGCACGCATCGAGGCGAAGAAGAGGCGGTCCTGGCCGCCCACCGGCTCGCGCGCGCCGACAGCCCGGCGCTGGCGCTCGTCATCGCTCCGCGGCACCCGGAGCGGGCCACCGAGGTCGTCGACCTCGTGAAAGCCCGGGGATGGCCTGCCGTCCGCCGGAGCGCCATGCCGCGCGAGCGTGAGCGCGACGCAGTCGTCGTGCTCGACACCGTGGGCGAGCTCGCGCCCGTCTATGGCGTCGCCGACGTCGTGTTCGTGGGGGGAAGCCTCGTGCCGCTGGGCGGCCACAACATGCTCGAGCCCGCGCTCCGCCGGAAGCCGGTGCTCTGCGGACCCCACACGGGGAACTTCCGCGAAGCAGCGGCGCTCCTTGGGTCGGCGGGCGCGGCGCTCGTCGTGAGGGACGGTGCGGCGCTCGGACGTGAGCTGGCGCGGCTCTTGGCCGACGGCGAGCTGCGGCGGAAGCTCGGTGAGGCCGGTCACGACGCCGCGGCCTCGCGCCACGGCGCGGTCAAGGAGACGCTGGACCTGGTCTCACGGTTTCTCCTGAGGGAGGGGACGGCATGAGCGACCGCGGCTCGAGGCTCACGCGCGGCTGGGACGAAGGTTTCCCCCCGGGACCCGCGCGTCTTCTCGCGGTCGCGGGTGGTGGCTACCGCGGGCTCCTCGGCGCGCGCGAGTGGCTCTACGCCCGCGGCGTGCTGAAGTCGCGCCCGATCGGCTGTCCGGTCGTCTCGATCGGCAACCTCACGGTCGGCGGCACCGGCAAGACGCCCGCCGTCGAGATCGCGGTACAGACGCTCGTGGCGCTCGGCCGCCGGCCGGCGGTCGTGAGCCGGGGCTACGGCCGGCGCACCGGCAGCGGCATCCACGTCGTCGCCGACGCGGCGTCCATCCGGCTCGACGCGGAAGAGGCGGGCGACGAGCCGTTTCTCCTGGCGCGACGCCTTCCGGGCGTGCCCGTCGTCGTCGGGGGCAATCGCCACGCGACGGCGCGCCTCGCCATCGAACGCTTCGGCGTGACGGCCATCGTGCTCGACGACGCGTTCCAGCACCGGACTCTCGTGAAGGACCTGGAAATCGTGATGGCGAGGGCCCGGAACCCCTGGGGCAACGGGCGGCTCCTGCCGGCCGGGCCGCTCCGCGAGCCGCTCGACGGGCTCGCGCGCGCCGATCTCGTCGTGGCCTCGGGCGCGGCCACGCGCGGTGACGCCAAGGCGGTGATCGAGACGGTCGAGCGGCACGCCCCGGGTGTTCCCGTGCTCACCGCGCTCGCGGTCCCGGCCGAGTGCTGGGAGGCGAGCCGGATGCGACCGGTCGGGCTCGCCGAGCTTGCAGGAAGGCGGGTCGTCGGCTTCGCCGGCATCGCGGCGCCCTCGGCGTTCGCCGAGACCCTCCGGACGAGCGGCGTCGCCCTCGAGGAGTTCGTTCCCTTCGGCGACCATCACTGGTACTCGTCGGAGGACATCGCGCGGATCGACGGACGGGCCCAGGATCTCGGCGCCGACGGCCTGATCACGACGGAGAAGGACTGGGTGCGGCTACGGAAGCTCCCACTCCCACAACACCCGCTCTGGGTCCTCGCGATCCGGCTCGCCCTGACGTCCGGCATGGACGCCTGGCAGGCCGCCTTCGAACGCGTGTGCTCGAAAAACTGATCGTCAGGCTGCCGAACTGGCTGGGCGACACCGTGATGGCGGTGCCCGCGCTGCGCGCGCTCCGCGTCGCGGCCGGCGGCGCCGGGATCCTGCTCGCCGGTCCCTGGGCGCGGCTGCTCGCGGGGCAGGGACTCGCCGACGCGCTCGTCGTCTACCCCAGGTCCTGGAGCGGACGCCTGCGGATCGCCGACGAAGTCCGACGGTTCGATGCCGGGACGGCGGTGCTCTTGCCGAACTCGCTGGAGGCCGCGCTGGCGGCCGTCTACTGGGGTGCCCGCCGGCGGATCGGCTACGCCGGCGGCGGCCGGACGTGGCTCCTCACCGATGCGGTGACACCGCCCGTCCCTCGACTCCATCAGGTGGACGAGTACGTCCGGCTCGTCGAGTGCCTCGCCGTCGACGTGGCCGTGCGCGAGCCACGGCTCGAGCCGCCCGGCGCCTCAACGCCGGAGCGCGCCCGTGTGCGTGCGTTGCTCGACGAGGTCGGTGCGCGAGGGGAGCGTGGCCCGATCGTCGGCGTCCACCTCGGCGCCGCCTTCGGGAGCGCCAAGGTCTGGGCGCGCGAGCGCGTCGTCGAGTTCTGCCGCGAGTGCCGGGCGACTGGCGCCTCCCCCCTCCTGCTCGGAGCTCCGGAGGATGCGGCGTTCGCGGCCGAGGTGAGAAGCGAGACCGAAGCGCCGAGCCTCGTCGGGCGTGACAGCCCGGACCTCCTGCCGGCGCTCCTGTCGGAGCTGGACGCGCTGGTCGCCGGCGACACGGGTGTCGCGCACCTGGCGGCGGCGCTCGGCACTCCGGTCGTGGCGCTCTTCGGCCCGACGGATCCCGCACTGACGGCTCCGCGCGGGCGGGTGGCCGTCGTGACGCACGCCGTGCCCTGCGCGCCGTGCTTTTACCGGACCTGCCCCATCGACCACCCGTGCATGCGCCGCCTCACCGCCGAGGCCGTGGCCGCGCAGGTGAGGACGCTGCTGGGGGCGCGCCGGTGAAGTCGCTGACCGTCCTGCACCTGGCCGCGAATCGCTGGTGGACGGGCAGCGCCGACCCGACCATCCAGCTCGTCCGCGGCCTTCGCGCGCGTGGTCATCGCGTGCTCCTCGGTGTCATTCCCGGGGACCGCTTCGAGATCAAGGCGCGGGAGGCCGGCCTGGACCTGGTGGACGGCCTCATTCTTCGCCCGCGCGCGGTGGCGAACGACACGCTGCGGCTCCGCGCGCTCATCCGGCGCGAGGCGGTGGACGTGGTCCACGCCCACCACTCGCACGATCACTGGCTCGCGTTCCTGGCGCGGCCGCCTCGGCCCGGCGGGGGCCGGCCCGCGCTCGTCCGGACCTTCCACAACCTGCGCGCGGTCAGGCGCGGCCGGCTCGCCGGCGGCCTCTATCGCCGCACGCCGGCCGCCTTCGCCGTCTCGCGCCAGATCGAGGCTCGCTGCCGCGAGGTCGGCATCGCCCGCGACCGCGTCTTCTGGATCCCCGGGTCGGCGGACCTGCCGCGCTTCGCGGCGGAGGCGGATCCACGTCCGATCCGCGAGGAGTTCGCCCTCGGCGACGCGCCGGTGATCGTGTCCGTCGCACGCCTGGCGCCCAACCGCGGCCACGACCTCCTGCTCGCCGGTTTTCGCCGTCTCCTCGGGGAGCTGCCGAGCGCGCGACTGCTGCTCGTCGGAAAGGGGGAGACCCGGGCGCGGCTCGAGCAGCTGGTGGCCGAGCTCGGCCTCGCCGACGAGGTCGTCTTCACCGGCTACCGCGATCGCGATCTACCGGCGGTGCTGGCGTCGGCCGATTGTTTCGCGCTGATGGGCGCGGGCTCCGACGAGTCCTGCCGCGCGGCGCTCGAGGCGATGGCCGCAGCCCGGCCCGTGGTCGCGCGACGCGTCGGGGCGCTCCCGGAGACCGTGGTTCACGGCGAGACCGGGCTGCTGGTCGAGGACGACCGGCCCGAGAGCGTCGCCCTGGCGCTGGCGACGGTCCTCGGCGCGACCGGCCGCGGCCGGGCCATGGGGCTGGCCGGGCGCCGGCGCGCCGAGACCGTCTTCAGCCCCGAGCGCTCGGTGGACACGGTCGAGCGCGTCTATCGGAGCCTCGCGTGAAGATCCTCCAGCTCATGTCCTGCCGCGGCTGGTCATCGGACGCCTACTGGGCCGCGCGGATCACGCGTGAGCTGGAGCGGCGCGGCCACGACGTCATCCTCGGCTGCCGCGCGGGGACCGAGGCGCGCGTGCTGGAACCCGCCCGGCGCGAGGGCGTCAGCCACGTCGAGACGTTCAGGTTTGCGAGCGGGCTCGCGCCGGGAGCCGACGCCGCCGACGTGCGCAGCCTGGCGCGACGCCTCCGGGGGATGGACATCGTGCACGTTCATCGTGGCAAGGAGCACTGGCTGGCCGCGGTGGCCAACCGCGTGAGCAGCACGCCGAAGCCGCTCGTGAGGACGCGCCACATCGCGCAGGCCGTGCGCCCGCACGCCGCGAACCGCTGGCTCTACCGCCGGGCCACCGCCTGGGTGGTGACGGTGACGGAGGCGATCCGCCGCCAGTACCTCGCCGCCGGGCTGATCCCCGCGGAACGGGTAACGACCCTGCCGGGCGGCGCCGACGCCGAGCTCTACCGCCCGCTGCCCGCCGATCCCGCCGTGCGGTCCCGTCTGGGCGCCGACGGCGACCGCCCGCTCGTCGGCATGCTCGCCGGGCTCCGCGTGATGAAGGGGCATCACGTCGTCGTGGAGGCCGCCGCGAGCCTCGCGCGCGCCGGGCTCCGGCCGCGCTTCGCGTTCATCGGCAAGGGCGGCACGGAGGCCTCCGTGCGCGACGCGATCCAGCGCGCGGGACTCGACGCGCAGTTCACGATCTCGGGCTGGCTCGACGAGGTCCCGGCCGTGCTCGCGGCGCTCGACGTCAGCCTCTACGTCCCGCTCGAGTCGGACGGCATGTCGCGCGTCGTCTTCGAGTGCCTCGCGGCGGGCCGTCCGCTCATCGCCTCCCGCGTCGGCGTCGTGCCCGAGGCGCTGCAGGACGGTGCCGACGCCGTGCTCGTTCCGGCCGGTGACGCCGCGGCGCTGGCCGGCGCCCTGGCGCGGCTCCTGGGCGACGCCGCCGCACGCGCCCGGCTCGGGTCAGCGGGCCGTACGCTCGTCGAGCGGAGGTACTCCGGGGCGCGGGTCGCCGAGGCGCTCGAGGCCCGCTACGCGCGGCTCGCGGTCGCGGGCGCGTGAAGATCTCGGTCCTCGCGTTCGACCTCGCCGACAACGCGACGGGGCGCGCGGACCTGCTGGCCCGGCTCCTGGCGCCGCGCTGGGAGGTCGAGGTCGTCGGCCCGCGGTTCGGACCCGAGCTCTGGAAGCCGGCGCAGGGCGGCGATGTCGCCCACCGTGCCATCCCCGCGGGGAAGTGCCCCGGGTTCCTCAGGACGCTTCCGCGGCTCGTCGCCCTCGCGGACGGTGACGTGCTCGTGGCCTCGAAGCCGCGCCCGACCAGCTACGGCCTCGGGCTGCTCGCGCGCGCGCGCCGGCGCCGCCCGCTCCTGCTCGACATCGACGACTGGGAGCTCGGCTTCTTCTACCGCTCGGGCGCCTGGGGACGCGTCGGGCGCGCGCTCGACCTCGCCGACCCCAACGGCCTCGCGTGGACCTGGATCATGGAGCGGCTCGTCCGTCGCGCCGACGCGCTCACGGTCGCCTCGCGATTTCTCGAGGCGCGGTTCGGCGGCACGCTGATCACGCACGCCCGCGACACGGAGGCCTGGGACCCTGCGCGCTATGACGCGGCCTGGGCACGGGCCGCGCTCGGCGTCGGCGATCGGCGGCTCGTGATGTTCTTGGGCACGCCGCACGGCCACAAGGGCGTGGACGACCTCGTCGAGGCCGTCGCGGGGCTCGGCCCGGGCGTCCTGCTCGCGCTCGTCGGCGCCGAGGCCGAGAGCGCATCGGCCCGTCGCTGGGCAGGACGGCCGCACGTCAGGCTCGTGGGACGGGTGCCGTTCGCGGACGTGCCGCGCTACCTCGCGGCCGCCGACGTCGTGGCCGTGCCCCAGCGGGCGACGACGGACACCCTGGGGCAGGTCCCGGCGAAGCTGGTCGATGCGATGGCCCTGGCGCGGCCGATCGTGTCCACCGCCGTCTCGATGATCCCCGAGATGCTCGAGGGCTGCGGACGCGTCGTCGCGCCGGGCGACGTGGGAGCACTCGCGGGCGCCATCCGCGAGCTGCTCGAGAATCGCGCCGAGGCCGCGGCCCTCGGCGTTCGGGCCCGCCAGCGCTGTCACGAGCGCTACAGCTTCCGCGCGGCTCGCGCCCTGCTGTTCCCCCTCATCGAGAAGCTCGCACCCCGGTGAAGCTGCTCGTCATCGCGCGACCGTTCTCCTTTCACGGCGGCGTCGAGCGCGCCACCGCGGGGCTCGTCGGCGGGCTGGTCGAGCACGGCTACGACGTGCATCTGCTCACGACCGGCGGCCCCTACGCCGTGCCCGGAGTGACCCACCACGCCCTCAGGCTGCCACGCCTGCCATCCTCGGCGCGCGCGCTCGCGTTCGCCGTGGCGGCACGGCTCGCCGTCGCCAGGCGGAGCTGGGATATCGTTCAGAGCCACGAGCGCACGATCCGTCAGGACGTCTACCGGGCGGGGGAGGGTTGCCACCGGGCCTACCTCGCGAGCGGCGCCGGCCCCTCGCGCGCGCGCACGCTCTATCACCGCATCATCCTCGGCCTGGAGCGCCGCGCGTTCTCCGGCACGCCCGAGATCGTCGCGATCTCGCGGCGCGGCGCCGCCGAGATCGCCGGGCTCTATCGCGTGGCCCCCACGCGCCTGTCGGTCGTCTACAACGGCGTGGACCTCGAGCGCTTCCACCCGCGAAACCGCGCCGCGCTCGGCTCGTCCGCGCGCGCCGAGGCGGGCGTGGCGCGCGAGGCCTGGACCGTCGTCTTCATGGGCAGCGGCTTCGAGCGCAAAGGGCTCGCGACCCTCCTCGAGGCGTTCGCCGTGTTCGGCGAACGCACGAGCCGGCTGCTCGTGATCGGCAAGGGGGACACCAGACCCTTCCGCCGGCTGGCCCTCCGCCTGAGCGTCGACGAGCGCGTCGTCTGGCTCGGTCCGCGCAACGACGCGGAGCGCTGGTACGCGGCCGCCGATATCGTCGCGCTACCGAGCCGCTACGAGCCCTTCGGCAACGTCCACCTGGAAGCGCTGGCATCGGGCGTCCCGGTCCTCGCCAGCACGGCCGCCGGCGGCGCCGAGGTGATCGAGGACGGCGCGAACGGCGCCGTCGCCGATCCGCTGGACGTGGTGGGCCTCGCGGCCGCGCTCGGACGTCTGCGGGAGGCGCGCGCGCCAGAGGTGTCGGCTGCGGCGCGACGCTCGGCCGAGCCGTTCACGTTTGCGGCCCAGGTGGCGGGTTTCGCCCGCGTTTACAGTCGCTTCACACGTGCAACGTGCGATTTTTCTTGAGAAATTAAGACCCCGAGCTTACACTCGGCGCGTGGTAGCCCGTCCCGCGGTGTTCATGGATCGTGACGGGACGCTGACCGAGGAAGTGGGGTACGTCAACCACCCGAGGCGGCTCCGGCTCCTGCCACGGTCTGCAGAGGCGGTCCGACGTCTCAACACGGCGGGCCTCGCGGCGATCGTCGTGACCAACCAGACGGGGATCGCGCGCGGCTACTTCTCCGAGGCGGTCCTGCACGCGGTGAACGCGGAGCTCGTCGCCCGGCTCAAGGACGAGGGCGCCTACCTCGACGGCATCTACGTCTGCACGCACCACCCGAGCGAGGGCGCGCCTCCCCATCGGGGCGACTGCGACTGTCGCAAGCCCAAGCCCGGGCTGCTCCTGCGGGCCGCCCAGGACCACGGCCTCGATCTCACGCGCGCGACCCTCGTCGGGGACAAGCCATCGGACCTCGTGGCGGCGCGCGCCGTGGGCGCCACGCCCGTGCTCGTGCTCACGGGCTACGGGCTCGGGGAATGGGAGTACCGGCGCGCGACGTTCCCCGTCCCGCCCGAGCACGTCGCCGAGGACCTGCTCGACGCCGTGGACTGGGTGCTCGCGGGGCGATCCGCGTGACGGACGCCCACGCGCGCATGCGCGCGGCGATCGACGGCTTCGCCTCGCGGACGGTCGTCATCCTCGGCGACCTCATCAACGACGAGTACCTGTTCGGCAAGCCCGCCCGGATCTCGCGCGAGGCGCCGGTGCTGATCCTGCGCTTCGCGCAGCGTGAGGTGCTCCTGGGCGGCGCGGCGAACGCGGCCCACAACGTGCACGCGCTCGGCGCGCGTGTCGTCCCGATCGGGGTCGTCGGGCGCGACGCGGCGGGCGACGAGGTCGTGGCGCTCTTCCGCGCGGCCGGCATCCCGACCGACGGGGTCGTCGTGGAGGCGGGGCGCACGACGCCGGTGAAGTCGCGGATCATGGCCGGCGGCTACCAGTCCACCCGCCAGCAGGTCGTGCGCGTGGATCGCGAGCCCGCCGGCGAGCTGATGCCGACGACCGAGGACGCGCTCCTCGGACGGCTCTCCGCGCTCGCAACGCGCGCCGATGCCGTCCTCATCTCGGACTACGGGTACGGCAGCGTGACGCCGCGCGTCTTCGAGCGGGTCCGGACGATGGCGCGGCGCGCCGGCACGATCGTGAGCGTGGACAGCCGCTACCAGCTCCCGCGCTTCACCGGCGTCACCGCGGCGACGCCCAACGAGGACGAGCTCGAGCTGCTCACGGGAATGCCGGCGGGCGACGAGCGGGGAGTGGAGAAGGCGGGCCGCCAGCTCCTCGAGCGCCTGGACGCGCGGCTGCTCCTCGTGACGCGTGGCAGCCAGGGCATGGCGCTCCTCGAGCGCGACGGTGCCACGACGTTCATCCCGATCCACGGAACCGACGAGATCGCCGACGTCACCGGCGCGGGGGATACGGTCATCGGGGCGTTCACGCTCGCGCTCGCGTGCCGCGCCGCGCCCGCGGAAGCCGCCACGCTGGCCAACGTCGCCGGCGGCCTCGTCGTCATGAAGCGCGGGACGGCGACGGTCACCCGGGACGAGCTGCGCCGGGCCCTCGACTCGTGACGCTCGACGAGGCCGCGGCGCTCGCCGAGCGGCTTCGGGCCGAGGGCAAGCGCATCGTTCTCGCCAACGGATGTTTCGACCTTCTGCACGTCGGTCATCTCCGGTATCTGCACGAGGCACGACGCCTCGGCGACGTGCTCTTCGTCGGGCTCAACTCCGACGCCGCGGTGGCCCGCCTCAAGGGCGCCGGCCGGCCGCTCGTCCCCGCCGCCGAGCGCGTCGAGATGCTCCGGGCGCTGCGCGACGTCGACCACGTCGTCGTCTTCGACGACGATCGCGCGGACCGGCTGCTCGAGCGGCTCCGCCCGGACGTTCATGCCAAGGGCACCGACTACACGCCGGAGTCGGTCCCGGAAGGCGCGACCATGCGCGGGCTCGGCGGGCGGACCGCGGTGGTCGGCGACCCGAAGCGTCATTCCACACGCGACCTGATCGAGCGCATCCTCGAGCGCTTCCGGTGAACATCGCCATCGTCAAGCTCTCCTCGCTCGGCGACGTCGTCCACGCGCTGCCCGTCGCGGGGGCGATCCGGGCGTGCCTGCCGGGCGCCCGGCTCGCGTGGATCGTCGAGCGGCGTGAGGCGGCGGTCCTGCGCGGCCATCCGGCGCTGTCCGAGGTGATCCCCGTGGACACACGCGGCTGGCGGCGTTGCCGCTCGCCCGTCGCCGCGGCGCGGGTGGCCGGAGAGCTGGCCGAGCTGATGCGCCACCTCACCGCGGCCCGCTTCGACGTGGCCCTGGACCTTCAAGGGCTCATCAAGAGCGGCCTGCTGGCCGCGGCGACGCGCGCACCGCTCCGCATCGGATTCGCGGCGTCGCACTGTCGCGAGCCGCTCGCCGCGCTGTTCGCCAACCATCGCGTCACCCCGCCCGCGGCCAGGCGGCACGTGGTCGAGCAATACCTGGCGCTCGCGGAACCGCTCGGCGTGGCGGGCGAGCGCGTGGAGTTTCCGTTGCCCGCCGACGCCGACGCCGAGTCCGGCGTGGACGCGTTCCTCGCGACCGCCGGCCTCAAGGCGGGGAATCGACTGGTCGTCCTCAACCCGGGCGCGGGCAGGGCCGACAAGCGATGGCCCGGCGAGCGGTTCCGCGCGCTCGCGGGCCGGCTCGTGGCCGACGCCGGCGCCGCGGTGGTCGTCGTCTGGGGACCGACGGAGCTCGAACTCGCGCGGGCGATCGCCTCGGGCGAGCCCTCCGAACGGGTGGTCCTGGCGCCGCCGACCGACCTCGACGCCCTGATCGCGGTTCTCCGCCGCGCGAGCGTGGTCGTCGCCGGCGACACCGGCCCACTCCACCTCGCGGCCGCGCTCGGCGTACCCTGCGTCGGCCTCTACGGGCCGACCTCGCCGGAGCGGAACGGGCCCTGGCGCCAGCGGGCCCTCGCGAGCCCCGACGGCCGGCTCGCCTCGCTCGCGGTGGGCCCGGTCCTCGCAGCGGTCCAGGAGGCGCTCGGGCCGTGAGGCCACGGATCTCCGTCGTCGTCATCACGTTCAACGAGGAGACCCATCTCCGAACCTGTCTCGAAAGCGCGGCGTGGGCGGACGACCTCGTCGTCGTGGACGCGGAATCCGCCGACAAGACGCCTTCGATCGCGCGCGAGTTCACCGACCGCCTCTTCGTCCGGCCGTGGCCGGGCTTCGCCGCCCAGAAGAACTTCGGCCTCGCGCAGGCGACGGGCGACTGGATCCTGTCGCTCGACGCCGACGAGGAGGTATCGCCCGAGCTGAAGCACGCGATCCTCGGGGCCGTCGCGGCGGGTGAGACCGCGGGCTACCGCATCCCCCGACGCAACATCATGTGGGGACGCTGGATCCGCCACGGCGGACTCTATCCCGACTGGCAGCTGCGGCTGTTCCGGCGCGGCCAGGGGCGTTTCGTCGAGCGGGCGGTCCACGAATCGCTGGATGTATCCGGCCCGGTCGGACGCCTCGACGCGCCGCTCATCCATCGGAGCTACCGGGGCGTCGCCGATTTTCTCGCGCGTGCCGACCGGTACTCGACCCTCGCCGCCGACGAGTGGGTGGCGAGCGGACGCGGGGCGCGGGTGGGGAACCTCGTGCTCGGACCCCTGGGACGCTTCCTCTCGATGTACGTCGTCCGCCGCGGATTCCTCGACGGCTGGCGAGGCTTCCTTCTGGCGGTCCTCTACGCGTACTATGTGTTCGTCCGCGCGGCGAAGGTATGGGAGAAAACGAGGCTCGGATGACCAGGGTGAAGGAACGCGTGCTCTCGGGCATGCGACCGTCCGGGAAGATCCATCTGGGGAACCACCTGGGGGCGCTCGACAACTGGGTCAAGCTGCAGGACGCGTATGACTGCTTCTACTTCGTCGCGAACTGGCATGCCCTGACCGACGACCACGAGACCGCGAACGTGCCCGCGGACACCATCGAGATGCTGGCCGACTGGCTAGGCGCCGGTCTCGACCCCGAGCGCTCGACGCTGTTCATCCAGTCGCTCGTGCCGGAGCATGCGGAGCTCCACCTGCTCTTCTCGATGATCACGCCCGTGGGGTGGCTGGAGCGCGTGCCGACCTACAAGGAGCGGATCGAGCAGCAGGGGATCGCCTCGCCATCGTACGGGCTGCTCGGGTATCCGCTCCTCCAGTCGGCCGATATCCTCATGTACAAGCCACGCTGGGTGCCCGTGGGCATCGACCAGGTCCCGCACGTCGAGCTCACGCGCGAGGTGGCGCGGCGGTTCAACCACGCCTTCGCGCCGGTCTTCCCCGAGCCCGACGCGAAGCTGACGGAGATCCCGAAGGTTCCCGGCACGGACGGGCGGAAGATGTCGAAGTCCTACGGCAACGCGATCCTCCTGTCGGATCCGCCCGAGGAGATCACGCGGAAGGTGAAGCCGATGATGACGGACCCGGCGCGAAAGCGCCGGAGCGATCCCGGGAACCCGGACATATGCCCGGTGTTCGATCTGCACAAGATCTTCACGCCCGCCCCGGAGCGCGAGGCCTGCGCGACGGGCTGCCGGACGGCGGGGATCGGGTGTCTCGACTGCAAGGACGTCCTGCTCAAGTATCTCCAGCCCGTGCTCGGCGGCATCCGCGAGCGGCGGCAGAAGTTCGCCGAGAAGCCCGATCTCATCGTCCAGATCCTCGACGAGGGCTCGCGCCGGGCGCGCGCGGTCGCGCAGGAGACGATGGCCGAGGTCCGGGCCGCGGTGAACCTCACGCCATGAGCGAGGCGACGGCACGGACGGCCGAGGCGTCGCGCGACCTCACGCTGCGCGTCGGGGGGTTCGAGGGCCCGTTCGACCTGCTCCTCCATCTCTGCCGCACCAACGAGATCGACCTCGCGCGGCTGCCGGTCCGCGCGATCACCGACCAGTACCTCGGCCACCTCGAGGCGATGGAGTTCCGCGACCTCGAGACCACGGGCGGCTATCTCGTGATGGCCGCGACGCTGATCTACCTCAAGTCGAAGCTGCTCGTCCCGCCCGACGAGAACGCCGTCGAGGTGCTCGACGAGGAGGGCGAGGCGCTGCGCCTCGAGCTCGAGGAGCGGCTTCGGGAGTACGCGCGCGTGAAGACGCTGGGCGGCTGGCTCGCCGAGCGCGAGTCCGCGCAGGCGCTCCTCTGGGGCCGGCCGTCGAGCGCGCTGCCGCCGCCCGAGGACGTGCCGCTCGAGGACCTTTCCGTCCACCAGCTCGAGCGTGCGGTGCGGCGGCTGATCGAGGAGCATCTCCGCCGGCGGCCCCGCGCGATCGAGCCCAACCCGCCCTCGATCCTCGAGCGGATGGCCGAGATCCTCACGCTGCTGCGCGACACGTGGTCGCTGCTCTTCTCCTCGCTCACGGGCGGGGAGCGACGGCGCTCGGAGATCATCGTGACGCTGCTCGCGGTGCTCGAGCTGGTGCGCCTGGGCCAGATCAAGACTCAGCAGAGCGAGCTGTTCGGAGAAATCGTCATCGAGCGCCAGACTGGGGACACGCATGCCGACGCCAACTGACGTCGTCGAAGCCCTGCTCTTCGCGTCCGACACGCCGCTGGAGGCCGAGCGCATCCGCGAGGTGCTCGACCTCGAGAGCGCGGCCACGGCCCGAGAGCTGGTCGAGGAGCTCCGCGCCCGCTACCAGAACCGCGGCCTCATGATCGCCGAGGTCGGCGGGGGCTACCGCATGGTCACGCGACCCGAGCTCGCCCCGTGGCTCGTGAAGCTCGCACGGGCGCGGACGAAGCAGCGGCTGTCCCGTCCCGCGCTCGAGACGCTGGCGATCGTCGCCTACAAGCAGTCCGTCTCGCGCCCGGAGGTCGACGCCATCCGCGGCGTGAACTCCGATGGGGTGCTCGAGAATCTGCTCGAGCGGCGCCTGATCCGGATCACGGGCCGCAAGGAGGCCCCGGGCCGGCCCTACCTCTTCGAGACCACGCGCGAGTTTCTCGTGGCGTTCGGCCTGCGCGACCTCAGCGACCTGCCCAAGGTCGAGGGCGAGCTGGTCGTGCCCGAGCTGGCGGCGGTCGCCGAGCATGGCCAAGCTGAGACTCAACAAGATCCTGGCGCAGGCGGGGCTGACATCCCGACGGGGGGGTGACCGTCTGATCGCGGAGGGCCACGTCGCGATCAACGGCGTGGTCACGCGCAGCCTCGCCACCCTCGCGGATCCCGACACGGACGTCATCACCGTCGAGGGGCGCCCCCTCCCGGCCGCGCAGGAGCACGAGTACGTGCTCCTGCACAAGCCGCGCGGATACGTCACGACGCTCTCGGACCCGCAAGGGCGGCCGATCGTGGCCGAGCTCGTCCGGGGTGGGGTGCGCCTGTACCCGGTCGGGCGCCTCGACTGGGACGTCGAGGGCGCGCTCCTCCTCACGAACGACGGGCCGCTCACCCACCGCTTGTTGCACCCGCGCTACGAGCTCCCGCGCGTCTACGAGGCCGAAGTGGAGGGCCGCGTGGAGCCCGGAGGCCTCGAGCGCTGGCGCCGCGGCGTCGCCCTGGGGGACGGGCGCGCCGTGCCGCTGGCGGTCCTACTGCTCGACTCGGGGAGCCGGAGCAGCCGCCTGCGGCTCACGTTCACGGAAGGACGGAAGCACGAGGTGAAGCGCTACTGCGAAGCCCTCGGGCATCGCGTCTCGCGACTCCGGCGCGTCGCCTTCGGACCCATCGCGCTGGGCGACCTCGCGCCCGGTGCCTCCCGCCGCCTGACGTCCCAGGAGGTGCGGGCGCTCCGGGGCGCCGTCGCGGAGCAGGGGTCCAACCGGAGGGGCCCTTGACTTGCTCTTGCCCGACTGGCGAGACTATAATGCCCGCGATCAGGGATAGTTCGGTTCGCAGGAGTCTCTATGAACCTGGACGATTGGCGTTCCAGGATCAACGACCTCGACAACCAAATCCTTCAGCTCCTCACCCAACGCGCCGAGGCCGCCCTCCAGATCGGAGACCTCAAACGACGTCAGGCGGCGCCGACGTATGCGCCGGAGCGTGAAGCCGAGATCCTGCGCCGGTTGATCGGGTCGAACACCGGGCCGCTGGCCGCCGAATCGATCGCGACCGTCTGGCGCGAGATCCTGTCCGCGTGCCGGGCCCTGGAGGCCCCACTGACGGTGGCCTACCTCGGGCCGCAGGCCACGTTCACCCACCAGGCGGCGCTCCAGCGTTTCGGCGCGGGCGCCGGCTACCGGCCCGCGCGCACGATCGCCGAGATCTTCGACGACGTGGAGCGGGGGCGCGCCGACTACGGCGTGGTGCCCGTCGAGAACAGCACGGAGGGCGCGGTCAACGTCACCCTCGACCGGCTCAGCGTCTCCGACGTGGTGATCTGCGGCGAGCTCCGCCTCGAGATCGCCCAGCAGCTCCTCACGCGCGCGCGGGACCTGGCCGAGATCAAGCGCGTGGCCTCGCATCCACAGGGGCTGGCCCAGTGCCGCCGCTGGCTCGCCGAGCACCTGCCCGACGCGGCCACGGAGGAGACGACCTCCACGGCGGCCGCGGCCGAGCTGGCGGCCGGCGACGCGACGGTCGCGGCCATCGCGTCCGAGCTGGCCGGGCGCCTCTACAGCGTGCCGGCCCTCCGCTCGCGCATCGAGGACAACCCTCACAACGCGACCCGCTTCCTGGTCGTCGGTCGCCGCGCCGTCCCGGCCACGGGGCGCGACAAGACGACGATCCTGTTCGCGATGAAGAACGAGCCGGGCTCACTCTTCCGGATCCTCGAGCCGCTCGCGCGCTCGGGGATCAACCTCACGAAGATCGAGTCGCGGCCGGCCAAGCAGGGGCCCTGGGAGTACGTCATCTTCGTCGACCTCGAGGGCCATCGCGCCACCCCCGAGGTCGAGACCGTGCTGAGAGAGATCGGGGAACGGACCCTGTTCCTGAAGGTGCTGGGGTCCTACCCGGCCGCATAAGGAGAGAGCATGCCAACGCAGTGGGAATCGCTCGCGAATGAGCACATCCTGGGCATCGCGCCGTACGAACCGGGGAAGCCGATCGAGGAGCTCGAGCGCGAGTTCGGCATCCACGACGCGATCAAGCTGGCCTCGAACGAGAACCCGCTGCCGCCGTCCGACCGGGTGCAGCGGGCGATCATCGCGGCGCTCCACAGCGGCAACCGCTATCCCGACGGCAGCGCGTTCTACCTGCGACAGGCGATCGCCAAGAAGCACGGGTTCATGCCCGAGCAGGTCGTCCTCGGCAACGGCTCGAACGAGCTGATCGAGCTGCTCGTCCGGGCCTTTCTCCGGCCGGGCGACGAGGCCATCATGCCGCACCCGTCCTTCGTCGTCTACCCGATGATCGTCCAGGCCGCCGGCGGCGTCCGGGTGATGGTCATGCTGAAGGACTACCGTCTCGACCTCGAGGCCATGGCGCGCGCGATCACGCCGATGACCAAGATGGTCTTCATCGCCAACCCGAACAATCCGACCGGCACGCTCGTGACGGCCGACGAGGTCGAGCACTTCATGTCGCGCGTGCCCGACCGGACCATCGTCATCTTCGACGAGGCCTACATCGAGTTCGCCCTCGGCCCGGACTTTCCCGACACGCTCCAGTATGTCAAGCAGGGCCGGAAGGTCGTCGTCCTGCGGACGTTCTCGAAGGCCGCGAGCCTCGCGGGGCTGCGGGTCGGCTACGGCGTCGCCGACGCCGACGCGATCGCGCTCATGAACCGGATCCGCCAGCCCTTCAACGTCAACTCGCTCGCCCAGGTGGCGGCGCTGGCGGCGCTGGAGGACGAGAGTCACGTGCTGGAGTGCGTCCGCATGATCGAGGCCGGGCGTCACTTCCTCTACGACGAGTTCAAGAACCTCGGCGTCGCGTACGTGCCCTCGCGCGCGAACTTCATCCTCGTGGACGTCGGGCGGAGCGCCGCCGAGATCTACCAGAAGCTCCTCCACCACGGCGTGATCGTGCGCCCGATGACGCCCTTCGGGATGGAGACCGCGCTGCGGATCACGGTCGGGACGCCGGAAGAGAACCGCAAGCTCGTCAAGGCGCTCCGGGACGTGCTCGGGAAGAAGCCCGCGTGATCGAGACGCTGGCGATCGTGGGGGTCGGTCTCCTCGGGGGCTCGGTCGCGAAGGCCGCCCGTCGGGGAGAGCTGGCCCGCCACATCGTCGGCATCGGGCGCGACGCGGCGCGCCTCGAGGCCGCGCGCGCCGACGGCGCGCTCGACCGTGTCACCACCGACCTCGAGACGGGCGTCGCCGGCGCGGACTTCGTCCTGCTCGCGGCACCGGTCCTGACGATCGAGGCGCTGCTCGAGCGGGTCTGGCGCGCGGCCCAGGCCGGGGCGACCCTGACGGACGTCGGCTCCACGAAGGCGGCCATCGTACGCCGGGCGGAGCACCTGGCCGTCGGGCACCCGCTCGCCTTCGTGGGGAGTCACCCGATGGCTGGGTCGGAGAAGAGCGGGTACGGCGTCGCGCGGCACGATCTCTTCCAGGGCGCGATCGTGATCGTGACGCCGACCGATCGGACCGAGCCGCGAGCGCTCAAGGCGGTGACGGGATTCTGGGAGGCGATGGGGGCCCGCGTCAGCGCGCTCGACCCCGAGGCGCACGACCGCGCGGTCGCCGCGATCAGCCACCTGCCTCACGCGGTCGCCGACGCGCTCATGGACGCGGTCGCGCGCACCACGCCCGAGGCGCTCGAGTTCGCGGCGCGCGGATTCAAGGACACGACGCGGATCGCCGCGTCCGATCCCGACATGTGGGCCGACATCTTCGTCGCCAACCGCGCCGCGCTCGGCGGCAGCCTGGCGGCGTTCCGCGCCGCCCTCGACGAGCTGCAGCGGGCGATCGAGTCGGGCTCGCGCGACGAGATCCGCGCGCTCCTGGCGCGCATCAAGGCCGCGCGCGAGGCGCTCCGGTGAGGCTCCGCGTCCGGCCGGTGTCGCGCCTGCGGGGCGCGGTCGAGGTGCCGGGAGACAAGTCCGTCTCCCACCGCGCGGCGCTCCTCGGCGCGCTCGCCGACGGCGCGACCGAGATCCACGGCTACCTCGAAGGCGAGGACTGCCTCCGGACGATCACCGCCATCCAGGCGCTGGGCGCCGACGTGACACGGAAGGGGCCCGGCCACTACCGCATCACCGGCGCGGGGCGGCACGGGCTGACCGAGCCGGGCGACGTGGTGGACTGCGGCAACTCGGGGACGACGGCGCGGCTCCTGCTCGGTGTGCTCGCGGGGCAGCCGTTCTGGACCATGCTCACGGGGGACGAGTCGCTCCGGCGGCGGCCGATGGGCCGCGTCGCCGAGCCGCTCGCCTGGATGGGCGCCACGGTCGTCGGACGCAAGGACGCGACGCGCCTGCCGCTGGCCGTGCGGGGGGCGCGCCCCCTGCGCGCGCTCACGTACGCGTCGCCCGTCGCCTCGGCCCAGGTCAAGTCGGCGATCCTGCTCGCCGGGCTCTACGCGGACGGGCCCGTGTCGGTCACGGAGCCCACGCCGTCGCGGGACCACTCCGAGCGCATGCTGCGTCAGTTCGACGCCCGCGTGCAGGTGGACGGCACCACGGTGACCGTCACGCCCGGAGAGCTTCGCGCGACGACCGTCCACGTGCCCGGCGATATCTCCTCGGCCGCGTTCTTCCTCGTGGCGGGGTGCATCGTCGGCGACGCGCGCCTGACCATGGCGCGCGTCGGGGTCAATCCGACGCGGACGGGCGTGCTCGAGGCCCTCGCGGCGATGGGCGCGAAGGTAGAGTCGGCGGCCTCCCCTCGGGACGAGGGGGAGCCGACGGCGAGCCTGACGGTCGGCAGCGGCGAGCTCAGGGCGGCCGCGATCGGGGGCGCGCTCATCCCGCGCCTCATCGACGAGGTCCCGGTGCTCGCGGTGGCCGCCGCCGTCGCGCACGGGGTCACGACGATCACCGAGGCGGCCGAGCTCCGCGTGAAGGAGTCGGACCGGATCGCGGCGCTCGCGCGCGAGCTGGGCAAGATGGGCGTCCGGATCGAGGAGCGGCCGGACGGCATGGCGATCGCCGGTCCGCAGCGGCTCCGGGGCGCCCGGGTCTCGAGCGGCGGCGACCATCGCATGGCGATGGCGCTGGCCGTCGCGGGGCTCGTGGCGGACGGGGAGACGCTCATCGACGACACCGCGTGCGTGGCGACGTCGTTCCCGCAGTTCGTCGAGACGCTCAACGCGCTGGCCGGCACCGAGGCGCTCCTCGTGGAGCACGCGTAGTGCGAGCGGTGAAATGATCGAATGCGCGCGAGGAATCCGGTGATCACGATCGACGGTCCGGCCGGGGCGGGCAAGAGCACCGTGGCCAGGCGGCTGGCCGCGCGTCTCGGCTTCCGCTTCGTCGACACGGGCGCGATGTACCGGGCCCTCGCCGTCAGCGTGGCCGACGCCGGCCTCGGGGCCGAGGCGGGCGAGGCGCAGCTACGCGCGCATCTCGCCGGCGTGGACGTGCGGCTCCAGGGCGACCGGGTACTCCTGAACGGGCGGGACGTCACCGCGCAGATCCGCACGCCGGAGATCAGCGCCCTGACCTCGCGGATCACGACGCGCGCGCCCGTCCGGGAGAAGGTGACGCCGCTGCAGCGCCGGGAGGCCGCCCCGGGCGGGGTGGTCCTCGAGGGGCGCGACACCGGCACCGTCGTGTGCCCCGACGCCGAGGTGAAGTTCTACCTGGACGCCTCGCTCGACGAGCGGGCGCGACGGCGGGAGCGGGAGCTCCGGGCGCGGGGCGGGGGCGCCGGCTTCGAGACGGTGAAGGACCAGATCGCGGTGCGCGACATCCAGGACACCACGCGCGAGCTCGCGCCGCTCCGGAAGGCCGCGGACGCGATCGAGGTGGACACGTCCGCGCTGACCGTGGACGAGGTGGTCGACCGGATGCTGGCGGAGATCGAGCGGAAATGCTCTACCAGATCCTGAAACCGCTGGCCGTCGTGCTCATGCGGCTGCTGTTCCGGCTCGAGGCGGTCCACGTGGAGCGGGTGCCGGCGACGGGAGCGATCCTGCTCGTCGCGAACCACGCGAGCCTGCTCGACCCGCCGATGGTCGGCGGCGCGTGCCCGCGCCGCCTGTCGTTCCTGGCGAAGGCGGAGCTGTTCCGCGTCCCGCTCTTCGGCCGGCTGATCCACGCGCTCGGCGCGCGCCCGGTCCGGCGCGAGAGCGCGGATCCGGCGGCGCTCCGCACCGCGCTGCGGGTCCTCAGGGACGAGGGCGCGCTCCTGATCTTCCCAGAGGGCACGCGCGCCGAGCGCGAGGGCGACCTGCGGCCGGCGAAGCCGGGGGCCGGGATGCTGGCCGTCATGAGCGGCGCCAGCGTCGTGCCGGTCTACGTGAGCGGCAGCGGGCGCGCGTGGCCGAGGGGCCGGCGCATGATCCGACCGGTGAAGGTCCGGGTGGTGTTCGGCGAGCCCATGCGCTTCGGCGCGGGATCCGGCGCCGACCGGAGGCGAGCCTACGAGACGGCGAGCCGCGCGATGATGGCGGCGATCGCCAACCTGAGGGATTCTCCGGCGGCGGGCACGACGCCGTCGCCGCTGATGCACGTTCAAATCCAATGACTGGAGGAACTGGTGGCATGAACAAGGACGAACCACGGAGCACCCTCGCCGGGTCGCGAAAGGAGGCGGATGAGCCGGCCGAGGAGCGGATGGAGGACTGGTTCCACGAGGGCGCGACGAGCGAATTCGAGGAGGGCGAGGTCGTCCACGGCCGCGTCGTCCACGTCGGCAGCAGCGAGGTGCTCGTCGACGTCGGCTACAAGAGCGAGGGCACGATCCCGATCGAGGAGTTCCAGCGCCACGGGACGCTGCCCAAGGTGGGCGACGAGATCGAGGTGTACCTCGAGGCCAAGGAGGACTCCGAAGGCCTCATCGTCCTCTCGAAGGACAAGGCCGACAAGATCAAGGTCTGGGACGCGATCACCCAGGCGCACGACAAGGGCCTGCCGGTCGAGGGCAGGGTCGTGGAGGTCGTGAAGGGCGGCCTCGCCGTGGACGTCGGGGTCAAGGCCTTCCTGCCGGGCTCGCAGGTCGACCTCCGGCCCGTCAAGAATCTGGGCGCCATGGTGGGCCAGACGATCCGCGCGCGGGTGATCAAGC
The DNA here is from genome assembly GCA_041496385.1 of Methylomirabilia bacterium. Taxonomy (GTDB): domain Bacteria; phylum Methylomirabilota; class Methylomirabilia; order Rokubacteriales; family CSP1-6; genus AR19. The sequence continues at coordinate 8,324 of JBGQEL010000001.1, read as the reverse complement.
TGAACCGCCGGCGCGGCAACGTGGTCCTCTCGCGGCGCGCCGTCCTCGAGGAGGAGCGGGAGGAGAAGAAGAAGCACACGCTCGAGGTGCTCTCCGAGGGCATGGTGCTGACGGGCACGGTGAAGAACATCACCGACTACGGCGCCTTCATCGACCTCGGGGGCATCGACGGGCTCCTGCACGTGACCGACATGAGCTGGGGGCGCGTCGGCCACCCGTCGGAGATCTTCCAGGTCGGCGATCAGGTCGAAGTCGTCGTCCTGCACTTCGACCGGGAGACCGGACGGGTCTCGCTCGGCTACAAGCAGAAGTCCTCGGACCCGTGGGAGCGCGTCGAGCAGACCTACGCGGCCGGGACCAAGACGCGCGGCCGCGTCGTGAGCCTCACGAACTACGGGGCGTTCGTCGAGCTCGAGCCCGGCGTCGAGGGGCTCGTGCACGTCTCCGAGATGTCGTGGACGCGCCGTGTACGCCACCCGTCGAAGATCGTCAACGTCGGCGACGAGGTGGACGTGATCGTCCTCGACGTCAATCGCGCGGCGAAGCGGATCTCGCTCGGCATGAAGCAGGTCGAACCCGATCCGTGGGCCACGATCGAGGAGCGCTACACCCCGGGCACGCGCGTCGTGGGGAAGGTGCGCAACCTCACCGACTTCGGCGCGTTCGTGGAGCTCGAGCCGGGCGTCGACGGCCTGCTCCACATCTCCGACATGTCCTGGACGCGGAGCGTCGGCCACCCGTCGGAGGTGCTCAAGAAGGGGCAGGAGCTCGAGACGCAGATCCTCAACGTGGACCGCGAGAACAAGCGGATCTCGCTCGGGCTCAAGCAGATCCAGCCCGATCCCTGGACCACCGTGGCGCTGCGCTTCCCGATGGGGTCGCGCGTCACCGGCAAGGTCGTCCGGCTCACCGACTTCGGCGCGTTCGTCGAGCTGGAGCCCGGCGTGGACGGCCTCCTGCACATCTCGCAGATGTCCAACCGGCCGATCGGCAAAGCCGACGAGATCGTCAACGTCGGCGACGAGCTCACGCTGCTCGTCATCCGCGTGGACCCCACCGAGCGGCGTATCGGGCTCAGCCTGAAGGAGCTGGCCCACGCGATCGAGCCGCCAAAGCCCGCGGACGAGCGCGGGGCGGAGCGCAGTCGCCGCGGCAAGAAGGGCAAGCACCGCGACGACTACGACGACGAGGACGAGGATTAGCGCGGGGCGCCGCCTCGCCCTGCTCGGGGTCGCGCTCGCGCTCTACCTCGCGGTGGGCGGCCTCCTGCTCGCCTCCGTCGCCTCGCTGCGCAGTCCCGCCGCCGGCGGCGGGGCGCTCTTCGGCGAGCGCATCGCGCTCGTCGAGCTCGAAGGCCTCATCGTGGACGTGGACGACCTGGTCCGCGAGCTCAAGGGCCACCGCGAGAACCCCGCGGTGCGCGCGGTCGTGATCCGCATCAACAGCCCCGGGGGCGTCGTCGCGCCGACGCAGGAGCTCTACACCGCGCTGCGCCGACTGCGCGAGGCGGGCAAGCCCGTGGTCGCGTCGCTCGGCGCCGTCGCCGCCTCGGGCGGATACTACGTCGCCGTCGCCGCCGACCAGATCTACGCGAACCCCGGGACGCTCACGGGCTCGATCGGCGTGATCATGCAGCTCGCGAACGTGCATGAGCTCATGAAGAAGGTGGGCGTGGACTACGTCATCGTCAAGGCGGGGGAGTACAAGGACATCGGCAACTTCGCCCGGCCGATGTCCGTCGACGAGCGTCGCGTCATGCAGGCGCTGCTCGACGACGTGCACAGCCAGTTCATCGCCGCCGTGGCCACCGGACGCAAGCTCGACCGCGCCCAGGTGCTCCAGTTCGCCGACGGGCGCATCTTTTCCGGGAGCAGGCCAAGGAGCTGCGCATGGTGGACACGCTCGGCGGGCTGGAGGAGGCGATCGACGGGGCGGCGACGCTCGCCGGGCTGCCGAAGCCGCCGAACATCATCGGACCACGCCGGAAGTTCTCCGTGACGGACTTCCTCAAGAGTGAGCTCGGCCTCGCCGGCCTCACGGCGCTGCGCCCTTCGCTGCCTCTGTTCAAGACCCCGCTCTACCTCATGGACTGAGGCCGGCGATTGCGGCTCCATAGCTCGAGCACGCCCTCACGCGATACACGATAACTATCCTCCGAATAAAGACTAAACGAAGCTCCTCGAGTGAGCATCGCCTCGGACTTCGAGCGGCAACGTTGCGACACCGCTGGGCTTTTCAACCACCGCCGGAACGAGCCCGAGCGCCTGCGCGAGTGTCGCCTAACCCCTTACGCTGCTTGACATTATTTTCGGCGGCGTGCTAGGTTGCCGGTGACGCCCGAGGCGGGGATTCTGACGGAGCACACGGGAGTAGACGATGACCAAAGCCGACCTGATCGACGAGGTCTCCAAGATCTCGAATCTGACCAAGAAAGAGACGGAGACGATCGTCAACACGATCTTCGACAACATCACCGACGCGTTGTCGAAGGGCGACAAGGTCGAGCTCAGGGGCTTCGGCAGCTTCCGTATCCGCCGGCGGAACTCGCGCAAGGGACGCAACCCCAAGACCGGCACGAGCGTGGACGTCCCGCAGAAACGGGTGCCGTTCTTCAAGGTGGGCAAGCGGCTCCGAGAGCTCGTCAACGGCTGAGCGCGCCGCGGGCGTGAAACGCCTCTGGGCGCCCTGGCGCATGAGCTACGTGGGCGCCGGCGCGGCACCCCCCGGTTGTCTGTTCTGCTCGGCACTGGCGACCCCCGACGACCGGAAGCACTTCGTCGTCCAGCGCCGCGCGCACGCCTTCCTGATCCTGAACGCCTACCCGTACGCGCCCGGCCACCTCATGGCGGTGACGAATCGCCACGTCGCCGCCCTCGGTGAGACGCGCGCCGAAGAGGTCGCCGACGCGATGCAGCTCGTCGCGACGGGGATCGCGATCCTGACCGCGGAGTATCGGGCCGAGGGGTTCAACGTCGGGATCAACCAGGGACGGGTTGCCGGCGCGGGGATCGCCGACCACCTCCACGTTCACGTCGTGCCCCGCTGGAACGGTGACACGAACTTCATGTCGGTCTTCGCGGACGCGCGCGTCGTGCCCGAGGCGCTCGAGGTCACGTGGGACCGGCTGCGGGGGCGCATCGTTGCCTGACGCCGTCGGCGAGCGCACGCCCATGATGCGGCAGTACCGGGAGCTGAAGCGCCGGTACCCCGACCACGTCCTGTTCTTCCGTCTCGGGGACTTCTACGAGACGTTCTTCGACGACGCTGAGCTCGCGGCGCGAATTCTCCAGATCACGCTGACCGCGCGGCAGGACGTGCCGATGGCCGGGATCCCCCACCACGCGGCCGACGGGTACATCGCGCGACTCGTCCGTGCGGGCCAGAAGATCGCGGTCTGCGAGCAGCTCGAGGCGCCCGGAGGCGCCAAGAAGCTGCTCCGGCGCGACGTCGTCCGGATCATCACGCCCGGGACCATCACCGACACGGCGTACCTCCCCGGCGCCGCCAACAACTTCCTGATGGCGCTGGCGCGGAGCCGCGCGACGACCGGCGTCGCGCTCGTGGACGTGTCCACCGGCGAGTTCTGGGCGGGCGAGGACACGGGCGGCGACGACGCGACGCTGGCCGCGGCGCTGCTGCGAGGTCCGGCCGAGATCCTCCTGCCGGAGACGGCGCGCGCCGAACCCGGTCTCCTGGCCCGGCTTCGCGCGCGGGGCGCGACGCTGACCTTCCACGACGCGGCCGGCGCCGGTCCCCGCCGAGCGCCCGAGGAGCTCTGCGCCCACTTCGGCGTCGACTCGCTCGACCGCTTCGGCGTGGCTCACCTGACCCTCGGGCTGCAGGCGGCCGCCGCGGCGCTCGCCTACCTGCGCGCGACCCAGGGGGAGGCCCTCGGTCACCTGACCCGGCTCACGCCCCTGACCGCGGCCGACACGCTGGTGCTGGACGCCACGGCGGTCGAGACGCTCGAGCTGCTGGAATCGAGCGACGGCAACCCCAGGAGCTCGCTCTTCGGGGTCCTCGACGAGACGGGGACGCCGATGGGGGCGCGGCTCCTGCGCCAGTGGCTGCTCCGTCCGCTCGTGGATGTCGACGCCATCGCGGCCCGCCAGGACGCGATCGCCGCCCTCGTCGAGCGTCCGGGCGAGCGCGCCCGCCTGCGCGGGCTCCTGAAGGGCATCGGCGACCTCGAGCGGCTCACGAGCCGGGCGACGCTCGGCGTCGCCCACGGTCGCGACCTGGTCGGACTCCGGACGTGCCTGCGCCCGCTCGCCGACCTCCGCGCGATCTGCGGCGGGCTGGAGGCGGCGACGCTCGCGGCCGCCCGCGAGGAGCTGGCGGATCTCGAGCCGCTCCGCGCGACCCTCGAGGCGGCGCTCGAGGACGAGCCTCCCGTGACGCTCCACGACGGCGGCCTGATCCGCTCGGGCTGGAACGAGGGGCTCGCGGCGATCGTCCGGGACGCGCGCGAGGCACGCGAATGGATCGCCGGGCTCGAGGGCCGCGAGCGCGCGCGCACCGGCATCCCGAGCCTGCGCGTCCGCTTCAACCGCGTCTTCGGGTACGGCATCGAGGTCACGAACGCCCACACGGCGCGCGTGCCCGGCGAGTACGTCCGCCGGCAAACGCTCACGGGCGCGGAGCGCTACGTGACGGCGGAGCTGAAGGAGTACGAGGCCAAGGTGCTCGGCGCGGACGAGCGCCGCCGCCGGCTGGAGCACGAGCTGTTCGACGACGTCCGGCGGCGCGTCGCGGCGCAGGCACCGGTCCTGCTTGGGACGGCGCGGGCGCTCGCGCGGCTCGACGTGCTCGCCGCGCTCGCCGAGGTGGCCCACGCGCGGGGCCACGTGCGCCCCACGGTGGACCGGAGCGACGCGCTGGCCATCGTCGAGGGCCGCCACCCGGTTCTGGAATCGCGCGCCGGCACGCCGGTCACGCCGAACGACCTCGCCCTCGACGCCGAGGCGCGCGTCGTGATCCTCACGGGGCCCAACATGGCCGGGAAATCCGTCTACCTGCGGCAGACGGCCCACATCGCGATCCTCGCCCAGATGGGCGCCTTCGTGCCCGCGCGCGAGGCGCGGATCGGCGTGCTCGACCGCGTCTTCACGCGCGTCGGCGCCCAGGACAACCTCGCCCGCGGCCAGAGCACCTTTCTGGTCGAGATGGTGGAGACCGCGACGATCCTCAACAACGTGACGCCGCGGAGCCTCGTCCTGCTCGACGAGGTGGGGCGCGGGACCTCCACGTTCGACGGCCTCGCGATCGCGTGGGCCGTCGTGGAGGGGCTCCACGACCGGGGACGCGGCGCGAAGGTGCTCTTCGCCACCCACTTCCACGAGCTGACGCGCCTGGCCGGGCGGCTCGCGGGCGTGCGGAACTTCCACGTCGCGGTCCGCGAGTGGAACGACGCGATCGTCTTCCTGCACAAGGTTCAGCCCGGCGGCACCGACCGGAGCTACGGCATCCAGGTCGCCCGCCTGGCGGGCCTGCCGGCGACGGTGATCGCGCGCGCGAAGGCGCTGCTCGCCGAGCTCGAGGAGGCCGGGCAGACGCAGGCCGACGTCCGCGACGCGGCGCAGCTCGGGCTCTTCGCCCCGCCCGTCCCCGAGCCGATCGCGACGGAGCTCGCGGGTCTCGACCTGGCGCACGTCACGCCCCTCGAGGCGCTCACCCTCCTGGACAAATGGCAACAGCGCGCGCGAGGGGCCCCGTGACGCGCATCCGGCGACTCCCGGATCACCTGGTCAACAAGATCGCGGCGGGCGAGGTGGTCGAGCGCCCCGCGTCGGCCGTGAAGGAGCTGGTCGAGAACGCGCTCGACGCGGATGCGCGCTCGATCACCGTGGATCTCCGCGACGGCGGCGCGGCGCTGATCCGCGTGGTCGACGACGGCGTCGGCATCGCGGCCGACGAGCTGCCGCTGGCCCTCGAGCGTCATGCGACGTCCAAGCTCGCGACGGACGCGGACCTCGACGCGATCGTCACGCTCGGCTTCCGGGGCGAGGCGCTGGCCGCGATCTGCGCGGTGTCGCGCTTCGCCCTCACGAGCCGCGCGCGCGGAGCCGCCGAGGGGCTGCGGCTGGCGGGCGAGGGCGGCAAGGTCGCCCAGACGCTGACGGTCCCGTCGGAGCCCGGGACGGTCGTCCAGGTCAGCGACCTCTTCTTCAACACGCCGGCGCGGCTCAAGTTTCTCAAGTCCCCGGCGACCGAGGCGGCCGCGAGCCTCCGCCTCCTGGTGCCGCTCGCCCTGGCGTTCCCCGCCGTGCGCTTCCAGGTCACCAACAACGCCAAGGCGGTCCTCAGCGCGCCGGCGGCCAAGGATCTCCGCGAGCGCGCCGGGGCGGTGTGGGGCTGGGACATCGCCGAACGCCTTCTCCCCGTGGATCGGGCGGAGCACGGCGTGCGGGTGAGCGGCCTCGCGAGCCCGCCCGACCTCACGCGCGGCGGTCGGGACGACATCGTGCTGATCGTCAACAGCCGACCGGTGCGCGACCCCGGGCTCCTGCAGGCGGCGCTGGACGCCTACCGTCCGCTGCTGCCGCGCGATCGCTTTCCGCTCGTCCTGCTCGCGATCTCGCTGCCGGAGGCCGACGTCGACGCCAACGTCCACCCGACGAAAGCCTGGGTGCGCTTCCGCCATCCACGCCTTGCCTACGAGATGGTCGCCTCCGCGCTCCAGCAGGCGCTGCGCCGACCCGCGGTGGTCCCCAACCTCGACATCGCGAGCTGGGAGGCGAGCCATCTCGCGGGCGCGGCGCCGACGGGGGTCGCCGAGCAGCCGGCGCTCTTCGGCGAGGCGGCGCCCGAGGCGCGCCCGCTCTTCGGCCGGGTGCTCGGGCAGGTCCAGGACACCTTCGTCGTCTCGGCCTCGGACGAGGAAGTCTTCTTTCTCGACCAGCACGTGGCGCACGAGCGCGTCATCTTCGAGCAGCTCCGGCGCGAGCTCGATCGCGGCGCGCCGTCGTCGCAGGCGCTCCTCTTTCCGGAGCCGGTGGACCTCGGACCGGCGGGACGCGCGCTCCTCGAGCGCTGGCGCGAACCCCTCGAGCGGCTCGGCTTCGCCTTCGAGGGGTTCGGCGGCGACGCGATCGTGCTACGCGCGGTGCCGGTCCTCCTCAAGGGCGACGCGCCGAAGCGGCTCCTCGAGGCGGCCGTCGACGAGCTGGGCGGGCCGAAGGCGGGGGAGCCCGCCATCGACCGGGCACTGGCATTCGTGGCGTGCCACGCGGCGGTGAAGGCGAACATGCCGCTGGAGCGCGAGGAGATGGAACGGCTCGTGGCCGAGCTGGGCGCGACGGCCACGCCGTATTTCTGCCCGCACGGCCGGCCCATCGTGAGCCGCGTGGCGCTCGCCGAGATCCGCCGCGAGCTCAAACGAAACTGGTAGTGCGAGGTGAGCGCCGTCGCGGCGCGAGCCGAGCAGTGAAATGGCTCGGAAATCGGTATGAGATGGCCCGGAGATGGCCGTGCGAGGTGAGCGGCGTCGCGCCGCGAGCCGAGCGGTGAAATGGCTCGAAGATCGGTGCGAGGTGAGCGCCCTCGCGGCGCGCGCCGAGCGGCGCCACGAGCGCGAGCCAAGCTGGTACAGTGGTGCAATGAGCGCGAAGCCCCGGCTGGTGGTGATCGGAGGACCGACGGGCGTCGGGAAGACCGCGGTGGCGGTCGCCCTCGCGCGCCGGGTCCCGCTCGAGGTGATCAGCGCCGACTCGCGGCAGGTCTACCGCGGGATGGACGCGGCCACGGGCAAGCCCACGCGCGACCAGCGGCGTGCCGTCGTCCATCATCTGATCGACGTCGCCGATCCCGACGAGCCCTACCAGGCGGCGCGTTTCTGCGCCGACGCGGCGCGGCTGGTGGACGAGATCCGCGGGCGCGGGCGGCTCCCGCTCGTGGTGGGCGGCACGGGGCTCTACATCCGCGCCCTCATCCGCGGGCTCGACCCGGCGCCGCCGGCCGACCCCGCGTTTCGCCGCGAGCTCGACGCGATCGTGCTCAGCGAGGGACGGACGGCGCTCCACCGCCGGCTCGCGCTGACGGCGCCGGACGTGGCGCGCCGGCTCCATCCGCACGACGCGGTGCGCGTCGGGCGCGCGCTGGAGATCGTTCGCGGCGGCGGCAGCGTGGCGACCGGCTCCGAGGGCTTCTGGAGCGCCGCGGGGCCGTACGAGGTCGTCCACATCGGGCTCGAGACGGAGCGAGAGCGCCTCGCCGAGCGCCTCCGGGCACGCGCGGCGGCGTTCGTGGCCGCCGGGCTCCCCGAGGAGGTGCAGTCGCTCCTCGCGCGGGGCTACGATCCCGCGCTGCCCTCGCTCGCGTCGATC